>JASGEM010000104.1:0-37666 GCA_049841235.1 Propionicimonas sp. | reverse complement strand
CCACGGGCTCGCCGCCGGTTCGGACGGCACGCGGAACCACTGGGGGCTGCCGTCCAGGGCAAGACCGGCTCGTCGCGCCCCCTCCACCGGCTCGCGCAAGGGCTCGATGTCGATCCTCGCCGCCGCCAGCTGCTGCGTCGCCCGGATCTTCGCCAGCAGCACTCCGGTGCCCGCCACCACGTCGTCCTCGGCCATGACGCCACCTCGCATCGAATGGGGCGATCGCGAGGCAACCTGGACGCCCGCCGAGGGTGGCCGCGATCTGCCGGTTTAGGTCATTCTCGCGTCTCGCCGACCCCACGGAAAGTGGGAGGAATGAGCAGCAGCGCCGGCCCGTCGGACGACTGGGACTCAGTGCGAAGGCTCACCGACCAGCGACCGTGCCAGCCGGGTGGCTCCCGAGGAGGCCGTGGGCATCATGAGGACCGCGCCGCCGGGGATCAGGAACAGGGCCTGGGCCACCACACCGAAGCCGAGGACGCGCCACGGACGGGAACGCCGGAGCCGGGCGCGGGCATTGCGGTCGAAGCCGCGACGTTCCAGGGCGCCGGCGGTCAGCCCTGTGGCCAGCAGCCAACTCGACAGCCCGAAACCGCCGATCGCCGCGACCACCGTCCCGATCCCGGGCACCAGCCCGATCAGCCCGACCAGCAGGCCGCCCACCAGACCGTGCAGCGCCAGGCGCAGGGCGTCGCTCAGCCAGGTACGCCAGCCCACGGAGTGATCCGGCACCGGTCCGCCCAGCAGTTCCTCGGTGGCGAGGGAGATGCGGGCGTAGAGCGGGTCGCCCACCGCAAGCGTGATCGAGGTGTAGCTGACGATCAGCACCAGGGCGAGCGCGAGCGTGATCCCGGAGGCCATGGCGAACCGGAGCAGCCCGGCGGCCCAGCCGGGCCAGGCATCGGCGAAGCCGGTCCACCCGGGGATCAGCCCGACCAGCCAGCTGCCCAGCCAGCTCAGCAGCCCCACCATGACCAGTAGGACCCCCAGCGCTGGCAGCAGGGCCAGCGCCATCAACTTCGGGCGGCGGCGCCACATGCCGAACCCGCCGAAGAAGCTACCGGCTCCGCTGGTGAACTCGTGAACCATGGGCACACCCTAGAGGCCGAGGTCAATGCCGGCTGATCAGCCAGAGATGGGCCACGGCGGCCGTGAACAGGGCGGTGCCGACCATATGGATCGCGACCAGGGCAGGGGGGTTGCCCATGAAGTACTGGACATAGCCGACCACGCCCTGCAGCACCGAGATCACGGCGACGACGATCCCCGCCCGCCACACCACGCTGATCCGACGTGCACCGAAGAGCAGGCCGGCCAGGGCCAGCAGGGTCAGCCACACGCTGATCGAATGGATCCGGGCGGTGAGTTCGGGGGAGAGCCCGCTGCGTTCGGCGCCCCCGTCGCCGCTGTTGGGACCCGAGCCGGTGACCACGGTGCCCAGCACGATCGCGAGCATGCCGAGCCCGAAGACCGCCCGGGAGAGCCAGGCCACCCGCTTGGGGACCACCGCCGGGCTGATCGGGCGGGCACGATGGATCAGCGCGACGCACACCACGACCATGGCGATGGAGGCGAGCAGGTGGAGTGACACGACCCACGGGTTCAGGTTGGTCAGCACCGAGAAGCCACCGATCACGGCCTGGATCGGGACGCCGATCGCCGCGACGAAGGCAAGCAGCCGCAGATCGCGCCGCGGCCGTCCGGCGTCGTCGCGGGCGTACCAGGCGGCCAGGAAGGTGCCCACCGCCAGCAGGATCAGGGCAAAGGTGAGCAGGCGATTGCCGAACTCGACGATGGCGTGCGCGCCCGCCTCGGGATGCGGGATGTAGGAGCCCGGCTCGCACTGCGGCCAGGTGCTGCAACCCAGTCCGGAACCGGTCACCCGGACCAGCCCGCCGGTGATGATCAGGGTCATGTTCCCCACCAGCGAAGCCACCGCCCAGCTCCGCATCGCCACCGGTGATTTCAGGAGGTCCATCGGAACACCTTCCGGGCCAGCCACAGCCCCATCGCGACCCAGACCGTCAGGACGGCCAGCGGCAGCGGGTCCGTCCCGCCGCTGGCCCAGGTGCGCAGCGTCTCGCCCAGCGCCGTGGTGGGCAGCAGGCCCAGCACCGGCTGAGCCCAGGAGGGGAAGCCTGCCGGGGGGACCATCAGGCCAAGCGCGGCGCCTGCCAGATAGATCAGGTTCGCCACCGCCAGGGTGAGTTCGGCGCTGGCGATGCCGGCCAGCACCAGCGCCAGGGCGGCGAAGGCGATCAGCGCCAGCAAGGTCGCGACGCTGGTGATCAGGGTCTGCGCCAGGGTCGGACGCGGCGCCCAGCCGGAGGCCAGCGCGACGATCACGAGCACCGCGGTCTGGGTCAGGGCCAGGCCCGCGAAGGCGGCCGCCTTGCCGGCGATCAGGTCGACCCGGCGCAGCGGTGTGGCGGCGAGCCTCTCCAGCACGCCGTAGCGGCGCTCGAAGGCGGTCGCCACCGCCAGCGAGGTGAAGCCGGTGGACCACAGCCCGAGGGCGAGTACCGAGGCCGCGAAGGGCTCCCGCTCGATGCCGAACCGGGGCCCGACCACGGCGTGGCCGATCAGCAGGCCGATCGGGATCACCAGGGCCAGCAGCAACTGCTCCCCGTTTCGGGCGACCAGGCGCGCCTCCATCGCGGCGTGCCGCAGGATGCGCCGGGTGCGCGGCGCGGTCCCCGCCGCGGGGGAGAGATCCAGCGCGGTCATGACGCCCCCTGTGGATTGGTGAGCGAGAGGAAGAGCTGCTCCAGACTGCCGTCGGCGGTCAGTTCGGCGACGGTGCCTTCGGTCACCAGCCGGCCGGCATCCAGGAGGAAGACCCGGTCGGCCAGTTGCTCCGCCTCGTCCATGTCGTGGGTGGTCAGGACGACTGCCACCCCGGCGTCGCGCAGTTGCCGGATGAGCTGCCAGACCGACCGGCGGGCGTGGGGGTCGAGGCCGGCGGTGGGTTCGTCCAGGAAGACCAGCCGGGGACGTCCCACGATCGCGCCGGCCAGGTTGACCAGCTGTTGCTGTCCGCCCGAGAGCCGGCGGTAGGGGGTGCCGGCGAAGCCGCCGATGCCCAACTGGTCGATCAGTCCGGCCGCTGGCAGCGGGTCGGCGTACAGGCTGGCGAGGTAGCGCAGCAGCTCCCGGGGCCGGACCCCCGACCAGGCGCCGGTCGACTGGGGCATCAGCCCGACCTGATCGTTGGCGCCGGGTGCGCCTGCCGGGCTTCCCAGCACGTCGATCGATCCGCCGCTGGACCTCAGCAGGCCGGTGCAGCAGCGGATCATGGTGGTCTTGCCGGCCCCGTTCGGCCCCAGCACCGCGGTGATCTGGCCCGCGGACGCGCTCAGACTGAGCCCGTCCAGCACCTGCCGGTCGCCCAGCCGTACCGTCAGCCCGCGAAGCGTCAATGCTGTCGATCCGGCCACCTGATCACCCTAACGGCCCGGGACACCCGCAGAAAGCCGAACGGCCGGCTCCCGGGGGGAATGGGAGCCGGCCGTTTGAAGAGGTGCGCTAGTCGCGGGGGGATGCGATCGCGTCCTCGACAGTGGGGGCGAGTTCGGGGCCTGGGTTGGTGTCCAGAGCCACGAAATCGTCCTTGGTCAGCATGGGCTGGTCGATTCGCATGGCGTAGAAGGAACGCCACACCATGTAGACGCTGACCAGTCCGAAGATCACGGCGAGTACCACATTCACCGCGTCGGAGAACCCGAACCGAAGCTCGACGGCCAGCATCCCGAACAGGGTGGTGAACTTGATCACCGGGTTCAGCGCCACCGAACTGGTGTCCTTGAACGGGTCGCCGACGGTGTCGCCGACGATCGAGGCGTCGTGCAGGTCGGTGCCCTTGGCCTGCAGGTCGACCTCGACGATCTTCTTCGCGTTGTCCCAGGCGCCACCGGCGTTGGCCATGAAGATGGCCTGGTAGAGCCCGAAGATGGCGATCGAGATCAGGTAGCCGATGAAGAAGAACGGCTCCACGAAGGCGAAGGCCAAGGTGGCGAAGAAGATCCCCAGGAAGATGTTGAACATCCCCTTCTGGGCGTACTGGGTGCAGATCTCCACGACCTTGCGCGAATCCTTCACCGAAGCCTTCTCCGAGGACTCCAGGTTGATGTTCTGCTTGATGAACTCCACCGCCCGGAAGGAGCCGGTGGTGACCGCCTGGGTCGAGGCGCCGGTGAACCAGTAGATCACCGCGCCGCCGACGAGCAGGCCGAGCAGGAAGGGCACGTGCAGCAGCGACAGCTTGTCGATGTCGTGGGTGAGCCTGCCGGTGAGGTTCATCAGGATCGCGAAGATCATCGTGGTCGCGCCCACCGCGGCGGTGCCGATCAGCACTGGCTTGGCGGTGGCCTTGAAGGTGTTGCCGGCGCCGTCATTGGCCTCGAGCAGATACTTGGCCCGCTCGAAGTTGGGCGTGATGCCGTAGTCCTTCTGGAGTTCCTGCTCGATGCCGGGGATCTGCTCGATCTGCGACAACTCGTAGACGGACTGGGCATTGTCGGTGACCGGGCCGTAGGAGTCGACCGCGATCGTGACCGGGCCCATGCCCAGGAAGCCGAAGGCGACCAGGCCGAGGGCGAAGATGCCGGGAACCAGCATGATGCCGCCGGCGGTCGGATCCGCCGGGTCGATCGCGTCGATCATGGTGGAGACGCCGAAGGCGCCGGCCATCAGGGCGACGATGGCCATGCCCAGCCAGTAGGCGGAGAAGTTGCCCGCCACCAGGCCGGAGAGGATGTCGAGCGAGGCGCCACCCTCCTTGGCCGACTTGACGACCTCTTCGGTGTGCTTGGCCTTGACCCCGGTGAAGACCTTCACCAGTTCGGGGATGATCGCGCCGGCCAGGGTGCCGAAGCTGATGATCAGCGACAGCTGCCACCACAGGTTCGGGTAGCCCTCGATGTCCGAGATCAGCAGCGCCGACATGGCGAAGGTGAGCGCGATCGAGACGATCGAGGTGATCCACACCAGCGAGGTGAGCGGAGTCTCGAACTCCATCTCGTCGGCATCGCCGTACCTGGCCTTGGCCCAGGCGGCATTGCCGAAGTAGGACACCGCCGAGGCGACCAGCATGATCGCGCGGATGAAGAAGATCCAGACCAGGAAGTGCGCCTGCAGTTCCACGTTCGGGATGCCGAGCAGAATGAACGTGATCAGCGCGACGCCGGTGACGCCGTAGGTCTCGAAACCGTCGGCCGACGGGCCGACCGAGTCGCCGGCGTTGTCGCCGGTGCAGTCGGCGATGGTGCCGGGGTTGCGAGGATCGTCCTCACCGATCTTGAAGACGATCTTCATCAGGTCGGAGCCGATGTCGGCGATCTTGGTGAAGATACCGCCGGCGATCCGCAGTGCCGAAGCGCCCAGCGATTCGCCGATGGCGAAGCCCAGGAAGCAGGCGGTGGCGATCTCGGCGGGCAGGAACAGCATGATGGCCAGCATCAGGATCAACTCGGTGCTGATCAGCACCATGCCGACGCTCATGCCCGAGCGCATCGGGATGTTGTAGACGTCGAACGGCTTGCCCCGCAGCGAGGCGAACGCGGTACGGGAGTTGGCGAAGGTGTTCAACCGGATGCCGTACCAGGCGATGCCGTAGGAACCGGCCATGCCGATGATCGCGAACAGCAGGACCAATCCGACCCGACCCCAGCCACCGGTGGTGTTCAGGAAGCCGAAGTAGACGAAGATCACCGCGCCGATGAAGGCGAACAGCAGCAACAGGAATTTGCCCTGCTGCAGCAGGTAGGCCTTGCAGGTCTCGTAGATCAGCTCGGAGACCTCGCGCATCGCCTTGTGGACGGGGAGGTTCTTCAGCTTCATGTAGCTGACCAGGCCGAAGGCGAAGCCTCCGAAGCAGATCAGCAGACCGATCAGCAGCAGTCCGCGGCCGTCGATCGCGCCGCCGAGGAACTTGGCCCCGGCCAGATCGGGCAACGGCAGATCGAACTCGCTGGTGTGTTCGGTGTGGGTCGGCTCGCCACTTCCCGCCGTACAAGCGGTCAGCGCCATTGCCGCCAGGCCGAGCAACCCGAAGCGGGCTGCTCGTGCCAGGTTTCGCCTGCCCGGGCGGGCAGGCAAGGGAACTCTCGGTTCGGGTGTCACGATGACGTCCTTCTGGAATATGCCTCAGATGGGTCGATGGCCTAGTCACGCAAAATAACCATCGGGGCTCACCCTACGACGCTGCGTCGTAGTTGTCACACTCATTTCAGGTTGTTGCCCGAAGGTTCCGTTCTGGAGGGGTTGCGGTTGAGGCTTCAAGGGAAATGGAGAACAATGGTGTTGTGAAAACGAGCCATGACGTGTCGCCGCTGGTGGAGGAGTCCGTGGACCCTGCCCAGCTGGAAACCGATGCCTCCACGCGCTCGAGGGTCTCCCGCAGCATCCTGCAGTACGGGCCCTCCACCGCCAACGACCTCGCCAAGCGGCTGAGCCTGACGCCGGCCGCCGTCCGGCGCCACCTCACGGTGCTGATCAACCTGGGCCATCTCACCTCCCGCCAGCAGCGGGTCTACGGCCCGCGTGGCCGCGGCCGTCCAGCCCGGGTGTTCGCCCTGACCGACGCCGGACGCGCCGAGTTCTATCAGGCCTACGACGAGCTGGCGATCCAGGCCCTCGACTTCCTGCGCCGGGTGGCCGGGGACGATGCGATCAACGAGTTCGCGACCGGTGTGGTCGAGTCGATCGAGCAGCGGTTCGAGCACGTGCAGGGGGAATACCCGACCCCTGCCGAAGCGTTAGTGGATGCGTTGACCGCAAGGGGGTTCGTGGCCTCCCTGCAGCCGGTGCGCAGCGGCGTCCAGCTCTGCCAGTACCATTGCCCGGTCGCCCATGTGGCGGCAGAGTTCCCGGAACTGTGCGAGGCCGAGACCCGAGCCTTCGCGCGGATGCTGGATTCCCACGTGCAGCGGCTGGCGACTATCGCCCACGGCGACGGCGTGTGCACCACGCATGTCCCGCACCCGGTGGTGCGAGACGACGAGACAACCGAAGGAAGGCCTACTCGATGACTGCGACCACTCCTGCCGCACCCGGTCTTGGAGCCACCCAGGAAGAGCACCTGCAGGCGCTCGGCCAGTACCAGTACGGCTGGAAGGACGACGACACCGCGGGCGCCAACGCCAAGCGGGGCCTCAACGAGGACGTGGTGCGCAACATCTCGGCGCTGAAGAGCGAGCCGGAATGGATGCTGCAGACCCGGCTGAAGGCGCTGCGGCTGTTCGATCGCAAGCCGATGCCCAGTTGGGGCGCCGATCTGGGCGGCATCGACTTCGAGTCGATCAAGTACTTCGTCCGCTCCACCGAGAAGCAGGCCAACACCTGGGAGGATCTGCCCGACGACATCAAGCGCACCTATGACCGGCTCGGCATCCCCGAGGCGGAGAAGATGCGCCTGGTGGCCGGCGTGGCCGCGCAGTACGAGTCGGAGGTGGTCTACCACAAGATCAACGAGGAGCTGGAGCGCCAGGGCGTCATCTTCCTCGACACCGACACCGGCCTGAAGGAGTACCCCGAGATCTTTCAGGAGTACTTCGGCTCGGTGATCCCGGTCGGCGACAACAAGTTCGCCGCGCTGAACTCCGCGGTCTGGTCGGGCGGCTCCTTCGTCTACGTCCCCAAGGGCGTCCACGTCAGCATCCCGCTGCAGGCCTACTTCCGGATCAACACCGAGAACATGGGCCAGTTCGAGCGGACGCTGATTATCGCCGACGAGGGTTCCTACGTCCACTACGTCGAGGGCTGCACCGCGCCGATCTACTCCTCCGACTCCCTGCATTCCGCGGTCGTCGAGATCATCGTGAAGAAGAACGCCCGGGTGCGGTACACCACCATCCAGAACTGGTCGACGAATGTCTACAACCTCGTCACCAAGCGCGCCACCTGCGAGGAGGGTGCGACCATGGAGTGGATCGACGGAAACATCGGCTCCAAGGTCACGATGAAGTACCCGGCGGTCTACCTGATGGGCGAGCACTCCCGTGGCGAGACCCTGTCGATCGCCTTCGCGGGCGAGGGGCAGCACCAGGACGCGGGCTCGAAGATGGTGCACTGCGCGCCGCACACCTCCTCGTCCATCATCTCCAAGTCGGTGGCCCGCAGCGGCGGACGCTCCTCCTACCGCGGCCTGCTGCAGGTGCAGGAGGGGGCGCACCACTCGGCCTCCTCGGTGAAGTGCGACGCGCTGCTGGTCGACACGATCAGCCGCTCCGACACCTACCCCTACGTGGACGTCCGCGAGGACGACGTGTCGCTCGCCCACGAGGCAACCGTCTCCAAGGTGAGCGATGACCAGCTGTTCTACCTGATGCAGCGCGGCATGGGCGAGGATGAGGCGATGGCGATGATCGTGCGCGGCTTCGTGGAGCCGATCGCCCGGGAGTTGCCGATGGAGTACGCCCTGGAACTCAACCGATTGATCGAACTGCAGATGGAAGGAGCCGTCGGCTGATGGCCGCACCCGTGATGGAGGCCGTGGAGGCCCTTGAGAGCCACCTCCACCCGACCCCCTCGTTCGAGATCGACGACCACCCCTACCCGAAGGGGCAGGAGGAGATCTGGCGGTTCAGCCCGCTGCGTGCGCTCAAGCCGCTGCTGACCGATGAGCCCAGCGATGCCTGCCTGGAGTGGGCCGAGTCCTACCCGCAGGGGGTCGTCAGCCGGGCGATCAGCTCCGCCGAGGCCCGGCTGATGATCGCCGAGGCGCCGGTGGACCGGGTGTCCGCCCTGGCCGCGGCCCACTCCGGCGGTGCGCAGCTGGTCGAGATCCCGGCGGGCGTCGAGCTGGCCGAACCCGTCGGCATCACCCTGACCGGTACCGGCCGTCACGTCTGGGGCCATCTGGTCTTCAAGGTGGGCGCCCACGCCAAGGCGACCATCCTGCTGCGGCACGAGGGCACGGCCAGCTACGCGGCCAAGGTGGACGTCCTGGTCGGCGACGGAGCCCAGGTCAACTTCGTGTCGATCCAGGACTGGGAGCCGGATGCCGTCCACGGCGGCCACCACAACGTGCTGGTCGGACGCGACGCGCAGGTGCGCACCGTGACGGTGAGCATGGGCGGCAAGGTGGTCCGGCTCGCCGAGACCGCAAAGTACGCCGGCCCGGGCGGCTCCCTGGAGCAGTTCGGCCTCTACTTCGTGGACGCCGGCCAGCACATCGAGCACCGGCTCTTCGTCGACCACAACGCGCCGCACACCCACAGCAACGTCGACTACCGCGGTGCCCTGCAGGGTGAGGGAGCGCGTGCGGTGTGGATCGGCGACGTGCTGATCCGCAAGGTCGCCGAGGGTATCTCCACCTACGAGTCGAACAAGAACCTGGTGCTCACCGACGGCTGTCGCGCCGACTCGGTGCCGAACCTGGAGATCGAGACCGGCGAGATCGAGGGCGCCGGGCACTCCTCGACCACCGGCCGGTTCGACGACGAGCAGCTGTTCTACCTCCGCTCCCGCGGGATCCCGGAGGACGAGGCCCGCCGCCTGGTGGTGCACGGCTTCTTCGCGGACATCGTCCGGCGGATCGGCGTCCCCGACGTCGAGGCCCGGCTGATGGACGCGGTGGAGAAGGAGCTGGAGATCATCGTCGGCGCGCCCGCTGCGGTCGAGACCACCAAGGCCGTCGGAGCCGCGCTGTGACCTTCGTCCGTGCCTGTTCGACCCTGGAGATCCCGGTCGGCGGCGTGATCGGTGTCGATCTCGGTGGCGACGCCGACATCGCCGTGGTGAACACCGCCGAGGGCTTCTTCGCGATCCGCGACGTGTGCTCGCACGGCGAGGTGCCGCTCAGCGAAGGCGAGGTCGACGGCTCCACGCTCGAGTGCTACATGCACGGCTCGCGCTTCGACCTGCACACCGGCCTCCCGCTGGAACTCCCCGCCACCACCCCGGTCCCGGTCTACCCGGTACGGGTGGACGGCGACGACCTCTACATCGACCCTGACCATCCGATCGACATCCAGGAGCAGTAACCACATGTCAGAACTCCGTATCAGCGGCCTCCACGTCGAGGTTGACACCGAGAGCGGCCCCAAGGCCATCCTCAAGGGCGTCGACCTCACCGTCCGCAGCGGCGAGGTGCACGCGATCATGGGGCCCAACGGTTCCGGCAAGTCCACGCTGGCCTACTCGATCGCCGGCCATCCGAAGTATCGGATCACGCAAGGGTCGGTCACCCTGGACGGCGTCGAGCTGACCGAGCTGACCGTGGACGAGCGTGCCAAGGCGGGTCTCTTCCTCGCCATGCAATACCCGATCGAGGTGCCGGGCGTCTCGGTGGCCAACTTCCTGCGGACCGCGAAGACGGCCCTGTCCGGCGAGGCGCCGAAGGTGCGCACCTGGGTCAAGGACGTCAAGGTGGCGCTGGAGCAGGTCGGGCTGGACGGCTCCTTCGCCGGCCGCTCGCTGAACGAGGGCTTCTCCGGCGGCGAGAAGAAGCGCAACGAGATCGCCCAGCTGGAACTGCTGAACCCCAAGTTCGCGGTGCTTGACGAGACCGACTCCGGCCTCGACATCGACGCCCTGCGGATCGTCTCCGAGGGAGTGAACCGCTACACCTCCCAGGGCGACCGCGGTCTGCTGCTGATCACCCACTACACGCGGATCCTGAACTACATCAAGCCCGACTTCGTCCACGTCTTCGTTGACGGCCGGATCGCCGAGGAGGGCGGGCCGGAGCTCGCCGACAGCCTGGAGATCGAGGGCTACGACCGGTTCGTCAAGGCCGTGAAGGCTGATGCCTGACGAACCTCGCGTGAGGGCTGCCACCGGCTATGACGTGGCGGCCCTTCGGGAGGACTTCCCGATCCTGAGCCGTGAGGTAAACGGCCACCCGCTGGCCTACCTGGATTCGGCGAACACCTCGCAGAAGCCGCGCCAGGTCGTGGAGGCCATCGAGGCCCACTACCTGGCCCACAACGCCAACGTGGCCCGGGCGATGCACCAATTGGGCGCGGAGGCCACCGAGAGCTTCGAGGACGCCAGGGCAGCGATCGCCGGCTTCATCGGCGCGGCGCGTCCCGACGAGGTGGTCTTCACCAAGAATGCCTCGGAGGCGCTGAACCTGGCGGCCCACAGCCTGGGCGCCCGGATCGGCCCGGGGGACGAGATCGTGGTCTCGGTGATGGAGCACCACTCCAACCTGGTGCCCTGGCAGATGCTCGCCGAACGCACTGGCGCGACCCTGCGCTGGTTCGAGATCACCGCCGAGGGCCGACTGGATGTGGAGCGCGCGGCCGCCGAGAACCTGATCAACGACCGGACGGCGATCGTCGCGCTCACCTGGGTCTCCAACGTGCTGGGCACGGTCAATCCGGTCGCCCGGATCGCTGCGCAGGCCCATGCCGTCGGTGCCACGATGGTGCTGGACGCCTCCCAGGGCGTCCCGCAACTGCCCACCCGGGTGGCCGAACTCGGCGCCGACCTGATTGCCTTCACCGGCCACAAGCTGCTCGGCCCGACCGGCATCGGCGTGTTGTGGGGCCGCTACGACCTGCTGGCCTGGCTGCCCCCCTTCCTCGGTGGCGGCGAGATGATCGAGGTCGTCACCATGCGGGGCTCCACCTATGCGCCGCCGCCGCACCGTTTCGAGGCCGGCACCCCGCCGATCGCCCAGGCGGTCGGACTGGGGGCCGCCGTGCGGTACCTGCGAGGCGTCGGGATGGACGCGATCGCCGCGCACGAACACGAGTTGACCGGCCTCCTGCTGGCCCGCCTGGCCGAGATCGAGGGCGTGCGCATCCTGGGGCCGGCCGAAGCGGTCGACCGGGGTGGCGCCGTGGCGTTCACGCTGGCCACCCGCGACGGCCTGGAGATCCACCCCCACGACATCATGCAGTTGCTGGACAGCCGGGGCGTGGCGGTGCGCGGTGGCCACCACTGCGCCCGTCCGTTGCATGACAGACTTGGTATCCAGTCGTCCACCCGGGCCTCGGTCTACCTGTACACCCTGCCGGCCGAGATCGATGCCCTGGCCGATGGGCTGGTGTACGTCCGCGACTTCTTTGAAGGACACAGTTTCGAGGGGCATCGATGAGCGTTGAGGCGATGTACCAGGAGATCATCCTGGAGCACTACCGAGAGAAGCATCACAGCGGCCTGCGCGAGCCCTTCGGCGCCCAGGTGCATCACGTCAACCCCAGCTGTGGGGACGAGGTCACGCTGCGGGTGCGGCTCGACGGTCAGCAGGTTGCCGACGTCTCCTACGAGGGGGTCGGCTGCTCGATCTCCCAGGCGTCCACCTCGGTGATGACCGATCTGGTGATCGGACGCTCGGTCACCGAGGCGCTGGCCCTGCACGAGGAGTTCACCGAACTGATGCACAGCCGCGGTGAGACCGAACCCGACGAGGACACCCTGGAGGACGCCGTGGCCTTCGCCGGGGTGGCGAAGTTCCCGGCCCGGGTCAAGTGCGCCCTGCTGGGCTGGTCGGCGTTCAAGGACGCGGTCGCGCAGTCGGCCACCAGTACCTTGCTGAAGGAGAGTAGCGATGAGTGAGCAACCCCGTCCCTCCGATCTGGTTCAGGACACCTTTCCCGACGAGGTCGGGCGGCCCCGCCCCACCGAAGCCGAGGTGCTGGACGCGATGCTGGATGTGGTCGATCCCGAACTGATGGTCAACGTGGTCGATCTGGGCCTGGTGTACGGCGTCCACATCGACGACGACAACCATGCCACCATCGACATGACGCTGACCTCGCCCACCTGCCCGCTGACCGACCGGCTGGAGTACGACACCAACCTGGCCCTCGAGGGCCTGGTGAGCGGCGTCACGATCAACTGGGTGTGGCTGCCGCCATGGACCCTGGACAACATCACCGAGGAAGGCCGCGAGCAGCTCCGCGCGATCGGCTACAACCTCTGAGCGGACGGCCGTTCGGCCGCACCGGAGACCCCCCGGGCACTCCGCCCGAGTGGCTGATGTTGGTTGACCCCCCATCGGTTAATCTGATATCAATTAGATATCAGATTAAGAGAGGGTGATGGTCATGTCCGATCAGAACTTCCGTCCGGTCGAGGATGTGCAGGAGACCGTGGGCGGTGAGCCCGCCGGAGTGCCGGTGGGGCATGCCGGGGCCAGGGTCGAGATCGACGAGCATCGCGCCTGGTCGGTCAACGGCTTCCTGGCGCTGTTCGCTGCGGTGCTCCTGATCGGCCTGGCGGTCTGGGGCTTCGTCCTCGCCGGGATCACCGACGACGCGGGTGGCAACGGGGCGCCCTTCGCGATCGCAGGCGTCGTGGCGATCGTGCTGGGGGTCGTGCCGGCGGCGTCCATCACGATCGTGTCGCCCGGTCAGACCCGGGTGCTGCAGTTCTTCGGCCGCTACACCGGCACCATCCGCAGCCCGGGGCTGAAGATGGTGGTGCCGTTCTCCACCGGCAAGAAGGTCTCGGTGCGGGTGCGGAACTTCGAGACCAGCGAACTCAAGGTCAACGACGCGGACGGCAACCCGGTCAACATCGCCGCCATCATCGTGTGGCAGGTGGCCGACACTGCGAAGGCGGTCTTCGCGGTGGACAACTTCACCGAGTTCGTCGAGGTGCAATCCGAGGCGGCATTGCGGCACATCGCCTCCACCCATCCCTACGACAATGCGGGCCCGGGTGAGGAGTCGCTGCGCGGCTCTACTGATGTAGTGGCACGCGAACTGGCCGAGGAGGTCGCGGCCCGGATCGCGATCGCCGGACTTGAGGTCATCGAGGCCCGGATCTCCACCCTGGCCTACGCTCCCGAGATCGCCCACGCCATGCTGCAGCGGCAGCAGGCGGCCGCGGTGATCGCCGCGCGGGAGAAGATCGTCGAGGGCGCGGTGAGCATGGTCGAGAGCGCGCTGCGGCAACTCGAGGCGGACGATGTGGTGCAGCTGGACGAGGAGCGGAAGGCCGCCATGGTGTCGAATCTGCTGGTCGTGCTGTGCGGCTCCTCCCAGGCCACGCCGGTCGTCAACACCGGGTCGCTCTACACCTGAGCCGCGGAGATCACGATGGCTGAGTCCGTCGAAGCCGGCGGCCGGGCCGAACGCAAGCCGATCCTGCTGCGACTCGACCCGGCCGTGCATGCGGCGTTGGCCCGCTGGGCGGCCGACGACCTGCGCTCGGTGAACGCCCACATCGAACTGCTGTTGCGGCAGGCGCTGGCCAATGCCGGACGCAGCCCCAAGCAGGCGGGCCCGCTACCGAAGCGCGGACGCCCGTCCCGGCAGCAGGAGGCCTAACGCACCTGGCCGGCGGTCGCGGTGAAGGTGCGGCAGGCCGAGATCTTCGCGCTGTCGAGCCCTCGGTTCAGCCAGCGGGCCCGTGCCTTGGCGGAGCCGTGCTGGTCGATCTCGCCGAGCAGGGTGTCGTCTGCGATGGCCTTCATGACGTCTTGGAAGCCTTTGCGATCGGTCTTGTCGATCCCGGTGTGCCTGGCCAGGGCGTTCATCCCGATCCCAGCGAAGCAGTCGGCCTGGAGTTCGAGCCGCCGCCAGTACTGTTTCACCTTCGCCGGGCTCGACGTCTGATTGATCCGGACGATGGCCGAGATGAAGATGCCGGTCCGGGCCTGCACGGCGTGGCCGTATTCGTGGGCCATGATCAGATCCAGGGAGTAGTCCCGTTTCGGCAGGATCTCGTGCAGCTGGGTGTCGAAGTAGATCCGCTGATTGCCGGAACAGTAGTAGGCGTTGTAGCCCAGGAGGTCGCCGCACGGGCTGGTGATCTGGCCGGTGAAGACGGTGGTGACCGGATAGGGCATCGAATAGCCGGCCGCACGCACCGCGGGGCGCCAGACCATCGTCAGGCAGCCGGCCACCCGGGTCAGGTGCTTCTTGAGGTTGGCCTTGCTGATTGTCGCAGGCTTGATCAGCGGCATCCCGCAGCGGGTGGGCAGCTTCACCTTCTGGGAGTACAGCGCGTTCTTGTCGGTCCACTTCTTCGCCTGCGCGACGGTGTTCGGGAAGGGCAGCTCCTTCGGCTTCTTCTCCGGGCCGCCGACCCCGCTGGGCCTCGGGATCGGCTGGGGTGCGGTGGCGGTCGGTGAGGACGTCGGCGTGGCCGATGGCACCTCGGAGGCGCTGGGGACCGGCCTCTGCGGCACCGACGCCGGACTCGTCCCGGGTGGGCCCAGCGTCGGGAGGAAGACGGTCGGCTCCGGGGCGGGGCCGGGTTCCGAAGGCGCCGGCTGCTGGGGCGCAGGGGCGGGCACGGAGGTCTCCTGGTTCCGCAGGAGGAAGCCGGCGACGGTCAGCGCGGCCATCGCGATCACCACCACCAAGGCGATGGCCAGCAGCAGGACGCGGAGCGCCCCGCCACGCGGCACCGGTGGCCGTGGGGTGAACTGCGGTGGCGGTCCGGGGACGTGGCCCGGTGGCCGCTGGTATTGGCTGGTGGCGCCCCAGCCGGCGGGCTGGCCCCACGGCGGGCCCTGCTGCGGCCAGGGCGGCTGCGTCATGCTGCCGAGACTAGCCGAACAAGTGTTGCCAGGGTGGGGCCGCGGTGGATGGGATTCCCGGTCACCTGAGGATCGGAGGGCGAGGGGCCCTAGGATGACGCCGTGACTCGTGATGCTGACACCCAGGCGCCGGATCCCGTCGACAATCCGGTGGAGGAAGTGCTCGCCGCCGATGGAGCGGAGGTGATCGTCCCCGAGCTTCCGCCGGTCCAGAATCCCTTCCAGCGGGTGATCGCCCATCTCGGTCAGCCGTTCAGTTTCGGTCTGCTCGCCACCCTGGGCGTGCTCGCCGCGCTCGCTCTGGGGAGCATGGCGGCCTCGCTGTCGACGATCTGGATCTACATCGGCGTGGCGCTGTTCATGGCGATGGCGCTGGATCCGCTCGTCGCCTGGCTGGAGAAGCGCAAGATGTCGCGGGGGCTCAGCATCACCGTGGTGTTCGTCGGCTTCGCGGTGGTGTTCGGCGGGTTGCTGGCGATCGTGATCCCGATGGCGGTCAGCCAGGTGGTCGCCTTCGCGCAGTCCGTGCCGGGCTGGATCACGTCGATTCAGCAGGCCGAATGGTTCCGCAACCTGCTGGCCGCCACCGGCAGCGAGACCGCGGTCGCCGACGCGCTGAACCAGGTCCGCAGCTACCTGTCGAATCCGTCCAACCTGCTAGCGATCGGCGGTGGGGCGCTGGCGGTCGGTTCCGGCATCATGTCGGGGATCACCGGCGGCATGTTCATCCTGATCCTGACGCTGTACTTCATCGCCTCGCTGCGCGGCATGAAGATCGCGATGTACCGGCTGGCTCCCGCCTACGCGCGGGCCAAGGTCGCCGAGATCACCGACCACGTCACCACCTCGGTGGGCGCCTACATCTCCGGGATGTTCATCCTGGCGGTCAGCAACGCCGTGTTCTCGTTCATCCTGCTCAGCCTGCTGGGCGTCCGGTTCGCGGCCCTGCTGGCCGTGCTGGCGCTGTTCATCACGATGATCCCGATGATCGGGTCGGTCACCTTCTGGATCATCGCGCTGGTCGTCTGCCTGTTCCAGTCCTGGTGGGTGGGCCTGGTCTTCGGGCTGGTCTACTTCGCCTACATGCAGGTCGAGGCCTACGTGATGACCCCGCGGGTGATGTCAAAGCAGGTGGAGATCCCCGGCTCGCTGGTGATCATCTCCGCCCTGGTCGGCGGCACCCTGCTGGGCCTGCTCGGCGCGCTGATCGCCGTCCCGGTGACCGCCTCGCTGCTGATGATCATTCAGAAACTGTTCATCCCGCGCCAGGACGCCAAGATCGAGGCGCCGCCGGGCAGCACGCTGATCTGACCCCGCCACCGGTTTGGGGTGTGACCGGTCGGGCTGGGAAGATAGCTGATTGTGCTGGTTGCGCGAGAGGTCGAGGTACGGGCGGGTGCCCGGTTGTTGCTGTCCCCGGTGAGCTTCCAGATCGCCGCCGGCGACAAGATCGGCCTGGTCGGACGCAACGGTGCCGGCAAGACCACGCTCACCCGGATACTGGCGGGAGAGGGACTGCCTGCGGCTGGTCAGGTCAGCCGTTCCGGCCAGCTCGGCTATCTGCCGCAGGATCCCCGCACCGGCGATCTGGAACAGCTCGCCAAGGATCGGATCCTCTCCGCACGCGGGCTGGATCAGATCCTCAAGCGGCTCACCCGCTATACCCTCGCGATGGCCGAGGAGGTCGGCGAGGCGCAGGAGGCGGCGATGACGTCGTACTCCCGCGCCGAAGCCGAACTGGCCGCTGCCGGGGGCTATCCCGCCGAAGCCGAAGCGGCGCGGATCGCCGCCAACCTCGGCCTGCCGGACCGGGTGCTCGGCCAGCCGCTGCGGACGCTCTCAGGTGGCCAGCGACGCCGGGTGGAACTGGCCCGCATCCTGTTCTCCGGTGCCGACACCATGCTGCTGGACGAGCCCACCAACCACCTGGACGCCGATTCGATCGTCTGGCTGCGCAGCTACCTGTCCACCTACTCCGGCGGGATGATCGTGATCTCCCACGACACCGGGCTGCTGGAGGCGACCGTCAACAAGGTCTTCCATCTGGACGCCAACCGCGCCGAGCTCGACATCTACGCGATGGACTGGAAGCGCTACCTGCTGCAACGAGAGACCGACGAGAAGCGCCGCAAGCGGGAGCGCGCCAACGCCGAACGCAAGGCCGGGGCGCTGCTCGCCCAGGCCGACAAGATGCGCGCCAAGGCAACGAAGGCGGTGGCCGCCCAGAACATGGCCAAACGGGCGGAGAAGCTTCTCGCGGGGCTGGAGGAGCAGCGGGCCGCCGACAAGGTGGCCAAGATCCGGCTGCCGAAGCCGGCGCCCAGCGGAAAGACGCCGCTCACCGCGTCGGAGTTGTCGAAGTCGTACGGCTCGCTGGAGGTCTTCACCGATGTCGACCTGGCGATCGACCGTGGCTCAAAGGTGGTGGTGCTCGGGCTGAACGGCGCCGGCAAGACCACCCTGCTGCGCATCCTCGCCGGGCTGGAGCCGCCCGACACCGGCCAGGTGGTTCCGGGGCATGGGCTGCGGCTGGGCTACTACGCCCAGGAGCACGAGACCCTGGACGTCTCCCGCTCGGTGCTGGAGAACATGATGACCGCCTCGCCCGACCTGAACGAGACCGAGGTGCGCAAGATCCTGGGCTCCTTCCTGTTCACCGGCGACGACGTGGAGAAGCCGGCCCGGGTGCTGTCGGGTGGAGAGAAGACCCGGCTGGCGCTGGCCATGCTGGTGGTGTCGGCGGCCAACGTCCTGCTGCTGGACGAACCCACCAACAACCTCGATCCGGCCTCCCGCCGCGAGGTGCTGCAGGCGATCCACGACTACGCCGGCGCGGTCATCCTGGTCACCCACGACGAAGGTGCCGTCGAGGCGCTCGTCCCCGACCGGATCCTGCTGCTGCCCGACGGCATCGAGGATCTCTGGAATCCCGAGTACGCCGAACTGATCTCGCTGGCCTGATGCAACGAATCCGGAGCTTCCGGAGTGTTCTGGAGTGTGAGTGCGAAACCGGCGGCTGAAGCGACCGAATGGTCGATGATGGCTGGGGTGAGCTTCGAGTCGTTCGTGCGGGAGAGGTCGCCCGGCCTGCTGCGGTTCGCGCACCTGCTGACCGGCAATCCCGACGATGCCGCCGAACTCGTGCAGGAGGCGCTGACCAACCTCTATCCGCGCTGGGAGCGGGTGGCGGCCGCGGGCGATCCAGAACCGTATGTGAAGCGCAGCATCATCAACTCACGCAACACCCGGTGGCGCCGGCACCGGGAACGTCCAGCCGGAGACCCCTCCGAACTGGACGGCGTGGCGCCCGACCCGGCGAACCTGTGGACCGACGCCGAGCTGTTCGGACGCCTGTTCGCCACCCTGCCGCCCCGGCAGCGGGCGGCGCTGATCCTGCGGTTCTACGAGGACCTGGAGTTCGCCGCGATCGCCCGCCAGCTCGGCTGCGCCGAACCCACCGCCCGGTCGCTGGTGCACCGCGCCCTGGCCGATCTGCGGACCCGACTGCCCAGGAGGGACGATGACTGACCAGCTCCCCGACGACCGTTCCGAGCAGGCGGCGCGCGACTGGTTCGCGCAGGAGGCCCACGCAGCAGGCATCGGTCCGATCGATCCAGCGACGCTGCGTGCCGCCAGCCAGCGGCGGCAACGGCTGCGGTTCACCGGCCTGCTGGTGGCGGCGGTCCTGCTGGCCGCGCTGGTGATCGTCCCGATGGCGCTGCGCCCGGCCGACTCCCCGATCACCGGCGTCCCCGCACCCTCCGCGACCGAGCCGGCCTGGACGACCACTGCTCCGTCCCCGCTCAGCCCCCGCTTCGGCAGCCTGACCACCTGGCTGGACGGCCGGTTCTACGTTGTCGGCGGCTGGGACGGAGGCCCCTGCCCGCCTGGCAGCATGTGCGACATGCCGGAGCCGAATCTGCGCGACGGCGCCGCCTACGATCCCGCGACCGACAGGTGGACCATGGTCGCGGAGGCTCCGTTGCCGATCGGACGGGGCTTCGCCGAGGGCGTTGCCCACCAGGGCGCGTTCTACGTTCAGAGCAGCATCGGCGATGGCTCGTTCTGGGTCTACCGCTCCGATACCGACCAGTGGCGGGAACTCGCCTCGCCGCCCTCCCACGGACGGTTGGTGGCAACCCCGTCCCTGCTCGCCCTCAACACCTACGACGGCAACCCCGCGCACTACGCCTACCAGCCCGCCACCGACTCGTGGGAACCGCTGCCGGCCGGGCCGATCGACGCCTGCAACGGCTGGAGCACCCAGGCCGCGGGGGAGCGGCTGCTGGTGATCGGCAACTGCGGCCCCAAGGGCGCGGAACTGCACACCGGCCTCTACGATCCCGGCACCGGTGAATGGAGCGAACCCAGCGTCATACCGGGGGTCAGCGTGGAACCGACCTCCGACTACACCGGCGGCGATCTGGTACAGGTCGCGGGAAAGCTGCTGTGGCCGAGCGCGCTGTGGGCGTTCTCCTCGACGCGGACACCCGGCATCTACGACCTGGAGAGCCGGACCTGGCGGGAGGTCTCGGTGGACGTTGTTCCGGGCGGCCTGTCGTTCCGCGGACTGAACCCTCAGTTCGGGCCTGCGGTGCTGGACGGCCTGGGCCTGGTGGAGGCCAACGGCAACCTGCTGGACGTCCGGGCCGCGACCTGGGTGAAGGTTCCCCAGGCCCCGGTGCCGGACCGTTGGGACCCCGTGGTCGCCGCCGGGCCGAGTTCGCTGCTGAGCTGCTTCGGCTACCTCTACGATGACGACTCCTTCGGTGGCGGACGCTACGCGGACGGCTGCCAGTTGCTCACGCTCGGACCCGCCGCGCCGCCGCGCCCGACTGCTTCATCGGCGAACCCGACCGGGGCACCGACCTCCAGTTCCGGCGGGCTGGCCTGGCACGAGGTTCCGCCACCCGATGCCGAGCCGCGGTTCGAGCCCTTGGTCGTCGCGGCGGGGGGTGGCTACTACCTGATCGGCGGCCATCGTCCCGGCCCGGAAGGCGATGACATCCAGCTTGAGGACGGCTTCCGACTCGACGCGGCCAGTGGGACGTGGACGCCGATTGCCGAGTTGCCGCAGCCCGCCCTTTCCCACCCGTACCGGATGACGGCAGATGTGGTGGGCGAGACCATCTACGTCCACTTCACCTTCGAGGAGCTGGGCGAACTGTGGGCCTACGACACCGCGGCGGACAGCTGGCGCAAGATCGGTGACTCCGATGAGCTCGACTACTTCGTGAGCACCGAGGACGGACTGGTCAGGGTGCTCTCCGACGAAGGCAGCTCACGGCTGCTCCTGCTGTCGGACGGCCGGTGGGTGGAGCTGCCCGAGCTGCCGGTGGGGCGCCGGCTCTTCCGGCTCGGCGATCATCAGCTCGGCGCCCTGACGGCCGACTATCGGGTGGCGGTGCTCGACACCACCACCCGCCGCTGGCTGGCTCCGTCCGGGCCGGGGGAGGTCGGGAGCCACGATGCCTACGGCGTCGATGGTGCGGCGGTCTTCGTCTACCCGCCGGACAGTGAGGGCGAGCTCATGCCCAACCACAAGTTCGGCCTCAATGTCGTCACCCTGGTGGACGGTACCTGGTCACACCCTGAGCCCATGCTGACCGACGGCGGCCTGGGTTCGGCGATCGGGGCGATCGCCGGACGCTGGATCGTTATCTCGGGCAATCTGTTCGATCCCCACACCCAGGAGTGGCTGTCGGTTCCGGCGCTCCCGGGCAGCGACTACCAGTGGGTATCGCCCGTGGTGGCCGGCGGTCCGCAAGGAGTGCTCAGCTGTTACCCGATCCGCGACATCGAGGAGCCCGAGCCACGGGCGGTGGATACCTGCTACTTCCTCACCGTGCCGTGAGTCGCGCCGGGAATCGCCGTTCGCCGACTAGCGTGGCGCGCTGACGGTGGACGGTCAGATCGCACCCACCAGGTGGGCGCCGGCCACGTAGCCCGCGGCATAGGCGGCGGCCGCCTGAGCCACGGCCTCGTCGTCAGGCAGGAACTCGGGGTGGTGCAGGCCGATCTCGTGGCGGCCGCCGTTGGTCGGGCCATGGCCGGTGCCGACGAAGATCATCAGGCTGGGCGCCAGCCTTGAGTAGTGCGAGAAATCGTCCGCGCCCAGCGACCGGAAGGGCTCGTAGGCGGGCAGCATCCCGTAGCCGTTCAGCAGGGGCTCGGTCAGGTGTGCCAGCCGGGCGTCGTTGGCCAGCACCGGATCACCGGTGACGATCCGCACCTCGGCGCGGGCGCCGCGGGCTCGCGCGGTGTGGTTCGCCAGCCGGCGGATGGCGTCGTGCAGATGCACCTGATCCTCGTCGTGCATGGTGCGGATGATGCCGTGCAGCGAACCGCTGGCCGGGATCACGTTGTGCGAGGCCCCTGCTCTGATCTCGCCCACGCTGATCAATGCCGGGCGGATCGGGTCGATGGTGCGCCCGATCAGCTCCTGCAGCCCGAGCACGATGGTGGCCAGGATCGGGATCGGGTCGATCGCGATGTGCGGGTAGGCCCCGTGGCCCGGCTCGCCGTGGATGACGATGTCGAACTCGTCGGCTGCGGCGTTCACACCGCCGGAACTCGCGCTGACCACCCCCAATGGGAGCCGCGGCTGCACGTGGACGCCGATCATCGCGCGCAGATCGTGCTGCTCCAACTGGCCGGATTCGGCGATCTCCGCGGCTCCCGAGGGCTGCATCTCCTCCCGCGGCTGGAACACCCCGAGTAATCCGACCGGCAGGGATGGCAGCCGCCGCGCAGCCTGCAGCAGCGCCCACGTCGCAGCCATGTGCACGTCGTGGCCGCAGGCGTGCATCGTGCCGTTGGTCGACGCCCATGGCACGTCCGTCCGCTCCGCGACCGGAAGCGCGTCCAGTTCGGCTCGCAGACCGATCGCCGGACCCAGCGGGCCGACCCGGGCGAGAAAGCCGGTGCCGGCGGCCGGTGTCGTCGGCAGACCGGGGAGCGCCTGACGCAGCCGCTCGGCGGTCGGGTCCTCGAAGCCGCCCAGATCGGGGTGGCGATGCAGGTCGCGCCGCAACCCCAGAGCCTCGGGCAGCACCGCGTGGAGTTCCTCGGAGAGATCGTGCAGCAGGGTCGCTGCCGCGGGAGTAGGCCAGGTCACGCTGGTCATTGTCCCCCAGCCAGGGAGGGAATCGGCTGGAAGATCCGCAGTGTGGCGTCCAGGTGGTCTCCGACGGGCTCGGTGGGCGGCTCGGGGGAGTGGAAGGCGTTGGGCCCCATGGCGATCACGTCGCCGGCCAGCTGGGCGCTGAGTTCGACCGGGACGCGCAGCCGGGAGGTTCCCCGGACATCGAAGAACTCCGCCGCGGCGGCGAGCAGCCGCTGCTGCTTCTCCGGCTCGATATCGAGCAGGCCGTGGCGCTTGCGGAGCGCGGCGAGATGGCCGGGGTTCGGTGTGAGCACCAGCAGCCGTCCACCGGGTTGCAGCACTCGGGCGAACTCGGTGAGATTGCGCGGCGCGAAGACGCACAGCACGGCGTCCAGGCTGTGGTCGAGCACTGGCAGGCCAGCCCAGACGTCCGCGACCACCGCGGCGACCCGGGGATCGGCGCGGGCGGCGAGCTTGGCGGCCGCGACCGAGACGTCAAGGGCGATGCCGCGGGCGTGCGGGTCGTCGCCCAGGCAGCGCCGCAGGTAGTGCGCCGTCCCCGAGCCGACCTCCAGGATGCGGCGCGCCTCCCGGGCCCGCTGCGCGATCAGGTTCAGCAGCGGGTCGAAGGCGCCGGACGCCAGGACCCGGCCCCGCGCCGCCAGCATGGCCGGCGTGTCGGCGTTGCCGGGCTGGCCGCTGGCCAGCAGGTTCAGATAGCCCTGGCGGGCCACGTCGAAGCTGTGGCCCCGCGGGCACCGGACCGGCCGCTGTATCCCGAGCTCGCCACCGCAGTGCGGGCAGGCGAGCAGGCCCGCGGCGGCCTCCAGACCCATCTCAGGCCTTGGCGAACTGCAGCCCCCGGCCGTCCGGTGCGGTCAGCGCCAGCACCCCGTAGTGGGACGTGACGGTGGTGGCGGACTGCAGCACCTCGAGCACAAGGGTCTCCTGCGCGCTCAGCTCCTCGCTGAGGCAGGCCATCCTGGTGCTCACCAGGGGACCGATCGTGATCTGGTCGCCTTCCAGCGTGTAGCCGCCGTTGAAGGTGTTGCAGGCCTTGCCGGAGAGCTGGTCGGCGGTGAAGTTCAGCGTCACCGGATCTCCCTCGGCGGGGCTGGAGGTGGCGTTGCCGTCGATCAGGCCGCTGAGCACCCAGGAGGTGTCCGCCAGGTCCAGCGGCGGCACCGGTGCCAGCAGCAGCGCCACCGCTCCGTCGCCGTCAAGTAGCTCGACCCTCTCGCCGGCGAAGCGCACCGACACCACGGTCCCGAGCGCCTGGTGGAAGGCGACCTCCTGCTGATCACGCCCGTTGTCGGTGCAGAGCATGGCGGTCTGCATGAGCTCGCCGAAGCTGATCTCCGTCCCGTTCAGGGTGTACTGCCCGCCGTACTGGTTGCAGCTGCCGTTGCCGCTCACGTCGTCCGCGCCGAAGGCCATGGTGGGCTGGAAGTCGGCCAGGGTCGGCTCGCCGCCGATCTCGGCCACCACCCAGGAGGTGTTCTTCAGCGACGCCGCCGGTCCTGCCGGAACCACCGCGGTGCAGCCGGCCAGCAGCACCGCTGCCGCCGCCACCGCAACTGCCCAGACCCTCATTTTTCCCCTTTCGAGACGCGCCGCGCCTTGAGATCCGATCGGATCAGCACCACCAGACCGACGGCGGCCATCGCGCTGAACATGAACCATTGAACCGCATAGGACAAGTGGTTGCCCTCGTTCAGTTCCGGCGGCAGCACCGGCACCAGGCCGCTCGGCTGCGCCGGGGTGATCTCCAGCAGACCGACATAGCCGTTCAGCAACGGATAGGGCAGCGCCTGGGAGATGGCATCGGAGTTGACCAGCCGTACCAGTCCGTCGATCGGGACCATCGCGTGCTCGGGGCCCTGCTCATTGCGGCGGACGTTGCCCACGATCGTCACCTCGCCGGTCGGCGCCGGGGGAGCGGTGGTGGGGAAGTCCTCCCCGTCGCGGGCTCCGAAGCCACGATTGATCAGCAGGTGGCGGCCGTCCTGGGTCTGCAGCGGAGTGAGGATCTCGTAGCCGGACTCACCGTCATTGGAGCGGTAGCGGACGACGAACTGATGCTCGGTGTCGAAGCTGCCGGTCACCCGCACCCGCTGCCACTGGTCGGCCTCGGTGATCTGCGGGCCGAAGACCTCCGACCAATCCCGCACCGGCGCGTTCTCGTGGACGACCACGGCCTCGTTGCGTTCGCGGCGCTGCTCCAGCCGGTCGAGTTGCCAGTAGCCCAGATTGACGAAGGCGACCACCAGGGTGATGACGAAGATCGCCAGCGCCACCCAGCGCGGCCAGAGCGGGTGTCCGGGCGCAGGGGTGCCCATCGGCGAGTTCAGCAGCCTCATGACCGGTCGTCCACCACCTGGCCGGGCAGGGTCTGCGGGCTTGTGAGCTCGGGTTGGTCGGGTGCGGGGGTGGGCGGGGTCACCGGTGGCTGCGCCCGCAGGTCGATGGCATTGGCCAGCATCACCGCCAGCGCCGGCAGCACCGCCGCGGCGAGGAAGAGCAGCAGGTTCCAGGGCATCGGGGTGACGGTTCCGGCCAGGAAGCAGACCACGCGGGTGGCCATCGTCCACAGATAGCGGGTGCGGCGGGCGTTGGTGTCGAGGGTACGGCTGAACCGGGCGGTGGTGATGACCGCCGCCTGCGCTTCGCGTCCTCGATGCCGAACCACCCTTCCAGCCTACGCGCGCCGATCCTGGAAAGCTCCGTGGGTCACGTCCTGAGGCCGGGCGGTCAGCCCGGACCGGGCAATGATCGGTGTCCGGCGTGGTCGCACCACCAGAACCCGGTGCCGACCCGCTAGCGTTGCGGCCGTGACCGAAACAGCAAGCCGTAGCGTCATCGTCACCGGAGGAAACCGGGGGATCGGACGCGCCATCGTGGAACGCTTCGTCGCCGACGGCCACAAGGTGGCCAGCTTCAGCCGCGCCGGGGACGCTCCCGCCGGCGCGCTGGGGATCGCCTGCGACGTCGGTGACCCGGCAGCAGTGGACGCCGGTTTCGCCGCGGCCGAGGCCGCCCACGGCCCGGTCGAGGTGCTGGTGGCCAACGCCGGGGTGACCAAGGACACCCTGATCCTGCGGATGAGCGAAGAGGATTGGGCCGGCGTCCTCGACGTCAACCTGACCGGCTCCTTCCGGGTCGCCAAGCGGGCGGCGAAATCGATGATCCGCGGCCGCTGGGGGCGGATCGTCTTCACCGGCTCGGTGGTCGGGCTCTACGGATCGCCCGGGCAGGTGAACTACGCCTCGTCCAAGGCTGCGCTGGTCGGGCTGGCTCGTTCGCTGACCCGCGAGCTGGGCAGTCGCGGGGTGACCGCCAACGTGGTGGCCCCCGGCTTCATCGAGACCGACATGACCGCCGTCCTTGCCGACGACCTGGTCGCGAAGTACAAGGCGACGACGCCGGCCGGACGGCTCGGCCGGCCGGAGGAGGTCGCTGCCGCGATCGCCTTCCTGGCCTCGGACCAGGCGGGCTTCATCTCGGGCGCGGTGATCCCGGTCGACGGCGGCCTCGGCATGGGCCACTGAGGAGGAGGAAGGCCATGGGAATCCTGGAAGGCAAGAACATCCTGGTCGCCGGGGTGACGATGAACACCTCGATCGGCTACAAGGTGGCCGAGATCGCCCAGCGCGAGGGCGCCACCGTCCTGGTGTCCAACTTCGGCCGGGCGCTCAGCCTGACCCGCCGGATCATCAAGCGGCTCGACCCCGAGCCGGTCCTGCTGGAAGTGGACGTCACCAACGAGGAACACCTGGCCGGCCTGGCCGACCAGGTTCGCCAGCACGCCGGCCATCTGGACGGGGTGGTCCACTCGATCGCCTTCGCCAACCCGGAGACCGCCCTGGGTGGCAAGTTCCTGACCACTCCCGTCGAGGACGTGAAGACCGCGATCCACGTCTCGGCCTACTCCCTGGCCAGCCTCACCATGGCCTGCCGGCCGCTCATGGGCCCCGGCGGCTCCGTGGTCGGGCTGACCTTCGATGCACGGCAGTCCTGGCCCACCTACGACTGGATGGGCGTGGCCAAGGCGGCGCTGGAGAGCACCTCCCGCTACCTGGCGCGCTACCTGGGCCCGGACGGCATCCGCTGCAACGTGGTGGCTGCCGGCCCGCTGTCGACGATCGCGAAGAAGGCGATCCCGGGCGCTGAGACCTTCGACGACATCTGGGCCGAGCGCGCTCCGCTCGGCTGGGATCCGAAGGATCTCGACCCCACCGCCCGCGCGGTGGTCGCGCTGCTGTCGGACTGGTTCCCTGCGACCACCGGCGAGATGCTGCACGTGGACGGTGGCCTGCACTCCACCGGCGCCTGAACTGGTCCGGCACAACTCTCGCCGACCGGTAGGTTTGACCCATGGCGGTGGTGGAACTTCGTGACGTGTCGATCGTGCGTTCCGGCGCGACCCTCCTGGACGGGATCGTGTGGACGGTCGAGGAGGACGAACGCTGGGTGATCATCGGGCCCAACGGCGCCGGCAAGACCACCATGCTGCAGATCGTGGCCGCCCAGTCCCATCCCACGCGCGGTACCGCGACCATCCTGGACGAGACCCTCGGCGCGGTCGACGTGTTCGAACTCCGGCCCCGGATCGGCGTCGCCTCGGCCGCCCTTGCCGACCGGATCCCGAAGGCGGAACGGGTCGTCGACGTCGTCATCTCGGCCGCCTACGCCGTGATGGGGCGCTGGCGGGAGGACTACGACGAGGCCGACTACATCCGTGCCGAGGAGTTGATGACGCAACTGCGGGTCGCTCACCTGGCGAACCGCACCTTCGGGACGCTCAGCGAGGGCGAACGCAAACGGGTCCAGATCGCCCGGGCCCTGATGACCGACCCGGAACTGCTGCTGCTGGACGAGCCTGCCGCCGGCCTGGATCTGGCCGGACGCGAGGCGCTGGTGGACACCCTCAGCGACCTCTGCGAGGACGACTACGCTCCGGCGATCGTCCTGGTCACCCACCACGTCGAGGAGATCCCGCGCGGCATCACTCACGCCCTGCTGATCAAGCAGGCGAAGGTGGTGGCCGCCGGCCCGATCGAGACGACCCTCACCGGCCCGCTGCTCAGCGCCACCTTCGACCTGGATCTGGCAGTCACCCACGACGACGGACGCTGGATCGCCCGCGCCGTCCGGACGGGTGCCCGTCCGCCGCGGGCCTTCTAGGCTTCGCCCGGATCCCGTCGATCGAGCCCGCCAGTCCCGAGCCTGTCGAAGGGTCGAGACCACGGTCGTCGTCCCGGCCTGGCATCATGGAGGCATCCAACACCAGGAGAGTCCGATGTGGGAGTGGCTGTCGAACAACGTCTGGTCGGTCTGGCTCGTGCTGGGCGCCGGACTGGCGGTGACTGAGCTGGTCACCCTGGACTTCACCCTGCTGATGCTCGCGGCGGGAGCGGTGGCCGGCGGAGCGACCGCCCTGATCTTCCCCGGCATGCTCTGGCTGCAGATCGCGGTGGCCGTGGTGGTGGCGATCCTGATGCTGGCGCTGCTGCGTCCCACCCTGCTGGAGAAGATCCGCCGGATGCCGGGCTACCGTTCCTCCGTCGACAAGCTGGTCGGCAGCACCGGTGTGGTGGTGGCCGAGATCACCGCCGCGGGCGGTGAGGTGAAGCTCTCCGGAGAGGTGTGGACGGCCCGCAGCGTGGACGGGAACCCGATCCCTGCCGGTGAGCAGATCGAGGTGTACCAGGTGGACGGCGCAACCGTGGTGGTCTACCCGCGCCACCAGGCGCTGCCCTGAGCCTTCGAAGGGTCGAGACTCCGGTGCCTTCATCGGCCGATCCCGCTGTCACCCTGTCGTCCACCGGCGTCGGGTTGCATCGCACGCACAGCCGTGGCCTCCGTCCGCCGGTATGGTGGAGAACGACTGAGGAGGTCTGATGCCCGAAGCTCTGATGATCATTGTGTGGGTTCTGGTCGCGGCGATCGTGGTGGCCGTGCTCGTCCGGTCGGTGCGGGTGATCCGGCAGCAGCAGGTGGCTGTCGTGGAGCGGCTGGGGAAGTTCCGCCGCACCCTGGATTCCGGCCCGCACCTGCTGGTGCCGTGGATCGACCGGGTGCGCTACATGATCGACCTGCGCGAGGCGGTCGTCCCGTTCCCGCCGCAGGGCGTGATCACCGAGGACAACCTGATGGTCAACATCGACTCGGTGATCTACTACCAGGTGGTCGATCCGGTCCGCGCGGCCTACGAGGCGCAGAACTACATCCAGGCCATCGAGCAGCTCACCATGACCACGCTGCGCAACATCATCGGCGGGCTCGACCTGGAGCAGACCCTCACCAGCCGTGAGGAGATCAACCAGAAGCTGCGCGCGGTGCTCGACGAGGCCACCGGCAAGTGGGGCATCAAGGTGAACCGGGTCGAACTCCGCTCGATCGAGCCACCGGCCACCATCCGCGACGCGATGGAGAAGGGCGCCCGGGCCGAGCGCGACAAGCGGGCCGCGATCCTGATCGCCGAGGGCCAGCGGCAGTCGCAGATCCTCTCCGCCTCCGGCGAGAAGGAGTCGGCGATCCTGCGGGCCCAGGGCGACCGCGAATCGACGGTTCTCCGTGCCCAGGCCGACCGGCAGGCGGCGATGCTGCGGGCCGAGGGCGACGCCCAGGCGATCCATACCACCTTCTCCGCGATCCATGCCTCCAAGCCCACCCAGGGTCTGCTCGCCTACCAGTACCTTCAGATGCTGCCCAGGCTCGCCCGGGGCGATGCCAACAAGATGTGGATCATCCCCAGCGAACTGAACGATGCCCTGAAGGGGCTGGGGACGATGATGGGCGGCGGCCAGGGAGGTTCCGTGACGCCGGCCGGAGATCCCGATGAGCTGGCGAGTGAGTTCGAGGCCCCCGAGAAGGTCGACGTCGTCGCCGAGATCGCCGCTCAGAAGGCCGCCGAGGATGCCGCTGCCCAGCAGTCGGTGCAGCAGGCGATCGCCGAGGCCGCCGCCATCGAGGGACGCCGCGCGGCGGCGGTGGGAACGCCCGGCCCCGCCGCACTGGAAACGGCCCTCCCGGCCGATTCCCCGCAGCCGGCCGCCGAGACGGATCCGGAACGCGCCTAGCCGCCCGCGGCGCGCTGCCGATCGGAAGGTTCGAGCACGGGCCCGGCCGGTTGCGGACGCCTGCCGTAACGTTCGGCGAGGCTGGCACAGGCCATCAGCTGGGCCTGGTGGAAGACCATCAGGGGCAGCATGAGGAGCCCGATCGGAGAGCCCGCGAACAGCACGGTGGCCATCGGCAGGCCGCTGGCCAGGGATTTCTTGGTCCCGCAGAACTGGATCGCGATGGCGTCCTCGGTGTCGAACCCGAGCCGGCGGGCGACCCACCAGGTGATGACCAGCCCGGCCGCCAGCAACACCAGGCAGACCGCGGTCAGGATGGCGATCTCGGCCGGCGTCACCTGCGTCCACATCCCCTCGCGCTGACCGGCGGCGAAGGCGGCGTAGACCACCAGCACGATCGATCCGCGATCCACCAGCTTCAGCTGGGGATGGGAGGTCACGAACCGGGCGGTCAACGGTCGCGACAGCTGGCCGAGGACGAACGGCAGCAGCAACTGCAGCAGGATGTCGACGAGAGCCTGAGCGGTGAACGCGACTCGTCCCGACAACAGCAGCCAGCACAGCGCCGGGGTGAGGAAGACACCCAGGATGTTGGACGCCGACGCGCTCACCACCGCACCGGGGACGTTGCCACGGGCGATCGCGGTGAAGGCGATCGAGGACTGAACGGTGGACGGCACCAGGGTCAGGTACACCAGGCCGGTCACCAGCACCGGGTTCAGCCAGCCGCCGACCAGTGCCGCGGTGCCGAGGCCCAGCAGCGGCAACAGCAGGTAGGTGAACCCGAGAATGGTCAGATGCAGCCGCCAGTGCTTCAGTCCGGTCAGGGTTTCGGCCGGGCTCAGCCGGGCTCCGTAAAGGAAGAACAGCAGGGCGATCACCACGGTGGTGGCCCACTCCATGATGTTTGCGCCCGTTCCGGTGACCGGCAGCACGGTGCCCACCACGGCGGCCGCCATGATGGTGAGCATGAACGGATCGAGCCCGATCCGCGAGAGCGCGCGCATGATGCTCGATCCTAGGGGTTCCCTAGAATCGCCGCGTGCCCACACTGATCCCGATCGAAGAGGCGGACGACGGGCGGCTGGCCGACTACGTCCGCCTGCGGGAATCCAGCCTGCGTAAACGGCTGGAGACCGAGCGCGGGATCTTCATCGCCGAAGGCAGCAAGGTGATCCGGCGGGCGCTGGCCGCCGGCTATCCGGCCCGGTCGTTCCTGCTCGCCGAGCGCTGGCTCGCGGAGCTCGCCGACCTGCTGGAGCCGCTGGACGTCCCGGTCTATCTGGTCAGCGAGGCCATGGCCGAGCAGGTGACCGGCTTCCACGTCCATCGCGGCGCACTGGCCTCGCTGCACCGGACGCAGCGCTGGAGCGTGGCGGATGTCCTCGCCGGCCGGCGGGTGATGGTGCTGGAGGATCTCGTCGATCACACCAACGTGGGAGCGATCATCCGCAACGCCGCCGGATTGGGCTGGGACGGCGTGTTGATCAGTGCCCGTTGCGCCGACCCGCTCTATCGCCGCTCGATCAAGGTCTCGATGGGCACGGTCTTCGCCCTGCCCTGGGCACGACTGCCCGAGCGCGCCGAGCTGACCCCGATCCTGCACGACGCCGGCTTCGAGGTGGCGGCGCTGGCCCTGACCCCCGACGCGGTGAGCCTGACGGAGTATGCCGCGCGGGTGCAGCAGACCGGTCGGTTGGCTTTGCTGCTCGGCACAGAGGGCCATGGACTGAGCGAGCGCTGGCTGGGCGCCGCGGACACGGTGGTGCAGATCCCGATGCACGCCGGCGTCGATTCGCTGAACGTCGCCGCCGCCAGCGCGATCGCGGGCTACGCGTTGGTCGCTGGAGTGCGCTGACTCAGCTGTCGGAAGCGCGGAGTTTGGGGGTCACCGGCCAGTCGGCGGGGTAGAGGTGGTCGAGTTCGGCGGCCTGGGCGTAGAGCTTGCGGCGGACGCGTCCGGAGAGCCGGTCGCCGAAGACGATGCCGTTGAGGTGGTCGGTCTCGTGCTGCAGGCAGCGGGCCAGCGTCCCGGTGCCCTCGACCCGAACCGGGTTGCCGTCAAGATCCACCCCGGTGCAGACCGCGAAGTCGGGACGGGCCAGCGGCTGGTAGCCGCCGGGCAGCGAGAGGCAGCCCTCGTCGTCGGAGACCAGGCGGCGAGCGTCCCCCTCGGGCAGGGTGACCACCGGGTTGCAGACCACGCCGGCGTGGAACAGGTCGTCGGCGTCCGGGCAGTCGTAGACGAAGACCGCCAGGTCGACCCCGACCTGGGTGGCGGCCAGCCCGACCCCGCGGGCAGCCTCCATGGTGGCGAACATGTCGCGGATCAGGGTGTGCAGGTCGTCGTCGAAGACCTCGACCTTGCGGGTCGGTGCGTGCATCACCGGAGTGCCCCAGCGGGTGACCGGTAGCAGCGTGCCGCCGGTCATAAGGTCCTTGACATCCATGCCGCGTCCGCTCCTCGTGCTTCGTCTCTGGGTCTGCGCCATCGGTCATCCTAGCGAGCCCGAGCGTGGCGGCTTGCCTGCGGCCGCGCGGCTGCGCAGGCTGGAGGGGTGGCGGCCCCGAGTGTTGAGCTGACCGACGAGCAGGCGGAGTTGATCGACGCCTTCCGGCGGCACCTGAGCGCGGAACGCAACCTGTCGGCGCACACCGTCCGGGCCTATACCGGCGACCTGGAGAACCTGTTCGGCCACCTGGACCGCGTGGGGGAGGGCGCCCTGGGCGACATCGACCTGATCGCCCTGCGCCGCTGGCTGGCCTGGCAGCAGGCCGGGGGGGCCGAGCGAGCGACCCTGCAGAGGCGGGCCGCGGCCGTCCGCACCTTCTTCGCCTGGGCGAAGCGCACCGGCCGGGTCGCCACCGACCCAGCGGCCGGGCTGCGGTCACCCCGCATCGACCGGCGGTTGCCACCCACCCTCGAGGTGGATCATGTCCGGGCGGCGCTGGATCGGCTGACGGCAGCGGTCGAGGCCGCCGAGGAGGATGTCGACCGCGCCTCCGCATGCCGTGACCTGGCAGTCGTCGAGGTGCTCTACGCCGGCGGAATCCGGGTCTCCGAGCTCTGCGGGCTGAACCTGCCCGATCTGGACACCGGACGTGGCGTGGTGCGGGTCTTCGGCAAGGGCGGTAAGGAGCGGACCGTGCCGCTCGGCCGGCCGGCCTGGCGGGCGCTCGAGAACTGGCTGACGTGGCGCGGGCAGCTGGCCGAGGTGCCGGACGCGGTGTTCGTCGGCGACCGTGGCGCCCGGATCGACCCGCGGGTGGTCCGCCGGCTGGTGCATCGCGCGCTGGGCGCCGTCCCCGGAGCCGCCGACCTGGGGCCGCACGGGCTGCGTCACGCGATGGCCACCCACCTGCTCGAAGGGGGCGCCGATCTCCGCTCGGTGCAGGAGATGCTGGGGCACGCCTCGCTGTCGACCACCCAGCTCTACACCCACGTCACCAACGAACGCCTTCGGGCGGCCTTCCAGCAGGCACACCCCCGGGCTTGACTGGCTACCGTTCGACCTCCTTCGCGACCACCGAGAGCACCACGGTCACCAGTTCCCAGCATTCGCCGGGGCCGGGATCGGCGCACATGGTTCCGGGTATGGCCGGGTTCCAGGACAGCGTGTTCTCAGCGTCGGGCGGTTCCGCGTCCGGGGTTGCGACGGTGGGTGGCTGGGGTAGGGCGAACCACTGGTCGGCGACCGGGTCGTACAGGTGGTTGCGGATCCGGAAGTAGCCTGCGACCTCGTCGCCAAAGACGTACTTGGTCCACTCGGCTCCGGAATCCAGCCGGCCGGGGACGTCCGCCGCCTCCGGAATGTCGAGGTCGCGCCACTCTCCGCTGCGCAGGTCGACCACCGTGCCCTTCGTCCCGTCATCGCCGGCCGACTGCGGACCGACGTAGAGCAGGCCCGGCGCGACGATCTGGAACTGGCGCTCATAGAGGTCGACACCGTTCTCCGGCGGGATCCGACCGGTTGTGTTCAGCACGATCTGGTTGCTGACCGGGTCGAGCAGGATCAGGGTGAGCTGCGAATCTGCGTAGCTCGGGAAGAGCAACAGGGACTGCTCTGCCACGCGGACCGTGGTGATGTTCCAGCCCCGACCGTCGTTGAGCTGGGGCGATGCCGACTTCCGACGCCACTCGCCGGTGCGGTAGTCCAGGAACGAGTACTCCGAGGGTTCGTTCGTAGCTGCCCCCGATAGACACACCACGCCTGCATCGACAGCGCGGAACAGTTCGCAGGAGGTTTCGGGACGCGGGATCGTCCGCCAGGTGTCGGTTGTGGTGCGATAGACGACCATTGCGGGCTGTTCCCCCGCGGATTCCTCGGCGAGCGGGTCCCCGACCATGAGGTAGATCTCGTCGCCGTGAACGGCGGCCTGGGGTGTGTACTCGCACCACCACTGCGGGATCTCGACGCTTGCCAGCGGGCTCCAGTGGTCATCGTCGTCGCGCCGGTATCCCTGCAGAGCCGTGCACGGCTTGCCGCCGGTCGAGAAGTGATAGCTGACATCACCGATCGAGACCGAGCGCACGTAGCCGCTGAGGGGCATGTCCGCTCGCCGGACCCACTCGTACCAGTTCTCCTCGCCAGGAGTGGTGGAGGGGTCGGTACTCGGTGCCTCGCTGGGGGTTGGTGTTGCGGTCGGGATCGGCGTCATGGTCGGGCTCGGCACCGGCGAGGGTGTGGCCGTGATGCTGCGGTCACCGAGGAGTCGCGGCGTGACCACCACTCCGGCGATCAGCAGGACGATCGCGGCTGCCAGCAGTCCCCACCGGAGTCGGCTCCGACGGCTACTGGCCTCGGCCAGCGCTCGCCCGTCGAGGGGGGCGAATGGGACTGCCTCCCCCTCCTCGTGGTAGAGGTCGCGGAGCGCCGTCTCGAGCTGCTCGTCCATCGGCGGCTGATCGTGACTAGCCATCGGAACCTCCACTCAGCCGAGCTCGTAACTCGGCCAACGCACGATGCACCAGCGATCGTGCGGTCGCTTCGCTGCAGCCCAACACACCGCCGATCTCGGCGAAGCTGCGATCCTCGTAGAACCGAAGCACGAGCCCGGCTCGCTGTCGGTGGGTCAGCCCACGCGCCAGCCCGCGGAGCAGCTGCCGGTCGATCACCGCGTCTTCGGCGTTGCGGACTCCCGGCAAGGTGACGTCGGCCACGGGTAGCTCCGCCCCGTGTCGTCGCCAGCGCGCCGCATGCGCGTTGACGATGCTCCGTCGAATGTAGGGACCGGGATCGCCGATCAGCGTTGACCAGCGTGGATAGGCCCCGAGGAGTGCCTCCTGGACGGCGTCCCTGGCTTGGTCCGGATCACCCGCGATCAGGTAGGCGAAGCGCTGCAGGGCGACTGAGTGTTCGGCGACGTAGCGCTCGAAATCAACCGGCCCGGACCGCGCCGGAGACTCGTCCACCACGCCCTCCGCTCGTCCCGCCATACGATACCTATGCTGATTCGGCCCATTTCGTGGCGGACCAGGATTGGCTTTCTTTGTAGGAGCGTGAGTTCAGGCAGCCGGTCCCGGCCCTGGTAGCCCGGGTTCTGGTGGGGTATCTTGGGAAATGGAACGGCGGGAACGCAGTGCACTAGCACAGCGGGACCGTCGTTCTTTGAGAGTCAGCTGCGTTCGGCAATTGCCTTGGCGTCCGCTTCGGAGAGCAGCCGGATCTCCGGCTTCTCGAAGAGGAGCAGCGGGTCGAGATAGGTCTCCCCGCGCAGCAGACCGAGGTGCAGGCAGGACGGCACGCCGCCACCGCACGCATGGCCCTCAACCAGGTGACCGATCACGTCGCCGGCTCGTACCCGGTCGCCCACCGCGACGGCGGCGCGCACCGGTTCGTAGGTGGTGCGGACGCCGTCGTGCAGGACGGTCACCACCGGCTTGCCGGCGACCTCGCCGGCGAAGCCGATCCGTCCATCGGCCACCGCACGCACCGAGGCGCCGACGTAGGCTTGCAGGTCGATGCCGCGATGGCCGCCCAGCCAGGGTTGATCGGGCGGGTCGAACGTCCGGACCACGCGGCCGTCGACCGGGCGTACCCCCTGGGCCGCCGCAGGGGGAGTGGCGGCCAGCCAGACCAGCACCGCCAGAATCAGGATGACCGGCCAGCGCCGGCACAGTTCGGTTCTCATGCCCGGGCATCCTTGTCAGGCCGAGCCGAGTTGCGCCAACGAGTTTGCTCGACTGTGGATAACCCAACCCCTGTGGACAACCCCGGGCCCGGTTGGCGCCGGCCCACGGTGAGCGCGTAGAATCGCACCGCGACCCGGCAGATCCGGGCCGACTTCGCATGCAGTCTGTTCGCCGTCAGGCGGGCCGAACCCCGAGGTCCCACACAGGGTGGTCAGTAGGCGACTGCATCAGGGGAAACCGAAAAGCTCGGTTCCGACAACCCAAAGCGGGTAGGACCCACGTCCACCCGCGCAGAAAGGAACGGCCATGGCCGTCATCACCACGCGTCAGTTGCTCGACGCCGGCGTCCACTTCGGACATCAGACCCGCCGCTGGAACCCGAAGATGAAGCGGTTCATCTTCGCCGAGCGCAATGGCATCTACATCATCGATCTGCAGCAGTCGCTGACCTACATCGATCAGGCCTACGCCTTCGTCAAGAACACCGTCGCCAAGGGCGGGCAGATCCTTTTCGTGGGCACCAAGAAGCAGGCGCAGGAAGCGATCGCCGAGCAGGCGACCCGGGTCGGCATGCCCTACGTGAACCAGCGCTGGCTGGGCGGCATGCTCACCAACTTCGGCACCATCTCCAAGCGCATCGGCAAGATGAAGGAGCTGGAAGGCCTCAACTTCGACGACGTGGCGGCCTCCGGCCTCACCAAGAAGGAACTGCTGCAGCAGAAGCGCAAGAAGGAGAAGCTGGCCAAGACCCTGGGCGGCATCCGTGACATGGGCAAGCTGCCGCAGGCGATCTGGGTGGTCGACACCAAGAAGGAGCACCTGGCGATCGACGAGGCGCGCAAGCTGCGGATCCCGATCATCGGCATCCTCGACACCAACTGCGATCCCGACGAGGTCGACTTCGCCATCCCTGGCAACGACGACGCGATCCGCTCCGTCGCGCTGCTGACCCGGGTGGTCGCCGACGCCGTGGCCGACGGGCTGCTGGCCCGCTCCGCCGCTGCCACCAGCGGTGAAGAGGCTGAGCCGATGCCCGATTGGGAGCGCGAACTGCTCGCCACCACCGACACCGCCGCAGTCTCCGAGGCCGAGGCCGTCGAGGGTAGCGACCTGCAGGCCAACCAGTTGGCGGATGCGGCTGATGCCGGCGTCGCCGAGGCTGAGGCGCTGGCCGAGGTCGCCGCTGAGGAGGCCGCTGAAGCTACTGCCGAGCCGGTCGCCGAGGAAGCCGCTGAGCCGGTCGCCGAAGCTGCCGCTGAGCCGGTCGCCGAAGCTGCTGCTGAGCCGGTGGCCGAGGCTGCCGTCGACGCCGAGACCAACTGACCAACCACTGACAGGACGACAAAGACCAAGATGGCAATCACTGCTGCTGATGTGAAGAAGCTCCGGGATCTCACCGGCGCCGGAATGATGGACGCCAAGAAGGCGCTCACCGAGGCCGACGGCGACTTCGACGCCGCCACCGAGATCCTGCGGGTCTCCGGCCAGGCCAAGATGGCCAAGCGCTCCGACCGCGAGGCGAGCAATGGCCTGGTCGCCTCCGCCGGATCCACCGTGATCCAGCTCGGCGCCGAGACCGACTTCGTAGCCAAGAACGCCGAGTTCATCGAACTCGCCGAGCAGATCGCCGCCGCGGTGGACGCCGCCGGCGCGGACGGGGTCGAGGCCGCCAACGCGGTCGTGCTCCCGTCCGGCGAGACCGTCGCCGAGGCGGTGGCCGGGCTCAGCGCGCGGATCGGCGAGAAGCTGGAGCTGGCCAATGCGGCCACCTTCACCGCGCCGGTCGACATCTACCTGCACAAGCGGTCCCAGGACCTGCCTCCGCAGGTGGGCGTCATGATCGAGTACGAGGGCAGCCCGGACGCCGCCTTCATCCGCAGCATCGCGCATCAGATCGCGGCGAT
>JASGEM010000103.1:0-9571 GCA_049841235.1 Propionicimonas sp. | reverse complement strand
CGGGAGCCGCCGCCGGCGCCGCGGCTGCGGCCCGGGCTGCGGCCGCCTGATCCTCGGCGGCCCAGCGCTGCTCCTGACGGCGACGGATGTTGCCGTGGACGTGGGTGGCGACGGAGACCCGTGCGGCGGTTCTGAGCAATCCCATGATCGTGTCTCCTACAGCTCTTCGTCGTCGGTGTCTTCGAGGGCCTGCGCGAGGTCGTCCCCGCTCACCGGACCGGCGATGACCAGCCGGGCGCCGTGGTTCTCGAAGGACTGGACCACGGGCAGCAGGCTCAGGTGCTCCACCAGCAGCACGGCCAGGGTGGCGCCCACCGTGACCTCTTCGAGGAGGTCGATGATGTCCTGTTCGTCCAACAGCCCGCTGGAGGAGCCGGCGAAGGCGGGCAGCTCCAGCCCGATGGCCTCCGGCAGGCTGTCCGCGTCCAGCACCTCGGCCTCGTCCTCGGCGGTCCGATGCAGGAACTCCAGATCCAGAATGCGGATCAGATGGTTGTCGACGGCGGCCAGAAGCTCATCCCACGGCTCCGAGGAGGAGTCGGTGGGGAGTTCGAACGCGATGATCTCGACGGGCCCGAGGTGCTCCTCGAGCCACTGCTGCGATTCGGTCATGGGCTCAGGCTAGCGGGTGAGCGCAATGCTTGGCAGCGGCGCTGCTTGCAAGGCTCGGCTCCGCTCGTAGGAAACGCTGATCGTCGTCGGTCGAGCCTGTGGAGGCCACCGGCGGTGGCAACGGTCTCCGGCTGTGCCGGGCCGCTGCCCCGTCTCGTCCGCCGACATCGGCGATCGCCGCTGTCGGCTCCTGGCTCAGCGTCGCGGCGTACTGAGCAGCGGCTCGCTAGCCCTGGCGGCGCTGGATGGCGGCCCACTCGTCGCGCAGGCCGACCGTGCGGTGGTAGAGCAGGGGGGTGTCCGGGTCGGCTGCGAAGTAGCCCAGCCGCTCGAACTGCACCACCTGGCCCGGGGCGGTCTCGGCCAGCGCGGCCTCGGCCTTTCCGCCGAGGAGTTCGCGGGAGTCGTGGTTCAGGTCGTCCAGCGGCTCGCCGGTTGCCTCGCCGGGGACGGCGGCGGTGAACAGCCGATCGTAGAGGGCCGCGGTGATCTCGACAGCATGGCCGGCCGAGACCCAGTGCATGGTCGACTTCACCTTGCGTCCGTCGGGGGCATCCCCGCCGCGGGTTGCCGGGTCGTAGCTGGCATGGACGGCGGTGACGGCGTCGTCGGCATCCTTCTCTACGGATGTAGCGGTCACCAGGTATGCGCCCCGCAGGCGCACCTCGCGTCCGAGCGACAGCCGGAAGAACTTCGGCGGCGGAACCTCGGCGAAGTCCTCGGATTCGATGAACAGCTCCCCGCTGAACGCGACCTGCCGGGTGCCGTCCGCCGGGTTCTCCGGATTGTTCGCGACCTCGAAGTACTCCACCACCGGTGCGCCGTCGGCGTCGACCGGCCAGTTGTCGATCACCAGCCGCAGCGGACGCAGCACCGCCATCCGTCGCTGCGCGGTGGCGTTCAACTCCCTCCGGACGAAGGACTCCAGCGCCTCGATGTTCTGCCGGCTGTTGGTGCGGGTGGTCCCGATCTCGGTGCAGAAGGCCCGGATCGCGCGGGCCGGGTAGCCGCGGCGCCGCAGCCCGGAGAGCGTGGGCATCCGCGGATCGTCCCAGCCCGCCACGATGCCCTCGGTGACCAGCTTGGCCAGGCGCCGCTTGCTGGTGACGGTGTGGGTGAGTTCCAGGCGGGCGAACTCGATCTGCTTGGGCTGGTCGCCGGGCAGCGGAAGCTGGGAGAGGTACCAGTCGTAGAGCGGGCGGTGGGTGTCGAACTCCAGCGTGCAGATCGAGTGGGTGACCCCTTCGATGGCGTCACTCTGACCGTGCGCCCAGTCGTAGGTGGGGTAGATGCACCAGTCGTCCCCGGTACGGAAGTGGTGGCTGTGCCGGATCCGGTACATCACCGGGTCGCGCAGCGCCATGTTCTCCTGGTTCATGTCGATCTTCGCGCGCAGCACCTTCGCACCGTCTTCGAACTCCCCGGCGCGCATCCGGCGCAGCAGGTCAAGGTTCTCCTCGACGCTCCGGTCGCGATAGGGGCTCTCGATGCCGGGCTTGCCGAAGCCGCCCCGCTGGGCGGAGATGGTCTCGTTGTCCTGGTCGTCCACGTAGGCCAGGCCGTGGCTCACCAGGTGTTCGGCCCACTCGTACAGCTGGCCGAAGTAGTCCGAGGCGTGCAGCACCTGCGCCGGGTGGAAGCCCAGCCAGGCGATGTCGGCGAGGATCGACTCGACGTACTCGGTCTCCTCGGTGTCGGGATTGGTGTCGTCCAGCCGCAGGTTGCACGACCCGCTGAACTCCTCGGCGGTGCCGAAATCGACGGTGATCGCCTTGGCATGGCCGATGTGCAGGTAGCCGTTGGGCTCGGGTGGGAAGCGGGTCTGGACGCGCCCGCCGTAGGTGCCCTGCTCGTTGTCCCGCCGGATGATGTCGCGGATGAAATCGTTGGCGGCGGCAGGTTCGGTCATGGCCGTCAAACTACCATCGCGCCGCTTTCTCACCGGCACTGCAACCAAAGCCGCCGATCGTGGGTAGACAGGGGCATGAAGACCGGCCAGCTCCCAGACGCCGCATCCGAATCGGGGTTGGATGGAGCCATGGAGCGCACCGAGGTGCCGACCTCGCAGCCCGCTGAGGACGATCTCGGCACGGCCGACGGCTTCAGCCGCTGGGTACGGCCGCACTGGCCTGCGATGGTGCGGCTGGCCGCCCGCTACTCCGCCGACGCCGACGACATTCTGCAGGACGCCCTGGTGGCCGCCTGGCGCAAACGTGCCCAGTTCGACCCGGCGCGCGGCACCGCTCGCACTTGGTTGCTGGCGATCACCGCGGACCAGCGCTCCAAGGCCTGGCGGCGCGCCGCCCGGACGCTGTCCCGGCCGTGGGCGGATCCCGAAGCCGGCCAGACGGCGGGGGAGGCCGCGCGGGAAGCGACCTCGGTGGTCCCGCCCGAACTCCGCCTCGATCTGCGTCGCGCCATCGGCCGCCTGCCCGCCAAGCAGGCGCTGGCCATCGATCTCCACTACTACCTCGGGCTCGGGATCTCCGACGTGGCGGCCGTGATGCGCTGCCCGGAGGGCACCGTGAAATCACACCTCTCCCGGGCCCGCGACCGACTCCGCACCCAGTTGGGAGATGACTACCGATGAACGATCTGGATGACCTGCTCCGTGAGGACGGCGGTTCCTGGCAACCCTCCCGCGTCCCCGCTCCCGACCTTGAGGCCGCGCTTGCCCGGGCCTCCGCCCGGCGCGCCAAGCTGAACGCCGGCGCGGCGATGGTGCTGGTGGTGGCCCTGGCCGCCGGCGGCGTGACCCTGGCTCGCCAGTTCGTCCCCGGCATACCGGCCACGCCGGACCCGCGGGTGACTCCCACCCTCCCGGTTTCCTCCCCGGCCTCGACCCCGTCTCCCTCAGCACCGGCCGCCGCGCTGATCGAGCTCACCGATGCCGTCCACGAGAGCGCCATCCGGTTCGGCATCCCCGCGCAGGCTGAGGCCGTGCCGACCAGCTGGCTGAAGGCTCAGGAGTTCCTGCCCGGCTCCGGTGAAGTGCCGGCCATCGGCGACACCGCCGTCTGGGTGGTGCAGGTGCGGGGCGAGTTCAGCTGTGACGACTGTCAGACCACCCAGAACGCCCCTGACCGCAGCGTCAGCACACTCACCCTTGTGCTCGGGGCGGACGGCTTCGACCGCCTTTGGTTCGAACTGGGCGATGTCACCCGTCCGTTGCAGCAGCTCGGGACGGTGGCCACGCTCGATCCCGACGGCAGCACGGGCTGGCTGTCCTTCACCAGGGCTGTCCACGACAACGCCACCCGGTTCGGCATCCCGGTGACCGGTGAAGCGGTGCTGACCACCTGGCTGGCTGCTACCGAGTTCCTGCCGTCCGGTGACAGCGGCCCGGCCGGTGATACCCAGGTCTGGCTGATCCAGGTGCGGGGATCCTTCAGCTGCGACGACTGCCAGCCCACCCAGACCGGCCCCGAGCCGAGCGTGGGCGTGCTCACCCTCGTCCTCGACGCGGCCACTTTCGAGAGCTACTACGCCGAGCCGGGCGATGTCACCCGCCCGCTCGGCCAGCTGGGCGTCGTCCAGGCCGTCGACCTGGCGGCGGTCGCCTGACACCCTCGTCGAATCAGGCGCCGATCCTGGTGCATACGCTTCGCTTCGCGAGGGACGCTGCCTCCTCGGCCAAATCACGAGCAAGCTCGTGTCTGTCCTCGTCGTTGCGTCTTTCGCTTCGCGAGGGACGCTGCCTCCTCGGCCAAATCACGAGCAAGCTCGTGTCTGTCCTCGTCGTTGCGTCTAGGCTGGCCGGGCCATGAACTCACAGCCTGCCCGCCTTCGCGTCGCGCCGTCGCCGACCGGCGATCCGCACGTCGGAACCGCGTACATGTCCCTGTTCAACCTCGCCTATGCCCGGGCCGCCGGCGGCGCCTTCGTGCTGCGGATCGAGGACACCGACCGTGCCCGTTACGTCGAGAGTTCCGAACAGCAGATCTACGACATGCTCAGCTGGCTCGGCCTGCAGTGGGACGAGGGACCCGATCGGGGCGGCCCCTACGCGCCGTACCGGCAATCCGAGCGGCTGGACACCTACCGTCCCTACGTCGAGCAGCTGATCGAGGCCGGCCATGCCTATTACTGCTGGTGCTCCACCGACCGGCTGGCAGCGCTCCGGGCCCAGCAGCAGGCGGACAAGTCGGCGGTCACCGGCTACGACCGGCTCTGCTACGGGATGACCCGTGAGCAGCGGGCCGAACTGCCTGGCTTCAGCCAGACCCCGGTGGTGCGGATGCTCGTTCCGGACGACGCACCGCTGGCCTTCACCGACCTGATCCGCGGCGAGGTGCACGCCCCGCATCCGGACGACCAGGTGATCCTCAAGGCGGACGGCTTCCCGACCTATCACCTGGCCGTCGTGGTGGACGATCACCTGATGGGGATCACCCACGTGGTGCGCGGCGAGGAGTGGATCTCGTCCACCCCCAAGCACCTGCTGCTCTACCGCTGGCTGGGCTGGCAGGAGCCGGCCTTCGCCCACATGCCGCTGCTGCGCAATACCGACAAGTCGAAGATCTCCAAGCGGAAGAACCCGGCCGCCCGGCTGACCTGGTTCCTCGAACAGGGCTACCTGCCCGAGGCACTGCGCAACTTCCTGCAGCTGCTGGCCTACCCGCCGGTGCACGAGGGGACGGATCTCGCGAGCTTCGACGAGTTCGTGGCGAGCTTCGAGTGGGACAAGGTGAACACCACCGGCCCGATCTTCGACCTCACCAAGCTCAACTCCCTCAATGGCGAGTACATCCGTGCGCTGGGCGCCGGGGAACTGGCCGAGCGGGTGATCGAGTACGCGGTGCGCGAGGGTCAGTGGAGCGATCCCACCGCGGCTCAGGTCGGCCTGCTGCGCCAGGCGATTCCGTTGGTGCAGGAGCGACTGGTGCTGCTCAGCGAGGCGGTGCCGAAGCTGGCCTACCTGTTCACCGCCGACGCCGACCTGGTCGTCGACCCGGAGGCCCTCGCCAAGGCCGGACCGGATGCGGCCGCGGTCATCGCCGCGGCCACGACCGCGCTCGCCGGACTGGGGGAGTGGAACCACGAGACCATCCAGGCCGCGCTGCGTGCGGCTCTGGTCGACGGTCTCGGCATCAAGCCCAAGTTCGCCTTCGGCCCGGTGCGCCTGGCGATCACCGGCTCGAACGTCTCGCCGCCGCTGTTCGAATCCATGGAACTGCTGGGACGGGAGTCGTCCCTGGCGCGGTTGGCTGCGCTCGTCCAGATTCTGGCCTGAGCGCGCAGTCGTCACCGACGGTCGAGGCTGCCGGGGCGGGCCGGCAACGGGGTCTCCGACCAGCTGAGCCATCGCTGGCGTCCCGTTGGCCTGTCGCCAGACCAGGTTGACGGCCTGACGCGCAATGGTCTCGACCCCGTGGACGAGCCCAGGACAGGCGATCTCCGCGTCGGTGGTCAGTGCTCGCTCACTCCGGCATCGACCGGAGCGAGTTCGGTGGTTCCGGGTTCCGGCGAGGGAGGCGGCGCTGTGTTGTCCAGCCGGATCAGCACCACGCCCGCGATGATCGCCATGCCACCGAGGATCTGGACGAAGCTGGGCACTTCGCCCAGCACCAGCGCGGCGACCACCGCGGCGAACAGCACCTCGGAGAGGCTGACGAAGCTGCCTAGGCGCTCGCCCATCAGGGCGATGCCGGCCACGCCCAGGGAATAGGCCAGCGCGGTGGCGACGATCACCACCACGGCCAGCGGCACCCACCAGGGCACGGCGGCGCCGAGCAGTTCCACCGCCACCAGCGGCGCGGAATAGGGCAGCACCCCGACCAGGATCGCCGTGCCCAGCACCACCGCACCCACCGGAAGCCCGAAGGCGGCCAGGGCCAGTGGATGCAGTGCGGTCGCGCGGGCGCTCAGGACGAAGTAGCCGGCGGCGCCGACCATGGCCAGAAGTCCGAAGAGCACGCCGAGCGGATCCAGTTGAGCGCCGGTGAGGTCGAGCACCCCGACCAGCCCCAGCAGAGCCAGGAGGGCCCCGGCGATCACCAGCCGGGAGGGTGCCCGCCGGCTCCGCGACCAGGCCAGCAGCACCAGGGCGACCGGCGCGAGGTACTCCAGCAGGAGCGCCACGCTGACGCTGATCCGGGCGACCGCGGCAAAGTACATCAACTGGGCGGTCGCCACTCCCAGCACACCGAAGCCCACGATCAACCGCCACTCGGCGAGGACGACCGCCAACCGCCCGCGCATCACCCACAACCCTGCGGGCAGCAACAGGACGGCCGCCGCCGTGATGCGCCAGAACACCGCGGCGCCGGGCGTCCAGCCGGCGTTCAGCAGCGGACGGGCGAAGGTGCCGGACATGCCGAACGCCAACGAGGCGAGCAGGCCGAGGGCCAGTCCGAAGCCGAGACGGTGGGAGGCTGGCGGGGGGCTGGAGGCGGGCACCTGACCCATTGTTCCGCTCCGTCCGCAATTTTGCACGGCTGGCCCTGTCGTGAAAGAATCGACAGGTTGCTCCGGATCGGACGCCCACTCGGGCGGCCGGCCGGCAAGTCTGGTGCGTCAGTGCCGGGCCCTACCACGACCCAACAAAACCGGATCGTGCGCGGCCCAGAACAGGCCCGACACGCCCGACCGCGGGGGTCGGAGCAACAGCTCATCCGGAAGATGCACCGGGAGAGCACCGAACGAGAGAGTAAGGACATCCAGTGGCGGGACAGAAGATCCGGATTCGACTCCGGGCTTACGACCACGAGGTCATCGACTCCTCGGCGAAGAAGATCGTCGACACCGTGACCCGTACCGGCGCGAAGGTTGCAGGACCCGTGCCGCTGCCTACCGAGAAGAACGTGTTCTGCGTGATCCGTTCTCCCCACAAGTACAAGGACAGCCGCGAGCATTTCGAGATGCGCACCCACAAGCGGCTGATCGACATCCTCGACCCGACGCCGAAGACCGTCGACTCGCTGATGCGGCTCGACCTGCCGGCCGGGGTCGACATCGAGATCAAGCTTCCGTGAGGTCACCGGTCATGAGCAGCGAACGTAATGTGAAGGGCCTGCTGGGCACCAAGCTCGGTATGACCCAGGTATGGAACGAAGCCAATCAGGTCGTGCCGGTCACCGTGATCCAGGCCGGCCCGAACGTGGTCACCCAGATCCGCACCCCCGACAACGACGGCTACTCCGCCGTCCAGCTGGGCTTCGGTGCGATCAAGGCCAAGAGCGTCACCAAGCCGGCCGCGGGCCACTTCGACCGGGCCGGGGTCACCCCCCGCAAGCACCTGGTCGAGTTGCGCACCTCCGATGCCAGCACCTACGAGCTCGGGCAGGAGCTGACCGCTGAGGTCTTCGCCGCCGGCGAGATCGTCGACGTGACCGGCGTCAGCAAGGGCAAGGGCACCGCCGGCGTCATGAAGCGGCACGGCTTCAAGGGCCTGCGCGCCAGCCATGGTGTGCACCGCAAGCACCGCTCGCCGGGCTCCATCGGCCAGTCCGCCACCCCGGGGCATGTCTTCAAGGGCACCCGGATGGCCGGCCGGATGGGCGTGGAGAAGGTCACGGTGCAGAACCTCACCGTCCATGCGGTCGACGCCGAGCGCGGGCTGATCCTGGTCAAGGGCTCCGTGCCCGGCCCCAAGGGTGCCCTCGTCGTCGTGCGGTCCGCCGCCAAGAAGGGAGCCCAGGCATGAGCGAGGCCCTGACCGTCACGGTGCTCGGCACCAAGAATACCGTCGAACTGCCCGCCAAGGACTTCGACACCCAGACCAACATCCCGCTGATCCACCAGGTCGTGGTGGCCCAGCAGGCCGCCGCCCGCCAGGGCACCCACTCCACCAAGACCCGGGGTGAGGTTTCCGGCGGTGGCGCCAAGCCATGGCGCCAGAAGGGCACCGGCCGCGCCCGCCAGGGTTCGCGTCGCGCCCCGCAGTGGACCGGTGGCGGCGTGGTGCACGGCCCGCAGCCGCGCAACTACGCCCAGCGGACGCCCAAGAAGATGATCGCCGCCGCCCTGCGCGGTGCGCTGTCGGACCGGGCCCGCGAGGGCCGCGTCCACGTGATCGACCAGATCGTGGCGGGCGAGACCCCGTCCACCAAGGCAGCGCTCGCTTCGCTGGCCGCGGTCAGCGGCGCCAAGCTGCTGGTGATCCTCTCCCGTGACGAGGACGTCGCCTGGCTGAGCCTGCGCAACGTCGCCTCGGTGCACGCGATCGCGGTCGACCAGCTCAACACCTACGACGTGCTGCTCAGCGACGATGTGGTGTTCACCACCGCGGCGCTGGCGGTCTTCACCGGCCAGGCCGAGACCCAGGAGGAGGCCAAGTGAGCGACTACAAGATCCGCGATCACCGCGACATCCTGCTCGCCCCGGTCGTCAGCGAGAAGAGCTACGGCCTGCTCGACGAGAACAAGTACACCTTCGTGGTGTCTCCCGACGCCAACAAGACCGAGATCAAGATCGCGGTCGAGCAGGTGTTCGGCGTCAAGGTCACCAGCGTGAACACGATCAACCGGATCGGCAAGCGCCGCCGCACCCGCTATGGCTGGGGCAAGCGCGCCGACAGCAAGCGGGCGATCGTGTCGGTGGCCGACGGCCAGCGCATCGACATCTTCTCCGGCCCGGCGGTCTGAGAGCGAAGAGGACGAGAACATGGCTATTCGTAAGTACAAGCCGACCACCCCGGGCCGTCGCGGCTCCTCGGTGTCGGACTTCGCCGAACTGACCCGCTCGGTTCCGGAGAAGTCGCTGACCACATCGAAGCCGAAGACCGGTGGGCGCAACAACTCCGGCCGGATCACCACCCGGCACATCGGTGGCGGTCACAAGCAGGCCTACCGCCTGATCGACTTCCGTCGCTACGACAAGGACGGCGTGCCGGCCAAGGTCGCGCACATCGAGTACGACCCGAACCGCACCGCGCGGATCGGGTCGTACTCGATGTGCGCGACCTTGGCCGGCACGCCGTCCTTGTCGTAGCGACGGAAGTCGATCAGGCGGTAGGCCT
>JASGEM010000102.1:0-10524 GCA_049841235.1 Propionicimonas sp. | reverse complement strand
GCGCCGACCTGCGCCAGCCGCTCGGCGACACAGCGTCCGATACCGCGGGAAGCCCCGGTCACCACGACCAGTCGCCCCACCACCATCGGCCGGACCAGCTCGGGCGTGGCGCCGTCCGTCCGCAGCCCCAGGATGACCGGCGCGGCGCGTTGCGCCCAGCCCGCTGATCCGCCTTCCCCGCGATCCATGCCGGTCAGGCTAGTGGGCACAGGAGCGGATCAGATCCGGATGCTGGGTTTTGCGGCGGCTGCTGCCACAATGGTCGCCGCGACTCCTCGTCGCATGGACGCGTAGCTCAGCTGGTAGAGCGTCGGCCTTACAAGCCGTTGGTCGTCGGTTCAAGTCCGGCCGCGTCCACAGAGGATTGAGCCGAGCGGAAAGAACGCTCGTGTTCTTGACCGAGGCGATTGAAGTCTGTTGACGAGCCCGTAGCGCGAGGACACCAGAAGGTCGTTGTTCAAGACCAACGACATCTGGGGCTTGACGCCCAGATTCCAATGCCTGCTTACGTTCTACGGCGGTCCGCTGCGCTTCGGGGTCAGACAGCCAGCTGAACGGCTCGCCAGGTTCTCCATTGATCGTGTCGGCGTCGGTGATGACGAGCTTGTCGAAGAACGCCTGGTTGGCCAGCCGCCGTAGCGAGTCGTCAATGCTCAGGTATATCTCGTAGCGGTCACCGGCGGGCGCGAGGCAGTCGTCCAGGTGTGCCTTGGCTTGGCCGTACTCGAGGTCGCCGGCTTCGATCTGGGCGTCGGGGAACTGTTCGTCGCGCGGATGGAGTCCGCGCTGCTGGACCCGGATGGCGGGCAGCGGTGGGCTACCTACGCCGAGACTTGGCGCCTGATCTCGCATCCGGCGTTGTTGCGGGGGATGGACGCGACGCGCAGCATGCTGGCGAATGCGGGGACGCGGACGACCAGCTCGACCCGCCGCGTCGACGCTCGGGCCGACCGGCACCGAGCAGCAGCTCTTGTGTCACTAGCCCGGCGGGGCCGATGAGGGGATGCCGTCCCTCGGCAGGCCACCTTCTGCTAATGTAAGCAATGCTTACTTGAAGAGGTGTGATGATGGCGTCGGAGGCGATCAAGTCGGGTTATCACCACGGTGATCTTCGGGCGACGCTCGTGCTCACCGCCCTGGAGATGCTCGAAAGCGGTGAGGCGTTCTCCTTGCGCGCGGCCGCCCGTCGGGCGGGGGTATCGACCGCCGCCCCGTACCGGCACTTCTCGGATCGGGAGGCGCTGGAATCCGCTCTTGCCGTTCACGGGCTGCGCGAGCTGATGAGCGAGATCACCGTAGGCGAGGAGCGTCCCCGCTCGTCTGCCGAGGTCAGTGAGCTCGCTGTGGGATATGTGCGGTTCGCGCTGCGCAGGCCCGCCTTGTTCCGGCTCATGTACGGGCAGCCATGCGATGACCAGGACGACGAGCGGGTGCGCGCGGCCGGCGCGCTGCACGAGTACCTCGAATCCGTCATGATCGAGGTTTTCCCGCAGTCCGACCCCGTCGCCCTGGCCACTGCCGGTTGGGCGCTCGCCCACGGGCTCGCGTTTCTCCATCTCGATGGCAAGCTCGCCGCTACCGATCAGGCCGAGGTCGACGAGCGCGTGCGCCAGGCCTTCGCCGCCGTTCTCCCGTCAGTGACTGATCCAGATTCGAGGGCATCATGAGCACACGCATTCTGCTCGTCGTCACCAATGTCGACCGCTACGACGCCGACCCGCGGCACCAGACCGGGCTGTGGCTGTCCGAGCTGACGCACGCCTACGACCTGTTCGCCGCACGCGGTTTCGAGCAGACGATCGTAAGCCCCGCCGGCGGCAAGGCACCGTTGGAGCCCCGTTCGCTGAAGCTCCCGAGCTACGACGGGTCCGCCAGGTCGTGGCACGAGCATCCGGCCCGGATGGCATTGCTCGATGACACCGCGAGTCCGGAGCAGATCGACTCGGCCGACTACGACGCGATCTACTTCACCGGCGGTCATGCGGTGATGTTCGACTTCCCGGGCAGCGAGGGCCTGCAGCGCCTCACGCGCGAGATCTATGAGCGAGGAGGTGTCGTCGGTGCGGTGTGCCACGGCTATTGCGGGCTGCTCGAGACAAGGCTGTCCGATGGCAGTCACCTGGTTGCAGGCCGCAGCATCACCGGGTTCTCCTGGCGCGAGGAGGTTCTCGCCGGGGTGGCGAAGCTCGTGCCCTACAACGTTGAGGAACGCATGAAGGAGCGCGGCGCACGCTACTCGAAGGCGCTGCTGCCATTTGTGTCCAACGTGGTCGTCGATGGACGGCTCGTCACCGGGCAGAACCCCGGCTCCGCCAAGGACACCGCCGCCAAGGTCGCCGCTCTCCTCTGACGCAACGCACGACGAACAGAGTCGGACAGGAAAGACTTCATGCAGACCGTACTCGGCTCCGGCGGACAGATCGCCGACGAACTCACCCGCGAACTGCACCGCAACCTCACCCACGACATCCGGCTGGTCAGCCGTAACCCCCGCAAGATCCACGACACCGATCAGCTCTTCCCGGCAGACCTCATGGACGCCGAGGCCACCGCCCGGGCAGTCGAGGGAAGTGAGATCGTCTACCTCACCGTGGGAGTGCCGCTGCCGTCCGAACTGTGGGAGCGGAAGTTCCCGACGATGATGGCGAACACGATCGCCGCTTGCCAGAAGCACGGCAGCAAGCTTGTCTTCTTCGACAACACCTACATGTACCCGCGCACAGCCACACCCCAGACCGAGGACACTCCCTTCGAGCCGGTGGGACGCAAGTCGATCGTGCGCGCACGCATCGCCACGATGCTGCTGACGGAGATGGCGGCGGGCACGATCGACGCGGTGATCTGCCGGGCTCCGGAGTTCTACGGCCCCGACAAGACACAGAGCCTCAGCAACACGGCCGTGTTCGACCGCATCAGGCAGGGCAAGCGGCCCCTGGTTCCGCTGAACGCCCACGCGAAGCGCAGCCTGGTCTGGACCCCGGACGCCAGCCGCGCCATGGCCCTCATCGGCAACACACCCGACGCCTACGGCCAAACCTGGCACCTCCCCATCGACGATCAGCGCCTCAGCTATCGGCAGATGATCGACATCGCCTCCGACGCAACCGGCCGAAGGATCGGATACACCTCGGTGCCCAGGTGGGTGTTCCGGATCGGGGGAATGCTCAACCTCGCCGTCCGGGAAGCCGAGGAACTGCTCCCGCGCTACCGGCAGGAGAACATTTTTCGACTCCTCCAAGTTCGCCACACGATTCCCCGACTTCGCCACCACCAGCTATCGAGACGGAATCAGCCTGATCGTCACCGCCGAACAGCAGGGCAGCCCTGGCCGTGGCTCAGTCCCTGCCTCCCGGCCATCGCTCGACTCGCGCCGCCAGCCATGGGCAGCCACGTGGTGCGGGCACGCATCGGGTTTTGCTTACGCCGACGATATGGGCCATCTCATACCCTGGCAGCGTGCGGGTGTTGGTTGTCGAGGACGAACTCTTCATGGCGGAGGCGATCCGCGACGGGTTGCGCCTGGAAGCGATCGCAGCTGACATCGCGGGCGACGGCGACACTGCCTTGGAGATGCTGAGCATCAACAGCTATGACATCGCCGTCCTCGACCGCGACATCCCGGGGCCCTCCGGCGACGAGGTCGCGAGCCGCATCGTCGCATCCGGAAGCGGCACGCCCATCCTGATGCTCACCGCTGCGGATCGGCTCGATGACAAGACCTCTGGGTTCGAACTCGGTGCCGACGACTATCTCACCAAGCCATTCGACCTGCAGGAGCTCGTCCTACGTCTGCGAGCTCTCGACCGCAGGCGCGCCTACCTCCGCCCGCCGGTGCGGGAACTCGCAGGCCTGCGGCTGGATCCCTTCCGCCGCGAGGTCTACCGCGATGGCCGTTACGTCGCACTCACCCGCAAGCAATTCGCCGTGCTTGAAGTCCTCATCGCGGCCGAAGGGGGTGTCATCAGTGCCGAGGAGCTTCTGGAGCGTGCCTGGGACGAAAACGCCGACCCGTTCACGAACGCCGTGCGGATCACCGTGTCGGCTCTGCGCAAACGACTCGGCGAGCCATGGCTGATCGCGACGGTTCCCGGCGTGGGTTACCGCATCGACCCCGGACCGAACGGGGTCGACCATGGATAGAGCGCCTGGGTTGAGCATTCGTCTCAAGCTTGCGCTCAGCTACGCCGCATTCGTGCTGCTTGCCGGTCTTCTGCTGATTGCCGGGGTGTGGGTGTTTCTCCTGAGCGCCCTTCCTGACGTGACGGCCAGCCCAAGTGGGGTTCTTGACTTCCAGGCCATCTTCCTGGGGAGCTACCTTCCAGCCGCCGCCGGGATGCTGGGGTTCCTGCTGCTCTTCGGCCTGCTCGGCGGGTGGATTCTCGCCGGCCGGATGCTCGCGCCGCTGACTCAGATCACGGACGCAACGCGCAGAACGGCAAGAGGATCGCTCTCCCATCGGATCGAGTTGGAAGGCCGAAACGACGAGTTCCGAGAACTCGCCGACAGTTTTGACGGCATGCTCGCGAGGCTGGAAGCGCATGACGCGGAGCAGCAGCGTTTCGCCGCCAATGCTTCCCACGAGCTGCGCACTCCGCTCGCGATCACCCAGGCCCTTCTCGATGTCGCCAGAAAGGACCCGGATCGGGAGAGCAGCGAGCTGGATGAACGCCTCCGCGTGGTCAACACCCGGGCGATTGAGCTCACCGAGGCGCTCCTGCTGCTCAGCCGCGCCGATCGGCGTTCCTTTGTGCGCGACGACGTGGACCTATCGCTCGTCGCGGAGGAAGCCTCCGAGACGCTCCTACCGCTCGCCGAGAAGCACGGCGTCTCAATTGAGGCTTCCGGGGACGTCGCGCCCACGACCGGCTCCGCTGCCCTGCTGTTGCAGCTGACGATGAATCTGGTGCATAACGCGATCGTTCACAACCTGCCCGGAGGCGGCACCGTTCAGCTCCGCACGAGTGCTGGGCCGGAGAGCGCCGTGCTGACTGTGGAGAACACCGGTGAGCAGCTCAGTTCACAGTTGGTCGCTACGCTGACCGAACCGTTCCAGCGTGGCACCGAGCGCATTCGCAGCGATCACGTCGGTGTCGGGCTGGGACTGGCGATCGCCAAGAGCATCGCCCAAGCACACGACGGAACGCTCTCGCTCAGTCCGCGCGTGGACGGCGGGCTCCGCGTGACGCTGCAGCTGCCCGTGGCGTGCCGACAGGTCGCGTAGGAAGCGGCACCGGGCCTTCGCTCCGCGGGACCGGTGGTTTCGTCTGTTCAGACCGATCCAGGCGGCGGCCACTCGCTGACGCCCCTCGTCGCGCAACCTCAGCCTCGACGGCCAGGACAACCAGGCCTCCACGCTACGAACCGGCGGGTATCGCCGGCGTATCGAAATCTCCATACCAGGTGACAACACTGCCTGCTCTTGGCTGGGGGCATGGGTCGAACCAGGACAGAGTCTGCAGTGGCCGGCATCCTCGCGGAATCCCGTCCGGCGCGCGGCGAGTTCCCAGGCCCCACGCTGACAACGCTGCCCGAGGCCATCGCATGCAACATCGCGACCCTGCGGTCGAGGACCCGCGCCCACATCATGGCCGTGGTGAAAGCCGACGGCTACGGCCACGGTGCCACCACGGTCGCGCGGGTCGCCGTCGCCGCCGGGGTGGATTGGCTCGGCACGACCGATCTGGCAGAGGGCTTCGCTCTGCGTGCTGCTGGCCTCACCGTGCCGATCCTGACCTGGCTGAACCCGTCCGGCCTGGACGCTGAACTGGCCGCCACCGCCCGGCTCGACATCGCCATCGGCTCGGTCGACGAACTCGAGGCCCTGGGCAAGCCCGCACCGGCTCCGGTCCGCGTTCACCTGAACCTCGACACCGGCATGGGCCGGGAGGGCTGTCCTGCTTCCGAGTGCGACGCCCTGGTCGCGCGGGCTCTTCAGGAGCAACAGCGCGGAACGATCCACCTCGTGGGCCTCATGGGGCACCTGTCGCGGGCCGACGAGGCGCGATCGGAGGAGAACCAGGCCGCCGTCCGTCGCCTGCGGCAGGCCAGGCGAACTCTGGTGGCGGCCGGCTTCGAGGTCCCGATCACCCACTTGGCGGCGACCTCGGGCACGTTGTGCGACCCGGCCGCGCACTTCGACCTGGTTCGTGTCGGCGCGGGCTTGGTCGGGATCGACCCGTCCGGGAGCACCGATCTGTGTGGTGCATCGCGCCTGACCGCGCCCATCGTCCACACCGCGACCGCGAAGCCGGGCACGTCGGTCGGCTACGGCAGCGACTACGCCACGATCGCTGCGACCAACCTCGCCGTTCTGCCCGTCGGGTACGCCGACGGTATCCCGCGCGAGATCAGCCCGGATGCCTCGGTGGCGATCCGCGACCGGCGATACCGGATCGTCGGGCGGGTTTCGATGGACCAGGTGGTGATCGACACGGGCACGGAACTGTTCCCGCGTGGAACCACCGCCACGATCTTCGGCCCTCGGCAAGGCGCCGCCCCGACCATCCATGACTGGGCGGGCTGGGCCCGGACCATCCCGCACACCATCGTCACCGGCATCGGACCGCGCGTGAGAAGGACAATCGCATGAACCCCCACGTCCTGGTCATCGGTGGCGGCCAGAACGCCGAACACGACGTCTCGGTGCACTCGGCGTCCGCGATCACGGACGCACTGCGCAGCCGGGGCTTCGAGGTCACCGCGCTCATCATCGGCCGCGACGGATGCTGGCAGCACGCTGCACCGCTCGCTGACAGCGCAGTCGATTCGCTCGTCGCCGCGCTGCCGCTGCTCGCTCGGGCCGATGTGGTGTTCCCGGCGATCCATGGCCCGCTGGGCGAGGACGGGTCGCTGGCAGCCCTGTGCGCGCTCGCCCACAAGCCCGTTGTCGGCTCCGGCTTGCGCGCCGGAGCGATCGGCATGGACAAGTGGGCAACGAAACTTGTCGCCGAAGCGACCGGACTGCCCACTGCCCCCGCTCGCCTGGTGCACGCCGGTCATCCGGATGGCGTCGAGTTCGAGACCGAGGTGGTCGTCAAGCCGGTTGCCGGTGGGTCCAGCTACGGCGTCGGCCTGGCCAGAGACGCCCACCAACTCGCTGCCGCTCTGCGAACCGCGGCCCGCTACGACGAGCGCATCCTGGTCGAGCAGGTGGTCCATGGCCGCGAGATCGATGTCGCTGTGCTCCGCGAGGCAGACGGCAGTTGCTGGACGCCACCGCCGCTGGAGATCCACTCCGACGGACTGTTCGACACCACCACGAAGTACGACGGCACCGCCCGGTTCTCCGTGCCCGCCGACCTCGGCGACTCCGAACGCATGGCGCTCACCCAGGCGGCGCTGGCGATGTTCGACGCACTGGGCTGCGCAGGCGTCGCCCGGATCGACTTCTTTCTCACCGCTGACGGGCCGGTCCTCAACGAGGTCAACACGATGCCCGGGATGACAGCCGAATCTCAGGTACCCAGGATGTTCGCGGCCGCAGGCGTACCCTACGACGAGCTCGTGGTCCGCCTGGTTGCCGGGGCGACCGTACCGACGGCAACCCCGACGCCGATCAGGCAGCGGCCAGAAGTCCACGTCTGATCATCAAGACCTGACATCAGTTCAATCGCGAATCGGTAGGCGGCGATGCCCCTGTCTTCACCCAGGTGGGTTTCCCATGACGATGTGGCTGAGGTAACACAGGTGACCGAATCGGACGACGACCAGGACGGTGAGCAGCGAGGCCAGCCCGGCGACGATCCTGGTCGCCGTGGTTCGGAACAGCTTGGTCAACACTGTGGCGATGCCGATGCCGACGACTCCCCCGAGGGTGTTGTCGATCAGGTCCGTCACATCCGTCACGCCAAGTGCGAAGAAGTACTGCGCAAGTTCGAAGCCGAGCGACAGTCCGGCGATCGCGAGAACCTGTCTGCGGAACGTCCATGGAGTGAGCATCCCAAGGTAGATGCCGAATGGAACGAACAGCAGCGTGTTGTAGGCGATCTCTCCCCAGACCAGCTTCCCCTCGTCATCGAAGGATCCGGCGAGGGGGATCAGGTTGATGACTCGAGCTGTGTCGCCTGCTGTGGAGTAGAACGGCAGCTTGAACATGATCACCCCCACGAGGAGCAGCAGATAGACGCACAACAGCGCGGAAAGAACGAGAGTCGCCCGGTCCTTGGTCAGATCCTCGGTTTCGGTCATCGAAGCCTCGGATCGTGCGTCGCGTCGGCGTGCTTTTCGGGACAGCCCTGGTCTTTGAGTTCGGGACGCGGCATCGCCTTCACGGCTCCAGCGACGGACAGGATGAGGGCTCCCGGCCCGGAAAGGGGGCGCGCTTGGCCCAGCTTGTTGTTCAGGGTCATGCTTCCAGTGAAGGACAAGCCTTGTAGTCAAGGCGTACAAGGTTTTCGATACGCCGCCGATACGTGCGGCTGGTGCGACTGAAGCCGTGCGCACCACGGGCAAGGCGGTGCCGACGGGGACGCACCAGAGGCTCGCCGTTCGAAATTCGAAGTGGAGCGCCGGGCGGGCGATCACAGTGGTCCCAGAACCTCGCCCGGATCGGCGTCCAGTTCGAGGGTCTCCAGCACTGCCAACAGCATGCGCTCCTCGTAGCGGAAGTGACTCTCCATGATCGCGCCGATCCCTTCGAGGTGCTGGTCCAGTTCCGCCGACGGGACCTTCCTGGCCACAGCCGCCTGCATTGCGGAGATCAGGTGAGCGATCATGGAGTGATCCCGCACAAGGTACTGCAGGGTCTCCTCCAGTTCGGGGTGTGCGGCCGCGATCGCCGGGAACAGCTGGCGATCCTCGCCTTCGTGGTGTGCTGTCAGTGCCGTACAGAACCCGTGGCAGAACAGCAGCAGGTCCCGCGCGGGTTCTGCCTGCGTACCATCGCGGAGCGCGGCCTGCGTGATGGTCAGCGCTTCTCGTAGCCGCTCATGGACTCTGCGAAACTCTCGATTCCAGGCGACCAGCCTGGTCATCTCGCCCTCAGTCACGTGAGGGCGAAGGGGGCCACGCGATCATCGTCGTGCTCCTTCGGATCCCGCGCCTCCATGTCTGACACTGTCTGCCACCGACACGCGACGCTGACGGCGATCCTAGTCCAGTGCCGCCGGCGACGCGTCGGCCCGCCTCTCTCGCGAGCGGCGCACGCGTCTCACAGGATTCGGGCGGGGTGGGACAACCCCGCTGGCTCGGCCTGGACGGAGTGTTTTCGCCATGGCGTCGATCCATGGAGCGCGTTCTGCGCGATCACTGGGGCGCTGCGACTCATTCGTCGGAACTACCCGGGTGGCAGTCCGTCCGCTGGCTCCGGGAGGTGCTCACTGTCGTCCGCGACGGAACCGGCGCTTGAGCCGCAACTCCGGTGGCAGCGGCGGAGCTGGAAGCCGAGGAATGCTGCCGCGATAGCCGGCGACGCGTCCGAAGCGGTCGTCGGGAGCCTCGTTCCATTCGGCGCGCATCCGGAGGATGTCCTCGTGGCTACGCCCGATGAAGTTCCACCACATCACGATGCCCTCTTCGAACGGTTCGCCGCCGAGCAGCATCACCCGGGCCGGAGCATCGGTCGGGTTGGTCAACCGGAGGTGGTCCAGCCCCGCGTCCCGGACGCCGAGCACCGTGTTGTCGAGCCGGACTCCGTCGAAATCGACCCAGCCGGTGTCCACCAGCACGCCGTGCTCGAAGCCGGGATCGACCGGCACCTCCCAGGTGACGCCCGGATCGATCGTGATCTCGGCACCGAGCAGCGGTGTCTGGGTGTGCACCGGCGAGGCGGCGCCGGCCAGCGACCCGATGAACACCCGCGCCGAGACGCCGTCGGAGTCGACCGGATCGGGCACATGGTGCTGGAATTCGCGGACCAGGTCCTTCTCGGCCTCGGGCAGCGCCACCCACAGCTGGACGCCGTGCAGCAGGTCGCGTTCCGGGGTGGACACCTCCGAGTGCGCGATGCCGTAGCCGGAGGTCATCAGGTTCACCTCTCCGGGCCGCACCATCGCGTGGACGCCGCCGGAGTCGCGGTGTTCGATCTCACCGGAGAACAACCAGCTGACCGTCTGCAGTCCGGTGTGTGGGTGGGGCGGGACGTCCATGCAGACGCCGGTCTCGGGCCCGTAGTGGTCGGCGAAGCACCAAGCGCCCACGAACGAACGGCTCAGCGACGGCAAGGTACGGCGCACCTTGAGCGCATCCGCAGGCCCCAGCGCGACATCCTTGGGCTCGATGATCTGGATCTGCTCAGGATCGTGGGGGTCGGAGGCCAGGCAGTCGTACCACTCGGCCTTGATCTCGGTGTTGCTCATCGCTACCTCCTCGCCAGGACCAGCCTACGTGCGATGCCTAGGTGCGATCAGGATTCCGGCAGCCGACCGGTGACGCGGTAACGGCCGCACAGGAAGGCCTCGTTGCGTGCCACGTCGATCAGTTCGAGGTCGAGGGCCCGCGGCAGCAGCGGCGCGCCGGCGCCCAGGGTCACCGGCGCGTACTGCACCCACACCTCGTCCAGCAGGCCGGCGTCGGCGAACTGCCCGG
>JASGEM010000101.1:0-16615 GCA_049841235.1 Propionicimonas sp. | reverse complement strand
GGCGTCAACCATGCAGTGGGGCCCGGGAATCCGACCCCCGGGCACCACCACGCGCAGGAACGTCAGGCCGACAGCAGGACGATCTTCGCGAACTCCTCGGGATCGAGGCTGGCGCCGCCAACCAGCGCCCCGTCAACATCGGGCTGAGCCATGATCTCGGCGACGTTGCCCGACTTCACCGAGCCGCCGTACTGGATCCGGACGGCGTCGGCGGCGGCCTCTCCGAAGGCCTCGCGGACGTAACCACGGATCGCCCCGCAGACCTCCTGCGCGTCGTCCGGAGTGGCCACCTCGCCGGTGCCGATCGCCCAGACCGGCTCGTAGGCGATCACCAGCGCGCCGACCTGCTCGGAGGTGAGCCCGTCCAGGACGCCCTTGGTCTGCTCGAGCACGTGCTCGACGTGGGTGCCCTGCTTGCGGATCTCCAGCACCTCGCCGACGCAGATGATCGGGGTCATGCCGGCCGCGATCACCTTCTTCGCCTTGGCATTGATCAACTGGTCGGTCTCGCCGTGGTACTCGCGGCGCTCGGAGTGCCCGACCACCACGTAGGCGCAGCCCAGCTTGGCCAGCATGGCCGCCGAGATCTCGCCGGTGTAGGCGCCGGAATCGTGCACCGAGACATCCTGCGCGCCGTAGCCGAGCGGCAGCTTGTCACCCTCGATCAGGGTCTGGATGCTGCGCAGGTCGGTGAAGGGGACGATCACCGCGGCCTCGGCCTTGGCGGCGTCGTACTTGGCGTCGGCCAGCGTCCAGGCCAGCTTCTGCACCACGCCGGTGCCCTCGACGTGATTCAGGTTCATCTTCCAGTTGCCGGCCAGCAACGGGGTGCGTGCCATCTCAGGCCTCCTCTTCCAATACGGTCAGTCCGGGCAGTTCCTTGCCCTCCAGGTACTCCAGGGATGCGCCGCCCCCGGTGGAGATGTGGCCGAAGGCATCGTCGGCGAAGCCGAGGTTGCGCACCGCGGCGGCCGAGTCGCCGCCACCGATCACCGAGAAGCCGTCCGTGGCGGCCAGGGCCTTGGCCACCGCTTCGGTGCCGCTGGCCAGGGACGGGATCTCCGCCACGCCCATCGGGCCGTTCCAGAAGATGGTCTTCGCACCCGCGATGGCGTCGGCGAACAGCGCCTCGGTCTTCGGGCCGATGTCCGCGCCCTCGTAGCCGGCCGGGATCCCGGCGGCGTCGACGATCGTCACCTCGCTGGCGTGACGGCTGGGGATGTCGAGTTCGTCGACGATCCGCACGTCCACCGGAAGCAGGATCTGCTTGCCGGTCGCCTTGGCCTGCTCCAGGTAGGCGGCGCAGGTGTCGATCTTCTCGGCATCCAGCAGCGAATCGCCGACCTCCAGGCCCTGGGCCTTGAGGAAGGTGTAGGCCATGCCTCCGCCGATGACCAGGGTGTCGGCGACCTTGAGCAGGTTGTCGATGACCGCCAGCTTGTCGGCCACCTTGGCCCCACCCAGCACCACCACATAGGGCGACTCGGGGTTCTCGGTGAGCTTCTTCAGGACGTCGACCTCCTTGGCCACCAGGTAGCCGGCGCCGTTGGGCAGCAGCTTGGCGACGTCGTAGACCGAGGCCTGCTTGCGATGGACCACGCCGAAGCCGTCGGAGACGAAGACATCGCCCAGGGCGGCGTACTTCGCGGCGAGTTCCTCGCGCTCGGCGTCGACCTTGGATTCCTCGGCCGGCTCGTAGCGGACGTTCTCCAGCAGCGCGACCTCACCCTCGCCGAGCGAGGCGACGGTCTCGGTGGCGGAGGGCCCGACCACGTCGGCGGCGAGCTTCACCTCGGCGCCGAGCAGTTCGCCCAGGCGTTTGGCGACCGGAGCCAGCGAGTAGGCGGGGTTGACCTCGCCCTTGGGACGGCCCAGGTGGGCCATGATGACGATCTTCGCCCCGCCGTCGCGCAGCCGGGTGAGGGTGGGCAGGGCGGCCTTGATGCGGCCATCGTCGGTGATGACGTCGCCCTTCAGCGGGACGTTGAAATCGCAGCGGATCAGAACCCGCTTGCCTCGCACGTCGCCGAGGTCTTCCACGGACTTCACGGATTGCCTTTCTTTAGGTGGTTGGTTCCGGACGCACGACGGGCCGACCCGCAGCAGCGAGCCGGCCCGTCGTCAAGCGTCGCGGATCAGAGCTTGGAGCCCACCAGGACGGTCAGGTCGACCAGACGGTTGGAGTAGCCCCACTCGTTGTCGTACCAGCCGAGCACCTTCACCTGGTTGCCGATCACCTTGGTCAGCTTGGCGTCGAAGATGCAGGATGCGGGGTCGGTCTCGATGTCCTTGGAGACGATCTCGTCCTCGGTGTAGACCAGGATCTTGCCGTCGGCCGCCGCCTTGACGATGGCGTTGACCTCCTCGACGGTGGTCTCGCGAACGGCCTCGAAGGTGAGGTCGGTGGCGGAACCGGTCGGTACCGGCACGCGCATGGCGTAGCCGTCCAGCTTGCCCTTCAGTTCCGGCAGCACCAAGGAGACGGCCTTGGCCGCGCCGGTGGAGGTCGGGACGATGTTCAGGCCGGCGGCGCGGGCGCGACGCAGATCCTTGTGCGGGGCGTCCTGCAGGTTCTGGTCCTGGGTGTACGCGTGGATGGTGGTCATCAGGCCCTTGACGATGCCGAGGCCGTCATTGATCGCCTTGGCCATCGGCGCCAGGCAGTTCGTGGTGCACGAGGCGTTGGAGATGATGTTGTGCGCGGCCGGGTCGTAGAGGTTGTCGTTGACACCCATCACGATGGTGATGTCCTCGTTCTTGGCCGGGGCCGAGATGAGCACCTTCTTGGCACCGGCGTCGATGTGCGCCTGGGCCTTGGTGGCGTCGGTGAAGAACCCGGTGGACTCGATCACGATCTCGACGCCCAGATCGCCCCACGGAAGGGCGGCGGGATCCCGCTCGGCGAAGGCCTTGATCTCCTTGCCGTTCACCCACAGCGCGTCGTCGTCGTAGGACACCTCGCCCGGGAACCGGCCCAGGATCGAGTCGAACTTGAGCAGGTGCGCGAGGGTCGCGTTGTCGGTGAGGTCGTTCACGGCCACCACGTCGATGTCGGCGCCGGAGGCGACCAGGGCGCGGAAGTAGTTGCGGCCGATCCGGCCGAAGCCGTTGATGCCAACCTTGACGGTCATAAGTAGGGGTCTCCTAACTATGGGGGCTGCGCCGCCGCCGTGGGCGGGCGCAGGCGGACAACTCCACACTAGCGAATCAGCCGCCGTCGCGCTGCCCTTCCATGGCTTGCTGTCACAGGTTGGTCAGGCCGCGAACCGCCGGCCATCAGGCACCGGCCACGGCGCGCCGGACGGGCGAACCACGGCCCCAAACCTGACGTGTGGGCTAGTCCTCGTCCCCGAGCAGATCCGGGGGCAGGCTGGCCTCGGTGGTGGGAATGCCGAGCTCGATCGCGCGCCGATCGGCGGTGGCGAGCAGGCGGCGGATCCGGCCGGCGACGGCGTCCTTGGTCAGCGGCGGGGTGTGCAGCTGACCGAGTTCCTCCAGCGAGGCCTGCTTGTGCTCCAGCCGCAGGCGTCCGGCTTCCAGCAGGTGCTCAGGGATGTCGTCGCCGAGGATCTCCAGCGCCCGGCGCACCCGGGCGCCGGCGGTCACCGCGGCCCGCGCCGAGCGGCGCAGGTTGGCGTCGTCGAAGTTGGCCAGCCGGTTCGCCGAGGCCCGCACCTCCCGGCGCATCCGGCGATCCTCCCAGGCCAGGACGGACTCGTGGGCGCCCAGCCGGGTGAGCATCGCCGCGATCGCATCGCCGTCCCGGATCACCACCCGGTCGACGCCGCGCACCTCACGGGCCTTCGCGCTGACCTGCAGCCGACGGGCGGCGCCCACCAGGGCGAGCGCCGACTCCGAGCCGGGGCAGGTCACCTCCAGGGCCATCGAGCGGCCGGGCTCGGTGAGCGAGCCGTGCGCCAGGAAGGCCCCCCGCCAGGCAGCCACAGACACCTCAGGACTGCCGGAGACGATCTGCACCGGCAGCCCGCGCACCGGGCGTCCGCGTCCGTCGATCAGGCCGGTCTGCCGGGCCAGTGACTCGCCGTCACGGATCAGCCGGACCAGGTAGCGGGTGCCCCGGCGCATGCCGCTGCCGGTGATCACCACGAACTCGGCAGTGAAGCCGAAGAGCTCGGCGATCGCCACGCGCAACCGGCGCGCCGCGGCACCGGTATCCAGTTCGGCCTCGACCACGATCCGTCCGCCGGCGATGTGCAGCCCGTTGGCGAACCGCAGCAGCGCCGCCACCTCTGCCTTGCGCAGTTCGGGCTTGGTCACCTCGAGGGTTGCCAGTTCCGCCTTGACCTGCTGCGTCATCGCCATTCCAGGCTCCCTCTTCCGTCCGCGATACCGGCCAACCCTACCGAAGCCGCTAAAGCCCCATCACCTCGGCGTAGGCCGCGGCCAGGCGGAGCGGGTCGTGCCGGGCCGACCCGTCCCGCATCCGGACATCGGTGATCTTCAGCCGCCCCCCGAGCGCATGCACGTACCGCTCCAGGTGGGAATCGCCCTGGGCGAAGGACGGATCGACCATCACCACATCCAGACGCAGCCCCGGGGCGTGGTCGGCGAGCACCTCCAGGTGCCGGGAGGCCGTATAGCCGAGGGTTTCGTCCTCGGTCGGCACAAGGTTCATGGTGAGCACGCGGGTCGCCCAGGTGTCGGCCAGCGCCGCCACCAGGTCGGGCACGAGCAGGTGCGGGATCACCGACGAGTACCAGGAGCCGGGCCCGAGCACCACGTGATCCGCGGTGGCGATCGCCTCGACCGCTTCGAGGACGGCGGGCGGACGGGGCGGGTTCAGCCGGACGTTGCCGATCACTCCGGTGGCCAGCGCGACCGCCTCCTGGCCGACCACCACGCTCACCTCGTCCGGCAGCGCCGGATCGGCGCCGATCACGTCGGCCTCGATCACCAGCGGGACGGCCGCCATCGGCAACACCCGTCCCTTGATGTTGAGCAGGGCGGCGACCATGTCGAGCCCCGCCACCGGATCGTCGATCTCCTGCCAGAGGCCTGCGATCAGCAGGTTGCCGATCGAGTGGCCGCCGAGCGGGCCGTCCCCGTGGAACCGTGACTGGAGCACCTCCGCCCAGGCTCGCTCCACCTCTTCGTCGCCGCAGAGGGCGGCCAGCGCCATCCGCAGATCGCCCGGCGGCAGGATGTCGAATTCCTGCCGGAGCCGGCCGGAGGATCCGCCGTCGTCCGCGACCGTCACGATGGCGGTCAGCCGGTTGGTCAGCCGGCGGAGCGCGCTCAGGCTGGCGGCCAGCCCGTGCCCGCCGCCCAACGCGGCCACCGCGGGCCGCCGCGCGATCCGTGGCGCCCTCACCTGCGCTCTCCAGACGGCGTGCCGCTCACCCGATCATGGTGGCTCATGAGCACCAGTATCCAACGGGACCTGCCGCGCCGTGGCGGATCGTCACTGAATGATCTCGCCGGTGGCGGTGTTGAGCGCCTCCGGGGCGGGCTGTCCCAGCACCGCCTCATGGATCGCCTGCGCGGTCTTGGGCCCGATGCCGGGCACCGCGGCGATGTCGTCGACGGCGGCCGCCCGCAGCTTCTTCAGCGAGCCGAAGTGGCGTAGCAGCGCCTTGCGCCGGATCTCCCCCAGCCCGGGCACGGAATCCAGCAGCGACTCCACCATGGAAGCCGAGCGCCGGCCACGGTGATGGGTGATGGCGAACCGGTGGGCTTCGTCCCGCACCCGCTGCAGCAGGTACAGGCCCTCACTGCTGCGCGGCAGGATCACCGGGTACTCCTCCCCCGGCAGCCAGACCTCCTCCATCCGCTTGGCCAGGCCGGCCAGCGGGATCTGGGACATCCCCAGTTCGGCGAGCGCCTGCCGGGCGGCGGCGACCTGCGGCGCACCGCCGTCCACCACCACCAGCCCGGGCGCGTAGGCGAAGCGACGCGGGACGCCGGTGTCGGGATCGATCAGCAGCGGTCCGTCCTCGCTCGGCTGCTCGTCGCGCAGCCGGGCGAACCGGCGTCCGATCACCTCCCGCATCGCCCCGACGTCGTCGGAGCCCTCGACGCTGCGGACGATGAACCGCCGGTAGTCGCTCTTGCGCGGCAGCCCGTCCTCGAAGACCACCATGGACGCGACCACCTCGGTGCCCTGCAGATGGGAGACGTCGAAGCACTCGATCCGCAGCGGCGCCTCGGCGAGGCCGAGCGCCTGCTGGATCTCCTCCAGCGCCCGGTTGCGGGTGGTGAGGTCGCTGGCCCGGCGGGTCTTGTGCTGGATCAGGGACTCCCCGGCATTGCGGGCGACCGTCTCCAGCAGGGACAGCTTCGGGCCGCGCTGCGGCACCCGGATCCGCACCGTGCTGCCACGCTGTTCGCTGAGCAGTTCGGCCAGCACTCCCCCGCTGGCGGGGGCGACCGGGACCAGAATCTCCGGCGGGATCGCGGAGGCCACCTCGGATTCCTCGACCGCCTCGCTGTAGTGGTACAGCAGGAACGACTCGACCAGCTGCGCGGTGTCGGCGTCGTCGGTGCGATCGGCCACCCAGCCGCGCTGGCCGCGCACCCGTCCGGCCCGGACGTGGAAGATCTGGACGGCCACCTCCAGCGGATCCTCGGCCAGGGCGATCACGTCCGCGTCGGTGCCGTCGGCGAGCACGATCGCGTTTGACTCCGTGGCGCTGGTGAGCGCGGCGAGCCGGTCGCGCAGCACGGCCGCCTTCTCGTATTCCATGGCGGCAGCGGCGGCGCGCATCTGCTGCTCGATCCGCCGGGTCAGCGTGGCCGTCTTGCCGGCCAGGAAGTCGCAGACGTCCTGCACCAGTTCGCGGTGCTCCTCGGCGTCGATCCGGCCGACGCAGGGGGCCGCGCACTTCCCGATGTAGCCCAGCAGGCAGGGCCGTCCGCTCGCCCTCGCGCTCTTGAAGACCCCGGTGGTGCAGGAGCGCATCGGGAACACGCCCAGCAGGGTGTCGATGGTGTCCCGGATGGCCCAGGCCTGGGCGTAGGGCCCGAAATAGCGATTGCCCTTGCGCTTGGCGCCACGCCCGACGAAGACCCGCGGGAACTCCTCCGACCAGGTGATCGCCACCCACGGGTAGGACTTGTCGTCGCGGTACTTGACGTTGAACCGCGGATCGAACTGCTTGATCCAGGTGTATTCCAGCTGGAGGGCTTCCAGTTCGTTGCGGACCACCGTCCACTCCACCCGGGCGGCGGTGCGCACCATGGTCTGGGTGCGGAAGTGCAGCGAGGCGGGATCGGCGAAGTAGGAGGTCAGCCGCTGCCGCAGGTTGACCGCCTTGCCGACATAGAGGACGCGTCCTTCGGCGTCGCTGAAGCGGTACACCCCGGGCTCGGTCGGGATGGAGCCGGTCTTCGGCCGATAGCTCTGCGGGTCAGCCACGACCCCGTCCTCTCCTCATCCCAGCCAGCATAGGACGCCGGGCCGACACGTTCAGCACACATCGGACCCCGGCGACCCACAGCCGGGTCACAGTCACCGCTATGCCAGTCCGGCTACGCTCACTCCTACATCGACCGCCACTCTTGATGTCGAGCGCCACACCCCAGGGCCAAGCGCTCGACGCGAAGGCAAGCGGTCGGCGAGTTGGAGAGCAGCGAAGGAGACGACCGTGACCGCGACCGAACCGACCTTCACCGCCTCGCGCCGGGCGCTGCTGGCCGCCACCGGGGCGGGTGCACTGGCCCTCTGCCTGGGTGGCTGCGCCACCGGCGGCGGGGGCGCGCCCACCGGGAACGACGGCGGTTCCGGCGAGGAAGGCACGACGGTGCCGGTCGCCGATGTGCCAGTCGGCTCCGGCGTCATCGTCGGCGCCTATGTCGTCACCCAGCCCACCGAGGGCAGCTTCGAAGCCTTCAGCTCGCGCTGCACCCACCAGGGGCTGCCGGTGCAGCAGGTCACCGACGCCGCCATCGTCTGCGGCCACCACGGCAGCAGCTTCTCGCTGGCGGACGGCTCGGTGATCACCGGCCCGGCCACCCAGGCGCTGACCGCCGTCACGGTCACCCAGGACGGCGACACCCTGACGGTCGGCTGAGGAAGCCGGCCAGCGACGGCCGGACTGCCCTTGGCCGGCGTTCCTATCCGACCAGGGGTTCCGGCTCGACCAGGACGGGCGGCCCGGCCGCCAGCACCGGACGCAGGAACTGGCCGGTGAAGGAGGCCGGGTTCTCGGCGATCTCTTCCGGGGTGCCCACGCAGAGCACCTCACCGCCCCGCGATCCACCCTCCGGACCGAGGTCGATCACCCAGTCGGCGGTCTTGATCACGTCCAGGTTGTGCTCGATCACCACCACGGTGTTGCCGGCGTCGACCAACCGGCCGAGCACACCCAGCAGTTTGCGGATGTCCTCGAAGTGCAGACCGGTGGTCGGCTCGTCCAGCACGTAGATGGTGCGCCCGGTGGAACGCCGCTGCAGCTCGCTGGCCAGCTTGACCCGCTGGGCCTCGCCACCGGAGAGCGTCGTGGCCGGCTGACCCAGCCGGACGTAGCCCAGGCCCACGTCCACCAGGGTGCGCAGGTGACGGGCGATGGCCGGGATCGGGGCGAAGAACTCCAGCGCCTCCTCGATCGGCATGTTGAGCACCTCGGAGACCGTCTTGCCCTTGTAGTGCACCTCCAGCGTCTCCCGGTTGTACCGGGCGCCGTGGCAGACCTCGCAGGGGACGTAGACGTCGGGCAGGAAGTTCATCTCGATCTTGATCGTGCCGTCGCCCGCACAGTTCTCGCAGCGGCCCCCCTTGACGTTGAAGGAGAAGCGGCCGGGTCCGTAGCCGCGCACCTTCGCCTCGGGGGTCTCGGCGAAGAGCTTGCGGATCCGGTCGAAGACGCCCGTGTAGGTAGCCGGGTTGGAACGCGGGGTGCGCCCGATCGGCGACTGGTCGACGTGGATGCTCTTGTCGATGTGCTCCAGGCCGGCGATGGACTTGTGCCGGCCAGGCACCGCGCGGGCGTTGTAGAGATGCTTGGCCAGCGCGTTGTAGAGGATCGAGTTCACCAGCGACGACTTGCCCGAGCCGGAGACTCCGGTCACCGCGATCAGCAACCCCAGCGGGAAGGACACAGTGACGTCGCGCAGATTGTGCTCCCGGGCGCCGTGGACGGTCAACTGCTTGCCGTTGGGGCGCCGGCGAGTGGCCGGCAGCGGGATGGCGCGGCGGCCGGAGAGGTAGGCCCCGGTCAGCGAGTCGGAGTTGGTGAGCAGTTCGTCGACGGTGCCCGAGAGCACCACCTTGCCGCCGTGCTCGCCGGCGCCGGGACCGATGTCGACCACCCAGTCGGCGGTGCGGATGGTGTCCTCGTCGTGTTCCACCACGATCAGGGTGTTGCCGAGTTCGCGGAGCCGCACCAGGGTGTCGATCAGCCGGTGGTTGTCCCGCTGATGCAGGCCGATCGACGGCTCGTCCAGCACGTAGAGCACCCCGACCAGCCCGGAGCCGATCTGGGTGGCCAGCCGGATCCGCTGCGCCTCGCCGCCCGACAGGCTGCCCGCGGTGCGGGAGAGGGTCAGGTAGTCGAGCCCGACGTCGAGCAGGAAGCGGAGCCGTTCGTTGATCTCCTTGACCACCCGCTCGGCGATCTGGGCCTCCCGCTCGCTGAGCTGCAGGCCTCGCATGAAACGGGCGGCGTCGTCGATCGAGAGTCCGGCCACCTCGGCGATGTTCCGGCCGCCGATGGTGACCGCGAGCGAGGACGGCTTCAGCCGGGCACCCTTGCAGCTGAGGCAGGGCACCTCGCGCATGTAGCCGCCGAATCGCTCCCGCGAGGAGTCGGTCTCGGCCTCGGCGTGACGGCGGGCGACGTAGCCGACCGCGCCCTCGTACTTGGCCCGGAAACTGTGCTCGCGACCGTGCCGGGTGCGGGTGCGGACCACCACCGGCTTGGTCACGCCCCCGAGCAGCAGGCCGCGGATGCGTGGCGACAGCTCGCGCCAGGGGGTGTCCATCGAGAACCCCTCCTGCTCGGCGAGCGCGCCCAGCACGGTCTGGAAGTAGCCGCCCAGATAGGGGCTGGACCAGACCGCGATCGCATTCTGGGCCAGGCTCTTGCCGGTGTCGGGGACCACCAGCTCTGGATCGACCTCCAGCCGGGTGCCCAGTCCGGAGCACTCGGGGCAGGCGCCCCAGGGTGCATTGAACGAGAACTGCCTGGGTTCGAGTTCCTCGATGGAGATGTCATGGCCGTTCGGGCAGGCGAGCGTCTCGGAGTAGCGACGTTCCCGTTTCGGATCGGACTCGTCGCGGTCGACGAAGTCGATCGCCACCACTCCCGAGGCCAGCCCGAGCGCGGTCTCCACCGAATCGGTCAGCCGCTGCTTGATGGACGGCTTCACCGCCAGCCGGTCGACGATCACGTCGATCGAGTGCTTCTTCTGCTTGTCGAGGGTCGGCGGAGCGGTGAGCTGGTGCACCTCGCCGTCCACCCGGACCCGGCTCAGCCCCTGCCCGGCCAGCTGCCGGAACAGATCGACGTACTCCCCCTTGCGGCCGCGCACCACCGGTGCCAGCACCTGGAACCGCGTCCCCTCCGGATGTGCCAGCAACCGGTCGACGATCTGCTGCGGGGTCTGCCGACTGATCGGCTGCCCGCACTCGGGACAGTGCGGATGCCCGATCCGCGCGAACAGCAGCCGCAGGTAGTCGTACACCTCGGTGATCGTGCCGACCGTGGAGCGGGGATTGCGGCTGGTCGACTTCTGGTCGATCGACACCGCCGGGGAGAGCCCTTCGATGAAGTCGACGTCCGGCTTGTCCATCTGGCCGAGGAACTGCCGGGCGTAGGCGGACAGGCTCTCGACATAGCGGCGCTGGCCTTCGGCGAAGATGGTGTCGAAGGCGAGGCTGGACTTCCCAGAGCCGGAGAGGCCCGTGAACACGATCAGGGCGTCGCGCGGAAGGTCGAGGCTGACGTTGCGCAGGTTGTGTTCCCGTGCGCCACGCACGATGAGGCGGTCATTCACGCGGATCATCGTATGCCGCGCCTCCGACAGTTCTCGCGTCGGTGGGATCTAGGGGTTGCGGATGCTGGTGAGCTGGGCGGTGACGATCGCGGGAAGTCCGCCCCTGCGGAACGCCCGCGCGATCATGGCGGCGCCGGTGGCGGGTGTCGCACGGGCGACGGTGAGTTCCGTCCCGGTCTCGGCGAGACGGGTCTGGGGGAGATCGCGGATGAGGCTGCCCGGGGCTACCAGCCCGCCCGTGACCGATCGCGGACCGTCGATACCCGAGCCGGCGGCCTCCAGCGTCACCGCGAGTTCGTCGGCGGTCTCCGCGGCCAGCCGGAGCGCGACCGGATCGCCGGCGGCGGCTGCCTCCAGGACGTCGGGGACGAAGGAGGCCAGGACGGCGGCGCGCTCAGTGCAAGGGAAAACTGAAGGAATGTTCCATCATGTTCCTTGGGCGAAGCTGACGCGGCCGCGGCCGGCGACACCCGCTGACGCAACGAATTGCCCAGCCAGTGGCACGTCTCTCGCCGGAGCCCTAGGCTGGTTCGTCATGACGGCGCACAGCGGATCGATCCATATCTCAGGGATCCAGCAGCTGATCCGCGACGCCGATCAGGCCCTGCTGCGCGACACCATCGGAATCCTCGAGCCCGACTGGCATGCCGCCAGCCTGCTGCCGGGCTGGACCCGCGCCCATGTCGCCACCCACCTGGCCCGCGGCGCCGACCGGCTGCGCCAGGTGACAGAGAGCAGCCTCTCGGGGGCGAGCGTCCAGGTGACCGACCGGCTCGAGGAACTCGAGCAGGGGGCCGATCGCAACGGCCTGGAGTTGCAGATCGACCTCGACACCTCGGCCAGCGCCCTCACCGCGACCTGGAACGCGGTGACCGACTGGCACCGTCCGGTTCGCTTCCTGGGACGGACCCGGCCACTGGCCGTGCTGCCGGTGATCCGGCTGCACGAGATCTCCGTCCATCACCTCGATCTCGACTGCGGGTTCACCGCCGACCGGTTGCCCGCGCAGGCCGCCGCACCGCTGCTGAACTGGGTGATCGACCGCGTCCGGGATATCGATCTGCCGGCGATCGCGATCGAAGCCGCCTCCGGTCTCACCGGCACCATCGGGCACGGGCCGGTGACCGCCGTGGCCCAGGCCGACGACGCCCGGCTCTGGGCGTGGCTGAGCGGCCGCGCCACCCTCACAGCGCCGGATGGCAGCGAACTGCCGCGATTGCCGCTACTCGCCTGAGGTGTCTCCGGCCGTCCGGAGAGCCCGGGCGTCCCGCCCGGACTTGATCAGCGACGCCACCGTGGTAACCACAAGGGTCACGATGATCACGCTGAGCGAGACCCAGATCGGAATCTCGCTGTTGATCCCCACCCGCTCGTCCAGGTGGTACTCGTGCACGGCGTGCAGCACCAGTTTCACCCCGATGAAGGCCAGGATCACCGACAGGCCCACCGAGAGGTAGACCAGTCGCTGCAACAGCCCGCCGATCAGGAAGTACAGCTGCCGCAGACCCATCAGCGCGAACACGTTCGCGGTGAAGACCAGGTACGGCTCGTGCGTCAGCCCGAAGATCGCCGGGATCGAATCCAGGGCGAACAGCAGGTCGGTGGAGCCCAGTGCCACGATCACGAACAGCATCGGGGTGATCAGCCGCTTGCCGTTCTCCACCACGGTCAGCTTCGTCCCCCGATAGTCGTCGGTGGAGGGGAAGACCCGCTTCACCCACCGCATCAACGCGTTCTCGACCTCGTCGTCGGCCTCGCTGTGCTTGGCCCGGTAGTCCAGGTACAGCTTCACCGCGGTGTAGATCAGGAATCCGCCGAAGATGAAGAACACCCAGCTGAACCGCTCGATCGCGGCTGCACCGACCGCGATGAAGATGCCCCGGAAGATCAGCGCCAGCACGATCCCGACCATCAACGCGAACTGCTGCAACTCCCGCGGCACCCGCAGGTTCGCCATGATGATCACGAAGATGAACAGGTTGTCGATGCTCAGGCTGTACTCGGTCAGCCAGCCCGCGAAGAACTCGGCAGCGTACTGGGCACCCGAGAAGTACCACACGCCGAGCCCGAACAGCACCGCCATCCCCGAGAAGATCCCGATCGCGATCCCGCACTCCTTCATGGAAGGCTCATGGGGTCGCCGGCCGATCACCAGCAGATCGATACCGAAGATCACGATCATCGCGGCGATGGTGATCAACCAGACCTCAACGGTCACATGCATGACGGACGCCTCCAGGCGGCAGAGAGAACTCGACCGGACGACTGGGGACCCCGTCGCCGGTACCACCGGTCATTGTCTCAGGTCTGGCCGGTGGGGGCCAGCGGACCCTACTTCGTGGCGGCGAGCAGTTGGCGCAGCATCTTCTTGATGTCTGACACCTCGTCGCGCAGCCGAGCGGCCAGCTCGAATTGCAGGTCGGCCGCGGCGGAGTGCATCTGTTCGGTGAGCTCGTGCACCAGATTGGCCAGTTCGGCCGCCGGCAGGGCCGCCAGGTCGCGCGCCGCAGCGGAATCCAGCGGAACCGGGCTACTGCCCCGACGCCCGGGCACCTGCTGCACCAGGCTGGCGCTGTCCGCCTCCTCCCGGGCGAGCAGGTCGGTGATGTCGGCGATCTTCTTGCGCAGCGGCTGCGGGTCGATGCCGTGCTCGGTGTTGTAGGCCACCTGCTTGGCCCGGCGCCGGTTGGTCTCGTCGATCGCCGCCGCCATCGACGGGGTGATCTTGTCGGCGTACATGTGAACCTGGCCGTCCACATTACGGGCGGCGCGTCCGATGGTCTGGATGAGCGAGCGCTCGCTGCGCAGGAAGCCCTCCTTGTCGGCATCCAGGATTGCCACCAGGCTGACCTCCGGCAGGTCGAGGCCCTCCCGCAGCAGGTTGATGCCGACCAGCACGTCGTACTCCCCCAGCCGTAGTTCCCGCAGCAGTTCGATCCGCCTCAAGGTGTCGACCTCGGAGTGCAGATAGCGCGTCCGGACGCCGTTCTCCATCAGGTAGTCGGTGAGATCCTCGGCCATCTTCTTGGTCAGCGTGGTCACCAGCACCCGCTCGTTGCGCGCGGCGCGCTGCCGGATCTCACCCATCAGATCGTCGATCTGACCCTTGGTGGGCTTCACGATCACCTCCGGATCGACCAGCCCGGTGGGCCGGATCACCTGCTCGACGACCCCCTCGGCCCGGGCCAGCTCGTAGGGCCCCGGGGTGGCAGAGAGGTAGATGGTCTGGCCGATCCGGTCGACGAACTCCTCGAACCGCAGCGGTCGGTTGTCCGCCGCCGAAGGGAGCCGGAAGCCGTGCTCGACCAGCGTCCGCTTGCGCGACATGTCCCCCTCGTACATGCCGCCGATCTGCGGGATGGAGACATGGGATTCATCCACCACCAGCAGGAAGTCCTCGGGAAAGTAGTCCAGCAGGCAGTTCGGCGCGCTGCCCGCACCGCGCCCGTCGATGTGGCGGGAGTAATTCTCGATGCCTGAACAGGTACCGATCTGGCGCATCATCTCGATGTCGTAACCGGTCCGCATCCGCAGCCGCTGCGCCTCCAGCAGCTTGCCGGAGGCGTCGAGTTCGGTCAGGCGGTTGCCGAGCTCCACCTCGATCTCGCTGATCGCCCGCTCCATCCGCTCCGGACCGGCCACGTAGTGGGAGGCCGGGAAGACGTAGACCTCGGCGTCCTCGGTGAGCACCTCGCCGGTGAGCGGGTGGAGGGTCGAGAGCGCCTCGATCTCGTCCCCGAAGAACTCGATCCGCACCGCATGCTCCTCGTACATCGGGAACACCTCGACCGTGTCGCCGCGCACCCGGAAGGTGCCCCGGGTTCCCGCCAGGTCGTTGCGGGCGTACTGGATGTCGACCAGGCGGCGCAGCAGGGTGTCGCGGTCGACCTCGTCCCCCACCCGCAGGCGGACCATCCGGTCGACGTACTCCTGCGGCGTCCCCAGGCCGTAGATCGCCGAGACGGTGGCGACCACGATCACGTCCCGCCGGGTGAGCAGCGAGTTGGTCGCCGAGTGCCGCAGCCGCTCGACCTCCTCATTGAGGGAGGAGTCCTTCTCGATGTAGGTGTCTGTCTGGGGGATGTACGCCTCGGGCTGGTAATAGTCGTAGTAGGAGACGAAATACTCCACGGCGTTGTCCGGGAAGAACTGCCGCAACTCGTTGGCGAACTGGGCGGCGAGGGTCTTGTTCGGCTGCATCACCAGCATCGGACGCTGCAGTCGTTCGGCGAGCCAGGCCACGGTCGCGGTCTTGCCGGTACCGGTCGCACCGAGCAGGACGACATCATTCTGACCGGCCTCGATCCGGCGCTGCAGATCGTCGATCGCCGCCGGCTGATCGCCGGCCGGCTCGAAGTCGGCGTGAACCACGAAAGGGGCCACCCGACGCTGCACATCGCTCACTGGACGCATGTGCCACAGCCTACGTCCCGCCACTGACACCGCAGCGGGCCGAGGCCGCCCCGGTCATCTGCCCGGGGCGGCCTCCGACGGTGTCAGGCGTTGTCGATGTGGGAGTTGATAGCCGCGTTGAGCATCTCGTTGACACCAACGAAGGACGACTCCGGCGTGCTCTCGGTGAAGAAGATCGTGAACAGCAGGGTCGAGGCGTCCGTGGTGCGAAGCGAGACGAAGGTCTCCAGGTACACGTCCGCGCTCTGGCCGCCCTGGGTCTCGGTGTACATCGCCATGCAACTGGCGACCTTCACGATCTCAGGAGCCTTGACCGACTGGGACTCGCCGAACTTGGTGTTCGCCGCATCCTTCAACACCGATTGATGGAACTGCTGACAGATCTGGCTCGGATCGGCCGCCGCGTCCGTCTTCACCACCTGGGCCACGACCTGCGCCTTGCCGTCGCTGAACATCGCCGCGCTCGGCGACTTCTGCTCAGCCTGCCAGCCCTGCGCGACCGGGATGACTACTCCGCTGCCGAGCTGGATGCTCGAGCCGGAGGGCGGTGGGGTCGGCTGCGGAGCCGGGGTCGTCGGCTGAGGAGCCGGGCTGGTCGGCTGATTCGGGCTCGGATCCGGGGCCGGGCTGGTCGGCTGATCCGGCGTCGGATCCGGAGCCGGCGTGGTCGGTACCGGCGCCGGCGTGACCGGGGCGTCCGGTCCCGGCTTGTTGCCCGACATCGCCAGGAAGACCCCGCCGGCGATCGCGAGCAGGGCGACCACCCCGATGACGATCATGAGCAGGTTCTTCGACGACTTGCCGCCGGGCGGACGCTGTCCACCGGCCGGCGGGTAGCCCTGCGGGGCATAGCCCTGTGCCTGGGGGTAGCCCTGCTGCGGATAACCCTGCGGCGGGTACCCCTGCTGCACCGGCTGCTGCGGATAGCCGGGGCGCTGGCCGCTGTAACTCGGCTGCGGTTGCGGCGGATACTGCTGCTGAGGTTGCTGCGGATATGGCTGCTGCGGCGCTTGCGGCTGCTGCGCCGCGGCCGGCGGATACTGGCCCGGAATCCCCGGCTGGGGCTGGCCCTGCGGCTGGTTCGGCTGGCCGGGAGTGATTGGCTGGCTCACTTCTCGTCCTCCTTCGGCTCGGCCTCGATCGGCGTGGTCGCCTCGGCATCCAGGCTGGGCTGCTCAGCAGCGGGGGTCTCCGGCACCGCCTCGGACGGCGGCGGGCCGGGTGGCGCCGCTGAGGCCGAGGCCGCGCC
>JASGEM010000100.1:0-3729 GCA_049841235.1 Propionicimonas sp. | reverse complement strand
GGCCCAAGCCGCAGCGGGCAGGGGCCGGCACCGCCGTGGTCAGCTGGTGAACTTTGCCGACTTGTAGGTGAAGGCCGGGCCGGAGGTGTGGAAGACGACGCCTTCCAGCGCCGGGTTGCGCAGCAGGGTCTGGCTCTGGAAGAAGACCGGGGTGCCACCCTGGTCCTCCAACAGGATCCGCTGTGCCTCCAGCAGGTCGGCCCAGCGTGCGGCCGGATCGGTCGCGTGGGTCGTCTGTGCGGCGGTCAGCGCGGCGTCGAAGGCCGGGTTGCTGTACTTGCCCCAGTTGCTGCCGGCATCCGACCTGAACAGGCCGAGCTGCGCGGACGGATCGGGGAAGTCAGCGCCCCAGGTGACCAGATAGACGTCGAACTCACCGCCGTTGACCTTCTGCAGGAAGTTCGCCACCGGGTTCAGCCCGATCTCGACGGTGGTGCCCTCAAGGTTGGTCTGGATCACGCCCTGGAGGTACTCCGAGACGCTCTTGACGCGGTCGGAGTCGAACGTCTGCAGGCCGATCGCCAGCTCCGAGATGCCCAGTTCGGCCTTGGCCTCGGCCCACAGCGCCTTGGCCTGCTCGACATCTGTCGACAGCGCGTCCCCGGCCGCTGCGGCGAAGTCCTCACCGGCGGTGTTGGCGGCCAGGCCCGGCGGGACCAGGCCGGTTGACGCGGACGATCCGTCGGCCAGCACGTTCGCCGCCAGAGCGGCCCGGTCGATCACCAGTGAGATCGCCTTGCGCACCTTGGGGTTCTGGAAGGCCGGCTTGGTCTGGTTGTAGCCGAGGAACGCGGAGGTGGCGGTCTGGTAGGCCACGAAGCCGGGGTCGGCTTGGTTGGCCTGCACCTGCGGGCCGGAGATCAGCACCTGGTCGACCTCTCCCGCCTTGTACAGGTTGATCGCGGTGTTGGTGTCCTTGATCACCTGCACGTTGATCTTGTCGAGGAAGACGTTGGCGGTGTCCCAGTAGTTCTCGTTGCGGACGTAGCTCCAGCCGCTGCCCAGGCCGGGGCCGGAGAAGTCGGCGAGAGTGAACGGTCCGTTGTACAGGCCGTGTTCGCTGTCCGAGCCGAACGCCTCACCCTGTTCCTCCACGTAGGCCTGCTTCAGAGGGAAGAAGGCGACCGCGGCCAGCAGCGAGGTGAAGTAGGACGTGGGATTGGCCAGCGTGAAGGTCAGGGTGGTGTCATCCACCGCCGTCACCGCCAACTCGTCGGGCTTCTTGTCGCCGGCGATGATCTCGTTGGCGCCTGCGATAGCGCCGAAGAACTTCTGGTTCTCGCCGGCGTTCTCCAGGCCCACCGCGCGCTTCCACGCGAACTCGTAGTCGGCGGCGGTCACCGGGGTGCCGTCCGACCACTTCGCTGCCGGGTTCAGCTTGATGGTGTAGATCAGCCCGTCCGCGCTGATCTCGGGCAGGTCAACGGCGCCGGCCGGAACGGGGGTGTTGCCCTCGCCGAGCCGGTACAGCCCTTCGAGGAAGTTGTTGATCGCCTGCGAACTGTTCGAGTCGATCGCGAACGGCGGATCGATCGTGTTCAGCTCCTGGAAGACGGCGATGGTCGCCTCGGTCTTCGCGGGAGCCTCAGGGGTCGACACAGCGGTGGTGGGTGCCTCGCTCGTCGGCGTCGCGGCGGGTGCCGAGCAGCCGGCGAGCAGCATCCCCGCGAGGCCGGCCGCCAGTGCGAGAACAGGTTTGGAATGGACTCTGGACACAGTTTTCTCCTGAGATTCTGATGGGTGCGGGGATACGCGAAAAAAGACGCACTAGCGCCGTGGTTTGTGTTGGTCGGACGCGCAGATCAGCGCAGGCAACAACACGCCGGCGCGCAACAACAACACCTGGATAGGGTGCGCGCCGACAACATGCGGGGAACGCTAGGCCAGTACCCGAGGGCCTGTCAAACGAGGCGGCAGGGATCTCACCCCAGATCGAATCGGGCAGTCGCCTGCGCTGCCGCTGGGTTCGTGGCCCGCGCGGGGGATTCGAGTCCCCACCTCCGTGGCGCCGGCCCCGGGTACTGCCGCGACGCAGCAACAGATCCCGCCCCGGGGCTTCCGGTGGCGGGCCTGCTTGTCCGATTCGGTTCCCGGTCGCGCCGGTCAGCCGGGCAAGCCTGCCCGGAGCTTTGCCATCTCGGCGATCTCGGCGGTCTGGGCGTCGACGATCTGCTGGGCGAGTTGCTGGACGTCGGGATTCTGGCCGGCGTCGATCACCGCCCGTGCCATGGTGATGGCGCCCTCGTGATGGGCGGTCATGAGGTCCAGGAACCTGCGGTCGACATCGACACCGGTCAGCCCCGCCAGCTCCTCCATCGCGGCTGCCTGGTCCATTCCGTCCATGTCCATGCCGCCGTGGTCCATTCCCGCCATGTCGGGGTTCACCGGCTCACCCCACTCCTGCAGCCAGCCGGTCATGAGGTCGATCTCGGGGCCCTGAGCCGCCGTAATGCGCTCGCCCAGCGCCGTGACCTCAGGTGTCGTGGCCCGCTGAACGGCGAGGTCGGCCATTTCGATGGCGCCCTCGTGGTGGATGATCATCATCTGGGCGAACTCGGTGTCGGCAGCATTGTGGGCTGCCGCGGGTGCCGCGGTGGTGTCCGTCGGGGTCTGCTGCGCGGTGGTGGTGCAGGCGGCCAGTGCCACGCTGAGGGCGAGCGCGAATCCTGCAACTGCCGCACGCCGGATGCCGAGGGGCATCGGGGTCTCCTTGCTGGTTCTCGTGGCCGGACGGAAGCCTCAGCCGGGGAGTCGCCAGCGTTGCGGCCAGGCATCAGCATCCGGCCCGGATTCGATGAAGAATCGGTCAAGAAGCGACAACCGCACGCTCAGACGGCGGCCCCGTCCGGGCTGGCGCACGGGAGGGTGAGGATGAACGTCGCACCCTGGCCGAGGCCGGGGCTGGTGGCGGTGAGCGAACCGCCGTGCGCCTCGGCGAGTGCTCTGGCGATGGTCAACCCGATGCCGGAGCCGGCCTTGTCGCTGGTGCGGGCGGTGTCGCCACGGTAGAAACGCTCGAAGATGTGGGCAAGTTGATCGGCGGTCATGCCCTCGCCGGTATCGGTGACAGTGAGGATCCCCATCCGGCCGGGACCGCGCCGGCCGGTGACGGTGACCTGGCCACCTGCCGGGGTGTGCCGCAGCGAGTTGGCCAGCAGGTTTCCCAGCACCTGCGCGATCCGCTGCGGATCGACCCACACGTCGACTTCTTCGACTTCACGCACCAGCCCGACGGACTTGGCGTCGTACCAATCCTGAGCCTGATCCAGGGCGTGCGCGACGAGCGTTGCCAGGGAGTGCGCATCGATGTCCAGGGTGATGAGTCCTTCCTGGGCGCGCGAGACGTCGTCGAGGTCGCGGGCGAGCCGGGTGAGCCGTTCGGCCTGGTGCTCCAGGATCCGGCGGGTGTCATCGTTCCACTCGGTGACCCCATCGGCCAGGCCTTCGATGTAGGCGTTCAGGGTGGCCACCGGCGTGCGCAGTTCGTGGGCCAGGTCGGACAGCAGTTGGCGTCGGGTGTCCTCCACGCTGCCGAGCCTGGCAGCCATCTGGTTGAAGGAGTCGCCCAGGGTGGACAGCTCAGGGCCGGCACCGACGACCGTCACTCGGGCGGCGTAGTCGCCGGCGCTGATCTGCCGGGCGGCATCGGTCAGGGTGTCGAGCGGGCCGCGGATCCGCCGGGTCACGTACCAGGTCACCGCCAGCGCCAGGGCAAGCGCGACCAGCAGG
>JASGEM010000099.1:0-5902 GCA_049841235.1 Propionicimonas sp. | reverse complement strand
CCGGACCGGGGGGCCGGTGGCGTGCCGGCACCGGCGCCGGCTTGGGAACGCGGGTGGCGGCCGCCGGGGAGTCCGGTGCCGGGACGTGCTGCCGTCTGGTCTCCACGTCACACACCCTCGTCGCTCAGGCTGCCGGCCCGGGCCATCGCGGCGGCTGCCGTGGCGTTGCGCTCGGCGTACGCCCGGTCGGTGGCCAGGGTGATGGCGTGGGCGGCGTCGGGGACGGTCGTCAGGAGGCGAGCGAGATCGCGGAAGAGACCGGCAGCCAGCCCGTAGTCGCCAGCGTGGTAGGCCACGCGAGCCCGGGCGTCCAGCGCCTCGGCGGTGCGGAAGTCGAGCGGCGGAGGAACCGGGCCGGCCGGACGGATCAGGTCGAACAGCGGGTAGGGCCCATGGTGGGCGAGGGAGAGTCTCATCCGAGGTGCTTTCCGGCGTCGAACCAATCTTTGAGCTTGGGGGCGTTGTCCTTGAGGTAGGTCGGGTCGTTGAGCCACAGCGAGAAGGCCTCGGCATAGAACTCCTCCGGCCCGCTCGGCCAGCTCTGCTTGGCGTAGGCGGTCAGCGGCGGGATCTTGTTCCTGGTGACGAAGTCGACGAAGGCGGCCAACCGGTTGGACCGGTCGCCCTTGGTGACCTTGGCCTCCTCCGCCTTGCGTTCGGCCAGTGCCTCCTTGGACGCCTCCAGCTTGGTGAACGCGGTGGCCCGGCCGCGTGCGGCCGAGAACAGCGTGTCCTGGGTGGTGATCACGTCGGCGGTGTCGGCGGCCGCCGGATGGCCCTCCGGCAGGGCGGCGCGCTTGGCGTCGCGATCGGTCATCGCCTTGGCGGCGGTCTCCTGTTGCTTCCTGAAGGCATTGACCTTGTCACCGTTGGCGTAGGCGTCGATCGACTGGGTCGCCTTCTCCACCGCGGCGATGTAGGAGCCGGCGGAGCTCTGTTCCTTCCTGCCGTACCTGGCGAACTTCGGAACGGCTGTCTTGATGGCCGTGTTCATCGCGGTGACCGCGGTGTTGACGCCGTCCTGCCTGGCGTTGAGCGCGAAGGTGTCGTTGTTCACCACCGCCTGGGCCTGGGCTCTGGCGAACTGGGCGTCCCGCCGGGCCTTTCCCTCCACCGCGTGCCCGGCTTCGTGGACGATCACGTGGAAGCTCGCCAGCGCCGCATCGGAGGCATCTCCGATGAAGCCGATCCGGTCACCGGAGAAGGCCGAGTCGGCGAGGTGGAGGGATTCGGAGCGCGATGCCACCGACGCGGTGCCGGCATCGCCCTTCGTGGTGTCGATCGCATGCCGGAACTGGCCGTCCAGTGGCTTGCCGCTGGCGCTGGTGAGGGTCTGCTCCCGGACCAGCCTCACTCCGCTGAGCGCGGACCGCTCGCCGGGACCGAGCCGGGCCAACGCGGCGTGCACCTTGTTGAGTTCGGGCAGCGTCCAGCGCGCGCTGCCGTTCTCGACCGTGCTGAAGCCGAGGGCCTTGAGCGCGGCGATCGCGGTCTTCTCGTCGGGCAGGGCGTTGGGGACCGCGACCGGTCCGCGGCTCAGCAGGATGGCGGTGGCGTTGCCCGATCCGTCGATCTTGACGGTGACCTGACCGACCGGCTTCTTGCCCTCCTTCTCCGGGCCGATCTGGGTGACCACATCGATCTCGCCGCCCCAGTTCGCCCGTTCGGCGCGCTGCAGCAGGACGTTCCAGACCCAGATCTCCTCGGGAGTTCCGGCGGTGACGCCCTTGACGTCGACCGTCTTGCCGAGTTCCGGATCGGGCCTGACATCCTGCTTGGCCTTGATCTCGGTGCGGATGGTGGCCATCGTGGTGCCCTTGGCCGGGGGACTGAAGGATTGCGTGCCGGTGTCGTACATCATCACTGTGCTGCCTGGTCCACCGGCCCCTCCTCCTCCGCTGCTGCCGCTGGCGCCGCCGATCGTGGCCGGGCCGTCGAGCGAGGCCCAGGTGCGCGGCCCGACGATCGCATCGACATCGAGACCGTGACTGCGCTGGTAGTCGAGGGTCGCCTGCCGGGTGAGCGGTCCGAACACCCCGTCCGTGGCGAGCGGGGGAGCGGCGCCATGGAGATTGAGCCTCTGCTGGGCGCACGACACGTCCGCTCCGGAACTGCCATAGCGGATCATGCGGCGGGTCGGAGCGGGCTCCGATGCGTGCTGCGTCGGCGCCTGCTCCAGTAGCGCGACCGTCGCGCGGTTTCCCAGGCCGCGCTGGTTCGCCTCCTGAGCGAGCCGGCTGGGTTCGGCGGACGCCGTGGCCGGCTGTCTCCGGACGGGGAGCGGGACTGTCTGGCGCTCCCCGACCTGCTGCGAGGTGCGAGGGACCTGATTGATCGATCGGCGGGGCATCAGGCGGTCACCTTCTCGTAGTGCGCGTAGGCGTGTTGGCGCAACTCCCCGAGTTCGGCGCGGCTCAGGCTGGAGCGCTGCCTCCCTCCGGCTTTCACCGCGACCGGCCCGCCTCCGGGCCAGACAGCGGTGACCGCGGCGAGATCCTCGTCGGTCGAGCAGTTCTCGTGGGGCACCCGCGACGTGCGATCGATCCCGTAGTAGCGCTTCCGCCAGGTCAGCTTGCGCTGGAAGCCACCCTGGACCCCCACCAGGTAGGCGGTACAGATCGAGCACGGGCTCAGCGTGAGGTCGATCTCGACCCTGCTCAGTCCGTTCAGCTTCGAGGAGGACAGCCAGTCGACGAACTGGCGCTCCGCGTGGCTGTCGTTCGTCGCCGGCACCGGGAAGCCGGAATTCCAGCTCGCAACCTTCACCGCTGTCGCGCCCTCCTGTGGCCGGATCATCACCACGCCGCGACCGCCGCCGGCGTTGCGTCCGCGGCCGGGGAGGTTCGCGCTGGTCGGAGCACCCACGAGCGCTGTCTTCTGTCGACCGACCTCGTCCTCGCCGTAGCTGCCCCCGGCCGAGCGTCCGGTGGGCAGGTTGTCGTCGAGGAACCTCTTGCCCGAGGTGACCGCTTGGACGGCGTCGGAGTTCTCGAAATGCAGCGTCGCGGTCAGCCGGCAGCCGGCAGTCTTGGGGGCGTCTCCGGACCGTTTGCCCTGGCGCTTGCGAGGGCTTGCCGCTGCCTCGAGGTAGGACACCCCTTCCTCGTCCTCAGGCGTCCAGTCCAGATAGGTCAGACCCTGCGCCGCCAGTTCGGAGCGAATGCCGGCGAGAGCCTGGTCCATCGCTTCGGAGTCGTCCAGACCGGCCAGCGCATCCGCGGCGCGTTGACCCGCGATGTCCCGGATGTCGTTCGGATCCGCGGGCTCCTCCGTGCGCTGTTCGGGTCCACTGCCCAGCCCGAGCGCATTGAGCGCCGCCTCGCCCAGCCGCATCGCCTGGCGGATCAGCCAGATCACGGCCGCCTTGATCGCCTGGCGCAGGCCGTTGATGATCTCCACGATCTTCTCCGGGATGTCGCCCAGGCCGACCTGGCTGGCCAGGAAGCCGATCGCCACCGGGATCGCGGCGGCCAGGCCGCCCTCCAGCATGGTCGCCCCGGGCGCGATATTGCCGGCCGCGATCGCCGCGATGGTGTCGACATAGGTCTTCACGATCTGCAGGATCTCGGTGACGTACTCGATCACCGACTGCACCGCCCGGTAGAAGGCGATGCAGCTGTTGATGACCGCCATCACCCCGGTCGGGTCGAGCATCGACAGCACCTTGGCGATCGCGGCATCGATCAGGTTGGTGACCAGCCAGTCCTTGGCCATGGTGAGGATGGTGTCCCACAGGTTGCCCAGCTGGCTGCTGAGGTACTCCCAGATCGCCACCATGCCGCGGGTCTGCACGTCGGTGATGAACGCCCAGGCCTGGCCCAGCCTGTCGATCGCGCCGCGGATCAGCGCCACCTTCTCGGGCCCGATCACCTCGGCCAGGCACTCCCACAGGAATTCCACCGAAAGACCCATCACGTCAAGGGCCAGCTTGAGGATCGACGCTCCGGAGAGTTCGGACGGTATCTCGATGCCCAGCCCCTTCAGGCCGCGGAACAACCAATCGGCCAGCCCTTGCACCAGGTGGGTGAGGACGTTGTCGAAGAACTGCGAGAAGCCCTGCTTGAGCGCGGCCAGCAGGTTGTTCAGGAAGCCGACCGGGTCGGCCTGGATGTTGTCCAGCGCCTGCTGCACTCCGGCGATGATGCTGCCGAGCAGGTCACCGGGGAAGTTCATCAGCCGCAGGATGAGTTCCAGCACCACCTGGACGACGGTGGCGGCGAACGAGACGATCCGCGAGAGTGGCTCGCCGAATTGGTCGATCACCCGCGTGATGCAGCCGATCGGATCGAGGAAGTCGGTCAGGCTGAGGCTCTCCCAGATCGCGGTGAAGGTGCCGGTGATCAGCTCCCAGGAGATGTTCAGCCGGGCCATCTCCGACTCGATCCGGCCGGCGGCCTCGGCGATCACGCCGGATTCGGCCAGCTGGGCATAGGTGTCCGGCCCGGCGATCAGCTCGATGAAGCCCCCGATCAGGTTCTCCGCGGTGCGCTCCACGCCCGCACCGGTGAACGGGTTGCGTCCCAGGATGACGGTCAGCAGCTTGAAGCCGCGCATCCCGTGGGCCTGGTCGCTGAGCCAGTTCAGCAGCGAGTCGCGGACGAAGACCAGCACCTGGGCGATCAGGGTGGAGCCGAAGGCCACCACGTCGCCGAACAGCGCCACCGCGCGGTTGGCCAGGTCGGGCAGGGTGTCGAGCAGGTTGGGCAGGTTGGCCGGCGAGATTGCGTCCCAGGCGTCGCCGAACAGGGCGCTGGCCCGCCCGATCAGGCTCAGGAAGGTGGCGATCTGGGCGTCCACCCAGTCGGCGGTCTGCTGCAGGGTGCCCCGCTCGGTCATCTGGGCCAGTACCTCGTCCTGCCCGATCAGGGTGAGGAAGTCCCCGATGATCTCGACCGTGGTGGCGTTGACCTCGGTGCCGGTGAGCGGGTTGTAGTGCATCACCTTGATCGCCAGGTTCCAGGCCGGAGCCAGGGCGCCCTCGACCAGGTACGGCTCGACGAGCGGGACGACGGCGGCGCGGACGGCAGCGATCAGCTGATCGACCAGGTCGCTGATCGCGGCGCGGATGTCGGCCAGGAAGGCGTTGATGTAGCCGCGGACCATCGCGGCATTGGTGGAGGGCAGGCTGCGGATCGAGAGCCGCTCCCAGGCGGCCTCGATGTCCTGCCCGACCCGGGTGATCGTGACATTGTGGGCGGCCAGGGTGCTGGTGACCACCGACCAGGCGGAACTCAGCAGGTCCATCGCCTTCAGCACGGCGGCCACGCCCGGGCCGAAGGGGCCGGCCAGGAGCAGGGTCTCGACGGCATTGTCGAGATCCAGGCTCACCGGTCGTCCGGTGAGCGGATCCTGGCCGATGGCGATCGCGACCAGGTCGTAGCCGGGAACGGCGCGCACCAGTGAACGGATCTCCTCCAGCACCGCCTCGGGGATCCAGCTGTCGTCCTCGCTCTCCTCACGGGCCAGCGCGATCCGTCCCCAGGTCTGCTGGACGACGTGCGTCGCCTCGTGTGCCATGAGAGCGACGTCGTGAGGGCTCTCGCCCCGGCCGAGCACCACGTCGTTGCCGACGGTGAAGGCGCGTGCACCAACCGACGTTGCGGCCTGCGCGGCGGCCGGGCCGGTGTGCACCCGCATCCCACTCAGATCGGTGCCGAGAGCGGGCTCGATCCGGTCCCGCACCGTGCGCGCGACCGGGCTGCCACCGGAGAAGCCGGCGGCGATCACGGAGGGCAACCCGGCAGGTGGCCCGCGGGGCATGGCGGGGGACGCCTGCCGGGCGACGAAGGGCACCGGGCGCGGATGAGCGGAGGTCCCGGCGGCGGGACCTCCGGCCCGCGACGGCAGCGGGGTGCGATGGAGGCCCGGTCGTGGGGCACGGCCCGTCCGCAGCGGCACCCGT
>JASGEM010000098.1:0-13532 GCA_049841235.1 Propionicimonas sp. | reverse complement strand
GGTGCAGGTCAGCCAGGGTCGCGACCGGACGCCCGCCGAGAGAGGCCGTCGCGACGGCGACGTTCGCCGGCAGGCTCGCGACGGGAACGGCCTGCGAAGCGAACTCGTCGAAGCTGGCGAAGCTGAAGTGGCTCAGGCAGGTCTTGGCCAGTTCTGCTGGGCCGATCGCCGTTCCTACCCGGGCAAGCCCTTCGAGCAGAGCGTCGGTGAGATGCGGACCGGCGGCGGGCAGCTCGAACGCCCGCTGCGACGGCCAGGACGTCGGGTGGCCCCCCGCCGGTGGCAGGGTCGTCCAGTCGGGGTGTTGCAGGTGAAGCCAGCGACGGGAACGGGACGGGGGCCTGGGCTCCACCTGCTCGGCGGACAGTCGCGCCAGCTCGCCGGTGGGGGTGGCGTCGACCCAACGCCGCGCGGTCACCCGGCGCAGGCCCACCCGGGTCGCCAGGAGGCCGGCCGAGACCAGGCCGTCACGGTCGAGATCGACGCCGACGATGCTGGCGTAGTACAGGCTCGTCACCGTGCTCTCGGCCAGCATGGCCGTGCCGACGCACTCAGCGAGGGCACCGTCGAGCCAGCCATCCGCGGTGCCGCCGAGGGCGGTCACCCTTGCCTCCAGCTCCTGCCACAGCGCGCCATCATCGGTACCGGCGTTGATCGCGAAGGCTCGGCCCGACTCGGCGAGAAGGTCACCGTGACGGTCGATCAGCAGGGCGTCGTGTCCCTCGCTGGCCAGCGCGAGCGCTGCGGCGAAGCCCGCGTGCCCACCTCCGACCACGACGATGTCGAAGTCGTCGTCGAAGACAGGCCGGTGGCGGTGGCGCTCTGGCATCGACGGGCTCCTTCGGTGGTGGGTGGTCCCAGCTTCGGGAGGAGGTGGTTGTCACGGCAATGCACGATGTCGCTATGGTGTGGGACATGTTCGCTGTTAGCGACGCCAATGTGCAGGCCATCCTCGACCTCAGGGGGGAAGTCGACGAAGCGCTGGACGCCTTCGAGGCTGCCAGCGGGCGCCAGATCTGCTTCCGGGTGCTCTCCAACCGCTGGGATGGACCAGACGGCACCCCGATCGGCAGCGAGCGGTACGAGATCCACCGATCGGAGTTCTGCGCTGCCTGGAAGGAACGCGATCTGCCGGCCTGCACCAGGTGCGACAACAACGATCTGGTCCCCGCCTGTTCGCCGCCGGCCGGACGGCGGTTCGACCCGTTCTTCCGCACCTGCCACGCCGGGGCGGACGAGGTGATCGTTCCGCTGTGGAGTCAGAACGTGCTGGTCGGGGTGGTGTTCGTCGGTCAGGTGATCGCGCGCGACGACGCCGATCCGGCGATAGACCTGCCGCGGCTGGATCCGCTCGAGCGGCGCCGGCTGCTCAACCTCGCCCGACCGCTTCGCCACTACCTGCTCGATGTCCTCGATCGGCTGGAACGGATCAAGGCTCGGCCGGGGATCGGCAAGCGCGGCGTGATCGAGAGCTACCTGCGCGAGCACCTCGCCCACGGCCCGACCCTGGCCGGCCTCGGTGCCCGGCTGAACCTGTCTGTCTCGCGCACGAGCCACGTCGTCCGGGAGGTCACCGGTCAAAGCTTCCACGCCCTGCTCGAGGGCTACCGGATCGGGATCGCGAAAGACCTGCTGAGCCGGACCGACACCGCCATCGCCGCCGTCGGACGTCAGGCGGGCTTCCACGACGCCGGCTACTTCTCGCGCTATTTCAAGCAGAAGACTGGGCTCTCGCCACAGGAGTTCCGGCGCAGCGCGGCGCGCCGGATCACGGTCTGATTGCAGGATCGTGCGACCTGTAGCAGAGATGTCCAAGTTGACAGCGACATCGTGCATTGCTCGGCGGCTGTTGAACCACCGAGACTCATGACCGGAACGGCCGTTCCTTCCGGCGGATCCCGCCCGCACGAAGTCGTGTCCCACAGAACTTAGGAGCGTCATGTCACCTACGAGCATCACCCGCCACCGGCCCGTGCTGGCCGCCGGAATCGGAATCCTGGCCGCTGGCTTCGTCCTGGCCGGTTGTTCCGGCGGAACTCCCACTGCGACCTCCGGCGAACCGGTCCAGCTCGCCGTCTGGACGTGGAGCGCCGACGCGCGCACCGCGCTGGAGGAGACCGTGCTGCCGGCATTCCAGGATGCCAACCCCGATATCAAGGTCACCGTCACCCAGCACCCGAACCAGAACTACGAGACCCTGTTGACCACCGCGCTGTCGGGTTCGGGCAGCCCGGACGTGGTCGCCGTCCGGGCCGGCATCCTGGAAGGGATGGCAGCCAACGAGGCGATCCTCCCGTTGACCGACGTCGTGTCTTCCTGGGAGGGCTTCACCGATCCGGTACTGCGAACCGTGTCCGCTCGGGCCGACGGTCTGGTCTACGCGGTGCCGCAGGGCATCCAGACCGCGCAGATCTACTACAACAAGACGATCTTCGCCGACAACGGCATCAGCGTCCCGACCACCTGGGAGGAGTTCCTCGCCGCCTGCGACAAGCTCAAGGCGGCCGGAGTCGCTCCGATCGTGATTCCCGGCGGCGACGTCGCCCAGACCGCGCTCGGCGCCGAGATCTTCCAGAACGCCCGCCGCGGGGCGGCGGATTTCCAGCAGCGATTCCTGAGCGGCCAGACCACGATGGCCGATCCGGAGAACGTCGCCGCATTCGGCCTGATGAAGGACCTCCAGCCCTACCTGGTCGACGATGTGACCGCGGTCACCCTGGATGCCGCGGTAACGCTGTTCGCCACCGGCAAGGCGGCGATGTTCCCGTCCGGCACCTGGCAGGTCTCGACCTTCCGTGGTCTCGGAGCCGACCTCGACTACGACAGCTTCGATGTCCCGGTTGCCGCCGACTGGCCGGTCGACCGGGCCGTCACGGTCGGCTACGTCGACGGCGGCTGGGCCCTCGCCGCCCGCTCCGAGCACCCGGAGCAGGCCAAGCGGCTGATCGACTACTTCTCGACCGTCGAGTTCGCCCAGTCCTACACCAACGCGATGGGCACGATTCCGGCGCGCAGCGGGGTCACCCTCGAGAACCCGCTGCTCGCTTCGATGATGGCCCGCTACGAGGAGAACCCCTCCACCTACCTAGGCAACGCCTACTTGAGGTTCGGCACCCCGACGGGTACCGAACTGGTGGGTGGCCTCGTCCAGCGCCTCTGGCTGGGAGGCCTCGAGCCGGCCGCGGCCGCGGCCGAGTACCAGGCCGGCCTGGACGCCTGGTTCGACCCCGCTGACTTCGCGAGCACCGTCCAGTGAGCCGGGCCGCGAAGGGGGCGGGCCGCAGGACACCGCCAGTGGTCATCGCCGCGTTCGTCCTGCCCGCGTTCGCCCTCTTCGCGGTCGTCCTGCTGTACCCGATGCTGAGCGCGCTGGCCTACTCGCTGTTCGAGTGGGGCGGGGGAACCAAGCTGGTCGGCTTCAACTGGTTCCACAACTTCGCAGTGCTGTTCACCGAGCTGCCGTTCACCACCCAACTGCCGAACGCGCTGTTCAACAACCTGGTGGTGTTCGTCGGAACGCTGCTGCTGCAGAACACCATCGGATTGTTCCTCGCGGTCCAGCTGAACCGCTTCGAGCGCGCCCGGCGGCTGTTCCAGGTCCTCTACACCACGCCGTACCTGGTCAGCCCGCTGGTCGTCGGCTACCTGTGGACTCTGCTGCTGGCGCCCTCCTTCGGCCCGGTGAATGCGGTGCTGCGAGCGATCGGGCTGGAAGCGCTGGCCCTGCCGTGGCTGGGCGACCCGAAGCTCGCGCTGCCCACCCTGGTGCTGGTCAGCGTGTGGCAGTGGATCGGCTTCCCCGTGCTGCTCTACGGCGCCGGCCTGGCCGGGATCTCGCCGGAACTGCATGAAGCGGCCGAGATCGACGGCGCGACCGGACTGCGGCAGTTCTGGCACATCACGCTGCCGCTGCTCGTGCCGGTCATCGGCACGGTGTCGATCCTCACCTACATCGGCTCGATGGAGTCGTTCGCCCTGCCGTACGCCCTGGGCGGTGTCTCCGGCTCCCCGGCGGGGGCGACGGACATGCTGAGCCTGCTGTTCTTCCGCACTTCGTTCCAATCCGGGGCGCCGAACGCGCTCGGGGTGTCGTCAGCGTTGGCCACGGTGATGTTCGTCCTCGTCCTCGCCGGAGCGCTGCTCGGACGCCGGCTGTTCGCACGCCAGGAGGCGAAGATCTCATGACGGCTGTTCTCAGTGATCCAGCTGCGATCGCCGATCGAGCCGCCTCGGGCGGCCGGCGGCTGCCCGGTCGGGCGTTCTGGTGGACGGTGGTGGTGATGCTGGCGCTCTGCGGTTACGCGGCGGTCTCGGTGATCCCACTGGTCACGATGATCCTGAACTCGTTTCGCACGCATCTGGCGATTGCCACCGAGCCGTGGCCCTGGCCGGTCGACCCGACCCTTCAGAACTACGTCAACGCGTGGACGAAGGCGTCCTTCTCGACCTACACCGTCAACAGTCTGATGGTCACGATCTCGTCGGTGGCGCTGTCGACGGTGGTGGCGCTCCCGGCTGCCTACGCGATCGCCCGCTGGCGCTTCCGGGGGCGTGGGTTCGTCGAGTCGTTGTTCATCTCGGGGCTGTTCATCCCGTTCATGCTCGCGATCCTGCCGATGTTCCACCTGATGGACGCGCTGCGGCTGATCGACAACCCGCTCAGCCTCGTCCTGGTGTACGCGGCCAACGGGATCCCCTTCTCGATCTTCGTCTTCGCGGCCTTCTTCCGGCACCTTCCCGCCGAACTCGAGGAGGCGGCGATGATCGACGGCGCCGGCCCGGTCCGTTCGTTCCTGTCGGTCTCGGTGCCGCTGGTCAGGCCGGCGATCGCCACCGTGGTGGTGTTCCGGTTCGTCCCGATCTGGAACGACTTCCTTACCCCGCTCGTGCTCCTGCGCAGTTCGGAGAAGTTCACCCTCGGCGTCGGGCTGAGCAAGTTCTTCGGCGAGTACCAGACCGATTGGGCCTCGCTGTTCGCCGGGCTCGTGATCGCCACGGTGCCGCTGCTGGTGCTGTTCATCATCGCCACGAAGCAGATCATCACCGGCATCACAGCAGGGATCGGCAAGTGACCGGCCGGCTCGAGGACGCCACCCTTGCCGAGCGGGCGTCCCTCACCAGTGGCGAGACGTTCTGGCGCACCCAGTCGATCGGGCGACTCGGGATTCGCGGGCTCTTGCTCGCCGATGGTCCCCATGGCATCCGCCGGCAGCCTGACGAGCACAACTTCGGGATCGGTGAGAGCCTTCTGGCGACCTGCTTCCCACCTGCGGTGGCGCTGGCGTCGACCTTCGACACCCACCTTGTCCGCTGTGTCGGGGCGGCGATCGGGCGGGAGGCCCGCACCCTCGAGGTCGACGTGGTCCTCGGCCCGGGCCTGAATCTCAAGCGTTCGCCGCTGGGCGGTCGCAACTTCGAGTACTACTCCGAGGACCCGTGGCTCTCGGGCCGGCTGGCGGCGGCGATGGTCGAGGGCATCCAGTCCGAGGGCGTGGCCGCTTGCGCCAAGCACTTCGCGGTGAACAACCAGGAGACCGACCGGCTACGGGTGTCGGCCGAGGTGGACGAGCGGACGCTGCGCGAGCTCTACCTGCGTTCCTTCGAACACGTCGTCCGCAGTGCGCGGCCGTGGATGGTGATGTGCGCCTACAACGGTGTCAACGGGGTGCCGGCGTCCTCCAATCGCTGGCTGCTCGACACCGTGTTGCGGCAGGAATGGGGCTTCGACGGAGTCGTGGTTTCGGACTGGGGTGCTGTGGGTGACCCGGTGGCGGCCCTCGCCGCCGGGCTGGACCTGCAGATGCCCGCCACCGGCGGACGCAGCGACGCAGTCGTCGTGCGCGCGGTCGAGGAGGGTCGGCTGGCGGCCGAGGTGGTGGACCGATCGGCAGCGCGAGTGCTCAGGCTGGTCGATCGGGTCGACACCGGACCCGTTCCGGTCGCCGACCCCGACGCCCATCACCGACTCGCCCGTGAGGCGGCGGGGCGAGGGATCGTCCTGCTGAAGAACGACGGCGGTCTGCTCCCGCTGGACGGCTCGGGGTCGATCGCCGTGATCGGGGCGCTGGCTGTCCGGCCGCGGATCCAGGGCGGCGGCAGTTCCCGGGTGAATCCGACCCGGGTCGACGAGCTGGTCGGTGCGCTCCGGCAGCGGCTGGCGCCCAGCAGGGTCGACTTCGCGGCGGGCTACCCCGACCGGCCCGGGGACGAACAGGCAGGGTTGATCGGCGAGGCCGTGGCGTTGGCCCGGCGGGCTGGGACCACCATCGTGGTGCTCGGGCTGCCCGAGGATGCTGAGGCCGAGGGGGTCGACCGCACGACGCTCTCGCTACCGGCCGAGCAACTCGCGCTGGTCGACGCCGTCGTCGCAGCCACCGCCCGCGTGGCCGTCGTGCTGGTCGGTGGCGGAGTGATCGACGTCGGCCCGTTCGACGATCGCGTGCCGGCCATCGTGGCCGGCTGGTTGCTCGGTCAGGCCGGCGGGGCGGCGTTGTGCGACATCCTCACCGGCGACGTGACCCCGTCCGGGCGGCTGCCGGAGACGATCCCGATGCGGCTGGAGGACAGCCCGTCGGCGCTCCACTTCCCGGGTGACTCGGGGACGGTGCGCTACGGCGAAGGGCTGTTCGTCGGCTACCGCGGCCACGACGCCCTCGGACAACCGGTGCGGTACCCGTTCGGGCACGGCCTGTCCTACACCCGGTTCGGCTACAGCGACCTGGAGGTGCTGGTGACGCGTCAGGGCGTCCGGGTCGAGCTGCTGGTCGAGAACGTGGGCGAGCGCCGGGGTCGTGAAGTTGTCCAGCTCTACGTCGGTGTGGCCGGTTCGGCGGTGACCCGGCCACGGCGCGAACTCAAAGGGGTCGCGATCGTCGACCTCGAGCCCGGGGCGCGACGGTCGACGAGCGTCGAGGTGCCCTGGCAGGAGCTGCGGTACTGGGATGTCGCAGCCCGGCGGTGGGTGTTGGAGTCGGGGCCGTATGAGTTCGCCGTCGGCGCATCGAGCCGCGATCTGCGGCTTGCGGCCACGGTCGAGATCGTGGGTGACGAGGACCGTGCTCAGCTGACCACCGAGTCAACCCTTGGCGAACTCCTCGCCGATCCCGCCGTCAGAGAGCGACTCCACGCGGTCGTGAGCGAGAGGATGGGGGCAGACGCCGCGGAGCATGTCGTCGGCCGTTCGGGCTGGGCGACGATGATGGCCTCGTTCCCGTTCGCCCGCGTTGCGGCGTGGCCGGGACTCGACCTGAGCGACGACGACGTGAACCGGGTGGTGTACGGAACGGCCGAGGGCGTGCCTGGCCGGACCTGAGGTCGACAGCTCGGGCGTCCGATCTACTGGTCGCCTCCGGGACTGGTCCTCGCCTGAGGCGTGCCGGTCCTCGGCGGGTCCCAGAGGAGCGGTATGCCCACGAGAGGCTGCGGGCCCGACCACGACTGCTGGTCGAGGTGCGCGGGTTCCAGGATCGGGTCGTGGGGAGCGCGCAGGGCGAAAGAGCTGGTGGCTGTGCTGAGTGGTGGTCCTGGTGGGCAGCAGGCTGAAGTAGCCGGCGACGGAGGCGATCAGTGCTGCGGTGATACCCAGGATGAGGTCGGACATCGTGTCGGCGAGAGCGACGCGTCCCGTCAGGATCCGGCCGGTGTCGGTCGTGGTCTTCTGCATGTTGGTGCCGAACAGGTTGTCGACTGAGTACTCGTAGATCTCCCAGATCGCGCCGCTCGCGGCTGCGAAGCAGAAGGCGAGCATGGCGACGAATCCGGGGCTGAGGGCTGACCCCCGGGGTTCGCCGGCGAGGAGTCGCACCAGGAAGAAGCCGACGGTGGCGAGCATCGCGCCGCTGATGAAGTGGAGGACGCTGTCCCAGTTCGGGAACCGGTAATAGAAGCTGCACACCTCGCCCAGGTAGATCGACGCGAACAGGAACAGGAAGTAGCCGATCCGCATCGCGCTCGGCACGGCGATCTCAAGCCGGCGCTGGATGATCGCGGGCAGGAACACCGCGATCAGCCCGCCACCGCACTGGAGCAGCATGAGAATGAAGTCGGTGCCGACTCGCACCGACGGGTCGGTTGACGACTCTGGCGCCCAGGGCAGGTGGATCGCGATGTAGGCCACCGAGCCTGCCAGGATGGCGAACAGCGCCCACTGGACGATGCGGGCGACCAGTTCCCATCCGCCGTGCCCCGATCGGCCGGGCTGGGATGCGGGCTGTCCGCCTCCGGGCGGGAGCTCCCGGCGCCGTGACGCGGCGTGGTCGGCGACCAGGGTCGGCCTGGCGTGGCCCAGGTCAACTGCTGGGGAGCGTGTCGCAAGGTTCATGGTGAAGGTTGCTCCGGATCGGCGGTGTTCAGGCGAGCAGACGCGCGGCCTGGTCGGAGGCGTCGTAGACGATCTCGTACTGGCTGTCGATCAGGGGCGCGGTCTGGCTGGTCTTGCGGGCCTTGACCTTGCCGTGGGCGAGCCAGCCGGTCAGCCAGCCGAGCAGGCCGACCGCGCCGAGAGGGAGGGACAGCAGCCACAGGTCGGCCTGGATCGCGAACACCGAGCCGGCCAGGAAGGCCGACCCGACGATGCCGATCCCGAGGGCGGTGGCGAGTGCGGTGCTGATCCGCGACTTCTCCAGGTCTGCGATGGTGTCGAGGGCGTTCTCGGCCTTGCGCTGGAGCTCGTTGACCAGCGGACGGTTCCGGAGCCGCCGGTCGCGCTTGAGCTTGAGTGTGACGGTGTTCGGGTTCGGCGTGCCACCGCCCAGCATTCCGGAGGTGGTGGCCTCGATCATCCAGCCGAAGTTGCGGTAGGTGTCCTTGTAGAGCAGTTCGAGGTCTCGGTCAGCCTCAACGGTGAGGTACTCATAGGCGACATAGTCGCCGTACACCGGGTAGTCCGGTAAGGCGTCTGGGTCGGTGATGAGGGGCTCGTCGTTCATCGATGGTCCTTCTCGGGTTGTGGCTCAGGCAGCCATCAGCCGGCTGGCCTGCTCGCCGGCGGCGTATACCGTTTCGTACTCGCGGTCGAGGAGCGGGCTGACCTTGACAGCGCGGCTGGCCTTGACGCGGCCGTGGGCGAAGTAGCCGGCGACCCAACCGACGAGTCCGACGATGCCGAGGGGGATGCCGAGGAGCCACAGGTTGGCCGTGATCGCGAAGACGGACCCGGCAAGGAAGATGCTGCCGACGATGCCCGCGGTCAGCGCAGCCATCATGGGTGCGGTCTGCTTGGACTGTTCGAGGCCGGCGATGGTGGCCAGGGCGTGCTCGGCGATGCGCTGCTGTTCGAGGACGGCCTGCCGGTTGGGAAGGCGGCGGTCGCGCTTGAGCTTGATGGTGACGGTGGCGGGCTTCGGCATCCCGGCGCCGTAGCCCTCGACGGTCCAGCCGAAGTTGCGGTAGGTGTCCTTGTAGAGCGGCTCGAGCTCGCGGTCGACCTGGAGGGTCAGGTATTCGTTGGGGGTAAAGGCGGTGGTCTCGGTCATGGTGTTCTCCCTTGTTTGGTCCCGTTGGTGGGGATGCGACGATCCTGCCCGGGCGACGGAGCCGGCGAATCGTCTGGGCGGATCCACTTCGTCTACTGCAACGGGAGTACATCGCCCTCCGGGCGGAATGGGACGATGTGGGTGTGACGACACCTGACTCGACGCGCCGGTCAAGGGCTCCGCTGCTGGCCCGCGGCACGCGCGTTCTGGAGGTCGTCACGCTGGCCGTGGTCGGGGTCGCGATCCTGGTGGAGTTCGTGGTCGCCGGTCTGAGTCTGGACATTGCCGGGCTGGTGTCGGCTGCGGTGGTGGCGATCGCTGTGGTGGTCGGCTACCACTGGCAGCCTCATGTGGGCCTGGTGCTGGTCGCGGCTGGGCCACTGGTGGCGGCGTTCACGGGTTGGCTGCCGACGCACAACTGGTCGATCGCCTGCTTCGCGGCGTTCCTGTTCGCGCTGCGCGGCCTTCCCGGGTTGTTGACCGGGCTGGTGGTCGGGGCAGCCAACCTGGTTGCGGTGGGTTGGTACAACGGCACCCTGTCGCCTGAGGCGAACTCGGAGGCGTCGATCGCTGCTGCCGCGGCATTGGCGCTCGCGGCGAGCGGGAGCGCATTGCGCAGCCAGCGGCAGTACCTGGCCGAGTTGGAACAGCGCACCCGCGACGCGATCGCGAGCCGCGAGGCGGCGGTCGATCGCAGTGTCGCGCAGGAGCGGCTGCGCATCGCCCGCGATCTGCATGACAGCGTCGGGCACGAGATCGCGGTCGTGAGCATGCGCCTGGGTGCGGCCGAGGTGCGCCTCGGCTCGGACCCGGGTGCTGCAGCCAGCGATCTGCAGGCCGCGCGCTCCGGCATCCAGTCGGTGCTGCGCGAGACCCAGAGCATCCTGCGGGTGCTGCGTGTGGGGCAGGAGGCGGGCAGCCTTGCCCCGACCCCGGACCACGGGCGTGTCGCCTCACTCGTCGAGTCGTACCGGGCGGCCGGGCTGGAGATCGACGCGCAGCTCACCGGATTCGAGCAGCCGCTGGCCCGGAGCACCAGCACAGCTGTGTTCCGCATCATCCAAGAGGCGCTCACCAACGCCGAGCGGCACGGGGAGGGGCCGGTGTCGCTGCGTGCGGAGATCGGGGCGCAATCGGCGGTGGTAGAGGTGGTGAACTTGCGGCGCACGGACGGCCGCGACACCTCCGGCGGCGGGAACGGGCTGGTCGGGATGAGGGAGCGGGCCGAATCGGCCGGCGGAGACCTGGTCACCCGCGACGACGGCAGGGTCTTCTCAATCAGAGCGCAGCTACCGACCCGCGAAGAGGGGGACTCGTGATCCAGGTGATGCTGGTGGACGACCAGGAGATGATCCGCACCGGGTTGCGGACCATCATCGATGCTCATCCCGACCTGCAGGTTGTTGCGGAAACCGGGGATGCGCTCGCCGCGCTGCGGCTGCTCGAGACGACGCCGGTCGACGTCGTGCTGATGGACATTCGGATGCCCGGCATCGATGGTGTCGAGGGCACCCGCCGGATCCGACGCAGCCATCCGCCGGAGAAGGTCCGTGTTCTGGTATTGACGACCTTCGACCAGGACGAGAACGTGCTGGCGGCCGTCCGCGCGGGCGCCGACGGGTTCTTCAGCAAGGGGGCGAGCCCGGCAGAACTCACCGACGGGATCCTACGGGTGGCACAGGGTGGCCGGGCCATGTCGGCGACGGCGGTGGAGGCGTTGTTCGACCATGTCGCCGAAGACAAGGGAACGCCGCACGACCCCGAGATCGCCGCCTTGTTCGCCGGCCTGACGCCGCGGGAACTGGAGATCGTCCGGTTGGTCGTCGCAGGGCTGGACAACAACAAGATCGCAGCCGAACTGTACCTGTCGCCCTTCACGGTCAAGACACACGCCAACCGGGCAATGATGAAGGTTGGCGCTCCCGACCGCGCCCAGTTGGTCTCCTTGGCGGTGCTGGCTGGCATCCGACCCTGAGGGCAGCGTCGCCGCTTGAGGCGGCTGTGCCACGGGGTTCCGGTGCGGTGCGCGCGACGTGGGACAGGCCGGCCCATGGACGGGCCGGCCTGTCGTCGTCCCGGACGGGGCAGGACGGATCGGGGCGGTCAGGCTTTGCGCTTGGACGCCCGGCGCGCGATCGCGATCGCGGCGGCCACGACGACGACGATTCCGACGATGAGCCAGATGATGGCGGTGGTGGACATGATGATCCTTTCGGTGGGTTGGTGCGGCGGTGCCGCGGTAGTGGTTGCTGGGTGCAGCTGCGGGTCAGATGGTGGCGTCGGCCACTGACTTGTGTTGTGTCCTGGCCACGATCGCGGCGATCACGCCGGCGACCGCGGCCACGGAGGCGATGACCTTTGTGCGGGTGGACATCTCGTCCCCTTTCGTTGGTTCGTCCGCTGTGGTTCCAGCACGACCAGCCTTCCAACCAGGCCGCCGCGTTTCGTCGTCCAGACGGATCGTCGTGCTACCGCAGTTGCAGTAGGGCCGACTGCTCCACGGGGACGCTGGTTGTCGGGGGTGGTGCGCAGCAGATCGCCCGGGTGGCCCGGAGCTCCGGCCCCGTGAGGGTGTCGGCGTGGGCCCAGGTGCCCACCTCGAGCCCGCCGAGGTCAATGATGACGGGCGCGGTCCGCAGCCTCTTCTCGGTGATCACGTGACCAGCCACGGGTGGTGCGGGCGTCGCAAACGGTGTCCGCGGCGGGGTTGTCGTCCGTAGCGCTGGTGAGGTGCAGGAGCCAAGCAGCCAGCTTCCGGCCAGCACCAGACCACCACCCAGCAGTGGCCGACGTGGTGTGGCTGTCGTAGCTTCCTTCCCCAGGGCCGTTGCGGATCAGCAACCGCACCAGCAGAATCACCACGACCCAGACCGCGACGATGGCCAGACAGGCCCAGAGCCACGCGCCCAGCAGCTGTCCCAATCCCATATCGTCACCCCCTCACGGCTGCGGTACCGACGACCCTTCACGGGCGGCACGAAGGACCACCTCGCATCCGGTCAAGATTCGGTCAGGATCCCCGCGATCCTGCCGTTTGCAGCGGGTGCACGCCTGCCGCACGGGGGATACTGGCGGGCATGGCTGAACAGGAAGCGGCAAGGGAGCGGATCCTTGTCGTCGAGGACGAGAAGGCGCTGGCGAGTGTGGTCGCGTCCTATCTGGAACGTGCCGGGTACGAGGTGACCCAGCAGTACACCGGTTCGGACGCGGTCGCGGCCGCGCGCACCCTGGACCCGGATGTGATCATCCTCGACCTCGGCCTGCCCGGGCTGGACGGGATCGAGGTGTGCCGACAGGTCCGCACCTTCTCCGACTGCTACATCCTGATGCTGACCGCCCGCGGCGACGAGGTGGACAAGCTGATCGGGTTGTCGGTGGGCGCCGACGACTACGTCACGAAGCCCTTCAGCACCCGCGAACTCGTCGCCCGGGTCCAGACCGTCCTGCGCCGTCCCCGCCGTCCGGTCAGCGCCGAGGTCGATCCCGAGCCGGCCAGGGAGTTCGGCGACCTACGGATCGACCCTGCCGGTCGTGACGTGTGGGTGGACGGTGAGGCGGTGCAGCTCACCCGGACCGAATTCGACATCCTGGATGCGATCTCCGGCCAGCCCTGGCTGGCGTTCAGCCGCCGCCAGATCATCGACCAGGTGTGGGACACCGCCTGGGTCGGAGACGACCACGTCGTCGACGTCCACATCGCCAACCTGCGCAAGAAGTTGGGCGACGATCCGAACCAGCCGCGCTACCTCCTCACGGTGCGCGGCGTCGGCTACCGGATGGGGAAGGGATGACCGGCAACCCGATCGGCGGCTGGCGGCTCGGCACCCGGCTGTTCGCCGCCCAGGCGGTGGCACTGGTCGCCAGCGTGCTCACCGCCGGGCTGGTGGCGGCGATCATCGGCCCGCCGTTGTTCCACGCCCACCTGATCGAGTCCGGGCACGAGCCGGACTCTCCCGAGATCCCCCACGTCGAGGAAGCCTTCGCGAGTGCGAGCGCGGTGTCCCTTGCGGTCGGCCTGCTGGTCGCGCTTGCCCTGGCGCTGGCGGTGACCTGGTACGT
>JASGEM010000097.1:0-2825 GCA_049841235.1 Propionicimonas sp. | reverse complement strand
TGCCGACCTCGGCCTCCAGGGAACCGCGCATCGCGCCGACCGCCGGTGAGGTGCGCAGCGCGTCCTCCAGTTCGCCCCGGACCAGCGCCCACAGCCACTCCCGCTGCTGCCGGGCACGCCGGGCGTCGAGTTCTCCGGCCGCCTCCAGGGCCGCGCGGTGATCCAGCACGGCCTGCCAGACCTCGTCCAGTCCCTTGCCGGTCACCGAGCTCGAGGTGAGCACGGGGGGCCGGGGCGCCTTCGGGTCGGAACTGATCAGCTTCATGGCGATCGCCAGTTCGCGGGCAGCGACCCGCGCCTCGCCCTCGTGATCGCCGTCGGCCTTGTTGACGGTGATCACGTCGGCCATCTCCAGGATGCCGCGCTTGATGCCCTGCAACTGGTCGCCGGCCCGGGCCAGGGTGAGCAACAGGAAGGTGTCGACCATGCCGGCGACAGCGACCTCGGACTGGCCGACACCCACGGTCTCGACCAGAACCACGTCGAAGCCGGCGGCCTCCAGCACGAACATCGACTCCCGGGTGGTGCGGGCGACTCCGCCGAGATGGCTGCCGGCCGGTGAGGGACGGATGAAGGCCTGGTCGGACTGCGCCAGTTCGCCCATCCGGGTCCGGTCGCCCAGGATCGAGCCGCCGGTCTTGGCCGACGTCGGGTCGACCGCCAGCACCGCCACCTTGTGGCCGGCCTCGATCAGCCGCCGTCCGAGGGCGTCGATGAACGTCGATTTGCCCGCGCCGGGGACACCCGAGATGCCCACCCGGACGGCCCTGCCGGTATGCGGGCGCAGGATCCGCAGCAGGTCGGCCGCCACCGCGTGGTGGGCCGGCTTGCTGGATTCGACCAGCGTGATCGCTCGTCCGATCCCCTGCCGCGACCCGGTGAGCACCAGCTCAGCCAGTTCCTTCGGATCGGGCAACGGACGCCGCCGCCGCGCCGGGTCGGGCGGCAGCGGACGGGCGTCCCCGTACTGCCGTCCGGGCGTCGGATCGGCCTCCAGCCAGATCGGTGCCCGGGCATGCTCGGCCCCGTGGACGCCATCCGCCTGGGTCAGTTCGTCACTCATCGCTCTCCTGGTCGCCGGCCGGGTGCAACTTCCGTCATATAGCGCTCGGGGCGACCTGTCTGTCGGCCAGAGCCCGCATATGACGGAAGCTGCACACGGTCATGGCTTGTCTTCACCGTACCGAGGTTCGCCGGCATCCCGCACCACGGTCTTCTCCTCCGAGCAGACCGCCCCGACGTCACCACGCGCAGGCGGAGACCTCCCATGGTTGTACTCCCGCGTTCCCGCGGGACGCGCGGGAACGCGGGAATCCAGGCGTCAGGCGTCGAGGCGCTCCCGGAGCTTGGCGAGCAGTTCGATCGCCGCGTCGGGGATGATCGTGCCGGGCGGGTAGATCGCGTCGGCGCCGTTGGCGTACAGCTCGTCGAAGTCCTGCGGCGGGATGACGCCACCGACCACGATCATCATGTCCTGCCGGCCGAGCTTGTCGAGTTCCTCGCGCAACGCCGGCACCAGGGTGAGGTGACCGGCGGCCAGGGACGAGACGCCCACCACGTCGACATCGGATTCCACCGCCTGGCGGGCGGTCTCCTCCGGGGTCTGGAAGAGCGGGCCGACATCCACCGTGAAGCCGAGGTCGGCGAAGGCGGTCGAGATCACCTTCTGGCCGCGGTCGTGGCCGTCCTGGCCCATCTTGGCGACCAGGATGCGGGGACGGCGTCCCTCGGCCTTCTCGAAGCCATCGACCAGCTGGCGGGCCTGCTGCACGCCCTCGGTCTGCCCGGATTCCGCGTTGTACACACCGGAGATGGTACGGATGTTCGCGGTGAACCGCCCGAAGTGCTTCTCCAGCGCGTCCGAGATCTCGCCCACCGAGGCCCGCGCCCGGGCCGCGTCGATGGCCAGCTTGAGCAGGTTGCGGTCGGGATCGGTCGAATCCGGATTGGCCGCCGCCCAGGAGAGCCGCTCCAGCGCGGAGTCCGTGGCCGCCTGGTCGCGCTCGGCGCGCAGCCGGTGCAGCTTGGCGATCTGCTGCTCGCGGACGCTGGCGTTGTCGACCTTCAGCACCTCGGGCAGCACATCGTTCTCGACGGTGTACTTGTTGACGCCGATCAGCGGCTGCCGCCCGGAGTCGATCCGGGCCTGGGTGCGGGCCGCGGCCTCCTCGATGCGCATCTTGGGGATGCCGGCCTCGATCGCCTTGGCCATGCCGCCGGCCGCCTCGACCTCCTGGATCAGATCCCAGCCCTTGCGCGCCAGGTCGTGGGTGAGCCGCTCGACGTAGGCCGAGCCCGCCCACGGGTCGACCGACCGGGTGGTGCCCGATTCCTGCTGGATGAACAGCTGGGTGTTCCGGGCGATCCGGGCCGAGAAGTCGGTCGGCAGCGCGATCGCCTCATCCAGCGCGTTGGTGTGCAGCGACTGGGTGTGACCCTGGGTCGCGGCCATCGCCTCCAGGCAGGTGCGCATCACGTTGTTGAAGACGTCCTGCGCGGTCAGCGACCAGCCGGAGGTCTGCGAGTGCGTCCGCAGGCTCATCGACTTGGGGTTCTTCGCACCGGATTCGCGCACCAGCCGTGCCCAGAGCAGGCGGGCGGCGCGGAACTTGGCGACCTCCATGAAGAAGTTCATGCCCACGGCCCAGAAGAAGGAGAGCCGCGGCGCGAACTTGTCGACGTCCAGCCCGACCGCCTGGCCGGCGCGGATGTACTCCACACCGTCGGCCAGGGTGTAGGCCATCTCGATGTCGGCGGTCGCCCCGGCCTCCTGCATGTGGTAGCCGGAGATCGAGATCGAGTTGAACTTCGGCATGTTCGCCGAG
>JASGEM010000096.1:0-6078 GCA_049841235.1 Propionicimonas sp. | reverse complement strand
GTGCCGCCGGTGCCGGGCTGGACGGCTGCTCGGGGGCCGGCAGGCCGGTCGCGGCCGGGCCGACATCGGATTCCACCCGCTTGCCGGCCAGGCTCATCGTGGTCGGGATGAACGGGATCGGGCGGCCGGGCAGCAGCAGGTTCCAGTAGATCCACCGGAAGGCGAGCTTGCCGACGTGGTTGAGATGGGTCTCGGCCAGCAGCTTGAACGGGCCGACCCCGGGCAGCGGGAACGAGCCCGTGAACGGCTCGGTGGTGTAGTTGAAGTCGAGCAGCATGCCCTTGCGATCGCCGGATTCGATGAAGCAGTTGGCATGCCCGTCGAAGCTGTGGGTGGCCGGGCGTCCCTGGAACTCGGCCACGAAGTTGTGGACGAAGACGTCGGAGGCGAAGTGGGCCACCGAGCCGGCCTTGGAGGTCTGCAGGGTGCCGGCGTCGCCCAGCACGTACACGTCTGGGTGGTTGAGCGCCGCCATGGTGTGCTGGTCGCAGGGCACCAGGTTGAGCTCGTCCCCCATGCCGGAGCGGGCGACGTAGTCGGCGCCCATGTTGAGCGGCACCGTGACCAGCAGGTCGAAGCCGATCCGCCGGCCGTCGAAGGAGACCAGTTCGGCGGTGTCGTTGTCGATCTGCTCGACGGCGAAGTCGGTCTCCAGCGCGATCTGGCGGTCGGTCAGGGCGGTGTTCAGCTCGCGAGAGGCCACCGGCTTGGTGAAGGCGCCGTCCAGCGGCGTGACGTAGACCAGTTCGGTGCGGTCGCGGATGCCGTGCTTGCGCAGCCAGTCGTCCGCCAGGAAGGTGAACTCCAGCGGCGCCACCGGGCACTTGATCGGCATCTCGGTGATGTGGACGACCAGCCGCCCGCCGCGGAACCGGCGCATCGCCTCGGTGAGCGCCTGCGCCCCGGGCAGGCTGTAGAACTCGTGCACCTTGTCGCCCCACAGCGCGCCCTGCACGCCGGGGGTCGCGTCCGGCCGTGGCGCGACGCCGCTGGCGATCACCAGGTAGTCGTAGCCGAGGGTCCGTCCGTCGGCCAGGTGGACCGCGCGGTAGGCGGGATCGACCCGGTCGATCTCGGTCAGCAGCAGGTCGATGCCGTCGGCGATGAACCGGTGCCGGGAGCGGACCACGTCGTGGGTGTTGTAGATGCCGAAGGGCATGAACAGATAGCCGGGCTGGTAGTGGTGGGCGTCGTCGCGGTCGACGACGGTGATGTGCAGTTCATGCCGTCCGATCGCCGCGCGCAGCTTGTTGGCAACCATGGTCCCGGCGGTCCCGCCACCGAGAATGACCAGTCGTTTCATCATTGAACTCCAGTCGGGAAAGTAGCTAGCTATACGGTACCCCGCAGGGTATACGGATGGCAGGGAATTCGATGATTCCGCCGGTCTTTCTGCCGATCTGCGCCCCCTCCTGACCTGCGCAGCCCCCGGCGCGTAGGCTCGAAGCGCCATCGCACCAAGGAAGGAGCAACGATGCCCCGCCCGACGTCAAGGGCCGCTCTGCTCGAACAGGCGGCCACCGGTTTCGAGCGGCTGGCAACCCTGCTCGACGGACTGACTCCCGAGCGCCGGCTGGCAGAGTTCGCTTTCGAGGATCGTGACCGCACTGTGCGGGACGTCCTGTTCCATCTCTACGCCTGGCACGGGCTTCTGGCCGACTGGATCGAGGCGAATCGGACGGGCGCCGCGCCTTTCTTCCCCGCCGGCTACAACTGGAAGACCTACCCGGAACTGAACCTCAGGTTCTGGGGGCAGGCCCAGGCGGTCCCGCTGGAGCAGACCTACGCCGACCTGGTGGCCAGCCACGCGCGGGTCATGGCGCTGATCGAGGGGTTCAGCGATGAGGAACTGTTCACCAAGCGGCACTTCACCTGGACGGGCAGCACCAGCCTCGGCGCCTACTGCGTCTCAGCCACCTCCAGCCACTACGAGTGGGCGCTGAAGAAGCTGCGCCGCCACCGCTGATTCAGTGGCCGAACGAGTTGGAGTGGGGATGTCGGCCTACCCGGGTTGGCGCTCGCCGGATCGACTCCGCGCTGTTGTCGTTGTCAGAGTGACCGGTCGGCTCGTGGATGATCAACCCCCGGTGTGACTGTTGTGAGCCCCGGTTCCCCACTCGACCACGACAGCATCGGGGTTTGGTGCGACAGGCTCGGCTGGCCTGGCTGAGAACGACGTTGGGGTTCAGTGGCCGGTCTGGTCGGAGTCGGGGGTGTTGGCCTCGCCCTGGTCGAGAGCGTCGATCGCGGCGACCTCGTCGGTGGTGAGTTCGAAGTCGAAGACGGCGAGATTCTCCTGCTGGCGCTCGGGATTGGCCGACTTCGGGATCGGGAGGTAGCCGTGCTGGACGTTCCACCGCAGTACCACCTGCGCAGGGCTCCGGTCGTGTGTCGCGGCGATGCCGGTGATCACCGGGTCGGACAGTATCTCGGCCGGCTTGATCGGACTCCATGACTCGGTGACGATGCCGTGTGCGGCGTGGAAGGCGACCGAGGCGTTCCGGGTGGCATAGGGGTTGAGGTTGATCTGGTTCACGTCCGGCACGGTGCCGGTGGCATCGATCACCCGCTGCAGGTGGGCGGGTTTGAAGTTCGAGGTGCCGATCGCCCGGGCGACGCCGGCCTCCAGCAGTTTCAGCAGGCCTTCGAAGGCCTCCACGTAGGTGCCCTGGTCGGGATTCGGCCAGTGGATCAGCAGCAGGTCGAGGTAGTCGACGCCGAGCCGCCGCAGGGAGGCCTCGGCGGCCTGGCGGGCGCCGTCCACGCTGTGCCAGCGACGGTTGAACTTGGTGGTGAGGAAGATCTCCTCGCGAGGGATGCCGGAATCGCGCACGCCTTGGCCCACCGCCTCTTCGTTGCGGTAGTTCTCGGCGGTGTCGATCAACCGGTAGCCGGCCTCGATGGCCGTGCGGACGGCGGTCGCGCCGTCGGCGCCCTGCAGCGGCCAGGTGCCCAGTCCGATCGCCGGAATCTCGGCACCGTGGGCGAGCGTGATGGTGGGAACGGGGATCGTCATGGATCCAACCTAGTCCCGGTGCGTCAGTTCTCGAACTCACCCAACCACAGGCTGAGCAGGCGCTCCAGGGCGGCGCGGTCCGCCGGCGACAGCGCGCCCACCAGGCGCGCCTCGTTGCGCAGGTGCGCGGCGTAGGCCTCGTCGATCAATTCGCGGCCTGCGGTGGTCAGCGCGACGTACCGGCCCCGGCCGTCCGCCTCGCTGGGTCGCCGAGAGACCAGGCCGGCTGTTTCGAGCCGATCCAGCCGCTTGGAGACGGCGCCCGTGGTGACCATCGTGAAGCGGGCGAGTTCGCCGGGCGCGAGTTCATAGGGCTCGCCGGTGCGGCGCAGGGTGGCCAGCACGTCGAACTCGCCCTCGCCCAGGCCGAACTGCGCGTAGACCGGCAGGAGTTCGGCGGTGAGGTGCGCCGCCAGGCGGTGCAGGCGCGCGATCACCAGCATCGGGGTGCTGTCCAGGTCCGGTCGCTCCCGCATCCACTGCTGCTGGGCTCTGGCCACCCGATCGCTGCTCACCATTGGAGAATAGCTTCCGCGGAAGCTAAAGTAACTTCCATGGAAGCTAGACAGTGGTCGGCCGCGCCGTGTTCTCGTCGGTCGAGCCTGTCCAGACCAGCGGCTCAGGGCAGGCCGGACTCGGCTGCCGGGAACTCGGAGAGCCCGGCCACGGACAGATGGTCCGGCGGCCGCTGGGTGCTCGTCACCGCGATCGCCCCGCTCGCCTGGGGCGCCTCCTACTACGTCACCCGCCACCTGCTCCCGGTGGATTCACCGCTGTGGGGGGCCACCCTGCGGGCGCTGCCCGCGGCCCTGGTGCTGCTCGCCCTGGCGCGGACGCTGCCCCGTGGAGCCTGGATCTGGCGGTCGGTGGTGCTTGGGCTGCTGAACGTGGGTGTGTTCTTCGTGCTGGTCTACCTCGCCGCGCAGTGGCTGCCGAGCGGGATCGCCGCTTCGATCATGGCGATCTCGCCGCTGACCCTGGCCGGGATGTCCTGGCTGCTGGTAGGAGAGCGGCCGGCCGCTCGCATGCTCGCCGGCGCCGTGCTCGGGATCGTCGGCGTGTGGCTGATCGTCACCGTCGGGACGGGTGAACTCGACTGGCGCGGGGTGCTCGCTTCCCTGGCGGCGCTCGTCCTGTCGTCGGCCGGCTACGTTCTCACCAAACGGTGGCAGGACGACACGCCCGTGCTCGCGGTGACCGCCTGGCAGCTGCTGGCCGGCGGGCTCGGGCTGGTGCTGGCCGCCCTGGCGGTCGAAGGGGCGCCACCGGCCCTCGATCCTCCGGCGGTGGCGGGATTCGCCTTCCTGAGCCTGATCGCGACAGCCCTCGCCTTCGTCTGCTGGTTCACCGGGCTGGCCCGGCTGAGCGCCGGGACGGTGGGCATCGTCGGGCTGCTCAACCCCGTCACGGGATTGCTGCTCGGCGCCTTCCTGGCCGGAGAACGGCTGACCCTGCCGCAGCTGGCCGGGGTGGGTCTGGTGCTGGCGGGCATCCTGCTCGGCCGGCAGCGCGTTTCAGCGCCGACCGGAGCCCAGCGGGCCGAGGGTGCGTCCGGAATCGGTGGGCTCGAGGCCGCCCTGGCAGCCGGGGCAGTAGAACATCGGACGTTCGCGGAGCGGCGGGCCGATCGGCGCCACCCGGACGGTGCCGCCGCACCGGCGGCAGGCCCGGCCGGAGCGTCCGTGGACGTAGGTGTTCCGGCCGTACTGGGTGAGCCCGGTCGAGGACGGGGTCGCGCGTTGGATGCTCGCGGTCAGGAACCGCCGCGCCCGCTCGACGAGTGCCGCCAGGGCTGAGGCGGGGAGTGCGGTGGCGGGACGCCACGGCGGCATACGCTCGGCGAACAGCGTCTCGCTGGCCCAGATCGTGCCGATGCCGGCCAGGTTGGTCTGGTCGAGCAGCGCGGCACCGATGGTGCCGTCGGCGGCGGTGAGGTTGGCGACCGCCCGCTCGGCGTCGAAACCTGGGTCGAGCAGGTCAGGGCCCAGGTGGCCGACCAGGGTGTGCTCCTCCCGGGTACGGACCAGGTCGAGCATCCCGAGGTCGACGCCGATGGCGGTGTACTCCGTCCCGACCAGCACGGCGCGGACGAAGCCTCCGCCCATGGATTCGGGCCGGCGCCCCGACATCCGCTGGCCGATCGTCCCGGCCTGACTCGATGCTCGCCGGCCGTCACCGCCTCGTGTCCGACGGACGACCCAGGAGCCGTCCATCCGCAGGTGGGAGTGCAGCGTCCAGCCGCTGTCCAGCCGGGTCAGGATGTGCTTGCCGCGGGGTACCGTCTCGGTGACGGTCAGGCCGGCCAGCCTCGCGGTGGAGATGCCGGGCCAGCGCAGGTCGGCATCCAGCAGCCGCCGTCCGGAGAGGGCGTCGTCCAGTCGGTGCGCGGTCCGCCAGACCGCGTCGCCCTCAGGCATGGCTCCCACTCATCGGCGGAGCACCAGGCCGCGCGGGGTGAGCCGGAAGCCCGCCCGCTCGAGGGCGTCGGTGAGTGGATGGGAGGAGCCGAGGACGGCCTCACCGTCAACCTTGCCGACCCGCAGGGTGCCAAGGGTTCCGGCGTGGACGGCGCCGGCCAACGCCTCGGCCGCTGCATTGAGGACGGTGGCCTGCTCGCTCCAGGAGAGCAGGGTGCGTCCACCGCGCTCGACGTAGAGGATGAGGTCGCCGTCCACCATCACCACCAGCGCTCCGGCCTTCCGGCCGGGCTGGTGCCCCTTGGAGCCCTCGGCACGGGCGGGCCAGTTCAGCGCGGCGCCGTAGGGGTTGGCCGGATCGCAGGCGGCCAGGACGAGCGCCTCGCCGACGGTCAGGTCGTCCAACGGACGGGAGAAGGAGCGGAGCCGGTCGACCGCGCCGACCGCGGCGAACTGGGCGGCGCCGAGCCGTTCGACGAAGTAGCCGCGGCGCACCCGGCCGGCATCCTCGGCGGCGGCCAGCACCCGGTAGATGCCGGCGAAACCGCCCTCGATGCCTTCGGCGGCGACGCTGCCCCGGGTGACCACGCCGTAGCGATCCAGCAGGGCCTCGGCCGTGGCGACCGCCCGGGCGGTCGGATCGGT
>JASGEM010000095.1:0-135997 GCA_049841235.1 Propionicimonas sp. | reverse complement strand
TTCGGGGGAGCGCAGCGGAGGAGAAGAAGGTCGTGGGGTGTTCATAACGGGGTCCCCGCGGCGTTGTTCGGGGGAGCGCAGCGGAGGAGAAGAAGGTCGTGGGGTGTTCACAGCGCCACCTCTTCTTCCGGGGCGGGCAGATGGTCGATGTCGAGGGTGCCATTGAAGATCCAGTTGTCCAGCGCTGTCTGCCGCACCTGATCGCCGTACAGGATCGGCCACAACCCGATCCACCGGTTCTTCAGGAACAGCCGCAGCAGGCCGGTCGCCCGCTCGATGTCGATGTGCCTGGTCTCCAGCGCGATCCCGGTGGCGCGCATCGAGCAGAAGCCGCCCTGACAGGGCCCCATTCCGAGCCGCAGTTGACGCCGGATGTCGTCGAAGGTCGCCTTCGGCTGGTCGTCCCAGGCCTCGGTGAACATCCGCCGGCTCATCAGCTCGCACTCGCAGATGATCTGATCCTCCAGCCGGTCCTCCTCCCGGTCGTGCAGCCGGTGGGTGACCAGGTAGTTCTTCTGGTCCTCCGAGCCGGGGACGATCTCATCCGCGGTGCGGCAGGCGCGGGTCTCGCCGAGCTTGCGGCACATCTCGTCAACGATGTGCTCGGCCATCAATCGGTAGGTGGTGAGCTTGCCGCCGCCGATGGTGAGCATGCCGTCCAAGCCGTCCCGCTCGTGGTGGTCGATCACCGCCATGCCGCGGCTCATGTGCCGGGTGTCGGTGGAAGAGACCCGGGTGTCCTTGATCAGCGGACGGGCGCCCGCCCAGGCGTGCAGTGCCCGCGCCTGGCGGAAACCGGGGATCAGGATCTCGCCGGCGTCCAGCATCTCCTGCACCTCGACGGCCTCGATCGCCAGGTCGTCGGGGTTCTCCACCTTCACGTCGGTGGTGCCGATGATCGAGACGGTGTGCACCGGGACGAGGATGTCGCCGTCCGCCGGGTAGATCATCCGGTTGATCACCCGGTTCACCAGCCGGTGGTTCATCGCGATCATGATGCCGCGGCCCGGGATGACGTCGACCGGGTGGCAGTCCGCCATGGCCGCGACCTGACCGGCCCAGGGCCCGGCGCAGTTCAGGACGAAGGTGCAGTCGATCCGGACGTCCTCACCGTCCTTCAGATCGACGCAGTGGACGGCGGACACCCGTCCGTCAGCCCGGTCGATCTTGGTGACGCGGTGGTAGGTCAGCACCTTGGCGCCGTACTCCATCGCCGAGCGGGCGGCGCCCCAGACCATCTGCCAGCCGTCGACCGAGCCGTCCTGCACTTCGACCGCGCGCAGGATGCCGGGGTTCAGCCGGGGTTCGTTGCGTAGGGCCTCGGCCACGCTGATCTCCCGGGCCGGGACGCCGGTCGCCTTCGCGCCGATCAGGAACTGGTCGGCGAACTCCGGGTCGTCGCCGGGCGCGGTCACGAAATAGCCGCCGGTGGCCTCCACCGCGTCCGCGTGGATCCGGGTGACGATGACGTTCTCCTCGGCGCACTCGGTGGCCGAGCCCGGGTCGCTGACCACATAGCGTCCCCCCGAATGCAGCAGTCCGTGGAACCTGCCGGAGGTGCCCTGGGCGAGATCCGCCCGCTCCAGCAGGACGGCGGAATAGCCACGCATGGCCACATCGCGGACGACGCCGACCCCGGTCGAGCCTCCCCCAATGACCACCACATCGACAGCCAACTTACGCACGAAGCCTCCGATCTGAGCCGGGGCAACTCCGTCCCGGGCTTCCGACGTGTCCTCACGTTCAGGCTAGGGCAGCCACTACGGCGCGACCACGGCTGAACCCAACATCGTGCAGACGTGCACGTTTGACCAAGGCGTCTGGGAAAACGCGTAAATACACCTTTGGTTAGGGAAAAGACAGCAGGCGAGGTGTCGCCGCGCTGATCAGGATCTACCGCTAGGACAGGGATATCGGGCTACCCGAAGGCCCGCTGGGCGCTGATTCGGAACGACGGCGGGGCCTCACAGCCGGGCGCGTACCTCGATCGCGCGGGCCGTCCCCTCGTCGATCACCAGATCGGTCGCGGTGCCGGCGCGCAGCGCTCCCACCACCGCGGGTGCCCGGGAGGGGTCGGCCACCACGCAGAGCCGGCGCGGCACGGTCTGCAGCTCCGCCGGGGTCAGCCCGGTGGCGCGGGAGTTGTAGTCGATGTCGGCGTACGAGCCGTCCTCCCGCAACAGCACAGTGCACACGTCGCCCACCACGCCGTCGGCGGCCAGCCGCTGCATGTCGCTGGAATCCATGTAGCCGGCGGAATACACGTGCGAGGGCACGATCCCCTGCAGGGAGCCGACGCCGAAGATCGCCAGATCGAGCTTGGCGTGCAGCCGCAGCACGTTCTGCACCGAGCGCTCCCGCCACATCGCCTCCTTGGTGGCGGCATAGTCGAAGAAGGCCGGTACCGGGAAGAGCACCACCTTGGAATCGAGCGCGTCGCCGATCGACTGCAGGATCTCGCCGATGTAGGGGATACCCGAACTGCGCTGGTTGGCGCCCCCGTTCATCTGGACGACGGTCGCGCCGACCAGCGGGCGCCGTCCGAGATGGCGGGCCACATGGGCGACCGTCACACCCCACGCCACCCCGATCAACTGGTGGTCGTCGACGGCTTCGGTGAAGATCCGTCCGGCCAGCCGGGCCACCTGTTCGAACCGCAGCATCTCGTTGGCGTTCTCCCGCACCGGGACGAGATGGACGCGCACCCCGAAGGCGTCCGCCAGCCGGGCGGCCAGTGGAGACTGCGAGCCGATGTGATCGGACAGGCTGATTCTGACCAGGCCCGACTCGCGGGCTTCCTTGAGGAGTCGGGAGACCGAGGACCTGGAAAGCTTCAGCTGACGGGCGATCGATTCCATCGTCTCGCCCTGGATGTAGTAGCGAGTGGCCGCTTGGTACATCTCCTCGTACCGGTCGTTCATCCCCGCATCCTTTCCCTGCACGTTCGTGCACAGGTCTAGCGCATGCGTTCAGTCGTTAGCAAGATGTGACCTAAGGGAGGGCGCAACGGTCGTGTCGCGCGGCTCTCGAACGGTTCAGCGTACGAAGGAGTCAGATGAGCCCGGCGGCAGCTGCGCAGGCGCAAGCTGGATCCAAATTCTCTGACAGTTCGACGCAATTCCATGACGCCGGCAGCAGGCCGGTTGTCGTCCGCTCACGCCGCAGGGCCGCGGCGAGTGGATGGTCGCGTCCGGCCCCGGTGCCTGAACTTTCGGCGCCGACATGTCCGAGGAATGGGAACCCGTTCCCCGGTCGTCTTCGCCGCTCGGCTGCGAATCGGTCGAACCAACCCTGATCGACGGGTTCGCGCGTCAGCTGACGGTGATCGGTATCCCGACTCACGTGTGTTGAACAGACAACAATCGCGTCGTTAGTTGACGCCCTTAGCTGACACCGGCTCTGGTGTCGGAAAGTGAGCAATCGTGGACTACGGAACCATCTTCGTATCCGAGGTAGTCGGCACCATGATGCTGCTGCTCCTTGGTGGTGGCGTGGTCGCCAACAACATCCTCAATGGAACCAAGGGCAAGGGCTCCGGTTTCTTGATGGTGAACTTTGGCTGGGGTTTGGCAGTCTTCACCGGCGTTGTGGCCGCCTGGCAGTCCGGCGGACACCTCAACCCGGCTGTGACACTGGGGTTGGCTGCCCGTAACCTGGCAACTGGCACTGCTGTGGACTGGGCCGGCGTTGGCATTTACATCGTCGCTCAGATGATCGGTGCCTTCCTTGGCGCCGTGCTGTGCTGGCTGGCCTACAAGAAGCAGTTCGATGCCGAGCAGCCCGATGGCTTCAAGCTCGGTGTGTTCTCGACGGGTCCTGAGATCCGCAGCAACGGCTGGAACGTCGTGACCGAGGCCATCGGCACCTTCGTGCTGGTGCTCTTCGTGATCGCCCTGGGCTACTTCACCGGTAACACCGACGGCATCGGCTGGCTCGGTGCCCTGCCCGTGGCCCTGCTGATCGTCGGTATCGGCGCCTCCCTCGGTGGCCCGACCGGCTACGCCATCAACCCGGCTCGTGACCTCGGCCCGCGCATCGCGCATGCCGTGCTCCCGATCCCCAACAAGGGCAGCTCCAACTGGGATTACTCGTGGATCCCGGTTGTCGGCCCGATCATCGGCGGCGTGCTGGCCGGTCTGCTGGCTGGCGTCCTGCTGCCGGGTCTCTGATAGATAGACCGCCCGGGTGTGGGATGGCTCCGGTCGTCCCACACCCGGCAACCAATCGGCGCGCCGGGCCGGCGGTCCCGTCGCGCTACCTCACCAACACCGCTAGTCACAGTGTCGTGGAAGGAATTCTGAATGTCTGACAAGTACATCCTGGCGATCGACCAGGGGACCACGTCCTCGCGCGCCATCGTCTTCAATCACTCCGGCCAGATCGTCTCCGTGGGCCAGAAGGAACACGAGCAGATCTTCCCGCGGGCCGGTTGGGTCGAGCACAACCCGCTCGAGGTCTGGGACGCCGTCCGCGAGGTTGTGGCCGAGGCGCTGGCCAAGGCGAGCATCAACCACGAGAACATCCATGCCGTCGGCGTGACCAACCAGCGCGAGACCGCGGTGGTGTGGAACAAGGAGACCGGGCAGCCGGTCTACAACGCCATCGTCTGGCAGGACACCCGCACCGGCAAGATCATCGAGGAACTCGGTGGCGGAGACCAGGACAAGTACAAGGCACGCGTCGGCCTGCCGCTGGCCACGTACTTCTCCGGACCCAAGGTGAAGTGGGTGCTGGACAATGTCGAGGGAGCCCGGGAAGCCGCCGAGGCCGGCAAGCTGCTGTTCGGCAACATGGACACCTGGGTGATCTGGAACCTCACCGGCGGAGTGAAGGGCGGTGTCCACGTCACCGACGTGACCAATGCCTCGCGCACCATGCTGATGGATCTCAACACCCTGGCCTGGGACGAAGAGATCGCCGCGGACATGACCATCCCGCTGAGCATGCTGCCTGCGATCAAGTCCTCGGCCGAGATCTACGGCTACGGACGCGAAGAGGGCCTGCTCCCCGGCGTCCCGATCGCCGGCGACCTGGGTGACCAGCAGGCGGCCACCTTCGGCCAGGCCTGCTTCGAGCCAGGCATGGCGAAGAACACCTACGGCACCGGCTGCTTCATGATCATGAACACCGGCGAGGAGATCGTTCCGTCGAAGAACGGCCTGCTCACCACCGTGTGCTACAAGATCGGCGACGACAAGCCGATCTACGCCCTCGAGGGTTCGATCGCGGTCACCGGCTCGCTGGTGCAGTGGCTGCGCGACAACCTGAAGATGTTCTCCTCCGCGCCCGAGATCGAAGAGCTCGCGGCCACCGTGGAGGACAACGGCGGTGCCTACTTCGTCCCGGCGTTCTCGGGCCTGTTCGCTCCGTACTGGCGCGCTGACGCCCGCGGTGCGATCGTCGGCCTCACCCGGTACGTCAACCGTGGCCACATCGCCCGCGCCGTCCTGGAGGCCACCGCCTACCAGACCCGCGAGGTGCTGGACGCCATGGAGGCCGACTCCGGCGTGAAGCTGGCCGAGCTCAAAGTCGACGGTGGCATGACCGCCAACGACGTCCTGATGCAGTTCCAGGCCGACCAGGTGGGCGTGCCGGTGGTGCGTCCGGTGGTGGCCGAGACCACCGCGCTGGGCGCGGCCTACGCCGCGGGCATCGCGACCGGCTACTGGCAGGGCGAGCAGGACGTCATCGACAACTGGGCCGAGGACAAGCGCTGGGAGCCCTCGGACGAGCAGGACGAGCGGGCTCGCCTGTACCGCAACTGGAAGAAGGCCGTCACCAAGACCTTCGACTGGATCGACGACGACGTGAAGGAGTAATCCCTTCGTTGTTGTGCAGTGGTGCCGTCGGGGCTGTCCCCGGCGGCACCGCCGCGTTCCGGCCCCGGCCGGAGCGCGTCATGCCCGCTTCCCCATTCGGTCATCCGGGGCAGGTGGGCATCTCGGCGGAAGTATCCTCGTTCCGCGAGGATGGACCACAGCCTGCAGATCGAGAGGTGCTCACGATGGAGTCGAGTCGCGAACGAAACCAGGAACGGACGTGGAACACCTTCCGCATGGTGGCGCTCGCCGCGGGGCTGTGGTTCCTGGGCTCGGGTGTGTGGGGCCTGCTGACCGAGACGCCCGCCGACCGCGCGGTTTCCGGCTGCGAGGCGGCTGCCCGCGCCCAGGCGGAGCCGGACGCGGCCGCGCAGCACACCACCAGCCGAGAGGAGCAAGGCGGCTGGTTCGTGGCGGGTGAGATCCGCCGATCCGTCGACAACGTGGTGGTCGTGACCCACCTGTGGGAGTGCGTCGCCGACGCCGAAGGCAAGAATCCCACGATCTCCGCCTGGAAGCCGGCGGCGTAGCCGACGACATCCGATGGCCGGGGTCAGTGGTTGGGGATCTGACCGCCAGCGTTCTCCAGATGGGCACGGACGAACCACTGGAACTTCTCCAGCTCGCCAGTGGCGCTGACCAGCAGATCCTGGCTGACCAGGTCGCCCTCGAGCGCCTCGAAGGTCTCGCGGTTGTCAGAGATCAGCTTGGTGTAGATCTCGTCCAGCGCGGCCAGGTGGTTCATCGCGGTGTCGCGGGCCAGCGGGTACTCCGGAAGCGTCCGCTCGGCCACGATCGAGCCGACGGTGCCCAGCGGGGCCCCGCCCAGAGCGGCGATCCGCTCGGCGGCCTCGTCGGCGTAGAGCCGAACCTGGTCGACCTGGGGGTCGATCATCTCGTGGACGCTGATGAAGTTGGGTCCGATCACGTTCCAGTGCACGTGCTTCAGCGTCAGCTGCAGATCGTTGTAGGCAGCCAGGCGGCTCTGCAGAATCTCGACGACCTTCGCAGCGGTGTCCTTATCGAGCCCCGGGACGGTGTACTTCGACTTGGCGGTGGCCATGACGCGCAACTCCTTCGTTTCGATCGGGTGAGGCAGCGACGGCCTTCACCGAGTGTCGTTCCATGCTATTCCTTTCGGCTGACCCGCGGGCGGTCGCCTGCCGGACGACTTCGGTGCGCCGTGCCCCAGCGCACCGGGGCAGCCGCTAGCGTGGTCTCAGTCGAGCCGAGGGCCGACTGCTGACCGAAAGGAAAGAGCACATGGCGGGGACTTTCGAACTGTGGGTTGACAAGGGCGGCGACTACCGCTTCAACCTGAAGGCGTCCAACGGCCAGGTGATCGCGACCAGCCAGGGATACGCCTCGAAGGCGAGTGCGCTCAACGGCATCGAGTCGATCAAGAAGAACGCGCCCGACGCGGCGGTCGTCGAGGTCGAGAAGTAGGACGGATTCGTTGGCGATCGCGTCGGCGAGAACCGGGCTGTCCAGACCCCGAGCGCGCACCGTCCGGCAGCGCCGGCGGAGATACCCGGTCCTTGCCGAATGCGGTCGGCGGACGACTCCGATGTCGATCGCTGCGATGAACCCGCGGCCGTGCAGGGCAGCGCGATCGTGATCGCAGGGCTACGCCTGGCGACGGGCTTCCTCACGATCCTTCCGGTCCGGCCGACCAGCGAGATCACCCCGTCGCTGGCCCGGGCAGCGATGTTGTGGGGCTGGCTGGCGGTGGCGCCGATCGCCCTGCTCGCGGCCGTGCTGGGCGGGATCGGCCACGCTCTCGGGCTACCGGCGTTGCTGGCTGGTGCGTCGGTGGTTGGCATGGTGGCCTGGGGTACCCGCGCCCTGCATCTGGATGGCCTGGCCGACACGATCGACGGTCTGGGATCGGGCCGGGAGAGTGATCGTGCGCTGCAGGTGATGCGACGCGGCGACGTGGGTCCGATGGGCGTGGTCGGCCTCGTCCTGGCGATCCTGACCCAGGCGGCCGGCTTCGGTGCCGTGCTGACACGCCCCTGGGGATGGCTGCAGGTGGCCGCGATTCTGATGGCCGCGCGTGCGGCGCTCGCCTTGGGCTGTGCCCGGGACGTCCCAGCGGCCAGGCCGGACGGATTGGGCGCGCTCTTCGCCTCCACCGTGCCCCGTGGCGCGGCGGCCGGGTTGTGGGGTGCGATGGCGCTGCTGATGGCGGGCGCGAGCGCGCTGGCCGGTCAGCCATGGTGGCAGGGGCTGCTCGCCGCGGGTGCCGCGATGGCCGGAGTCCAGTTGCTGCTGGCCCGCTGCGTCCGGCGGCTCGGCGGGATCAGCGGCGATGTCCTGGGAGCGCTGGTCGAGACCGCGGCGACCCTGCTGGCGGTGGCCACGGCGATCGAACTCGCGTAGGAACCAGGCCATCGACGGGCCGAGCCTGTCGAGATCCGATGCCGTGCCGTCCCCGGAGGTCTCGACTACTCGGGCCGCCGCGTCCTTCGTCGACTCACACCATCGGTCATCAAGCTGGAGGCAGCTGCAGCGGGCGTCCGGCCACCATCAGCACCACGTCGTCGCACACGGCGGCGATGGTCTGGTTCAGCCGGCCGAGTTGATCGGCGAAGATCCGTCCGGCCGGATACTCAGAGACCAGCCCCCAGCCGACCTCGTTGGTGACGATCACGACATCCACCGGCGTGCGGCTCACCGCGTCCGCCAGGGCGGCCACTTCGGCGTCCAGCCGCGGCTGCCAGGTCTCGACCGGATCATCCCAGGCGGACCAGCTGTCCAGGAGCCGGGTCAGCCAGGTACCCAGGCAATCGAGCAGGACAGACGCTTCCGCGGCCGCGATCGAGCCGGCCAGATCGAGTGTCTCCAAGGTGGTCCAGCAGGCGGGCCGTCGCGACCGGTGCGCCGCCACTCGCGCGGCCCACTCCGGATCCGCGGTGGGATCGGGCGGGTACCCCGGCGTCAGATAGACCGCCGGTGAGGCGGCGTCCACCAACTGCTCGGCGTAGCGGGATTTCCCGCTACGCACTCCTCCGGTCACCAGAATCCGCGTCATGGCCAAAGTCTCTCAGTTACCTGCCCGTTGGCGGCCAGCGACCTGTGGATAACTCGAAGTTATCCACAGATTCCCACGAAGGGCTGGGCAAGCCCGGTTTCGTACGCCTAGAGTCACCGCACCGGTCGACAGCACCCACCCCCGGGTTTCGCCCCAGACCGGTGAGCGAGGCGAACCGATATGGCCGACCCCATTGACGACGCCCGGAATCCTCGGGCGCGGTCCAGGCGGGATGTCCGCCTGATCGCGATTGGTGTGCTCGCAGTCTGCCTCAGCGGGCTGGGCGCGGTCTGGCTCTATTCCAGTGCGACCGACGCCACCTCGGTGGTCACCGTGCTGCGCACCGTCCATCGCGACCAGGTGATCACCGACGCTGACGTGGGGCTGATCTCCGTCCCCTCTGTGCCTGGGCTGGAGACCGTGCCCGCAGAGCAACTCGGCGTGGTGGTCGGGCAGTCCGCGCATACCGATCTGGTCGCCGGCTCCCTGCTGTCTCCCCGCTCTTTCGGTCCGCCGGTGGTCAGCGCCGGGATGGCGCAGTTGGGCCTTCGTCTCTCCCCAGGCCGGGTGCCCTCCACCGAGCTCCCGCCGGGGACGCCTGTGCTGCTGGTCGCGGTGGCCAGGGACGGCGGTGAGCCACCGGACGCCCCGAGCGTGCTGGCAACGGTGTCCTCACTCACCACCGAGCAGCCCGACGGCTCCACCCTGCTGGATGTCGACGTGCCACAGGAGCATGCCGAGCGGGTCGCCCGGCTGGCCGCCGGCGACCAGCTGGTGGTGGTGCGGCAGGAGGGCGTGCTGAGATGAGCGTGATCGTCCTGACCAGTGCCGGGCACGCGCCGGGTGTCACCACGACCGCGGTCGGGCTGGCGGTGAACTGGCCGCGACCGGTGGTGGTGGTGGACGCCGATCCGCATCCGTCGCAGTCCGTCCTGGCCGGGTACCTGCAGGGTGAGGATCCGCATGGCAAGGGGTTGGCCGCGCTGCTCTCCGCGCACCGGGAGAGGAGGACGCTCGCCCCGTTGCTGACGGCGGAGGTTGCGCTCGATCTGGTGCCAGGCGATCCGGTCGGCCGGCGTTTTCTGCCGGGGTTCGTCAACGTGGGGATGGCGGATCTGTTCGCCGCGGCCTGGCCGGAGTTCGCCGCCGCGCTGGCAGTGTCGCCCGCCGATGTCCTGGTGGATGCCGGACGGGTGGCGCCACGCGGCCTTCCGCCGGCGCTGGCCGAGGCCGCGGATCTCGTCCTGCTGGTCACCCGGACCAGCCTGGTCGACCTGGTGGCCCTTCGCCTGACGTTGCCGGTGCTGGCGGAGTCGTTGCCGACCGAGCGGCTCGGGCTGGCATTGATCGGGCCCGATCGGCCCTACACCGTCAAGGAGATCCACTCCCAGTTCGAGGTGGAGATCGTTGCCACGATCGGCTGGTCGCCGGATCAGGCCCGGGTCTGGTCGCACGGGGAGACGCCGACCCGCCGGTTCCGGAACGGTGGCTACCTGCGCAGCGTCCGTCGTGCCTGCAACGACCTGGTCGAGCGGCTCGCGGCCCGTTCGGAGTTGATCGGGGCACCGCGATGAGACCGCTGGCCGACGTGCTGCTGCTGAACGAGGCGCCGCTGCTGTTCACCCGGGAGGAGATCGCGGCGGTACCCGATCTGGCAGCCGCGGTCACGCCCGGGGTCGACTGGGATCTGGTGGTGTCGCTGCGCCGCAAGGCCTCAGACCAGATCACCCAGCGCATGGCAGAACTCGGTGGCGACACCCCGGTCTCCCCGGTCGATCGCCGGTTGCTCGGTCGCTCCGTGGTGCGAATGGTGGTGGCTCAGCACGCGGAACGGCTCAGTGCCGACGGCGCCGCGTTATGGCCGGTGGAGACCGAGGCCGCCTACGCCCACGCCGTGGAAAAAGCAGCAAACTACGTATCACACCAATCTGCCGCTGGCTAGGGTTTTCGCACCCGCGAGACTGCTTCAGTCGCGTGGGGCAACCGAATGCACACCCTCACGAGCCTGCGCAGAACTAACTGGCAGGTGGCTGCGTTCTCAGGAAGGCAACTTGCCGCGAACATGCTTATCGCTGGAGTGTCTATAGCCTTGCCATGAACCGATCAAGAACTCGTTCTCGTGGTCCCTATAACATGTAGTTTGCTGCGTTGTCGATAGAAAGCGCAGCAAACTACATGTTATATGTTCGACTCCAACATTGGCCAAGAGTCGGCGTCCGATGAGTGAGACCGCAACCAGCCCTGCCACGGCAACCCGCACCGGCGTCAGCCGGCGAGGAGGCCCCAATCCCGGACATAGAACGCGAACCCATCGTCGCCGTCCACAGCCTCGAAACCCAACGTGAGAAGCCAAGCACCGAACTCATCCGCAAGGAGCCGTCGCGCCTCGGCTAGATCAGCTTGGGTCGTCGGGACGTCTCCGGGTGGCACCTGGCGAAGGATGTCAATGAACTGACGCCAGTGGGGCTTGATCATCCGCCGCCACAAGTGGTCACCGCGAACGGCCTTGCTTGGTGTGTGCTTCGTGGAGGAGCCATCGGGTATCCGACCAGCGACGTAGGCCAAGAGCTTCCACACAATGTTCGACTCCTGGAGCACCCCGTGCCACAGACGCAGCACATCCAAATGCTCCTGGTACTCCACACACGCGATCCGTGCCAGAGCGTCACGCCACCGCTTCACCTCGGCAGCGAGATCCCACTCGTTGCCGGCAGTCAACCCCGCCAACGCGACGGCCCGCTCCGCCCGGTACTCCTGAATCACTAGATCAGCGAGAGTCTCCAGATACTGCCGCCCGCGAGGCAGACCGCTGAGGTCGGGATCAGTCTCACCAGCCTGCATCATGGCGACGTGCTGGCCCTCGTGGAACACAGTGTGCAATGCGGTATTGCGAGCAGACTCCTGCTGCGCGGGTGTCTTCCCCGTCTGAAACAACATGTCCGCAACCAGAACGTCGAGCGTCCGGTCAGGCATCTGCATCGTCTTCCCACCCACGACTCCGGTACCTCGATCGACACCGTAGGTATCCCGGTACTCACCTTCGGGCAACCGCTGGCGGACAGACTCAACGAAGTCTCCTGTGATGATCAACCGGCACCTACCCGGCTCCACAGCGCACTGACTGAGCAGTCCCACGCAGGCGACCATCAACTCCGTAGCGACAGGGTTGCTCGGAGACACGCCCAGTTGCGCCGGATCAAGGTACTCCAGCTGGCAGCCCGGCAGCGAAGGGGTCTGATCACTCATCCGCCAAGTATCAACCAGACGACTGACACCCGAGCGATCAGCCGCCGCTGAGCGCTCGGTGGACACGGTCCGCCTCCTTGGTGAGCCCGGCTCGGTTGAGCACGGACGCAGCGTCGAGGACGAGTTTGCGGAGACGTTCGATCTCCTCCTGCTCGGCTGTGCGAGCCGGGTCGCTCACCCACGATCGAGCTAACGCCAACCCGGGCGCGAAGTCCCGCAGCACGTCGTGCATGTGCCGGCGGCCCGGCTGGAAACCCTCAGCTTTGAGCCGGTCCTCCCAGTCGGAGACGTACATGGTCACCATCTCCGGCCCACGACCGGCGAAGCCCTTCGCTGCCTTCAGCGCTGTCTCGAACGACAGATGCCACTCGCCGTGCCGGTCGACGTAGTTGAGGGGGTCGTCGTCCAGCGGGGAGCCGTCGAACCCCGCCCGCGACCACAGACGGGTCGCGCGACCCTCACTGGTGTCCCACGTTCTTGTGAACCCGTTCTCCTCCCCGCTAGCCTCAAACACCATCGAAATCGCGCGCTCGTGAACCTCATCCCACGACTCGTGGCAGGCCGCGCGGAGCCGAGCAGCCCGCTCCTCGTCACGCAACATCCGCTGGCGGTCAACCCACGGGCACACCAACTCCCTGGTAGTCACCCAGTCGTCCAGCCCGGCAAGGTCACCATCCTCAAACCGCACCTTCGCGTGCCGCTTATGCACAACGCCCAGGAACCGCACCTTGACCAACGTGTCCGGAGCGCCAAACTGCCGCAGCGCATACCTGCGGCCGGTGACCAGATCACCCTTCTGCATATCTCGATTCTCGGCCGTCCACCATCGGATGACCACCCCCAGCAGACAGTGGGGTAGCCCCCCCAAGCGTCCCCCGGGGACAGGGTTCACCGGACCAGGTAGTTGACGTGGCTGCGGACCAGGATTGGGGCGGACTCCGGACCTTTGATGTGGGGGTGGATGAACACCGGGCGGGTGGTCCACTCGCCGTTCTCGTCCTTGCATGGCTGTTGCCGCCAGTGCCCGCGCACCACCCAACGGTGGCTCCAGTTCACCGCCGTTCCACCATCGCCACGAGCACCACGATGACGAAGACGGATGATCGTGACCTGCTTCAGCGGCACGTTCTTGCGTTCCAGCTGCCGCCGATGCTGACGGCTGGGCTTGTCGAATCCCACTTCCGTAACGGTCTGCCCCATCAGCCTCCAACACGCTAGCAGCCACCGGAGAGTGACCTCCGAGGTGTGCTGCGAAGCATCGTCGAGCAGATCCCGGCACTCCGGCCCGAGCGGAAGTTCGACGCCCCTGTGCTGAGAGGTCTGCCTTCCGCCAGGAACCACGATTCTGCGCGCGGTGGTGCGATCCTTCTCCCGAGCCGATTGCGGCAGCGGCTGCTCGATGGGCATGGAAGTCGCGTCGAGAAGCAGCCAGGTTCCCTCAGACTGCCCGAACCGGTGGACGTAGATCTGCCCGCCGAACGTTGCCCACAAGAAAGCGGTGAACGGCTCGGCCGAGACTCGGCCGGTTCCGCTTGGTTCGTGGAAGCTACAGACGGTAGCGCCACCGTCAATCAGTAGGAACCCGTAGGGCGACGGCGGGTCGTAGACGTGAAGCGGGTCGTCGTCGGGGAGGACGGCCCCAGCCGAGCACACCAGCGGCACCATCCCGGAGTCCACATAGAACGTCTCCGCCCGCTCGATCCAGGCGGGGATGTCACCGGCGTGTTCGTTCAGGCGTCGCTGGTCGGCTTTCGCGGCGGGCGTATCCGCGGAGCTGTGAGCAAGAAACATCACGGCGTGCCCGCCAGGGCCGAAGCCGTCAGCGAGCGTCTGTGCGGCGGTGAGCGTGTCGAGCACTGACATGACGACTCCGGTGGGCCTTGGTTGAGTTCCCTGGCTCAGAGGCTACAAGCCGCCCATGCCCGATACCATGCCGTCAGCCACCCCAGGGAGCTACCCCACGTTCTCGCAGTCGTCACAGCGGGTTTGTGCGTTCCCGCGAGCATCCAAGCCCCATTTGCCGGGCTGTCCGCACGCCTCGCAGGTGACCATTGATTGCCGAACGGCTTCGTCGATCAGGGCGAAGAACGCGAGCCGCAGCGGATCAACATGGTCGTCTGAGGCGCTGTGGCTGTGCCGTCGTCCGAGCCAGTCGGACCACTCGGCGGCACCTGTGCTGTCGGGCGGCGGCGGGTTGCTCTCCACCCAAGTCGTGCAGCAAGCCGGCTCGGGCGGGCCCTTGGGTGCGGCGTGGTACACCAACGCGCCATCAACGCTGCCCACTCCGTGTACCTCATAGTCGGGGCTGATCGCCGTCAGGCGGCGATCCAGGCGGGCCACCACAGGCCACCAGCCGACACCGCACTTCGCCCGACGCTCGTAATCACCAGCCGGGACACGACCCAACGCACCAGCCAACAACCGGCGATCAGAAGGGTCCACGCTCATAGCAGGAGACGCTACAGGCAGCCCCACCGTGACGGCCATCGTGGGATACGTGCACGTAGACCGCCCGTTTGCGACCTCCAGGCGTGTGATCATGACCGTATGGCAGTGTTCAGCAGAGACGGACAGACCGAGTACCGTGCGCATCCCGTAGTCGAAGAGGGCCTGCGGCGTGGTCAATCAAGGAACACCGCCGGCTACGAGCGTGACACCCTCTACGACGACCACGGCAAGCTCCAAACCCAAAGCGAGTCCCGCGCCGTTGACAGCTACGAACTTCAACAAGCGGTCTTCGACGATCCGTTCTATGACCCTCCCGCGCCCACCGAGGAGCGGGAAGTTGAGTCCCGCGAACTGTCCCCCGAGATGAAGGAGTTTGCCGACTTCGCCGGGCGCATTCTGGCGGTGGCGATCATCCGAATCGTCGAGGACAGGGTCGTCCCGGGGGTCCGGTCGGTGTGGAGAAAGGGTCGGGCGGCAGTTGGTGCCCGGCTCGACAAGAGACGAGTCCGAGCGGCCGAACGCGACGGCGTCGAGACCGCCGACATAGAGGTTGCGGAACCCGTGGTGGCTCTGACCGCGCAGCAGTTCCGCGAGGCCACACTGCTCGTCACGAGGGTCAAGGAGTGGGCCAACATGCGGTCCCGAGACCTACAGCGAGTCGTGATCGTAGACGACGATCTTCCGCCTGAGCTCCGTGAGGCTATCAACCTGATCCTCGACGACCGGATGAGCGACCTCGACGACGACACCCTGGCGATGGTCCGCGCCTACTTCAGCGTCACAGCGGTCCTCACGACCGACCAACTCACCAAGAACCCCACCGAAGTCGAGGCGTAGCGGTTCCTCCAAGGGCGTCAGCAGAGCACGTCGACGCTACCGTTGCGCATGACCATCGACGACTGGCGGATTCCCGAAGACGCGCCGCCAGCAGCACCTGGGAGGTGTGCGGCGCTAAGCCCGCGCAACGCTGCCGTTCCAAACACGGGCTCGTGATGAACCTCTGTGTGGAGTGCCTGGCCGGCCACAGGGACCACCACGGCGACCCGTTCAAGTCCTACTGACATGCCCACCAGCGACGACCTCACCGACCCCTCGCCGGCTGGGCAAACCACTAGCCAGCCGTCGGTATCGACCCAGTGAAGGACACCGGCAGCCGCCGGTACGCTGACCGGTGTGGCCAGCCAGGACGCTACCCAACAAGTCGGCCCGTTCTTCGACACCGAGGGCCTATGCCTCCGGCTGGGCGTCACAAGGAAGACACTGGACGGACGGGCGCAACGAAACGCCCTGCTAGCGGTCGAAGCCGACGAGGGGCCGAACCTCTATCCGGCCTGGCAGTTCACACCGAACATGGCAGTTGTTCCCGGCCTCCCGGCGGTGCTGCAAAGTGCTACACCAGGCCGCCCAAGACGGGTTCAGCAAAGCGGTATGGCTCACGACCCCACAGCAACGGCTGGACGGGGTGTCTGCGGTGGATTGGCTTCGGCAGGGCCGCGATATGGACGTTGTGATGCGGGCTGCCCGGGCCGACGTGTCACGGCTACTCGCGTGACACCGCCAACCACCAGGTGACGCTTGGTGTGCCACCTGACCGCCAGACGGCTACCCGCAACCGTCAGGTATGCCAGATCCGGCCCCTACCCGGAGAACCGGCATAGTCCCTCGGGCGGCCGGTGTCGGGCACACCAGCGAATCGGGGTTCCGCGAGCGCCGCCAACGACGGAGCGACAGCTGTCGGTAGCTCTGGCCCAGTACGTCAGTCGAGGATCTTGTTTGTGATCCACAACGGCCACTCCGTCGCGCGCGCGACATCGGTGGGGCTGACGCTCTGCTCGAACCAGGCTTCACGAACGCCAGCCGTGTCGCTTACATTGACGGTGACGCTGTAGTCGATGCCCTCCAGATTGAGGTGGTCGTTGATCCCGACGGTGAGTTCCTGCGCCTCAGCCTCCGTGTCAACAGGCACCGTGAGCCAGCCGTCCGCAGTCCACAGGTCGATGCTGGTCTTCCGGATCCTCGTAACGGGGAACGGCTTGCCCTGCTGCTGTGCGCCAGGCGGTAGAGGGGTGGTCATGGTGCAAGTATCTCGGCCTTCCGCCCATCGCGCTGGCGCAACTGTCAGGGTGCCTTCACACATTCGGGATAGTAGCGGCCAGTCTCCGTCAGGAACTCGGCTCGTGCGGAGTCGAGGTGGGTGATCGGCTTGGCGATCACCAGGTTTGAGGTGAAGTCCTCTCGCTCCTGTTCCTTGTCCGCGAGGGCGATCGCGCGCGCTCGGAGCTTCTTCGACCCGACGTTGCGGTCGGGGTCGATCAGACCGGTGTCCCACAGCAGGCCGTAGACACTGAACGGGCTGTCCGGGTCATCGTCGCTGACCGTGATGGTGCCCTTCGACGTCTCGAGGGTGAGGGATATGAAGCTCGTCGTCTCGCTGCCGGTCAGAATCGGATGCTCGTACTCCTCCTCCAGCGACCACTGGTCCCATGCGTACTCGTTGACAACGGTCAGCACGGTCACCGGCTTCCGGCCGTCGAGTTCCTGCAGGATCGCGTTCAACTCGTCCGTGTACGGCCACGCCGCCGGCAGATCAAACCGCACCAACGCTGACATGTTGCCCGCGATGCACTGGAAGGTCGCAGGGCCATCGACCTTCGTCCACAGCGGCCCAGCCTCCGGCTCCGGCTCCGCGCTGGTGGGTATCGGGCTGGGCGTTGGCTTCACGGTTGGTGTCGTCGGTGTTGGGGCAGCCGGAGAGGTGGCCGCAGGGGGTGCCGGAACAGCCACCTCGGCACCACCACGCGCCCGCTCCATCAGGACGCCAATCGTCACAATCACCGCCACAACCGCCAGACCGACACCGATCCACAACAAGGTGCGATCAGGCGGCTTCGGACGCCGGAACATCAACTTCGTGCGCAACATGCCTTGGTCCTGATCGACCAGTTCCCAGCCGTCCGCCTGCCGCTGCTCAATCGTCTCCGCGACCTTCCCGCGCGCAACGGAAACGGTGTCGTGCTCGTACTTCGCGCCTTTGCCAGCCACCAGAAACCCTGCCCCCTGCCCCTGCGTGCGTCCGTGCACCTAATGGTGGCACGGCCTGGAGTCACCGACAGCTGCCGGCGACCGGTGGGGCCAACTCCACCCCCCGAGACACCGGCAAGGGGACAAGCGGCGGTGGTGCAGGCAACACCCGAACAACACCGAAGGAGCCGAGATGGCCCTCTACCGCACCCCGGCAGCCGCCGAAACCGGCGGTCCCGGCAGGCGCCTTAGCGTCGACAACATCCCCCAACAGACCATCGAGGAGACCCCCATGTACACCACCAAGGACCACCGGTGGCGCATCCTCGCCATCGCACTCGCAGCGGCGTTCGCCATCGTCGGCGGCAGCCTCGTCACCCCGGCTGCGGCCTACGCCAACGACACCGACACTGCTGCCGAGAGCCCTGCAGTTGTCGAACCCGGACCGGCTATGGAGGCCAAGCAGACCGACGCCCAGGCCGCTGTGAAGCCCGCCTCGCAGTCCGTGGACCCGGCCCTCGCCCTGTTCGACAAGCTCTACACGGCAGCGATCGACGCGAAGATGGAACCCCTCCTCGCTGCCCGCCAGGCAGCCACCGCAGCGAAGCTCAGCCCCATCCCGGGCACTGTGCAGGCGCGGATCGGCAACGACCAGACCGCCTACCTCGCCTGGTCCAACGCCCAGCCGAAGCAGCCCGGCGCGGTGCCCATGCCGAAGTCCGCCGCCCCCCAGTCGCTGGACGGCAGGAAGCCGTCGGCAGCCGACTGGGCAGCCGCGCAGAAGAAGGTGCCCCGGTACAAGATCACGGGCGGGACCGCCCGCGAGCGCGCCCAGGTCGCCGCTGTCATCAAGAAGTACAAGGTCAAGGTGCCGCGCGGAACCCGCATCAAGCTGACCTCCAGCCACGGGCATCAGGGCACTGCCCAGCCCGGCTACGGAGCCGACTGGACCATCAGCCACAACGGCTTCACGTTCAAGATCAACCCGGCTGGGAGCATCACGATCCGGCGCTCTTCCCTGCGCAGCAAGACCTTGCGGACCCATGTTGTACTGCATGAGATCTTCCACCTGATCCAGTACGAACGGGCTGGTGGAGACCGCGCGATGAGGCAGAACGCCAAGGCATTCGGCAGCCCGTCGGCCAACAACTGGCGCAGCGTTGACCTCCAGGCCGACTGCTTCGTGTGGGCCAAGGCAGGGCGGAAGACGGCCCTCATCGACAGCTACCTGCGTCGCTACAAGGCCGTCGGCAAGTGCACCGCCGGGCAGCGCGCCTACACCCGCAGCCTCGCCAACGGGGTCCGATGACACCACCCAGCTCCACCCATACAGCAGCCCCGATCGGTCCACCAAGGGGCTGCTGTAGGGCGTCCACCACCCACCGCCAACAGCCCCACCGGCAGCCAGGAGAACCCCGATGAGCACCACTACGGCCCGCCTCGATGTTGACCAACCCTTGCTTGGAAAGGCGGTCACCTGGGGCTTGGGAAGCCTCGCGTTGGTTGCCTTCGCGGCCGGCTACCCGTCCCTCGTGGAGGTCGCGCAGATGGCCGGAGTCGTCCTCTGGGCGGCGTTCCTGGTGCCCTTCGTGGTGGATGGCGCGATGGTTCTGTTGGGCGTCTCCGCGATGGTCCAGCGCCACAGAACCGAGCCGGCGATGCTGCAGTGGACCGGCATGACGACCTTCGTCATCGTCTCTGTTGCGGCCCAAGCAGCCCACTCACTCACCCGGACCACAGCAACAGGATGGGTGATGAGCGTCGGCGTGGTCCTGGCCTGCACACCGCCTGTGGCCACCCTCCTGGCAGCCGAATCATGGCTCCGCATGATCGTCTCAGCGCCCCGGACCAAGCGCACCAACCGCCGCCCACGGGCCAGTGAACCCGCCCCGGACCGGGCCACACCAGCCGCCGAACCGGGCCGAACCAGCAACCCGGACCGGACCACCAAGACCCCCCGGACCACCAGACCAGCGGACCAGGCCACCCGGACCATCCCCATCGAGGACCGTTCCGCAGTCGTGGCCCAAGCCCAACAACTCCTCGAATCGGGCCACTCACTGCGGGCCGTAGCGGACCAACTCAAGGTGTCCAAGACCTCCCTGACCCGGTGGCTCGCAGCCGCACAGCGGAACCAAGACGAGGAACAGGAGGCCGCATAGGCTGGACCGCAACCACACCAACGGGCCGGTGATGATGGCCCGGCAACACCACCCAGACGGTCCACACAGCGCTGTCCAAGGGGAGGCTTTGTGGCCCAGTGAAGGCCGGCTCAGCGTCCCAGCAACACCGCCAGCTGCGCGACGAGGAGGGGCCGACAAGGACACCCTGAACGGGCCAGTATGGGCCACCGGCAGCCGCTCAGTCCCACAGTTGCCCGGCACGGCGGAGTCGATGTTTGCGACCTACGGTGACCGCATAGGTTCGGCCGAGGGCGACGGCCAGCGTGAGGTCGGTGCCACGCCACGCGATGATCACACGATCCTCTGCCTCCGTGAACGGCCCGCTGACGAACCTGGGAGCGATGTCCTTGCGCAGGGCGTTGTAGTGCTCGTCGGCGGTGTGCTTGTGCCCCGTAGCCCGCTCCTCAGCCTCGAGAGCGTCACGGTTCACGCGGTACCAGTTGAGCTCCCCAGTCTCCTCGCGTCTGCGTTCCTCGGCCTCCCGACGAGCCTCAGCAACCTTCCGTGAGTGGCGTTCACGGATCACGGACACTGCGCCATCGCACCGCGTGCAACGGCAACCACGGGCATAACCAGTCGATCCGGCGACCTCGGGAAACGCGCACTGTGGGGGTGGCAGCACCACACCAGTATTCGCCGCGAGCCAGCCGCCGACAAGTCTCGTCCCCTCCGACAAAGAGTCTCGTCCCCAGCCGACCACCCCTGACGTAGACCTTCACATGCCCGCCGGACTGACTCTCACAGCAGCCAGAAATCGTGTTGCGAAAATCAGCGTGAATCAGACAGATCTAGAGAGAGGCAGCCGCCCGGGTATTCGCCCACCCGCTTCCCCCCTGCCTTGGCGGCCTTCGGTTGACCTTCTGGTTCCCCTAACGTCGCCCGCCCAGCCGACAGCTGTCTGCCGGTTTCAGTTGGAGGTTCACCCACCGGGTGCCCTCCGGGTCCTGCCCTGGATGTTGCGTTGAGCCGCACCGCCGGTTGCCCGCCAGGAGCCACTGATGGTTGCCCCCGACGGGTTTCCGCAGCTCGCCACCGACAGTCTCCGGCTGCCCCGGATGGGCTGCCCTGCGGGTCATCCTGCCGGCCGCCCCACGGTGAACCTCAACCGTTCACGGCAGGGGGTTGGTCGCCGTGCTTCCCATGGCAGATTCCGGTCTTGGCGCCATATTAGACCTACCTAGCTAAAGCAGGTAGGTCTAATGGAGGTCCAGAAAACTGCCATGAAAAAACAGCCGAGCACGCCCTACCGGACGGCTCTCACCGCGCTCCGCCGGCAACCGCCGGACACCCCACCGGTCAACCGAGTATTCGGGGCAGCCCAAACCGTCCGGTCCCACCACCCGGACGTGACGGCACGGCAGGCGATCAACGCAATCCGGGCAGCGTCCGAACACCTGCGGTTGACCAAACTGACGGCGTTACTCGACAAGCCGGGGTTTCGGGTCAAAGTCGCCCGCCAGGTTTGGGGAAACCGCCGGGCTCAACCCGGGACTCTTGGGGCGGCGGCGAACCAGGTGAAGGTGGCGCGCTGCCTGGTGGCGTGGGTGGCGGAACCGGGTGACGGGCTGACCCCGGCGAAAGCGCGGAAGGTGCGGGTCGTGACCGCGTGGATCGGTGCTCGTATTTTCGAGACGGATGGCTGGGACACGACCAAGTTCACCGGGAACCGGATGGCGACAGAACTCGGGTTGGGGAAGGCTCCAACGGCGCGGGCTTGGTTGAGGCTGGCTGCCGCTCGGGGGGTTCAGCCGGCGGGAAGGCAGGCCGCGGTGACGATCCGGCAGCAGCCGAAGGACGGATCCGGTCTGGTTCTCGCGCTGAGGCAACTTGGACATCCGCAGCGCGAAGCCTTGCTCGACCTGACGGACGTGGTTGATGACCTGGCGGCGGTCGCGGCGTTCGGGATCAAGGGCCACACGTTGCCGGTGTCGGCTGCGCTGCTGTCTGTGGCTCACCCTCTCTGGACCCACTCCGGTGTTGTAGGGGTGGCGGATTGGGACTGCCTGGTTCAGTACTTGCTGCGATTGAGGGGCGGCACATATTGCGTAGATGGGCGACCCAAGCCGGTGCCGGTGGCCACCCAGCGTGTCCTGGCCCGGCTGCGAAAGCTGGGGATCGAGCCGGACGCCACGTCGGCTGATCTGCTCGCGTCGATCGACTCCGCCGCCGGGAGGCTGAACGCCTACGAACGGAAACGCGCGGCAGAAGAAGCCGCAGCTGCCGCGACCCGCCAGCGGATGAAGGAGGTGGCGCGGGCGCGGAGACTGAAGCCGATCGAGGCCGCGATCATGGCCGATTGCCCGGACGGGACGGACGCCGCTCCGGCGCTCGACGTGGCCCGCCGCCAACAGTGGGCTGAAGCCGGGCGCGCGGTCGCCCTCCAACTACCGGTGGATGCGCTGCCGCATCTTCAGCAGCGTTTGGTGAAGGCGTTCGTTGGGGCAGGGTGGCCTGAGGATCGGGCGGGGCGGGTTGCTGGGGCGATCTGCGCCCCACCGGAGCCTCCAGTGGCTGGTGCTGCGTAGGGGCAGGCTGGTCCCGGGTCTGGAGCTACCGTGGGTGCTCTAGAGGGGCGGCATATTTGGCGTAGAGGCCCGTGGAGCGGAGGAGCTTCGACATGTGCAGGTGGGATCAGGAGCCACCGAAGGTCTGTCCCTGCAAGCAGGGCGAGCGGAGGAACCAGCGGCTCCGTGCCGCCCGGGGTCAAGCCCGGACTTTGGCGGAGACCGAAGCCTGGTACGGCGACGACCAGACCGAGGAGGAGGTTGAGGTTGCTGCGGTCGTGTTCTCCGACGCAGCTGAGCCGGTCGAACCGGTCGAGGGGGACGAGACTCCAGCGTCTGCTGGGGACGAGACTGCCTGGTCTCCTGGTGTTGTGCAGGCGGTCGCCGGGCCGGTGCCTGTGGTGATGGAGCAGCCGGATCCGGAGGACGACCGGCTGCCACTCTCGGATCATGTGGCGAAGGTCACCAAGCGGATCGGTGAGGTGGGCGTGGAGGCTGCTGCGCTGCTCATGCACCGCGTGGGACGGCGGGCACTTTACGAGGCCGAGAAGAAGGCCGGGGTCACCCGACGGGAGACCGAGCGGGAGTGGACAGAGGCGCAGGAGGAATGCGCGCGGACCAAGGAGCAGCTGGCTGCCGACCTGGCTGCTGGTCGCATCGGGCAGGCCGAGGCCGAGGGCCGCGCGAAGATCGCAGACGACCTTCTGCAGCACTCGTGGGAGGTGTACGGCCAGAACAACGAGAAGATCAGGTCCGCCACGATCAAGGTTGTGAAGAAGCTCCGCCGCGACGGAGACATCTTCGCCGGGGTGGGCGAGTTTGGCCGTCCGCCGAAGAACGAGGATGAGGCGAGGCGCGCAGCGTCCATGAAGGCGCTCACGCCGGAGCAGGCGCGGGCTATGAAGGAAGCGAGCCGGTCGATCCCCCGGTCGTGGCAGCGGGCCGCGAAGAAGCACTTGGGCGTGAAGCTGCCGGCGGCTGTTGGTGTTGGGGGGACGAGACCGGTCAGCAAAGCGGAGGTTCGGAGTCTTCCGGCCGGCCGGATTGGTGCCAACGGTCTGCCGGTGCCGGCGGTTCAGCAGACCGGGAGGAACTCCCGCCAGGTGGCGACGTACCGGCGGGCGGGGAAGGGCGGTGCTGTTGAGCAGGTGTTTGAGCACGTGGCGACGGCGCGGCACCCTGGCGGTTCCGGTTGGGTGCGGTCGAGTGATGGGAAGAGTTGGTCGCGGCCCTTCACGCCATCGGGCGCGAGCGGCGGTAGCGTCGGTGCGGGCCTCGGGTCGTCGCCCAGTAGCGGCGGGAGGCTCGGGTCTTCGCCCAGCCCTCGGGCGGCAGCGGTGCACCAGATGGCGCACCAAGCCGAGCGTGGCGTACCGCAGGTTGGTGCGGCGGCGGCGACCTGGCCGCAGGTGTCGGCGGCTGTCGGTCTGGGTTCTGCGGCGGCGGCCCGCCGCTCGACGTTCGGGCAGGCGCGTCCGGGCATCCACGGGGCACCTCCGCAGGCGGGCCATCGGCCCCAGGGTGAGGCGTTCGCGGACGGCATGACGGCGCTCTTCGGTGGCGGGTCTGGCGGTGGGACTGCGGCCCGCGGCGGGATGGGCGTTGGCGGCGGATCAACTGCTGCCGGTGGCGGGAGTGTTCTCGGCGGTGCGAGCGCAGCTTGGGTGAGCTCCGGCGGAAGCGGCGTCCCTGCGGCTGGCGGCATGGCTACTGGCGCTGCGGGAGCCGGCGGTGGTGTGGTTTCAGGAGCAGGCGGTGGCAGCGGCGTCGAGTGGCCAGGTCTCGACCGCGACCTCCTCGCCTGGACTTTGGGCTTGATCTTGACCGCCACGGTCGTGGCGACGGTCGTGTAGACCGAAGTCGGCGGCAAGGGGACATGGCGGGCTACCGGTGGGTGACCATTCAGCACACCGAAAGGCCAGCGGACGATGTCCACCACGTCCACCGTCGAGGACCGATTCGAGGACGACTCCGAAACGGGCCAGGCACTCCAGCGGCTGCTCCGCGCACAGCCGGGCCTCACGATGCCGGCGGCGGTCCGCGCGCGCGTCCTGGAGTCGTTGGCCGACGAAGCCGCAGCCACAGACCGCTGATCCGGTCCGCGAGCGCGACGTTCGGGGAGGCGGTTCGTGAGTCACCGGCAAGGGGACATTCAGTCGGCGCTATGGGTGTCCGACCACGACGAAAGGCAAACCGCAATGACCACCAAGGCCACCACCAAGGACCGCTTCGAGCACACCTCCACTGTCGAGGAGACGCCCGCCGGGCCGATCACCTTCTACAAGGTCACCGATCCGGTTACTAGCCAGTGGGTCGGCGTCCGGGTCGACGCCAAGCGGCGCTTCGTCACCGAGACCGGCGAGGTCCAGCGGACTTGGACCGGCCGCACGATCCGAGTCGGGCGCACCGACAAGCGCATCTACCGCGAACTGGCGGACCACCTGACCTGGCTGACCAAGCTCGATGCCTCCCGGCAGAGGGAGTGCCGGTGTATGGAGTCGGTTGCGGACTGCTGAGTCGCCCAGCCCGCCATTGTGAGGCCCTGGCCACCGCTGGGGCCTCACAATGTGGTCCTGAGCGTGGACGGTGGCTATCCCCTGCGACATTCCGGGTGAGGTCGCCCTCCGCTGACTACGGCGCACGCGATGATTGGCATGTCGTCGAGAGGGAGGCCAACGATGCCGCAGGTCGTGAACTCAGTTCTGGTGGTGATCGCGTCACCCGGGGACACCGCGGAGGAGCGCGCGGCCGTGCGCAATGCGCTGGTCGACTGGGGAGTCAGCACCGGTCGGCGTCTCGGAGTGGTCGCGCTTCCCTGGCTGTGGGAGCGGCAGGCAGTGCCAGAGATTGGCGGGCGACCCCAGGCGCTGATCAACGGTCAGGCTGTCGACCGTGCCGATGTCGTTGTCGCGTTCTTCGACTCGCGTCTGGGTAGCCACACGGGTGTCGATGTGTCGGGGACGGCGGAGGAGATCCATCGTGCGATGGATCTGGGCAAGCCGGTCCATGTGTACTTCTCTGATGAGCCGATCGCTCGGGACGCAGACCTCGACCAGCTGAAAGCGCTGCAGGACTTCCGGGCGGACCTTGAGAAGGTCGGGTTGCTGGGCACCTACTCGGACCCGCTGGATCTCGCAGGGCAGGTTGTGCGGGCAGTCGAGCACGACATTGACACGCGCGGCTGGGATGCGCCGGCAGCACCGACGAGTGAGAAGGGCGCGGAGTTGGCGTGGCGGCACGACCACATCAAGGAGCAGAAGGGACTGGATCGGAACGGTCGGATGCAGTGCCGCTCAACTACGAATCGGCTGGTGGTGCAAAACCAGGGATCGGCTGACGCAACCGACCTCGTGTTCGACACGGTTTGGGAGGCTGACCCCGCAGCACCGCCACCGCGCATCGAGGAGCGACCTGCCCCGGTGACTGTCCCCGCGCACTCCGAAATGCAGTGGCTCTGCGTCCCGCTGGCGGTTGGCAACCTGCGCATCAACGCCACCTGGACGGAGGCTGGCCAACCTCGGGAGCAGACCTGGACGGTCTTGATCCGATAGCCCCGGCTTTTCTAGAGCGGGAAGGAGAGTGCAAGTCGCCGCAGTAGCGGCCCTAGACTGCCGCGATGACCTTCCAGATCCGCTTCTCAGGCGAGGACCGTGCGTGGGTGGCGTCACTGGAGGACTCTCCGACCGTGACCTGGATCGCGCCCACGCCAGTCGAGGCACTGGAGGGTCTGATGGCCCTGACGCCTATCCCTGACGCGACCGTTGGCGAAGACGAGGACGACCGCGACGGGCGGGAGGTGTACGACGAGTACATTCGGGCGCTGATCCGGTCCGGTGCCGCGCGTGGTTGCGCTTGTGATCGTCCTGACTGTCATTGTGACGGGATCGCTGACGCAGGCGAGGGCTACCTGGTGTGTGGCTGCTGCATGGCGGATTGTCAGGATGCGCACGGACTGGTGGGACACCTGAAGGTGAGTCGCCGGTAGGGGGACATTCGGCTGGTGGTGGGGTGACCAGACCCGCCAACCACTGGAGGCTCCGATGACAACCACCACCGCGCCGAGCATCACCGATCCGCTTGGCGCGGCCCTCGCGGACGTATACGAGCAAGCCCGACGGCCAGTCGGCCAGCAGTCGTTTCAGGTCCGCAAGGCTCAGGTGGCTGTGGTCGTGGATGCCCTGGAGGGCAGCCTTGCCGGGATCGCCCCTGGTGAGGGGACGCCTACCACCGAGGAAGCCGCGACGCTGACCAACATCGTGGACGAGTTGCGGCAGGTTCAGGCGTTGACGCCCAAGGAGGCGATCCTGGCCGCGAAGCCTCTCACCGAGCGGCCGTGCATGTTGAGCGGCTGGTACGCGCTCGAACTACTGCTGGGGGTGCAGCTGCTGCGCATCCGGTGGCTCGTGGAAGGGCGCGGCGTCGTCCATGATGTCCGGACGTCGCAGTGGCGGCAGCTGCGCACTGACCGGCCGAGGCCGCATGTAGGCGATCGGGTGAACGGGCAGCGGGTTTGGCGCACTGCCGCCGAGTTGCGCGAAGCCGATGCAGCTTGGCGGCGCGAGCAAGGCTGGGACGATTGACCGCAGCGCCAGCAGCAGCTGGTGGTGTTTCTCGTGGTCCCTCCGTTGGTGCGTGGACGGTGTTCCTTCTACTCCTTCTATTGCTGGTGTGCCCCTGGCTGCCCTTGCGGCTGGCCTGGCCGGGAACCTCCCTACCGAGACGACGGCAAGGGGACGCGGCAGGGCGCTGTAGGTGCGTTGGTCGGACACCGCATGAGGCCCCGCCGGGTACCCCCAACCGGCGGGGCCTCCCCTTCCGTGCAGAGCGGCTACCGGCGGCTGTCGGTGTCGGGTTGGCTGGACGCTCCGAGTTCGTCGGGCAGGTGGGTGAGGGCTGCGATGCCGTCGATCATCGCGCCTTTGCGGCCGGCGGCTTTCTGGCGGCGCACCTCCAGCGGCTCAGCTGGCGTTCGGTCGCGGACGGCGTTGATGGCGTCTAGGTCGGTGTCGCTCAGGTCGAGGTCGCGGCCAAGGGCTGCCAGGGCGTCCCCCAGCGGTCGTTGTGGCTCGGTCATGGCGGTCTCCCCTCGGGCTGCCGGTGGCATCCCCTCAGGGTAGGCCGGGATCGCCGGTTGCCGACAGCCGCCGGTGGTTGGCGCGGACGGGCGGGAGTCACATCGAATCGATGCTACTGAGCCTGAATCACCCGAGTCATGCGGCCGCTGGCCAGATCCTCAACCAACTCCGAGGGGTCAAACGGCTCCTCCATTCCGAGCGTGAAGACTATCCAGGCTGCTGAGGCGACATCGAGTGTCTCCAGAGGGCGATCTGCCGCATAGTCGAAGCTGGCCACGATGTCCGCCGCCAGTTCCCGTCGACCGTCTAGTCGCAGTGTGACCGGCTGCCAGGCAAGCCAAGGGCCGGTGAAGTCGACCTCGAGGTTGTGCTCATCAATGGGCTCCACCCTCAAGACTCGGAGGTGATCGGGGCCGCTGCTCCATCGTTCGGCTCCATGTTTGAGAGCATCGGCCATCTGCCCGGCCCAAGACCGAGCGATCGAGTCTTCCGCGCTCACCATCCTCCTCCTCCACCACCTCCGTTGCCGGGAGGAGTCGTCGACGGGTTGTTGACCCACGACGGGCACTTGGTCTTACCGAGACAGTATCCGGTGACCAATCCCTGCTGCTTTCCCTGACTATTGATGCGGTAGTCTACTACGAACTTGAGTTCCTCTTTCTCGTTGGTCGTTTTGCATGTCTTCACACCGTTGGTCGTGGTGCACAGAAGCTTGACGATGCGGATCGTGTAGGTACGTGACGTCCCCTCCTTATTCGCAAGCTTCGCTTTCGGGAGAAGCGCCTTGACGGCCTTCATTTCCAGATTGTGTTTGGTTTTGAGCTTGTCGACGACTTTGCCGTCGACTCGCACATACTGGCCGTACCTGTCGGAAACAGAGGTATCGGCGGCAGCATGCGCGAGAGTGGGGCCCAGGCCGACTAGCCCTAGGCCAAGCAGAAGACTCGTCAACACCCTCACGACACGAACTGAGCTTCGGCTTGAGTTCTGAATAGTAGGTTCGAGCACGATGATTTGACCTCCTCGTCATGATGCACATCTCGTTCACACAAAAACGTTGTGCCGCGCTCGAGGCATTGCCCCATAGGCACGTAGATTCGCTCTGAGACGCTGACAGTGACGTTTCGCGAGAACCTGATTCAGTGAAGCTACCACTATGGGAGCGAAGGCGTGCGGAGTTTGCCAAAGATGAGGTACGTGGAGCAGATTGCCGTCGGCTCATCAAGAAGCGTGACACCACCGTTGGGCGTCCCGCACACCTGGTCGAACTTCAATATCAAGGCCCGGCTGGAACGTCGACACTACAAGCGCTGTGCCGGCGTTGAAGGGGGCTGCAGTCGAAGGGGATCCTCACCTGAAAGCCCGCGATGTCCAGCACTAACACCATGACAAGGTGTGCCAGCCCGGATCACTGACGCAGCGATTCGAGGCCTTCCGGCCTCAGGGCGCGTGTCACCAGCCTCCCCCACCCCCGCCGCCCCGGCCGTCATGCGGTGCCTGGCTGACTCCGGTGATCCCGAATGCTGGCGGCGGAGGTTCCACAGGCCTCGGCCAAAGTCCAAAGGCGGTCAATGCGGCAGCGGCGACCAAGCCAACGACGAGCCATTTCCTCATGGATCCCAGTATCCACGAAGGTCGATGAGCCAGGGCCCCCTCCTGCTCGTGTCGCCCTCGTCCGGTTTCCCGGTTCGGGGGCGGCCGGCCGTTGGGCCGACCCACGGGCCACCGCGAACCCGCCACTACCTCGACGCCCTGGCGAAGGGCGACACGCTCGGCAGCCGCCGCCCGTGGATTCACTGGATCAAGACCGGCAAGAACGCCTGGATCGCCGGTAGGCGATCCTCAGGCAAACGCATCGTGGCCGTCGAGTTGGCCGAAGGAGCCACGGCCCTTACGCGACTGGCACCTGCCAGGTCGTCAATGGTGTTGCTGCTCGGGAATGAGTATTAGGGCGTCCCGGACGAGGTGCTGGCCGAGGTCGGTGAGTGCGTTGAGATACCGATGTTCGGCTGCGGAGCGCAGCCTCAACGTGGCGGTCGCGGGCAGTCTGGTCGCCTGCCAGCTCGCGGCCTCTCCTGACCGCCGCGGGCATTCTCTCCGCAGCCTGTGGAGATTCTGCTGCCGCCCGTCGTTCAGCGCCCGTCTGGCGGGCTGGGACGGGCTGGAGGACTCTCCGTTGGCATGAAGAACCCCGCCAATCCCGGAGGAAGGCGGGGCGGAACATGTCCAGCGTACCCCGTTGCTGCTCCCTGCTAGCACACCCTCCCCCCAGGTCATTGTCACAGCTGTGGCAATGACCCCTGCCGGGGGTGCTTTCACCCATAAACCCCTCCTGGCAAGCGGGAACAGGAGGCGAGGCCCCACCGGACTCCACCGAGGCCGCTCGACGACAGGGGGTGTTCTAGCACCCTCCCCAGGTCATTGCAGCAGCTATCGCATTGACCCCCACCGGGGGCGCTTCTTCCGGTGACCCGCCGGTTCACCATGGCCACACCCACCTGTACCAGCCCACAGCCCGTGGTAAAGGGGCTGGAAGACGGAAACGATGGCGTAATCATCATTCTTGATGCTCTAGTCGTCGATTTCGGCCTCCGGCAGCCCCGACGGACACCTCCGGCAGCCCTCAAACGGCACCCGAAACCCTCAACTGACCGCCAAAGTGGCTCATGGACCGCCAAAGTAAGGCCCCAAACCGGGCTTCACGGCCCCTCCGGGCCTGATCCGGCGTCTGCTCAGCCCCGCGCAGACCCGTACCAGCCCCCAAAAACCCACACCGGCAGCTGCCGGTGACCGGCGAACCCGCCATTTCGTGCCTGTCCGTTTGCCCCGAACAGGAGGCAGGAGGGCGGTCCCTGATCGGCACGTAACGTCCTGACTCGTCACGACACCTATCGACGAGGGGACACCATGTCTCTCCTGACCTTCCCAGCGGCCCGCCCACACGCCGATCGCTCCTACCTGGCCAGCTGGCCCGACGACGAATGGGTCCACCTCAACCGCCTGGACACCCACGAGGTAGCGGCGTGGGATCACACCTGCCGGGTGGATGCCCAGCAGGCGATCATCGAGGCCCGCCGCCGCTGGGGCAACCGCTGCCCGCGAGACCTCCTCCGCGGCCTGGCCATCGAAATCAGCCTGCGCGGCACACCAGAGGGGGCGACGATGCTCCTCGACCTCGTTGCCGCCCGGCCAGACCGGTAGGACATCTCCCTTGACCATGCCGCCGACGGCTAGAGTCAGGCCGTGGACCCGCACGCCGAACTCCGGAACCTCGTGGCCCGCTGGGCGCAAGTCGCGCACGCGGACGCGCCAGAGGCCGCGCGGGAAGTCCTCGCCGCCCGAGACCTCCGCGATGCCCTCGAAGAGGTATATGTCGACGCCGGAGCCGCCGCGCACGACAACGGCCTGTCCTGGGCCGGATTGGCGGGCATCCTCGGGCTATCCGGCGGCGGCAGCGCGCACTTCCTGTTCGGTGACGGGCGCACAGCCCGCCTCGAAAAACACCGCCGCCGCATGGGCGACCGAACCCCACGTGCGCCAGCCGCACCCGAAGTACCCGGCATACCGCTACCTGAAGCTGCCGCCCGTCTCGGCATATCCGAGTCGACACTGCGCCGCAGGATCGACGCCGGCAAGGTGCAAGCCACCCAGATCACCACACCAGGTGGCAGAACCAGGTGGATCGTCGACGAAGCCGAACTGCCGAAGGCTGACGGCTAACCATCCTGCACAACTTGACGTAACACAATGCGACGTGGCAAGCTGGGCGTCATGCAATGCAAGAGTGCGCCAACCCGGCACCCAGAACCGCACGGCAGGGGGTGACCACCGATGGACGTCCCACCCCCGCACAGCCGTGACGACGAGGTTGCGCTAGTCGCGTGCGCATGGCATCAGCCAGACCTCACGGTCACGACCGGCGTCGAACCGGCAGACTTCTACGGCACTGACACCGAGGCGCTGTGGCACGCGATCACACGCCTACGCGCCGATCGGATCGCGCCTGACCCGGTGCTCGCCCTCCAGCGCGTGGATAAGCGGCATCGCGACGCCGTGAATGCCCTGCTCATCGACTGCGCCGCCGGCGCGGGAGTCCCGAGCAACGCGCCCATCTACGCCAGCCGCATCCGGGAACTCGCCCACCGGCGCGCACTCCTCGCCACTTCCGCACGGCTGCAGCAACTGTTGGCGGAGGATGCCCCGCAAGAGGCCATCGAAGCCGCCACAAACGCGATCAACACCCGGCGCACAACCACCGACTGGCGGGGTGGATTCACCCGCGGCGGAGCGTTCCTGGCCTCGCAGCCGGATGACGCCACGCCTCTGTGGGGCCGCGGTGGGCAGTCGCTGTGGTCCCCCGGGGAGGCGCTGATGATCGCCGGTCCGCAAGGGACCGGGAAGACCACCATCGCCCAGCAGCTTGCGCTCGGACGGATGGGCCTGGCCCCAGCGGGACTCCTCGGCCTCCCGGTGTTGCCCGGCGAGCGGAACGTGCTCTACCTGGCGATGGACCGTCCACAGCAAGCCCGCCGATCGCTGCAACGCATGGTCACCGATTCGCAGCATGGCGACCTTGACGACCGGCTCGTGGTGTGGGCCGGACCACCGCCGCGCGACCTTGCCCGCCACACAGACCTCCTCACCGAGATGTGCCGAGAAGCCGACGCGGACACCTGCATCGTCGACTCGCTGAAGGACGCCTTCCTGGGGTTGTCCGACGACGAAGCCGCCGCCGCGTGGAACCGCGCCCGCCAGACGGCGCTCCGCGACGGCATCCAGCTGGTCGAACTCCACCACAATCGCAAGCCCGCCGCAGGAGCACGCGCAGAAGCCCCAACCATCGCGGACGTGTACGGCTCAACCTGGATCACATCTGGTGCCGGATCGGTCATCCTGCTGGGCGGAAACCCTGGCGACCCGTTCATCACCCTCCAGCACATCAAGCAGCCCGCCGAGGAGGTAGGGCCACTCAAGCTCAGCCACGACCACGAAGCCGGGCAGACAACAGTCCAGCGCGACAGCGGAGACCTCCTGGCCGAGATCCGCCGCGCTGGGACGTTCACCGCCACGCAGGCGGCTGCCACGGTCTACCGCACTGAGACGCCGAGCCGGGCGCAGGTGGAGAAGATGCGTCGGCGCCTGACCAAGATGGCCGACCAGGGCCTCGTTGTCGAGCTTGTGCAGGGCAGCAAAGGCGGCGCATCGAAGACTCCGCAGACCTGGGGTGCGGCAGCTCGCCAGGATGCCGAAATCCCAATCACGATCCCAATCACACTCGACTCCGAGACGAACCCAATCACGGACCAATCACGCCAATCACGCGACGAGCAAAACCCCTTGTCAACCCAATCACGCACCCAATCACGCCAATCACGCACCGGGCCAATCACGCCGGAGGGGGTCTCTAAAGACCCCCCGGCAGATGACCCCGGCCCAATCCGCGAGGTCCGGAACCCCGAGTTCCCTGGCCTTCCTCACTGCCAAATCTGCGGCAGACCGGTCGATCCCGACCGGCCCCTGTGCCACGAGTGCGTTCAGGCTGAGTCCGTCACCTATCACCGGCAGAAGCTCAACGGACACACCGCCCTGAGCGCGCCCGGCGGCATGACGCCGCAACACACCCGCCAACTTGACGAGACGAAAGGAAACGTGACACGATGACGTCAAGCAATGCAGGACGCCGAAAGGAGGGCAAGATGCCAACACCAGCGAACCCAGCAGGGTTCACCCCCGACGAGTTCGCAGCGTTGAGCGGGTCCACCCCAGCTGCTGTTCGTGCCCGGATTCGCCGGGGAACGCTGCCGGCGAATCAGTTCGGCCGGTCTTGGCTGATGCCGGTGGAGTTCGTGCAGCATCACCTAGCGGCACTGAGGTCGGTGGCCCCGTGACCGCGCCCGAGTCTGATCCGCCGACTGCGGCTCCTGCGCCGGTGCTGTTGCCGTGGGTTGCGCCCCCTCGTCCGCCGAATCGTTTGCCGGTTCGCCGCCCGCGCCGGTTGCCGGGTGACCGTCCGCCGCCCGGATGGCAGCCGAACCCGCCACTGTCGATTGCGGCCTGAGAGACCCGAGGAGGACAACCTCATGGACACCCAGACCTTGACCCACGAACTGCCCAGCTGGGCGATGGCAACGATCCGCGACGGCGTGCCCGAGCGCGACCTGGCGCGGAACTGGCGGCGCGCGATCTGGGCAGTCCTCGTCCCGCTGGCTATGACGGCGCAGACCCACGGCTTGTCGCAGGCCGAGTTCGAACAGGCGATCAACCAGCACGGGCACGTGCTGCGCACGCAGCTGCGAATCAGGCGCAGGCAGCAGGTTCCTCCGGTCGAGATCCGCGAACTGCTGGACGGCGCCTGGCAGCAGGCGGCGAAGTTCCACGCATCCCGAGTTTGAAACCCCACGAAGGAGAAGAAATGCAATCCCCCCGAAAGATGTTGGCCGGGTTGGCGGCGTTCAGTTTGGCTGCGGCTGGCCTTTGGGCTGCCACGGCCACCACCGCGCAGGCTGATGTGCGTCCGTACGTCTGCGACGGCAGCCGCTCGGTGCTGACCAAGGTCGATCCGGATGGCCAGCGGCTCGCCGGTGCCACCTTCGAGGTGTCGATCGCTGGGGCCACGCTCGGCCTGACCACCACCGATCGGCAGGGCGAGTTCGTCGAGCGCGTCCAGCACCACATCGACGCGCTCTTCGCCGCCCAGGGACTCACCCTCGACGCCTGGCTGCAGGCAGTTCACGGGATCACCGAGGCCGAGTGGCGCAACCAGGTTGCCGCCGCTGAGCTCGCTGTTGAGCAGGCTGACGCTGCGGTCGAAGCCGCGATTGAGGCCCAGGAGGCTGCCGACGAGGCCAAGGCCGAAGCCAACGCTGCCCCAGCCCTCGCTGCCGCACAGAAGGCCGTCCGCAAGGCACAGGCCGACCTCGACGCCGCTAAGGCAGCCCAAGAGGCCGGTGGCGATCAGGCTGCTCTCGACGCCGCCGTGGTCGCCGCCCAGAAGGCCGTCACCGAAGCCCAGGCGGAGGTGGCCCACACGGAGACTGCGCTCGCTCAGGCGCGGACGGCCCGCGATCAGGCCCAGGCTGTGCACTCGGCTGCGGTCGCTGCCGCGGACGCCGCCAGGGCGATCCATCAGGCTGCCGAGGACGCCTGGTTCTCCAACACCGATCCTGACAAGGACGCCGCTTTGGAGGCCGCGACCGAGGCCGCATGGACCGAGTACCAGCGGCTGTCGGGAATCGCTGACGCCGCCGGGCAGACCTACAACGCGGCGCAGGCGGCAGCGGTCGCGGCCAGCAGCGCCCACAGTGACGCGCAGGCTGATCTGACCGCCGCGCAGAAGCGACTCAAGGCTGCACAAGACGCTGCCGAGTCCGGCGTCACGCAGTCGCCGGAGGAACTGGCGGAGGCGGTTCGGGAGGCGCAGGCCGCGCTGGATGCTGCGAAGGCTCATCCAGCGATCGTCGCTGCCGAGCAGGCTGCCGATGCCGCCCAGGCCGCTGAGCAGAAGGTGTCCGAGGCCCGGCAGTCCCTGGTGGCTGCGGAGGCTGAGCAGGCGCGTGTCGAGGCGATGACCGACGGGTTCGACACCAACCTGGCGCCGGAGGACATTGAGGCTCGGGCAGCCGTGCTGGCTTGGTCTGACCTGGCTGTCCCCGGCAGCTTGACCGTGACCACTGGTGCTGACGGCCTGGCTGAGGTCTTCGTGATGGGCGCAACCTCTGAGGGTGTCCTGCGGTGCTCCGAAGTCTCCCTGACCTGGACGGAAATCGAGGCCCCCGAGGGCTTCGAACTGGCCGACCCGGTGACGGTCAACGGCTCGCAGGACCGCGAAGCCGCCACCGTGGTGGCCGGTGTGGACCAGCTGCCGGTCGAGGTCGTCGATGAGCCGACCACGCCGGACGACCCGGAGAAGCCGGGCAAGCCCGAGAAGCCGTCGAAGCCGGCCAAGCCGCGCAAGCCGAAGACGCCGCAGGGCGGCTAACGGCACCCCCACCCAGACGACACACGAGACGCAGAGAGGAGGTGGATCGGGATGCGAACCCGACCAGCAGCAGTAGCCACAGCCGCGGCAATCGCCGCGATGCTGCTGGTCGGGTGCGCCCCGACCACCATCCCCGCTGTACCTGTGGCGTCTGTCCCGAGCCGGCCGACACCGGCAGCAACCGTCGCGGCATCCCCAACCGCCGACGGCGCTGACCCCCACCAGCAGCTGCCGGTGCCGGTCATCCCCACCGTCGTCAAGGATCCGGTTGGCGAGTGCCGCGAGACGGCGACCGAGATCTTCCCGCCGTCCGATCCGCAGCAGATCTGCACGTACGGGAGCATCTGGTTGGGCCATACCCTCGCGCCGAAGAAGGGTCGTAAGAAGTCCTACTTCGAGCGGCTGCTGTGGACGCTGGAAGAGGGCGACCTGGTGGAAGCCGACGGCCGCCGGTGGACCGTCGCCAGCATCGAAACCATCAACAAACGCGGCCTCCCCGACCGGCTGTTCACCGACGACCCCGATGTGATCCACCTGGTCACCTGCGACCCCGCCAGTGGCTACAGCCGGGACTGGCCGGACGGCAAGAGCCACGCGAAAGCGAACCGGGTCGTCACGCTCAAACCCGCGCCAGAGGCCGGTCCCGACGGGCGCCCTACGGTCGACAACACCACCCCCAAGGGAGACGGACCATGAACCACCCGATCACTCCGGCCCGTGTGCCACTCGACCTTTCCGCCATGCTCGCCCGAGTCATCCTGGCCTTGCTCACCGCGCTCACGGTGGTGCTGTTGGGCCTTTGGCTCAGGGCCTCGGATGCGCTCGGCTTCTTCTCGACGCTGACCTCCGTCACCGTCTCGACCCTTGTGGCAGCGAACCTGCGCGGGCGTCGCCTCGGGCCACCGACAGCTGGCGCAGCCCGTTTGCAGCCCGTCGTTGATGTGCTCGCCCAGTATCCGGGTGGAGGGTTCGTTGCCCGGACCGGGTTCAAGCGCAGCGTCGTGGCCCTTGGTATCGGTCTGCTGGTGGCCACCGGTGAGCAACTGCTGCTGGTGGTGTTTTTCGACGGCCTCCGGTTGGCTCCGATCTGGCGTGGCGTGGTTGCCCTGACCGTCGTGCTGATCCCCGTGCACGCCGCGTTCGGCTGGTGGCGATCCAAGCAGCAGTACACCGGCACGAAGTTCGCTGGCGACCTCGCCGGCGCCGTCCGCCGGGTGGTCAATCCCGCCCAGGACGCCGCCACCGCGAATCCGTTCGCGCAGCTACCGCCAGCTGCCCGTGTCGGCCTTGGCGCGCTGGGCAGGACTGCTCTGGCCGTGGTCGGCCGGATCGTGGTGCAGTTGGCGATCCCCGCCTTGTTCTCCACGCCGCTGAGCATTGCGTTCGTTGTGGTGGCGACCATCACGGCCATTGCAGGCGGACCCGTTTTCGCCGCGATCGGCCGCACCTTGAAGGACAAGACCACCCCTGCTGCCCCTGCGCCGGCTGCTCCTGTGGCACCGGCAGCTGCTGACGTTGAGGAGGTGGCGGAGTGAAGACCTGGACGTGGATGCTAGTTCTGCCTGCTGCGGCTGTTGTGGCCGTGTTGGGCCTGAGCGGCTGTGGTTCAACCGCCGACGGTGTGCCGAAGTTCGTGACCACGTACCTGGATGCGGTCGCTACTGGGGACGCCGCTGCCGCCCACGAGGCCAACCCGTGGTCGCCCTCCCTGACCGCCGAAGCCGCAGCTGCGAGCGCAGCTGGCGAGCACCTGACGATCGTGAAGATCGGCCAGTTCGAAGGGGCAGGCGAACGCCTGAAGGCCGAGAAGCCCGACGCCCCCGAGCCGTCCGCTGAACCCTCCACCAAGCCCGCCGACGACGGCTGGTGGGGAATCGACTGGGACGACGACGGCTGGGGTGGCCTGCGGCCGGATAAAGACGAAATCGACCGGGAGGCTGAGGACGACCCGGTCAACGGCTTCGTCCCCGTGACGGTGAAGCTCGGGGAGGTCGAGGTCACCATTCCGCTGGGCGTCAGCTACGCCCGCGACCGCGACGGTCAGCCGATCTACGCCTTCCGCACGGTCGAACTCACCGAAGAGCAGCAGGCGCGGTTCGGGGTTGAACAAGCCGGTCCCGCGTTGCCTCCTGTGGCTGTGACGCTTGAACTGGCGAAGGTCGAGTTGGAGGGGGACGAGACCGAATCTTGTCCGTGGTGGAAGCGTGACTGCGGCGGCAACGGCACCGTCGGCGCTGACCTGGCTCGTGCTGCGACGGTCGCTGGGGTCGAGGTGCTGCTGGACTCCCGGCAGCCGCTGGTGGTGTTGCCCGGCAGCTATCCGATCGTGGTGCTGCCCCCCGCGACGGACGAGTTCTTCGCCAGCCCTGGTACTCCGGAGCCGGTGACTGCGGCTCTCCTGCCTGGCGCGAGTCACGCGGTCGCGCTGGCCCCGGAGGAGGTCACCGAAGCCGGGAGAGCGAAGGTCACGGAGGCCCTGAACGCCTGGGCCAAGTCGGCTTTCGAAGATATGACCAACCCGCCCGCGAGCGACCGCGAAGTCGTCTGCGGGCCGCTGAAACCGGGTAGCTACGGCGGTGGATCGGCGCTCGAGTCTGACGGCTGGCTGCACACCGGCAACTCCAACATCGCTCGTGGTGCGATCAAGTTGGAGGCCGAGTCCGACAACGGCGCAACCGCCACCGGTTCCGGCAACGGCTCCGGGAACGCGCTGGCCGACCTCGCTTGGTGTCCCGGGCGGGCGACCGCGGACGGCCCTCAGGATCAGCCGGTCGTCATCACCGATCCGCTACTGACTGCCGGGGTGGTTGCGGTCGAGCCGGACGGCAGCTTCACCACCACCCAGCCGTGGAAGTTCAGCTTCGCGTCCGAGGTCGTCACGGTGGGCAACCGGGACGCGACCGACACCTGGGCACCGGACTCGACGACCACCATCCGCTCTCAGGTCGCCTTGGAGTGGTCTCCCGCCGGGCGACTGGGCCGCGACGGACAACTCACCATCACCCCCGAGAAGGAACGGTGACCCTGATGAAAACCCTTGTGAAAGCGTTCGTGATCCTGGCGATAGCCCTGGCTGTCCTCCAGGTCTTGACTGGCTGCGCCACCGCGCCTGATCCGAAGACGGTGGCCACCACGCCTCTGGTGCAGCCGTATTTGGATGCTGTCGCTAGCGGTGACGTTGCGGCGATGGCCCTGGCGAACCCGTGGGCGCCCAGGTTCGGTGAGGTTCAGGCTTCCGGCCGGCCACTCATGGATGACGTTTCGGGTGCCGTCAGCGCGGCTGGCGAGCGCATCAAGGTCATGAAGGTTGGCGAGTTCCAGCCCGTCGCGCCAGTCGGTGAAGGCTCACCGGCCCCCGAAACCACACCACCGGCAGCTGCCGGTGACCCGTGGTGGCTCACGGACTGGTCTGGTGACAACTGGGGCGGCATGGGGCAGCCCACCGACCGCCTCTACGGCGACGACGAGAACCCGGTTGCGGAGGGTGTTGTGGCGGTGACGGTCGCCCTGGGCGATGCTGAGCGGACCTACCCGCTGGGTGTCGCGGTGCAGGTCGATGCCGAGACCGGCGAACCGATGCTGGAGTACCGCCCGGTTGTCCTCGATGCCACCCTCGCCGCCCAGTACGGCATCACCACCGCGCCGCCCGCGTTGCCGCCGGTGTCCGTCGTGCTGACCACCGGGGACAAGGCTGCCGAGCGGCCCGTCACGGTTGCCGGTGTCGACGTCAAGCTCGCCAGCGGCCGACCGCTGTGGCTCCTCCCCGGCAGCTACGACCTGTCCGTGGGCGACGACCCCTGGCCCGACGAGTACTTCGAGACCGCCGCCGCGCCCGCGCCGGAGACCGTTGCCCTGCTACCCGGGGACGCCCACCAAATCGACGTTTCGCCTGGTGCGATCACCGACGCTGGCCGCGAGGTCATCGTCGCAACGCTGGACTCCCAGATGTGGCTTCTGAGTGACCGGCTCGCCAAAATCCAGTCCGGCTACGAGGGCGACCGGTGCGCTGATCCGCTCGCACTGTACCCGGAGGTCCATGCGGGGAACGCCCGCGTGGTGGGCGAGGGAACCGGCTGGTCCCCCGCCGAAATGCGCTGGTGCCTGGGTGGTGGGCAGGTGGTCGCCGGGCAGGTGCAGATCAACCCAGACGGCTCTTTCACCACCGTTGAGCCGTGGCTGATCGGCGCTGGCCCCGTGGCCATCCAGTGGTCACCCGAAGGCCGACTCGACCACGGCGGCAGCGTGAACGTCACCAAGGCCGACGATCCGGCTGACACCACCGCTGAGGGCGGCACCACAACCACTGGTGGCGACCCAGCCGACACCACCGAGCCAGAGGACGACGACCCCGCGCCCGGCGGACTCGACGACGATCCCGACGCCGACGACGACGGCGACGACTGGGGCAGCGAGGAGGAGTAGACGATGGACAAGAAGACGTTGCGCTGGGTGCTGGTGGTGATTGCCCTCATCGTGGTGCTGATATCGACGGTGAACTTGCTGTTGGGCTCGCTCTCGGCGACGCCCTCTGAGGGCAGCCTGACCAGCGCGATCATCGCCACGGTGCTCTTCCTGGGCTTCTCCGGGATGTCCACCCGGCGGGTTCAGCAAGACCTCAAGCGCATCCGTGGCCAGTCCGCTGGTCGCCGGAGGGCGGGCGACGTGGAGCGGATGGCCTCCGCTGGAATGCACACGAGTACCGCGGGTGGGATCGCCCTAAGAGGCGTAGTCAGAGGCTCCTCTGACCTCCTCGACTGGATGAGTTCCGGTCTCGCGGCGCTGATGGCCGTGGTGGCGACGGGCTGGTGGGCCAATGTCCGCCCGGATGGTTGGCCCGAGTGGGTGCAGGCAGCGCTCCCCTGGGTGCTCGCGGTGGCCTTCGGGGCAGGGGGCGGAAGCGTTCTTGCCCACCGCGCGTCGGCGGCAGTCTCCGCCGACCTACAGACGAAAGAGTCCCTGCGCTCGATCCCCGGGTGGATCGCCGCCGCCATCGCCGGGACAGCCGCCGGCCTCGGCACCCACGCCGGCCTGACCAGCTGGCTTGGGCGCGCACCCGAGCTCCAGATCGACGTCGCGGTTGGCGCGATGGCCGCAGCTTTCGCCCTCGGTTTCGTGAGCGTGTTGGATGCTCGGCGTGCCCGGAAGCTGATGGGCAAGGTCGCCTCCAGGGTTGCCGCGGCTACCGGGATCACCGAAACCAAGCTCCTAGAGCCAGCCCGGCCGATCCGGTGGCGGGCGTACGCCAATGGCTCGGTGACGATCTGGCGACCACCAGCCGGAGTGCTGCTGGCGCTCGAAGACGGGTCGCTGGACAGGCGGCTCGGGATGGTCTGGGCAGAAGTCGAAATCGCGGTCGGCGCTGGCGCTGAGGAAGTCCGGTTCGTCCCGGCGTCCAAGGAGACCCAGCGTCGGCGTGAGTTGGCTGCCCAGGGAGTCCTGGTGGACCTGGCAGCCGGGGACGAGACCATGCCCGACCTACCGGCAGTTGCTGGTGTGGGTGTGCCTGGTGTCGATCAGACCTCCGCCGACCCGGCCAGCGCAACACCGGCGGCTGTCGGTGGCCGGACCGTGCTGGACGAACTGGACGCCATCGACGCCGAACAGGAGGACTGACCCATGCGACCAGTGCTGATCTACATCGACGAGGCCGAGAACTACACGGGTGCGCTGCCGGCGCCCGAGGAGTTGGCCCGGGACGCGCAGCTGATCCGGCAACTCACCGGCGGGCTTCGTTCCGAGTTCGCCGCTCTGTTCGACAACAACGCGGAGGACTGACCGATGGGCTTGTTCACCAAACGCCAGGAGCCGCTGGTAGCTCCTGCCGCGCCTGATCTTGGCAAGCATGTGGTGTTGCCGGAGGGTGTCGATCCGGCTGGCCTGGATGACGCCCGACGGCTGCGCGCAACCCTCTCCCGGACGCATCCCGACGCGAAGCCTGGGGCGTTCACCCGGGACACGGCAGGCCGGTGGACCGTCTGGTTCGATCGGCAGCCCGAGACCGTCACCCAGCAGCTACCGCCGGATGTTCGCCCGACCGCCGGGGAAGTGCTGGCGGCTCAGGCGGAGGACCAGGGCGGAGTGCTGTGGGTCTTCGACCCCGCCCGGCGTCTGGCGCAGATCGTGCGCAACTGCGATCCCTTCCTCGTCGCCTTCCGGGGACGGGCTGCCGGGATGCTGTCCGGCGGTGTCCGCCCCTGGGATCTGGACCTGGAGATTGAGTGGGCGGTCATCCGGTCGGGTGCCCCCCGGCCTGCCGTCATCCGCGTCCGCCGGATGCCACCGATGTCCGACCCCAGCAAGCGCGCCGAGACATGGACGCACCTCGCACAACAGCTACTCGGACAACCATCCGGTACCAAGTGGCAGGTTGACGACGACCCCCAAGTAGGCCGACTCACCGTGCGCTGCATCGTCGACCCGTTGCTGGCCGTCCAGGACTATCCCTGGGACGCCAAGCCGACCTTGAAGGCGATCCCATTCGCGGTGGACGAGTGCGGAAGACGGATCGCTGTCGGGCTGCTGGAATCAAACCTGCTGATCGGCGGCATCCCTGGCAGCGGCAAATCGGGCGGCGCAACCGCGTTCCTGACCGGCGTCGGTCAGTTGGCGAACGTGGCCCTCATCGGCATCGACCTGAAGCGCGTCGAACTCTCGCTGTGGGAGCCCAGGTTCTCGCGGATCGCCACGGATGGCGAGCACGCCGACGAAATCCTGAAAGCCCTTCTCAACGAAATGGGCAGCCGGTACCAGTGGCTGAAGGAGCGCCAGAAGAAGAAGTTTGCCGAGGGGGACTTCACCGACCGGATCCCGCTGCTGGTGGTTATGGTCGACGAGCTTGCGATCCTCGTGGCGGGCGGCACCACCTCGGACGAAAAGGCCGCAGGGAAGCTCCGCGCATCAATGATCCAGCAACTCGTGGCGATGGGCCGAGCCGCCGGCATCGTGGTGGTCGCCGCAACTCAGAAGCCTTCAGGTGACACGATTCCGACCTCGCTCAGAGACATCGTGGCCCAGCGCGTCGGATACGCGACGACCAACAAGTACATGACCGACACCATCCTTGGTGACGGCATGTCGATCGCAGCGCCCTGCCAGGACATCCCGGCGGCGATGAAGGGCGTCTGCTACCTCGTCAACGAGACCTCCCGAGTGCCGGTCCGCGCCCGCACCTACTGGATCCCCGACGAACAGGTCGGCCAGATCGCCCAATCAGGTGCGCACCTGAGGGTCGATCTGCCGTGGTTGCCGAGGCCGGGTGAGGCGTTTGGGTCTGGCTCGCCTGCACCGACAGTTGCTGGTGGCAGGAAGGCTGCCCAGGTGGACATCCCCGAGGACATCTGGTGAGGGGTCGTTGATGTTGTTCGTCCAGAGTCCGGGGGACGCCTGGGATCCTGCGGGTCCGGTTCCCCCGAGCTACTTTCCGAGGTCGTCGTTGGCCCGTGATGTGGCTGCGGGCATCCGCCAGGTCAGCCCGGGCCTTCTGGATGTCCACGGTTGTCCGAGGCCCGCCGCGCTCGCCTGGTCGGGGGCGTGGACGGCCGGCCCGGGTGTGCTCGCCGGACTGCTGCCGGGGGTGGCCGACCTGGCTGCCCTCGACCCGGCAACCCCTGTCGCAGTGACCGCCACCGCCGACGCGGGCTGGGACGGCTGGCAGCAGGGTGCCCGCCGGGTGATGCGGCTGGACGACGCCGTGCAGATGCTCCACCTCTTGTGCAGCGAGCACGCCAACCCCTGGGAGCTCGTCGAGCTACTGGAGGCATGAGCTGAACGGCTGGCGGGACACCCGCGTAACGACCACCGCTATGGCGCTGAGGGTGGCTGGGCGCCGCGATGCGACATGGCGGACGGGGCCAGCATCACGAGACAGCGGCAAGGGGACAGCCGATGGTAGCCGGTCCCAAGAACACCAGGAAGGACACCAACCATGAGGCCCGAACCCCCTCACAGCACCTGGAGGACACCATGAAGACGCGTCCCGTCCGCCGCATCGCGGGCATCCTTGCTACCGCCCTTGTGGTGGCCCTGACCGCGCCCACCGCATGGGCTGACGACACCGACCCTGGCGAGCCGACGGACCCGCCTGCCGTTGTGGTGGCTGAGCCTGCACCGGCGGCTGTCGGTGAACCGGCCCAGGAGCCGCAGCCTGAGCCACTGGTTGAGGACGCACCACCGGCGGCTGCTGGTGACACCGACGACCCGGCCCCGGGCCTGCTGGACGAGACCCCCGCCCCGCACCAGCAGCCACCGGAGACCCTGGAGGCATCCGCCCCCGCCGACAGTGACACCCCGGCCGAACTACCTCCGGTGACGATCGACACCGGCGAGGTCACTCTGACGGTGCTACTGGGCGACGCCGACGACTGCCAGGTGCCGGTCGCCTCAGTACCTGCCAGCGCGACGTTCGCGTTCGAGTGGTCCGAAGATGGCGGACGGACTTGGCGTTCGGTGGGCGAGTTTGCCGCCGGAGATACCCGCGCCCTGCTGCTGAACTCCGCTGAGCCGGGCACAAGGATCGTGGTGCGGGACGCCGGTCTGCCGGCCATTCAGGGTTTCGATTGGTTGCCTACCGTTTGGCATGGCGCGGTGTACGTGACCGTGCCGGACGGCGAGATGTACACCACCTTCTACGGTCGCGGCGGGGCTTCCTGGGAGGTGGAGGCCAACTCGCGCGTGACCCTCCAAGCCTTGCTGTGCGCGACTCCTGCTGCCGTCGATCCGGTTCCGCCTGTCGATCCCGAGCCTGAGCCGGTTGACCCCGAGCCGGAGCCGTCTGAGCCGGGCACAGACCCCACTCCGGAACGGCCAGCCCACCGGCAGCCGCCGGTGAACCCCCAGGCCGAGGCACCCGCCGACCACACCCGCATCGACGGCGGTGTCCCTGCCGCCACCACAAGCCCAGCCCTGGCCGCAGGCGGAATCGTCTTGCTCGCTGCTGCTGCGCTCACCGCACGCCACCTCACCAACCGCCGACAGCGGCAGGGGGACAACGACACCCACGACCGGGTGACCAGCCCGTAGCGACCCTCGGTCGCCCTACACCCAGGAGCACACCATGAACCGCCGGTTGACCGCGCAGGAGCGCGCCCAGGTCGCGGCCCGGTATGCCGCCGGTGAGCGGCCCCGCGATATCGCTCCCGACTTCGGCATTTCGTCCCAGTCCGTCCGGAGGATCGCTGATCGGGCTGGTGTCCCGGCGCAGCGCCGGGCCTGCCCGGGAGGGCTACTGGAAGAGGCCCGGCAGAAGGAACTTGCCGCCAGGTATGCCGCCGGGGAAGCCTCCTACGCGCTGGCCGCCGAGTACGACGTGTCACCGCGGACCGCAGTCACGTACGCCCAGAAGCACGGCGTGCCGGTGCGGCACTCCCACGTGCGGCTCACCGCCGCGCAGCAGGCGGAGATTGTGGCCGCGAATGAGGCGGGCGTCAGCCGGGCTGACCTCGCCGCCAGGTACGGCGTCACGCCGCAGACGATCATCAACACGGTGCGGCGGGCGGGTGCCAGGCCGGTCCCGAAGCCCAGGCCACGGAAGCTCACTGACGACGAGGTTGCCGTGCTGGTGGCCCGCTATGAGGCGGAGCCAAACCAGACCGCGCTGGCCCGCGAGTTCGGGGTCGCCCGCGAAACGGTGCACCTCGCGCTGCTCCGCGCCGGAGTGGAACTCGGGCCTCCCGTCCGCGGTCGCAGCAGCTGGACCTGGCAGCAGGAAGCCGAAGCCGTTGCCCGCCATGCTGCTGGTGAGGCGGCGGTGGCGCTCGCCGCCGAGTACGGGGTGTCGCCGTCCACCATGTGGCGGGCGGCGCGGCTGTACCGGCAAGGTGTGAGGCGCAGCGTCGGCACCCTCACCGACGCCGAGAAGCAGCAGATCGCCGCGCGGTATGCCGCCGGTGAATGGCCGGGCGTGATCGGTGCCGATGCAGGTCTCGCGGCGAATGACGTGGCTCGGATCGCGCGCGCGGCTGGTGTCCCGGCGCAGCGGCAGGGTGCGTCACTGACCGATGCGCAGAAGGCGCACATCGAGGCCCGCTACGCCGCGGGCGCGTCCGCTGCCGAACTCTCCCGCGAGACTGGTCGCAGCGGCCACATCGTCGCACGGCACCTGAAAACGGTCGGGTTGTGGGCGGCCCCGCAGGCTCTCACCCCCGAGCGGGAGGCCGAGGTTGTGCGGCGATACGTCGAAGGTCAGGAGGGCGCGCCCGCGATCGCGGCAGCGATCGGAACCACCCCCGACCGAGTGAGGTCGTCCCTCCAGCGGAAGGGCGTCCAACTGCGGCCCGGCGGCAGTCTCCGACCGCAGCTGACGCCCGACGAGCAGGCCGTCCTGGTGGCCCGGTATCAGGCCGACACCGGACTGACCGCACAGACTGTCGCGGCTGAGTTCGGCGTGACGGACCGGATGGCGGCGAGGATCCTCGAAGCGCACGGGGTTCCTCGGCGTCGCCGCCCGAAGCCCGGCGGTGTCAGGTGATCCGCCAGGCAGCCACCCCACCGGCAGCTGCCGGTGGGGCGGAAACACCTCCTGATGCCACCCCAGCCGCCGAGTTGGTGCCCGGCGGTGTCCCTGGTGACACAACCCCCGGGGCGAAACTCCACGGCGGACATGTGGGTTTCGACACCGGCGGACAACTGGTCGGCTACGCGCGCGTCTCCACCGCAGAGCAAATCCTGGACCGGCAGATCACCGAACTCCAGACGGCCGGTTGCGAGCGCATCTTCACCGATGAGGCGGTGTCGGGCGCGAAGATGCAACGCCCAGGTCTCGACGAAGCCCTCCGCTATGTACGGCGCGGTGACGCCCTCGTGGTCGTCGAACTGTCACGGCTCGGCCGGTCCGTTCGCGGGATTCTCGACCTGACCGGTGACCTTGAGGCTCGTGGCGTGGGGCTGCGGATCCTGAACCTCGGCATGGACACCACGACCATCACCGGACGCTTGGTGCTGACCATCCTCGCCGCCGTGGTCGAACTCGAACGCGAACTCATCCGGGAACGCATCCTGTCCGGCATCGCAGAAGCCCGCCGTAAGGGCAAGTCCGGTGGACGACCGCCAGCGCTCACCGGAGAACAGCGGGAACTCGTGGCCGAACTCCGTGAGCAGGGCCGCAGCATCGACGAACTCGCCCGCCTGTTCGGGGTGTCTTCTCGGACGGTTCGGCGTGTATTGGATGCCCACCAGGTCGAAAACGGAGGCAGTCCCGACCGGCGCCGTAGCGTCGATGACAACCCCACCCCCGACAGCCCCGAAGAAAGGGGACGAGCATGAAGATGCTGACTCGGAACGTCGTCGAGGAGGCGTTCGGCCAGCCCGACTGGGACAGCCTCGTGGACGCCGAACGCTCGTGCCACCGCGACAAGGCCGGGTGGCGGAGGGAGTTGCGGAAGACCGCCGAGCACTACCGCCTCCAGTGCTCTCCGGACTACAGCTGGGACGACGACGACGCGAAGACCACGATCACGCTGCCCGCCAATGACGAAGTCGGCAAGAAGTGGATCGACTTCCTCGTCCATCGGCTCCAGCGATTCGGCTGGCGTCGCCAGTTCCATCTGAACATCCCCGAAGAGAACGGAGCAAGCGGTGTGTAGGGCAATCCTGGAAGGTGGCCGCAGGTGCAACTGCTGGCTCACGCCGCTAGAAGGCCGCGGACAACTGTGGGACGGCGTGATTATTGGCGGTTCGCACTTGGCCGCTTTCGGTGCCGATGACGACCAACGGCGACTGCTGCACGCGATCGCCGCCGGGCAGTACACCGAAGGCCAGGTGCCGGAGGTCATGGCGTGGATGGACGCTCAGGGCGGTGTCCATATCGGCCAGCCCGGTGACGGTGCTGTCGCTGCCCGCATGGTTCCGGCACCGATGCTCGCCCACGCCTCCGTCCTCAACGGTGCCGGACTCCTGACCCGGAAGCAGGCGGAACAGCTTTTCTCGGACACCGACAACTTCGGCACCCGCGCCATCCGGCCCGAGGATCAGGTGGCGATGATGGACGGTCAGCCGTTCGAGGTACCGGAGGGTTTCGAGCCGCCGGCCGAACTCGCGCAGTTCGACGTTGACCAACTGCCGGTCGAGGACGTGAGCGCGGTCCTGACCCGCGTCGAGGCTGACATGGCAGCGGATGAGCGGATCATCGCCCAGTTTGAGAACCGGGCGCTCAGGCAGTACTGGTACCGGGCCGAATATCAGACCGCTCAAACCTTGTATGCCGAGAACCGGCAGATGGCGGAGGAACTTGGACACAGGTTGGGTGCCGACCGGATCGCCCAGGCCGAAGCCGGGCTTGCGCCGACACCGGCAGCTGCCCGTGACCGGTTGATGGAGGCGGTGGGTGTCTCGCAGGCTGATTTGCGTGCTGAATCGACGGTCAAGTTGGCCGGAGAGACGCTGAGAATCCGTCCCACAGAACTCGGCTACAACGAGGACGGTGTTCTGGAGCGCAGGCTTGCGCTGGTTGGCCCTGACGGCACGGAAACCTATGCTGCGCCGCTGGTGAGCGTGGCGGGTGACCGGCTGTGGACCGAAACTTCGCTGCCTGGTGTGCATGTGGCTGAGCAGCCGGTGTCCTACCGGTTGGCTCCGGCTCGCGGGGCGAAGACTCGGCAGCCGATCGCGGACCTCCGCGACGGCCTGTGGCAGGTGGAGACGTACGCCGCAGACGGCAGTTCGCAGAAGGTCACGCTGCTGGTGGCTGACGGGAAGGTGGCCCCGGTGAGGGGCCACGGTGGGAAGACGGCGCGGCAGTTGGTGCAGAGCGCGCGGCTGCATGGCCACCTGGACGGTTTGGCTGCCGCGAGGGCCGGGCACGGCATCCCGACGGTCGTCCACTCGAACGCGCCGAGGGCGGTTCCGGTCGCCCGGCATACCCGCAACGGTGAGGTCGAGCGGCACGGGCGGCACCAGCGCACGTCCTACCAGCCGGGTGCACCGGTGCGGCCGTGGGATGTGGACCTCGATCTGCAGGACTCGGCGGCGGTGATCCGCCGAGGCCAGCAGCCGCCGGAGGTCCCCCGCACGATGAGTGCGGAGGAGGCGCACGAGTGGGTGCAGCGCGCCAAGACCCGCGAGGGCTTGTGGCGTGACGCGGTAGCGAACCCGGGCCGCTACACGACCCGGCAGGTGCAGGCGGCGCGTGGCGATCTGGCTACGCTGGATCGGGCACTCGCCGCCCAGCAGCAGCTGCGAAGCGCTCGGGCGGCGCGTGACGCGGAGATTCGGCTGCTGGCGGAGGAGTCCGCTGGGTATGGCGGCGGCTTCCAGTTCGGGACGGGTGAGGATGGCCGCAGCTTGGGTGACGCTGGGGTGACTCGGGCGTCGGAGCGCGAGTTGCGTGCCCGTGACCGGTTCGGTGAGGGCTGACCGGTGTGCAGGTCGGTCTTCCATGGGGGCAGGCGGTGTCCTTTGCGTGAGGATCGCCGTCAGGCGCATAACGCGGCTCGGATGATGTCTCGGATCGCGCGGAAGCTCACTTCGGAGGAGGTGCCGCCCCGGCGCGTGGAGCCTCTGCGGGCCTCGTTCCTTCGCCATTGCGACGCCTACCGGGCGACCAACGGCATGGGCGACGGTGTGTGGCCACCTTTGCCGCCTGTGGTTTCCCAACTCGGGCAGTTCTCGGCTGAGCGTCTGGACCGGATTCCGTATGAGGAACTGGATCGGCTGTCGCAGGAGGCTGGTGAGCGCGGTGATTGGCCGTTGTGCGATGTGCTTTGTGTGGAGATTGAGCACCGTGACCACCTGGCCCAGGAGCATCCTGCTGACCTGGCTGCGGTCGAGCTCGACCGGCGGCGCGCGTGGTGTGCTCGCCTGGATCCGCTGGCGCGTCCGGCTGCCCGGAGTAGCCGTCCGTTGTCGAAGGGTGAGGTTGAGCGGGCGTTGCGCGCCGAGTACGAGAGCTACGTCGAAATGGACATGCTGGCTGCCGAGCGGGCCACGAACGGTCAGCTGTTCAGCCCGGCCGGGAGGAACGCCAACGCCACAGGCAGGGTCTCGGCGCGCGCGCTCTGGACGAACCACATCGTGGCGGACAGGTGGGCTTCGGAGGAGCTTCGCCGCTATTGGACGGCCCGCCCCCGGCAGACGTTCGCGTCGTGGCGGGAGGCGAACGTTGAGGGTCGCCACGGTGCCGCCCAGGAGCGGGTCGCCAAGTCCAGCATCATCAACTTCTGAGGGGACGAGACGAATGCCCACGACCAACGACACCCAACACCGGCAGCTGTCGGTGCCGCGCTACCCAGCGGCCATGAGCGACATACTGGCCGCGCAAGACGCCGGCTACCGCTCCTGGTGCGACGATGAGCCGGTGACCGCCTGCCCCTACGGCGACGACTCGGCGGTCAGCCGGTTCTTGCAGGAGCAGTGGTGCGCTGGGCGTGGCCTGGCACGGACGGATGCCTGGTACGCGGCCCGCTATCCCGAGGGCGAACCCGAGTGAGGCGACTTGGGCGCGTGATTCGGGCCGTCCCTACTGGTAGCCCAGTTCGTCAGCCAGCGCGGCCACCGCACCTGGCGGCAAGCCAGCTGCCAGCCACTCGACCGGCGACCGGCCGCCCAGATGTTCGTTCCGGGTGGTCATGAACGCAGCAACATCGAGAGGGTGGTAGTCCTCCGGGATCGCCGCCAGCACCTGGCCCAAGCCGTCTTCGGAGGTCACCGCGAGCGGCTGGGCGATACGCGGCACGGCGTATCCGTCCCGAGCAGCCTCGGTATCTGCGAGGGCCGCAGCGGCAGCGATCATCCCCCGAGCCTTCGCCAGGTGGTCTGGTGCGAACACGTCGGCTGGGGCGCCGCCCTCGGCCACCGTGAAGTCCCGCTCGTCTGCGGTCATGGCGTGGTCGCCAGTGCTGCCGTCAATAGCCATCCGACACCCCCAGGTGATCGCCGTTCGGTCGACGCTACCCTCTTCGAATGGTCACCATGCACACGCTTTCGGATGGCATCACTGTTGAGGTGTCCGGCGATGATCTGGCTGCCGCTCGGGCAGCCGTAGCAGGCATCTCCCCTGGCGAGCGCCCGTACTTCACCAGCGAGGGTCTGTCGGTGGAGGAACTGTCGCTAGAAGAGGCGATGTCGTTGTGCCGGGCGGCAGCCCGCCACCCGGATTTCGACGTTTCGGGGTGGCGCGTCCTGTACGAGGACGAGGTCTACTACCACGGCGATCTGTCCAGGCATGTTGAGAGTTCGGTTGTGAAGCTCATCGTCGAGGTTGGTTCGCTCGTGTTCGACCGGGAGGCCCTGACCGATGCCGTGATAGGCGACCTTCTCGGCTGGTGCGGTGTGCGCGCTGGCTCCGTTGTCAGCGCCGGGAGCTACGCCCGCAGCGGAAGCGTGCGGATCGAGTGGCAGCGCGCTGCGGTCGAGAGAATCACCGCATGACGGCCCCGCAGCGCATCCTGTTGGCTGGTGATCTTCATGGGAGCATTCGGGCGGCGGAGCAGGTGATCGACTACGCGGCAGCCAGCCGGGCGGGCCTGATTCTGCAGTTGGGCGACTTCGGGTTCTGGCCTCGGTACCCCTCGGGGCTGAAGTTCCTGCGCCGGGTCGAGGGCAGGTGCGCGAAGCACGACCTGACGTTATGGTTCGTCGACGGCAACCACGAGGACTTCGACCGCCTACTGCCGCTCCCGGTTGATCCGGCCACTGGTTTGCGGCCCGTGTCGGAGCACGTTTTCCATGTGCCTCGCGGCCACCGGTGGAAGTGGGCGGGCACCCGCTGGTTGGCGGTCGGCGGCGGCGTGTCCCTGGATAGCCAAAGGCGGACCCTCGGCCGCGACTGGTTCGCTGAAGAGGAAGTCACCGACGCGCAGGTCGAGACGATCACGGCCGGCGGGCCGGCTGACGTGGTGGTCGCCCACGATGTGCCCTGGGGCAGCCAGCTACTCGATCAGAAGTTCGGCATGTCCCTGCCCGGCTGGCGGCGAGCTTCCCGCGTCGGGTTCCCCGCCGACCGGCTAGAGGCCAGCGACGTCCATCAGAAACGGCTCCGCCGGATAGCGGAAGGCGTGGAGGCTCAACGGTGGTACGCCGGCCACCTCCACACCCCCTACACCGACACCATCGAGCTATACGGCGGCGGCGAACTCGCGCTCAACGGCCTCGGCACAGACGGCGACCGGCTGGACCTCCTCGCTCTCGTGGTGGGCACGGACGGTTACCCGATCATCGACCCGGACTGAACCCGCGAGGTTGTTACCGGCAGCTGTTGGTGTTGGGCCGGTGTCAAGCCCGTCTTCTCGGGCACGACCTCGTTGTGGGTGTCCCATTCGAGGATCGCCAGGACGGGCTGGCGTCCGTCGTAGTGCTTGTTGCCGCCGGTGCCCACCGGTGGCCCGATGGCGTTCCGAGGTGCCCGGAAGAGACGGTCATCCACCGACTATTCCCACGAGAATCGGCCGAGGTGCTGCTCGGAGGTCATCGGATCGTGGTGGAATGCGGCAATGATCTTGATCCGCTCGTTCAGATCGGTGCTGTTCTCCAGGTTGTAGTGCTTGCCTGTCTGCGGGTGGATCGCTTCGGCGTTGTAGAAGAGCGTTGAGCAGTGGCCGATGGTGAGTCGACGAACCCAGCCGACCAGTTCGCCGTCCACCCTGACCTCCCAGACTGGGTGGTCGTGGGGGTGTCGCGGTAGCTCGCGCGCGGTGACCGTTGAGTCATCAAAGTCGTCCGGGATGAGGTTCAACATCCTCGCAGTATCGAACAACAGTGCGATATACGACAAGCCTCTGAGGCACCGCTGCCGGGGTGAACGTGGGGGTGTCACGCCCGGAAGCACGGGGGTGGGGCGGTCCCTGGTCGGGTGAGAGTGTCGACGTGCCAGGCCACCCGGTCGGAAGCACCGGCAACGGGGCCATGTTCTTCTCGGACTGGTGGCGCAAGGAAACGATGGATGCCGGGGTCGCCAACCCCTGACCGCCAGCACCCAAGCGCCCGGGCCGGATATGGTTCATACCGCCAGAGGTCGGCGCTATCCGGGAGGTGGCAGATGAACTGGGGCAAGCGGCTATCTATGGCCCTGGACAGGTTCACCGCTGCCGACATCCTCGATCGGCTTGCGAAGGACCGTGACCCGGCTATTCGCAAGGCGGTCGCTGGCAACCCGAATGCTCCAGCCACCGCTCTCTCTCGCCTCGCCACAGACTCCTGGCCGGCCGTCCGCCAGCTGGTAGCCGTACATCGATCAGCACCGCCCTCGGCTCTCGCCAAGCTCGCTCGGAACAAGAAGGACATCGACACCCGTCGGTACGTAGCGCGGAACCCCAGCACACCAGCTGAGGTGCTCGCGGGTCTCGCTGGCGATCCGGATGCGGGCGTCCGCTACTGGGTTGCCTGGAGTCCGAACCTGCCGCTCAAAGCGCTGGAGGGTCTTGCCAGCGACCCGAGCGAGGAAGTTCGCCAGAAGGCCCTGGAGATGCTCGCCGACCGAGGCGCCCCGCAAGCCGATCCACAGCCCCAAACACCCGCTGTCTCTGCGCTTCGAGAACCAGACGCGCCCGCGGTCCATCGTGCCGCTGATGGCACGATGGCCGGCGGGCTGTGGGAGCAGCCACCCTCCGAGCCGATCTGAGCCGCGGTGTTAGGAACAGGTCGTTGTCGGGTCCGGGCGGCTGTTCAGATCAGAGCGAGTCCGCCCGGCGGTGGCTGCCGGCAGCCGCTGGTGACCCCGGGGCCGCGTTGGTCTTGTCAGAAATGCGACGCCGTTTTCTGACATCGTCGGGTCGCGGGTTGGCCGACAGGCTCGCTGGGGAGGTGCTGGCCATCTTTGGCCTCTGTCCCTGTGGTGATGTTTGCGCGCGCAGTAAGAGGCCCCCGTCCTTTGGGCTATTCGCAGGCCAACCCGTCACCATCGCCGTCGCCGTTGTTGCCGGTCTGGTTGGCGAACCAGTCGTAGATGTCGGCCTCGGCTGGATTGTCGCGGTTGAACGGGCCGGTCGGGTGGCCGTTGGTGTTCCGTTTCAGCTGCCCGCACGACTGGTATTGCTCCCACCAGCGGTCGCCTGCGGGTGGCGTGGTGGGGTTGGCGCACGAGGTGGTCACCACGCCGCCGTCGGCGTCGCGGGTGGCGATCTGCGCCGCGTGATAGGCGGCTTCGCGGGGATGTTCGGGGTAGCCGTCGGTGGAGTCGTAGCGGGCGACCGCGTTCCCCGCCTCCAGTTGCGCCAAGCCCACATCGACGCCTGATTCGGTGGTGACGAACCGGACCAGCCGTCCGTGACGATCCCGGTCGTTCTGCCCAGGCGGTAGCTCCAGCCACACCAGATCACCCGGCGCAAGCAGCTTCTCGATGGTTGCTGAAGCTTCCTGGTGGCCGCATTCGCCGCGCTCCGGGGCATCAATCCCGATGATGCGGACGGTCCCCGCTTCGGTGCGGATCGTGTCCCCGTCGACCACCGAAACGAACACAGTCCGGTCACCGGCAGGCGTCGAAGGAACACCCGGAGAGGTCGCCGCCGAAGAAGGGACCGGAGGCGGAGAGACAGGCGCAACAGGAGGGGACGAGACCGTGCAGCCAGCCAGCAGCACACCCGCTACCAGCGCGCCCAGCCACCTGGCGGGGGTCACCCCTCGTCCCACCAGTGGCGACTGCGGTCCTCAAACGTCGTGTCCACAGCCAGCGCGGCAGCTATCGCCAAAGACCGCAGAGGCTCCCCCAGAGGCCGCGGGATCTCCACCACATACTGGTCGGAGTCGTTGCGCCACGAGTAGGCCGAGAACCACTCCTTGCGTTCGCCGTCCCGGGTGCGTCTGACCCGTCCCACTTCCACCCCGGCAGCGTCCTGGATTGCGAGAACGTGGTCGGACTCGTCCGCGACGATTGCACCAACCGGCACATCCCCGGCGCGCAGGTCGAACCGCAACGTCTTCAACAGGCCGTAGTGCTTGACGGCGATCTGGCCTATCGGAGTTCCGTCAGCTGCGGCGACGTTCATCGTCGATTTGAACTTCGGTGGCCTCGACAGCGCCAGCAGCAGTTCCCCTTTGGGGCCGACGACCTGGAGCCGCTCGGTCCAGTAGTCGCGGGCTTGGCCCTGGAGCGCCATCAACAGCAGCCGGTTCTTCTGTTCCTTGACTGTGCCGAGCCGTTGTCCTCGTGGGTTGAAGATCGAATACTCCAGCATGTACCCGATCCGGTTCGGCTTCTGATTCACCAACAGCACCGGCTCGGTGAACAGCGTCCCCCCGCCGACCGCCTGCTTCGGGTCCACCCCGGCCTTCTTCGCCTGACGGCGGACCTTCCCGCTCCCACGGTCCTTCGCCTGGGCCGGGACCACACCGCCGGGAGGCTCCACCTGCTGCACCCCACCGGACACCACCTGCTTAGTCCAGCCGCTGCCGTCCCACCAGCGAAGCTCATGCCTACCCGACGGGTCCGGACGCCAACCCGGCTGCCCCGGGGTAGGCCGATCAGGGGCCGGCTGCGGCTGCTGCGGAGTGAACTGGGGCTGCTCCCACCTCGGCTGCTGCGGCGGGGCCTGCTGGGGCTGTGCGGGAGGGCGCTGCGGGTGTGGCTGGACGGGGGCGGTGTGGCCGGTCCAGCGGCTGCCATCCCAGTAGCGGCGAACCCCGTCAGGCTGGGTGTACCAACCCGCCGGCGGTGGCGGACCAGCAGCCATCCCAGAACCCCCTCATCGCGGCTTTCGACCACCGTAACACCAGCCCAGCCCAGCAGACGGCGGCAAGGGGACACCCTGCACCGGCAGGTGAATGACGAACCCCCGGCGGCGCACTCGGACTCCCGCCGGGGGGTTCCGCCACGTACACCCACAACACCTGGCCGCCAACGGCTGCCGCAGGGCATCATGGACGTCAGCGGCGGCGCGGGCGTGTCTCCTGGGGGTGGGTAGACCCCGCGCCGCCACCCCAACAGCCGCCGGAGGTGACTGAACTGATGGCCGAAGCCACACCACCGGGCGGGGAAGATGACGCGGCGGGGCAGGCCGCGATAGCGCGGGCACGGGCTACCGAGCAGGTTCTCCGCCGCCTCTCGCAGGACCGAGACGATGTGGTCTTCGCGGCGATCTTCGGCTCGTGGGCCGCGCGGGTGACTGGAGTCAGCGGTCCACCACCTGCCGACCTAGACCTACTCATCGTCGGCTCCATCCCGCTCTTGGACGCCTACAACCTCGCAGAAGACGCCATACCACTGGTGCGCCACCCGGTGAACGCCACCGTCCTGAGTCAAGCCACCTGGGAGGACACCTCGGATCCGTTTGTCGCCACCATCCGCGATCGTCCCTTGGTCACCTTGGTAGACCGGCTAGCCCCGCCTGGGGAGTCACCGTCATAGACTCTTGCCATGTCGTGGGTGGACGAGGTGGATTGGTCCGGACATCAGGCGCGGAAGCGAGACGCCGTAGAACGCACGAACGCCGAGTTGAGCGACTTCGCACGGCAACAGGCACCTCTGTTCGCGCGTGCGGTGGAGGAGTTCCGACAGCTACATAGGGCATTTGAACAGAGTGGACGGGCGACCACAACATGGCATGGACCCAAGCCGTTCGGCCTGCCACGGATAGTCGGCTGGTTGGTGTCAACCCGGGAAGTGATCGCTGTGAAGACAGGCGGTTTTGTCATTCGGGAGGTGCATGGCGACCCCGGGCTTGACGCGCAGCAGCGAGGGTGGGGTCGAACCCACATGACGGCCCACAGGGTCACGCCAGTTTCGGTGGAGGAAGTGGTCAAGATCACGATGGGGCTGGAGAAGTGGCCCATTCCGCCGAACCCCGGGGAATGCAGCTACCTTGAAGACTGGGACGGCGACATCGTCCACCTCTACCGCGGCGACCGCTATGACGACAAAGAGTTCCTCTACGACCAGTCTGTGCGCAAGACCCTCATAGGCATTGTCCGTGACACCGTGTACACAGGCGGCTACACCCACGGAGGCAAACACGCGCCGGGACGGTTCCTCGACGTGGGTCTTCAGTTGTAGATCCAGGCGGCGCTGCAGAACGCCGAAGTGACCGAGTACAAGGCGAAACGGATCACGACATGAGCGAAGTACAGACCGCGGCGCGCGGCAGTCTGCTGATCCGAGTCCCGGGCCGTGCGCGGCCCCGGCAGGAGGTGCTGGCCGAGTTCAACGCAACCACTGAGCGGCTACGGCAGCAGTACCCGCCCGTGTTCTGGCCGCTGCTCATCCCCGAAGCAGCGGACATGTACCGCTGGCGCGTCCGGTTGGAGTGCGGCTGCACGCACGAGGTGTGCACTCGTCGTGAGGACCAGTTCCCTGACGAACGGCGCTGGCTTGATCCGGTCACGCGCCACCGGCTGCCGGCCGGCGAGTTCTGGTGCCCCAACGACCACCCCGTGCCGCGTCCCTACCGGCGGATCGTCGAGTGGGCGGGCAGGGAGGTCACTGACTTCCCGGCGGACCCGGAGGAGCCGCAGCACGGCCTGGACGCCGAGACGTGGGCGGTCCAGCGGCGTGCTGAGCCGCACCAGGCGGCGTTCTGGACCGTGCAGTTGGAATGCGGCCACTACACCCAGCAGTGCACCAACGTGGGTTGGCAGCCGGGCGACGGACCTGTGCTGGTGTCGCCGGAGCGGGCAGCTGAGATACGCCGCGAGTTCGACAACCTGTGGGCCACCGACACCGCCGAAGGGCTGCCCCAAGACGACCTCGAGCGGGACCACCTGCGCCGCATGATCGACCAAAAGTGGCCACGCCCAGCCCCCGAAACGTCCTGCTACGCCTGCACCGCCGCGCGAAGGATCACCGGCTACCAGAGGATCGGCTGGCTGATCCCCAAACCCACACCGGTCCCTGTGACGCCGCCGCCTGTGGACCGCCGACGGATCGCCGCACGGCTCGCCAAAGCCGAAGCCGAAGTCGAACGACTCCGACAGCAACTCGCAGACTCCGACGACGAACCAACCGAGTAGCCCGCCGAGCCCGTTCCCGCAGCCCGCCGCTGTCACCGGCGGCTGTCACCATGAACACGGCGGAGGGAGGCAGCGATGCCGTTCGTCGTCTACGACGGCACGCGCAGAGTCAGCGCGCTCGACTACCTGCATCCCGTGGCCTGGCGGGGACTCCGCCAGGACGTCGGACAGGTCGCAGAGTTCCGGTTCTTGTGCTGTGGCGCGGCTGTTGTCCCGAAGACCTCGCCGTACGGGCTGCCGTTCTTCGCCCACGCACCAGGCCAAGCCTGCGAAGCCACCCGAAGCGGCCGGCGGGAGTCGTACGAACACCAGCTGCTGAAAGCCGCCACCCAAGCGCACCTTCGGAGCCTGCCCGGCTGGACGGCCGACGTGGAGGTCCGCCACGAACGCCCCGCGTTCGTCGCGGACGTACTCGCCACCCACACCGACGGACGCCAACTCGCCGTTGAGGTGCAACTCGCCCAGCAGGGCATCGACTCCTACCTCGACCAGACCCGCGCACGACTCGCCGCCAAGGTCAGAACCATGTGGCTGGCGAAGGTGTGGTCCCCAGTGTTCACCATGTACGAGATAGCCCACCTACACCTCCACAGCATGAAGACCGCTAAGCCGCACACCGTTGAAGAGGCACTGGCGCTCCCTGGGCACACCCGACAGTGGGGCGACAGCCAGACGCTCGACCTGGCCGACTACCTGACCTCTCTCCTCCAACCCGGCAGCCGCTGGGCATGGGACAGCGCCCTCCGCACCGAAGCCGATCCGGACGTGCCCGACCCGGGATGGCGAGAACCACGCCGGACGGGCAGTCCTTCGGCGCAGCCCACGGGCCGGCCGGAAGCGCAACGGGAAGCGCTCGCAGCACTCGACGCCGAAGCAGCAGCCGACCCCCGGCCAGCAGACGACCCCGAACGCATCCGGGCACGATGCGCGGCTGAACACCGCCGCACAAAATCATCAGCGGAGAACGCGACGCGGACTGAACAGTCAGGTGCCGTGTCTGGAGACGAGGTATTGCAGGGCGTCGGCGGCGATCAGTTCGGCGGCTCCGTCGGGCCGTTGCACGAGCCTCGCGGCCCATGCTCGCCCTGGGTGGAGCGCGTCCCACTGGGGAACCATCCCTCTGTGACGACCTTGGCCCGGGTCGTGATTTCCGAATCCGTCAACCATCGCGTTCCACACCGGGCGGGTGTCCCGCAACAGCGCCGACTCGCCCAGCGCAATCCAGATGTCGTCGGTGATGAGCCAGCGGGCGTGGAAGTCTGCCAGGTGCAGGTTCGTGGCGGCGTCGACGCTCCGCGCGTGCTCTTTCAGCCGGGACCACAGGGCGGTGTTGTTCGGATCAACGCCGACTTCGACACCCTGACGGCCACCCTTTGGTACCGCCTTCCCAACGTAGATCGGCAGCGCCCACGCGCCGTCCAGGTTGCGGTCTCGAACGATGCGGTAGGTCGGGAAGTCGCCGGTGTAGTAGATGGCGTACATTCCCGCGCCGTTGAACCGGGGGATGCCGCCCAGCGGCACCGGTGAGGTGCGCATGAGGCGCTGAACGATCGACTCGGCCAGGGACGTCATGGCCAGCGGGTTGAACGCAGCGTCGGTCACGACACAGCCGCCAGCGGCTTACGGTTCGCCGCCTGCGCGCGGGCGTCAGCCAATGCGAGGTGTTCCCGCACCGACAACGCAACGGTTTCCGCTAGTTGCACAGGCACCGCGTTGCCAAGCTGCCTCATAGCCTCAGTCCACGGGCCGTGGAGGATGTACGACTCCGGGAACGTTTGAAGCCTGGCCGCTTCCCGCACAGTGAAGTAGCGAACCGTACCGTCGGGGCGACGCAGCATGTTCTCCCCGCCTGGCACGCCGTGGTCTCCCGCTTTCAACGCTTTCGCTGGCGCGTCAACGTAGGAGCCGGTGTGCCCTGGGTAGGCGCGCGCGCCGTGCTGTATGACGTGGTTCAGTACCCGCCGCGAGCCGGGCCTGGGCAGATCAGAGATGGCGTCGCGTACCGTGCGCCACGGCTTCATCTGGTAGTCGGTGAGCGACGCAGTCGCTCGCACCGGATGCCGCTGGCTGACAGCCACCTTGTGGCGTTCCCAGTAGGTGCCGGTGTCCTGCGCGAGCCGCAACGCGCCAGCTGAATGCGTCGGCTGCGGGAACGACCATTCGGCGTCCAGGTCGGAACGGAACCCCACCAGGAACACCCGCCACCGCTGCTGCGGGACGCCGTAGTCCGCTGCGTTCACCAGCGTGGGCAGCACCTTGTACTGAAGGTCGGAACGGACGCTGGTGTGTTCGGCTTGCAGGCGGGCGTAGTGATCGCCCCACGTTTCGCCGTCACGGGAGACGAGCTCGGGGTGCGCCAGCCGCAGCTGAATGTACGAGAAGTAGTCGGTGAAAGCCGCGCGGGTTAGTCCTCTGACGTTCTCGATGAGGAACGCGCGCGGGCGTAGCTGCCGTATTACCTCAGCTGTCGCGGGGAACATGTCGCGCGGGTCATCGGCGGCGCGGCCCCGGCCGCCAGCGCTGAACGGCTGGCACGGTGGCCCGCCGGACACCAAATCGACACCTGGCGCCACACAGGACCAGTCGATGTGTCGGACATCACCCTCGCACACCTCAGCACCGGCCACCAGAGGGTGCCCGACATTCTGATTCTCACGCAACGTGTCACACGCCCACCGATCCCATTCAGCGACCAGTTCGGTACTGAACCCTGCCATGTGGGTGCCGAGAGCCAAGCCGCCACCCCCGGCGAACAACTCCACGCTCCGCATAGGAACCAACCTACCGACGTACGGCGGTGTACCGGCGGATGCCGGACGGCTTGTCTCTGATCCCGGTACGAAACAGGCGGTGATACACCCAGGCCGGGTGGTTGCGGGCGCTCTTTCCACAGTCCGCGTCGTAGCATCTGGGCATGGGGGACTCATGGGCGACAAACCCTCAAACCCGGCGAGCGATGCAAGGCAACCGATCGCGTGACACTGCCCCTGAACTAGCGGTGCGCCGCCTCGTGCACGCGATGGGAATGCGATACCTCGTGAATGCCCGCCCCGTGCCCAACATTCGGCGCACAGCCGACCTCGTCTTCCGGGGGCCGCGCGTCGCAGTCTTCATCGACGGCTGCTACTGGCACGGATGCCCACTCCACTATCGCCAACCAGCCACGCACGTCGACTTCTGGCGCGACAAGGTCACTCAAAACCAGGCGCGTGACGCGGACACTGACACAGTCCTACGCGCCGCAGGCTGGAGAGTGCTCCGATTCTGGGAGCACGATGCCCCCGAGACTGTCGCGGAGGCCATCCGGGCAGCCATCATCGAAAACAGGTAGCCGCAGAGTCCCACGCTCAGCCCGCCGAGGACTTCCCACCCGCAGCAATCGCCGACGCTAGCCCTACTGCCGCTGCTGTTGTTGCCGGTCGATGAGCGCCAACACGCCGTCTGGTGTTCGTGCGCCGCCGTCGATCCAGTCTGAGAATCCCGGTAACTGACGGTCAAGTGCGCGCACTGCGGCCCCAAACGGGGGCAGCGGCGCGGCAGGTCCATTCACGAACGTGGGCACCCGCGCGGCGGACCTCCACAACAGCCGGGTAGCTTCGTCATCGAGCGACACAAGCCGGCCTCTCCTGACCGTCGCCCATGGACTGTATGGGCCGGGCAGGCAAGTGGCGGCAGCAAGGAATGTCAGCTGGGTGCGGAGTATCTGCCGCAGGTTCCAGTCACCCAGGTTGGCGGAGCGCACAACCGGCTCGACGACGGCGCGCAGACGCGCCAACGGCAACACGACTGCCGTGCGGCCCCGCCTGCCGGCGAGGGCGTCCTGCAGCGCGTCCAGGGCTGCCGCGAGCGAACCGTCTACCGTCCCGCACTCATACACGACCGGCTCGACGTCCATCTCATCGTCACCGACGACAGTCGGGGTGAGGACGATGGTCAAGGGGACACCCGTCGCGGCTGCGAGGCGATGCAGGGTCTCGATCCGAGGGTTGCCTGCCTCTATCTCGCGGATCGCGGACCGCGACAACCCCGCCTGCTCACCGAGCTTCTTCTGCGACCACCTGATGCGTCGACGCACCTCCACCAACGCAACACCAACAGCCGCCGGTGACACGTTCCCTGCGCCGCACCGGTAGACGACCGGATCACGATCGTCGGTGTGCCAGGTGACCGTAACAGCGACCCCCACAGCTTCAGCCCATCGGCAGACCCAGTCCACCGTTGGGTTCCCGTGAGCGCTCTCCCTCCGGGCGATCGGGGCGGCGGAGACCCGTCCAAGGCGTCGCGCGACGTCCACCTTCGACACCTCCGCAGCCTCCCGCGCCTGCCTCAACGCCGGACCAAAGGGCGGGAACGGGACGGTCACACAAGCACGCTACCGCAACCCGCACATCTAGCAGCCAATCCGTACAGATGACCGTCACTCGCGTTCAGCTTCCGCCTCACACGCCACAAGGACGACACCCCTCCACACCCCGGAAGCCCACAGAACACCGGTAGGAACGGCCCACAGGCCACCCCTCCCGGCAGCAACTCCCGATCGGCGGCCTAGCGTCATACCCGCAGCCCGACTGAGGGCGGCAGCCGAGTTGAGCAGCGGGAACGGAGGGATGATGGCCTGCCAGCAGAAGAGTGCCGCGTCGCTCCCTGAACCGACCCCGATCAGGCAAGACCGCCCAACAGGTGATCCAACCTGGCGGCAGGCCTGCAGCCCAGAGATGAACCACTGGGCGGACGCACTGGTGGCAGCCGCGCCGCCCGTACCGCTTGCGGTCCTCGCCATCTTCCGCGACCTCGCAGTCAGAGCCAACGCGGATGCCGTAGCCGAGGGCGAAGCGGCCTAAACCTTCCACTCCGGCTTGATGCGCGCCAGCTGCCGGGCTTCGCTGTACCGGCCCGGCCCGCCGGCCGGAAGTACCGTGACCGTCAGCATCCCGCGGACCACCGCGCGCCGCTCAACAAGGGCAGCCGCGTTCCACCACACCTCGGGGTCGTCTGCGTGTGCCAGAGAGGTGAGTGCCGGGTCGATGTGGAGGGTCAGCTGATCGAGTTCCGTGCGCAACGCCACGATCCGTGGGTTGTGGGTGGCGAACGCCTGCCGGGCGGCGTCATAGCGTCCCGTCTGCCGCGAGTACTCCTCGGCGTCCTCGATCGCACGCTCCAACCCGGCGATATCTTCCTCGATCCGGGTCCGCCGCTGTTCAGCCGCCGGGTCGTGCGCGCCGGACAGGTTCACCAGGACACCACGGCGGGCGTCGGGGGTGGACATGCGCCCCAGGATGAGGCGGACGACCGCAGCGTCAACCAGGTCGGCCTTGATGCGCGCGTGTCCGGCGTGGCCCGCGCCCGGCTTCTGGCGGCAGAAGTAGTTGCGGTACTTCCCTCGTTGCCCGGTCGCCGGGTCGATCTTGTCGAGAGTTGACCAGCCGGACACCATCGGCGCCCCGCACACGCACTGGACGATCAGCGACAGCAGGTGCTTCGGTTCGCGGGCGTCAGGCGGCGGCAACGGCTGAGCCTGCTGCTTCTCGTACTGTTCCCGCCACGCGACCGGATCCACCAACGCGGGCCAGATCGTCTCAACGTCCCACAGAATCCGTTTCTGCCACTTCGGACGCTTCCCAATGTCCGCCGGGTCACGTCCAGGCACCATCTCCCGCCCGTACTCATCGACCTCATAGGTGGGCGACCACGATCGGAACCCCGCATACGCCGGGCGGCCGATCGCCACATCTTTGACGGCAACCGCGGACCAGCCGGGCGTTCGGCTTGTTCTCGAAGGCACACCGCGCCGGTTCAGGTCAGCGGCGATACCCCACGCGGACTCGCCAGCCGCATACCGGGCGAAGATCTCCCGGACAACAGGTGCCTGTTCCGGATGCGGGATCACCTCCACCAGCTTCCCAGTGAGGGTGTCCCTGACTCGCTGGTAGCCGTACAAGTAGGGTCCGTGGACCCAGCCGCGTTCCGCCTGCCGTGCGACCTGGCTGCGCAGGCGTTCGGCGGTCTCGTCAGCTGCGCCCTCGTCCCCGACCGCTTGGTAGCCCATCGCGCGACGATCCGACGACAACCTTGGGTCGTAGATGCGGCCGGCGTACCCCCAACGAACACGGGCGTCGATGATCGCCCGCCGCAACTCCACGAACCCCTCCAAGTCACGGTTCGCGCGGCTGCCCTCCCAAGTCAGCAGCACGTCAACCTGACCGGTCCGGATCGCGTCCAGCACCCGCGGCCACTCGGTGCGGAGGGTACGGGCGTGCAGCGACGCACTGCCTGTCTCCGTGATGATGTTGACGATCAGCCACCCCTCGCGCCCAGCCCAACTGGTCAACGACTCGATCTGACGTGAAATTGACTCACCCACCTTGCCGCGCCCCTTCGATACCCGGGCGTAGATCAAGATCCGCAACGTCCCAGCCGGTAGAGTGTCCGGGTCGCCAACGACCTGTATCTCCGGCATGGCCTGCTGGGTGTGGGCAGCACGGATTGTCTCTGCGATCGCTTCGCCTGTCACTAGGATCACGCAGGGAGCGTAACACTCAGTTCGCTGCGTTCTCTGTCGAGAACGCGATCTTCGGCTACGGCCGGATGCAGCCGCTGTTCGAACTCGTCGATGCCGAGAACGTCGAGATCCATGGTTGTGAGTCGGTGGTGGTGCAGTACTCCGACGGACGTCGTCAGGCCCACCCACCGGTCGCCGACAGCGATGAGGAGCTGGTCGAAGCGATCCGTTTCCTGGGCGAGTCGGCCAGCCCGCCGCGTCCCTTCGACGACGCCCACCCCACGATGACCCTCGCCCTCGGCGACCGGTTCCGGCTGCACGCGATCGGCTTCGGGCTGAGCTTCCGGCCCTCGGTTACGATCCGGCACCACACCCTCACCTCCGTCACTCTTCCCGAACTCGCCGAGACCGGGATGCTCACCGAGGAACTCGCCCGCCTGTTGCATGCCGCGGTGCTGGCCCGCAAGTCCGTGGTGATCTCCGGCGATCAGGGTGCGGGCAAGACCACCCTGCTGCGCGCCCTGATCGCTGCGATTCCGGCCAACGAGCGCTTCGGCACCCTCGAGACCGACTACGAGTTGCTCACCCACCTGCAACCCGGACGCAGCAACATCCTCGCCCTGCAGGCACGGGTCGGAATGGGCGAGACCCAGGACGGACGCCGGCTCGGTGAGTACACCGTGGCCGACCTGATCCCCGAAGCCCTGCGCCAGAACCTCTCCCGGCTGGTGGTCGGGGAGGTGCGGGGCGGTGAAGCCGGCGCCATGTTCGAGGCGATGACCGCGATCACCGGGACGATGAGCACCACCCACTCGCACTCCGCCGGCTCGACGATCGACCGGCTGGCCTCGCGGGTAGCCCAGGGTGGCGTGCTGACCATCGAGGAGGCCTACCGTCAGATCGCCCACCACCTGCATCTGCTGATCCACATCCGGTTGATCGACGACACCTGGCGCGGCGGCGGACGGAGCCGTGTCGTGTCCGAGGTGCGGCAGCTCACCGGCGGGATCGAGAACGGCCGGCCGGTCACCCACGTGGTCTATCGCTCGGACGACGGCCGGACGAGCTTCACCCCCGACCCGGACTTCCTCGCCGAACTGGCGCCGTTCACCAGCGGCTGGGAGGCGGCATGACAATGCTGCTGGTCGCGGTGTGCGCGATGCTCTTCGCCGGCGGAGTCGTATCCCTGGCCGCCGGCTGGACGCGTCGGCCGGCGTCCCTTCTCCCGCGACGACGGTGGGCGGAGGCGAGCCTGGTGCAGCGGTTCGGCGCGCGACGGCTGGTGGTGCTGGCGGCCTGGTGCCTCACCGGAGTGGTGGCGGCGTCGCTCACCGGCTGGGTGCTGCTCGCCGTGCTGGCGCCGGTGATGGGAATCGTCCTGCCGGCCCTGCTCGGCAAACCCTCAGAGCGCGAACTGGAGTTGCTGACCGCTCTGGACCGGTGGGTGCGCAGCCTGGTGGCGATCCTGCCCACCGGCAGGTCGATCGCCGACGCGATCCGGATCTCCGTCCGGCAGGCGCCCGGTATCCTTGCCGGCCCGTTGGGGCTGCTGGTGCAGCGCCTGAACGACCGCTGGACGCTGCAACAGGCGCTCTACGCCCTCGCCGATGAACTCGACAGCGCGGACGCGGACGCCGTGCTGGCGGCCCTTGGGCTGGCCGCCGACCGCGGCGGTACCGGAGCCCACGCGACGTTGGGTGCCCTGGCCGATTCCATCCAGGATCGCGTCCGGGCGCTGCGGGAGATCGAGACCGAACGTGCGAAACCGAGAATCGTCGTCCGGCAGGTCACGGCGATCACTCTGGCCGTGCTGGGGGCCGCGCTCGTCTTCGGCGGCGCCTTCTTCGAGCCCTACCGCACCCCGGCCGGGCAGCTGATCCTGGCCGTGCTGATCGCCGCCTATCTCGGCTCTCTGCTGCTGTTGCGGAGGATGTCCCTGCCCCGGGCGCGCCAGCGGATCCTGCGGAGGCTGACGTGATGCCGGTCGTCGCCGCGCTGGTCGGCTGCCTGGCTGCCGCCGGAGCGTGGGCGCTGCTGCTGCTTCGCATCCAGCCTCAGCCCCGGCTGGGCGACGCCTTCGATCTGCTGGACGGACGCAGGCCCGAGCCCGTCGTGACCCAGCCAGGCATCAGCCGCCTGGGCGGCTGGGTGCGAGCGCGCAGCGGGCTGGTGGTCGGAGACGACACCCGCCGTCGGCTACGCATGGTCGGCGTCGGCATCGATCGTCACATCGCCCACAAGACCATCGGAGCCCTGATCGGAGCGGTCGTCCCGGCGGCGCTGGCGGGCTGGCTGTACTGGCTGGTCGGGGCCTTCTCCCCCCTGCCGGTGCTGTTCGTGCTGGCGGGCGGGGCGTTGGGGTTCATCTGGCCCGACCTGCGGCTGCGACAGCGCGACCAGGCGGTCACCGCCGACGCTGCCGAGGCACTGCTCACCTATGTCGACCTGGTCACCCTGGAGCGGCTGGCGAACCGGTCTGGCACGCAGTCCCTGCACGCTGCGGCCGCCATCTCGGATGCCACGGTCTTCCGTGCGATCTCCGACGTCCTGGAACGGGCCCGTCTGGAGCAGCGCGCGCCCTACGCCGAACTGCAACGGCTCGGTGCCGAACTGGAACTCCCCGCGCTGATCGACATCGCCGACGTGATGCGGCTGGACGAAGCCGGTGCGGCGCTGTCGGGGGCGCTGCGTGCCCGGGTCAAGGAGCTTCGCGATGCTCACCTGACCGCCATGAAGGTCCGGGCGACCGAGATCTCCGAACGGATGGGAGTCCTGATGGTCGTCCCCACCTTGCTGTTCGGCCTGCTCTTCCTCATCCCGCCGCTGCTCCGACTGCTCGGCGAATGATCGTGGACCCCACTGCACATCCCGTTCGGGAGGCGTGCCGGAGTACGGCTGCGTGGGTAGACCAAGAACCTACTCGGCCACCGGAAGGGATCGACCGCCGGCTAGGTGCGTTCTGCGAGGACCGCGCCGTGCACCCGCCCCGGGGAGAGCGGTCGTGGTTCGGCATGCTTAGGTGACGCTGGCCGCCTCGACCTCGGCCAGGAAGGCCGACCTGGCCGGTGGGTTTCGCGCCCGAGGTAGCTTTGGGAAGAGGTTCGTTTTCCTGAGTGAGGGTTTCGTTGTGCTGATCTACCACCGACTGGCCGCGTTCACCGAGCGCTGACGGGCGTCGATCACCCCGTTCCGGGGAGGGCGTCGGCAGCGCGTCTACCGACAGCTCAGGAGCCTCATGCCTCTCACCCAGAAGCCAGCCGTGACGCTGGCGAATCTCTCCTTCACCTGGCCCGACGGTACGCCCGTGTTCGGTGGGCTTTCGGCGACCTTCAACAGCGGTCGGACCGGCCTGATCGGGGACAACGGCACAGGCAAGACAACCTTGCTACGCCTGATCGCAGGCGATCTCGTCCCCACTTCGGGGTCGGTGACCACTGCCGGCCAGGTCGGGCATCTGCCGCAACAGCTCACCCTGCGCACCGGCGCGACCGTCGCCGAACTGCTCGGCGTGCAGCACCGGCTGGCCGCGCTGCGCGCGATCGAGTCGGGCAACGCGGACCCCGTCCACTTCGACGCCCTGGCCGACGACTGGGATGTCGAGGCCCGCAGCCTCGCCGTCCTCGACCGGATCGGCCTGCCCGGTATCGCCCTGGACCGTTCGGTCGGCACCTTGTCCGGCGGTGAGACTGTGCTGGCCGCCATCGCGGGAGTGCAACTCTCCGGCGCCGAGATCGTCCTCCTCGACGAACCCACCAACAACCTCGACCGGGACGCACGGCAGCTTCTCGACGAGGCGATCGACGCCTGGCGGGGCACTCTCATCGTGGTCAGCCACGACGTGGCGCTGCTGAACCTCATGGATGCGACCGCTGAGCTCCGCGACGGGAATCTCACGGTGTTCGGCGGTGTCTATGACGCCTACCAGGAGTACCTGGCCGGCGAACAGGCTGCGGCCGAGCAGGCACTGCGTTCGGCCGAACAGCAGTTGAGGACCGAGGAACGCCAGCGTGCCGAGGCGCAGACGAAACTGGCCCGCAGGCGGCGCTATGCCCGCACCGACTTCGAGAACAAGCGCAAGCCGAAGATGATCATGAACAACCGGAAACAGGAGGCCCAGGTCTCGGCCGGCAAACTCCGCGGGCAACTCGACGCTTCGTTGGACGCCGCGAAGGACACGGTTGCCGAGCGTGAGCAGCGCGTCCGCCGGGACTCCGCGATCACCATCACCCTGCCAGACCCCGACGTGCCCTCCGGACGAAGACTGGCCGAGCTGCGCGACCGCCGCGGTCACGTCGTCCTCATGCAAGGCCCGGAACGGGTCGCACTGACCGGGCGCAACGGAATCGGCAAGACCCGACTCCTGGAAGCCCTGATGCGGCCGGACGCGCCGCGAGGTCGTGACTATCCCGCGCGGCCGTATACAGACCGGATCGGCTACCTGCCTCAGCGCCTGGACCACCTCGATGACGGGGCCACGATCCTGGATACCGTGCGACGGGTCGCGCCCTCCGTACCGCACGGCGGGCTGCGGGCCGGCCTGGCGCGCTTCCTCTTCCGTGGTGATGTCGTCGACCGGCCCCTTGGGGATCTCTCCGGTGGCGAGCGGTTCCGGGTCGCCCTGGCGACCCTGCTGCTGGCCGACCCGCCCAACCAGCTGCTGATTCTGGACGAACCCACCAACAACCTCGATCTCCACACCGTCGACGAACTCGTCGACGCGCTGTCGGTCTACCGCGGCGGGCTGCTCGTGGTCAGTCATGACGACGCGTTCCTCGACCGTCTGGGGATAGGCACCTGGATTGTCATGGACGAACGGGGCCTGCACCACCGCCATGAGATGCCCAGACGATGAGGCAGGGGTACGAGGCGTCGGCTGAGGCACCGGAAGCCCGCTGGAGGTGCTTCAGTGAGGTGTCACTGGAACGCTCCGCTCGGCGTCACGCCACAAGCACGTCCGTGCAGCGACCAGGACGATCCGAGACCGCTCCCGCGGATAACGGGATCCTGACGTCCGAACGCTCATGCATACCGCCGAACAGGGAACCAGGTGGGTGGAGGCGCGTGGAGGCTGGGTGGCTCCAGGCGAAGCAACTGCGGGCGAACGGTGCGCGAATGCTGGTCGGCGGTGATGATGAGTGGCGGATTCGTGCCGGCGACTGTCGGGTACTACCGATCCCGCTCGGTCGTGGTCATCTTCTCCCCGACACCTGTAGCCACCCCGACCTGAACCACCCAGCGGCGGACCCGCCCCAGGCCGGGCTGTCTGCTGCCGGGCCGCAGCCGCTGTCGGTGAGGGGCACTTCCTGCTGGTGCTTGGTAGCCAGGCATGGTCACCGCGGTGGTCGTGTGCCTACCGATCTCGATCTGCCTACGCGCGATCCAGTACAACCTGATCGCGCTCATGGACTGATTGTGGGCCGTGCTGCACATGATGGTCAGACTCCTTCGGCCCCGTGGCACGTCGCTAGTTCAGCGGTACACCGACTTCCTACGCAACGTTCAAAGTTCGCTCCTGGGCGGCGAACCGCGGACCGCGGAACGGCCCTTGCCGACTAGGTCGGATCCTCGCCCGCGATCGCATCCGGTGCGGCGGGGCAAGCGTAGCGATTCACGCCGATCCCGGACCGGTGGGCGAGGGCGCAGTTCCGTCAGCCCTTTCCAGTGTTGCGGTAAGCGCGGGGACTGACCTGGTGCAGGCTGGCGAACCGGCGGGAGAAGTGGGCTGCGTCGTCGTAGCCGACCTCATGCGCGATGGCGGCAATCGGCTTGTCGGAGTTGTCCAGCAACTCGCGCGCCCGCTGCATCCGCAGCAGGGTGCGGTATCGCATCGGTGCGCAGCCGGTGCGGGCGGTGAACAGTGCGGTCAGGTGGGAAGGCGACAGGTTCACCTCGGCTGCGACATCGGCGATCGACAATGGTCGACCGAGTTCGGCGGCTAGGTGTTCTCGGATCCTCTCGATCGGGTCGTCCCCCTCCTGGCCGGTTCGCGGCTCGGCCAGAACGGTAAGCAGGTGCCAGGCCGCACCGGACGCAGCCCTTAACCGCGCCAAGGTCTCGTCCTGTTCCAGGTGCTCGATCGCCTCCTCGATCAGAGCGGTGCACCGGGCGAGTGCCGGGACGGGGATGACCGGACGCTGTCGGGTTGCCTTGGTGGCGGCCAGCAGTTCCGGCACTTGCGCGCCGGTCAGGTGGAGCCACCAGATCGTCCAGGGATCGACCGAGTCGGCACCGTACGCGTGGGGTGCCCGCCGTGGCACGATTAACGCCTGTCTGGGTCCGATCCGGTGCCGGACGCCCTCCACCTCGGCCCAGCCGCTGCCCTGAGAGCAGAGCAGCAGCACCGTCTGACCGGCGCCATGTGGACGAACCCGGCGGTGGGCGTCAGCGCGCGGGAAGTAGCCGCAGTCGGTCACCAGCAGTTGCGAGGTGATTGGGGCGGCCAGTGCGGCCCCAATGATGGAGCGGGGCACGACTCGGAGTCTCTGGCCGGCGAATCCCTCGCGGCGATAGGTCGGCGACTCTTGCTCCATTGTCAGAGGATAGTCCAACTCTCCGACCGGATCCTGCTCCCTTACTTGCTCCTCCGAACGAGCGCAGTCACTTGTGGGGTTCCGAACCGCAGGGCAAGTTCCGATTGGCCGAAGGACGGGCCCTGCCTTCTCGGACGGCAGCCCCATTGTTTTATCCAAGTACTTCGCAGAACACGGCAGTTCGCAGTAGACATCCGTGCCTAGCCTGAACGGTGCATCACTCTGCCACCGGCCAGACCAAGGAGGATCCGTCCATGTCCGCCAGCGTGCATCCCGAGAATTTCCGGTTACCGGAACCGCCCACGGGAGAACGGGAGGGCCTCGCCGCCGGACGGGCTGTGGCGTGGCGTCAACCGGTTACGATCCACAGCTACGCCGCTGGCGAGCCCAGCCGCTACCCGATGTACCTGGATCATCGGGTGTACCAGGGGTCGAGCGGCAAGGTCTACCCTCTGCCTTTCATCGAGAGCGTCTCCGACGAACCGCATGCCCGGGACTGGGATGCCGTTCACGTGGAGAACCGCTATCTGCGGCTGATGCTCCTGCCCGAACTGGGCGGACGCATTCACGTCGGCTACGACAAGATAACCGGCTACGACTTCTTCTATCGCAATAACGTGATCAAGCCGGCGTTGGTGGGTCTGGCCGGTCCCTGGATCAGCGGCGGGGTCGAATTCAACTGGCCACAGCATCACCGACCGGCCACCTGGTTGCCTATGGAGACCACCATCGAGCAGGCTGACGATGGCACCGTGACGGTATGGTGCGCCGACCACGACCCATTCACCCGGATGTCGTCCCAGCACGGCGTCCGACTGCGACCCGACAGCGCGGTGGTTGAACTGGTGGTCCGGCTGCACAACCGAACCCCGGAGCGGCAGACCTTTCTGTGGTGGGCGAACGTGGCCGCCCGGGTGCACGACGACTACCAGTCGTTCTTCCCCGAGGACGTCCGCTACGTCGCCGATCACGCTCGGCGGGCACTGACAGCCTTCCCGGTGGCGGATCGTAGCTATTACGGGGTCGACTACACCGCCCTTGCCGCCGAGAACCCAGGCGCGGATCGGATTGACTGGTACCGCAACGTCCCGGTGCCGACCTCGTACATGATCGTGGATTCCCAGCAGGATTTCTTCGGCGGCTACGACCATTCCGCCGGTGCCGGGTTCGTCCATTGGGCGGAGCGCAGGATCTCCCCCGGCAAGAAACTTTGGACGTGGGGGAACGCGCAGTTCGGCCATGCCTGGGACGCCCAACTGACCGATTCGGACGGGCCGTACGTGGAGCTGATGGCTGGTGTCTACACCGACAACCAGCCCGACTTCGCCTGGTTGCTGCCCGGCGAGACCAAGACCTTCACCCAGTACTGGTACCCGATTCCGGCGATCGGTCCCGCGCACCAGGCGACCCCGAATGCCGCCGTCAACGTCGATCGGGAGGGTCCGATCCGGGCCCGGTTCGCGGTCACCTCACCGCAGCCGCGCGCACGGTTGCGGATCCTCGCCGGCTCGACGGTGCTCGCTGAGACCACCCAGGACCTGGTGCCCGGAGGAGTCGGGACGATAGAGGCGGACGCTCGTCCGTCCGTCGATCTGCGGATAGAACTGCGGGACGCCGGCGGACGCTTGCTGGTCAGCTGGGAACCGGTCAGCGTGGACGACGCCGAACCCTGGATGGCCGATGAGCCACCCGCACCGCAGGACATCGACTCGGTGGAAGAGCTTTACCTGACCGGGCTCCACCTCACCCAATACCGCCATCCGACCCGCTCGCCGTTGCCCTACTGGAACGAGGCGCTGGCGCGCGATCCCGGTGATGTCCGGACCAACCTGGCACTGGCCGACCGCGACTACCGTGCCGGCAACTACCATCCGGCGCTGGAGAGGATCGAGTTCGCGCTAGCCAGGCTCACCCGACGCAACGCCAACCCGGTGGATGCCGAAGCCTCCTATCTGCGCGGGCTGGTGCTGCGCCGGCTTGGCCGGCTGACTGAAGCTGAACAGGCCTTCGGCAAGGCTGGCTGGGACGGCACCTGGGCGGCGGCAGCAGGCTTCGAACTGGCCCAGCTGCTGACCGGCCGGCACCGCAACCGGGCAGCTCTCCGCGTGCTCGAAACCCTGGCGGTCACCGGCTACGACGCCCGGAGGGCCGCCCTGACCGTCATCCTGCTGCGACGGGTCGGGGACGACGAGGCGGCCGAGGAGGCTCTGCGCGACGGACTTTCCGCCGACCCGCTGGACGCCACCCTGCGCCACCTGGCCAATGAGCAACTCTCCGCCGACGGCGGCCTGCTGCTCGACGTCGCCCTCGACCTGGCCAAGGCCGGCGTCGCTGACGAGGCACTCGCCCTGCTCGACCGGGCGGCCGGGCTCCCCCCGACCAACGCCGGCAACCACGCCCCGCTGGCGCGCTACCTAGCCGCCGCTCTTCTTGATCAGGTGGGACGCCCCAAGGCGGCTGCCGAGCAACGCCGCCAGGCTGCTTCTGGCGATCTCACCCTCGCCTTTCCGGTCGGGGTCGACCACTACGACGTCCTCACCGCGGCATTGGCCGCCGAACCGGACGACCGGGCCGCCCACTTCCTGCTCGGTACGCTGCTGTATGGCCACGGTCGGCGTGCCGAAGCTCGCCAGCACTGGGAGCGAGCGATAGAACTCGGCTTGGCGCACCCGGTGCTGCTGCGGAACGCTGCTCTGGCCGCCTACAACGTCGCCGGTGACCCCGAACTCGCCTGGCGGCACTACCAACGCGCGGTCGAGTTGGCCCCCGACGACGCCCGGCTGCGCTACGAGCAGGATCAGCTCGCTGCCAGGCTCGGTCATACCACGGCCGATCGGCTGGCCCGCCTCCGGCCGATCGAGCAGTTGGTCCTGCAACGCGACGACCTGACCGTGGAGTACCTCGGACTGCTGCTTGCCAGTGGGCATCCAGAACGTGCCCACCAGATCCTGCTGACCCGCTCCTTTCACCCGTGGGAGGGTGGTGAGGGGCGGACGCTGGCCGCCTGGGACGCCACTCTGGGCGCGCTCGGGCTGCAGCCGTCCGACCCACCAGCGAACCTCGGTGAGGCTCGACCACGGTACATCTCGCCAGCCGCGATTCGCGACGACGGTGCCACCGACTACTTCGCCACGAGCTTGCCGGAGCTGCTGCTGTTCGACCGTACTAGCTGAGCCCCAGCCACTACGCCATTCCGGGCGACGAACGTGATCCCAGCCGGGAGAGATCCTCCGGAACGAGTCCGGGATGACGATGGAGCCTGGGCGAAGGTGATCTCCTGTTCCGGGGCGGTGGGATGCCACGATGCGCGACGGGCACCGTGCCGAGCCTCACAGCGCGTTCCGGACTGTCGCAGAAGCCTGTAGGGGGCTCCACAGCCATGACACTCTCGCGGAGGTCGCGCCCGGCATCGAGCCACATCGCAAGGTACGGCAGGACACGATCGTCCCAGCGCAGGCGGAGGTGATGCCGGTCGGCCAGGTGCAACTCGGCGGACGCGACTGGCTGTTCGGGGAGCAGGGAGAGGTTGCGGCAGTACGCCTGGGGTCGGGTCCAGGGTTGGGATCCGAAGGAAACCGGGTCTCGGGGGCAGCTGAGTCATCTACGCCGCCTGCATGCACGCTCGGACCATCGCGGCTTGGAAGGGCACCCGCGCAGCCGTGCTCGCGATCATCGGCCTGATCGTCTTCAGGTGGAACCTCATCGGGGTGAACCCAGTGCTGAACGGACTGCGCTCCTACGCGGGCAGCTGCGCCAGCCCTCGGCTACTAGCTGCCTGGGTGATCGGTATCGACGTGATTCGGTTCTCCACCAACCGCCAGTGCGCTCCGGAAGGCACTCGGACTACACCCGTGAACGCTGCGGAACTGCCGTGAGAAGTACAGCGGATCGCTGTATCCCACAGTCTGCGCGATGTCGGAGATCGGTTCGGAGGTCGTACCCAACAACTCGGCGGCCTGGGCGATCCTCAACCGTTTGACGTACTCGACCACGCCGCTGCCGGCCGCCGACCGGAAGATCGTGGAGAAGTGGGATGTCGAGTAGCCGAACCTTCGTGCCAGATCGTTGACCTGCAACGGGGCGCTGTAGTGCTCGCGGAGGTACTCCTGCGCCGCTCTGGCTGGTTCCACCCGGGCGCGCGGACCCTCTGCGAAGTCGGCCGTCAGTTCGGCCATCACGCGCCAGGCAGCTCCTGCCGCTCGCACTACGTTCGGTCGGGTGTCGTCGGCTTCCATGGCCTTCACGACATCCTCCATGTGCGCCATGACCTGAAGCAGGTCGTGGTTGTTGATGACCACCCCGGGAGCCGAGGTATTCCGACGGATCTCCGCTTCGAAGCAGGCCTGGTCCGGGCCTAATGCATGCAACCACCAGATCGTCCAGGGATCGGCGTCGTCGGCCCAGTACTCGTGTGCTGCTCCCGCCGTGATGATCAGCGACTGCGCGGCCTCGATCCGGTGGACGCCAGTCGTGGTGCGACAGTACCCCCGACCCGACGCGCATACGATGATGATCGTGCTAGTCGTACCGCGGGGACGGGCCCGTTTGTGGTGAAGCGCCCTTGGAAAGTAGCCAGCATCGGTGACGAGCAGGCGGCTGGTCAGCCCGGTCTGGGATGCGGCCTGGACGATGTCCTCGGGGAGCACCCGTAGGCGTTGGCCAGGATAGATCTCAACGATCGGCATCTGCCCGATGCTAGGACAGCCGCCAGCCTCCGGACAAGCGAATCGTCCAGGTGACTGCATCGATGCGTCCCTTCTCAGGACTCCTCCCCGGTTTGTAGCCTCACAGCGTGGTAGCTGAAGACATCCTCCCTGACCGATCCGGTCACCCTGCCGATCGGTGCGGCGAGGGCCCGGTGAACGGGCGACCCGAGACAAGCACCCCAACGATGCACGGCTCCATGGCGCCGCCCCGCGTCATCACCCTGTGGGACTTCACCTGGTACACCCGTACCGGGCCCGGCGAGCCGTTCGCGGATCTCGACGCGGCCTGTGCGCAGGCACGGGAGCGCGGGTACACGACGATCCGCCTGTGTGCCATGCCGTACCTGCTGTTCCGTAGTGGGATCGACGTCTCCGCGCTGACCCTTGGTCCGCTCGGTGGTCGATACGGCCAGAACGTGAGGTGGTACGAGGTCCGGTCGGAGACGACGATTGACGCAAGAGAGCATCTGCTCGCTCTCTTCAGGTCAGCCGATCGACACAACCTCGATGTGATCGCCTCATCGTGGGAGTACCAGCAATCCTCGGCGCTCGCGACCAGATCAGACTGGTTCGACTCCCTTCAGCGGATAGCCCCGGACGACCGTGCCGTCGTGCTAGCGGATGCGCACGCGGATCTCGTGGACCTGCTGGACGCCGAAGGGTTGGGGCATCGCCTGGTGATGTCGGAATTGCATAACGAGGTTCAGTACTCCGGCCTGGTCGACGGACTGGGAGTGCCGCGGGGCGATCAGGCAGTGGTCGCGTTGACGGATCGCTTGGAACGCGGTCTGGCGAGATTCCACCTCCGGCATCCAGGCCGGCCGGCGACCGTCAGCTACGCCGGGGTCCCGGTGTCTGGCCTGCGAGCACTTCCGCGAGGCATGGATGCCCTGGCCGTGCACCCCTATGTGTACGGGGTCCTCGACGAGTTCATCAACACGTTCGGAGTCCGCGCGCCATCCGGGGAGTTGGATGTCGAGCGCCTTCGCGACATCCTGCGTCCGGGGGCCCCGGCCTTGGCCCAGTGGGGACCTGGGCCGGAGAACGCCTGGAAGCTCCGCGCCACGGTCGTTCCCGCAACCGAGTTCTATGTGCACGAGTGGAGCGATCCCGAGATCGTCGACCGCTGGCTCTACGACCGCTGGGGAGTGCATCGGCTCGCGATGCAGCAGAAGCTGACATTGTGGCTCGAGGTCGCCGCCGATTGGGCGGCAGCACGGGGGGTCCCGCTTATCCTGGGCGAGGGCTACATCGGATACACCCCGACTGAGAGCACCTTCGAAGGCGGCCCGATCGGGGCGGAGTTCTGCCGCCACGCGATGCGGGAGGCGCGCCGCCTGCATGCCTGGGGTGCTGTGATCTGTTCGAATGCGGCACCCCATCACTCGATGTGGTCCGATATCGCGCTGCAGCGACAGTGCGCAGCACTCCTGCAAGCCCCGACATCGAGTCATTAGCTCAGCCAGACCGAGGTCGGCTCGTAGACCTACCCGTTGCATCCACGAAGGAAGGGAGACTCACAGATGAGTCCAGAAAGACTGTTCAGGGCCCTGGGCACGGTAGCCGCCGCGGGCGCGCTGCTTCTGACCAGCGCATGTAATGCCGCACCACCCGCTTCGACCGCTCCACCTTCCCCAGACGGCGCCGAATCAGCGAAGATCACCGTGCTGACCTGGTCAGGCGCCGACGGAGCGCTGAAAGCCATCCTTCCAGGGTTCGAGGCCGCCCACCCCGACATCAAAGTCGACCTGCAGGTCCTGGGCTATGACGACGTGAGCAGCCGGCTCAACGTCGGCCTGCAGAGTGGCACTGACCTTCCGGACGTCGTTTCGATCGTCAGCGACCGGGTGCCGACGGTGACTGGGATGTTTCCGGACGGACTCGCGGATCTTCGTAGCTTCGACCTGGAGCCGGATCGCTGGGCTGCGGCCAAATGGCCGGCGCTGACCGGACCGGACGGCCAGCTCTTCGGGGTGCCCTGGGATCTCGGCCCGGTGGCGATGTACTACCGGACCGACATGCTCGCCGCGGTCGGCGTCGATCCGGCGAGCATCGACACCTGGGAAGATTACCGCGACCTGGGCGCCAAGCTGGCGCGGCAGGGCATCCACCTGTTCCCGGTGCAGGTCGACAACAGCCAGCTTTACTCGACGATGCTGCAGCAGTTCGGGCAGTCCTATTTCACCGATACAGGAGAAGTGGCCGTTACCAGCCCACAGAGCATCCGGGTGGCCGAGCTGCTCAGGCAGGCGGTGGATGACGGCTACGCCTTGGTCACCAACAACGACCAGGACTATGTCGCCAGCTACAAGAACGAACGGGTTGCGACGCTCCTCAAACCGGCCTGGTACTCCGGCATGATCGCGAGCAACGCGCCGGACCAGTCGGGCTCGTGGGGGGTCGTCCCACTGCCGGCGTTGGAGGAGTCCGGGCTCCGGGCGTCCAATCAGGGCGGATCCAATCTGGTCATTCCGGCGAACGCCAAGAACAAGGACGCCGCCTACACCTTCGTGATGTACGCCCTGGGTGAGGTTAGTTCTGCGATCACCATGCTGGAGGCTACCGGGTTCATGCCCTCCTTGCTGGACGCCTTCCCCGACCCGGCTTTCGACCAGCCGGTGGAGTACTTCGGTGGCCAGGCGATCAACCGGGTGTTCGCAGACACCATCCCACAGATCCCCGCAGTGCCGATCACCGCGGATTTCGACATCGCCGACCAGGCCGTCATCGATGCGATCAACCGGATCCTCGTCGCCGACGCGCCGATCGCGGACACGCTACAGTCGGCGGCCGACCAGATCGACAACCAGACACGGCGGTGATGCGTGGCAGATCATGTCCGGCTCTCCGGGAAGGCACCAGTCACGATGCCTTCCCGGAGAGCACGCGCTGCCCGGCGCGCTCGGGCGCACCTGATATTCGTGGCGCCGGCCGTGGCCTTGTTCCTGGTCTTCCTGCTGTACCCGATCATTCGCAGCTTCATCCTGAGTCTGCACGCCCGGATAGACGGGCGTATGCAATGGGTCGGTCTGGATCAATACCGGCGACTGATCGCCGATCCGGTCTTCTGGGAGTCGCTTGGCAACACGATGGTGATCCTGGGTGGCCAGGTACCGCTGATGCTGGCAGTCGCGCTCCTACTCGCCAGCATCCTGAGAGGCTCGTGGCTGCGATTCCGCGGCGGATTGCGGCTGCTCTACTTCCTCCCCGCGGTGACGGCGCTGATCGCCTATTCGATCGTCTTCCGGGTCCTGTTGAACGGCGACACGGGCGTTATGAACCAACTCATCGGGCTGGTCGGCATCGAGCCGATCAACTGGCTGGGTGACCCGTTCTGGTCGCGGGTGTCGATCGTGGCCGCGGTGACTTGGCGGTGGACCGGGTACAACATGGTTATTCTGCTGGCCGGTCTGACCAGCATCGATCCAGCCGTGAATGAAGCGGCGCGGGTCGATGGTGCCAACGCCTGGCAGCGGACTGTGCACGTGACCATCCCGATGCTGCGTCCGGTACTGGTCTTTTGTATCGTGGTGTCGACGATCGGGACGCTTCAACTGTTCGATGAGCCGTATGTCATCACCCGAGGTGGCCCGGCCGGTGCCACCCAGACGGTCGTCCTCTATCTCTACCGCACCGCGTTTCAGCGACTGGATTTCGGTTACGGCTCGGCGATCGCCTATGCCCTCGTGCTCGTGGTGCTGGTTCTGGCGCTCGTCCAGTTGAGATTCCTCAGTGCCAAGGAGGACGAATGACAGTCCAGGTACGAGCCGGACATCGGGCTCCGCTCTTCGCGATGCTGCGCGGAATCACGAAGGTCCCGCTGTACGTGATACTGCTTGCCGGTGCGGTGGTCAGCGCCTTCCCTATCTACTGGATGATCGTCGCCGGTACCCGCAGCACCGCCGATATCTACTCCTCGCCGCCAGTTCTGCTCCCGGGCGGGTTCCTTGGCACCAACTGGAGGAGCCTCTTCGAGGGCACGACCTTCCTGGGCAACCTAGGGGTCTCGTTGCTACTGGCCACCGCCTATACGATTCTCGCCGGTCTGGTGTCGGCGATGGCGGGCTTCGCGCTGGCCAAGTATCAGTTCCGCGGTCGACAGGCGCTGGTGACGGTGATGCTGATGATGATGACCATCCCCTACCAAGTCACCCTCGTACCGCTTTTCGAGATGATGAGCGCCTTCGGGTGGCTGGACACTTTTCAGGGAGCGCTGCTTCCCACACTACTGAACGCCTTCGGCGTCTTCTTCATGAGGCAGACCTTCCTGCAGTTCCCCAACGAGTTGATTGAGGCGGCACAGATCGACGGTGCGAGCGACTCGCGGATCTTCTTCGGAATCGCTCTGCCGGCTGTCCGTCCTGCCGCCGCGGTACTCGCACTTGTGCTGTTCATGGCACAGTGGAACTCGTTCCTCTGGCCGCTGCTGGTGCTGGTCAGCCCGGAGAAGTTCACCGCTCCGGTCTACCTCGCGAGTCTGATCGGACTCACGGCCACCGACTACGGTGTACTCATGCTGGGCACAGCGGTGGCGACCCTTCCGTCCTTGTTGATATTCCTTCTGTTCCAACGTCAATTCGTCTCCGGGATCGTCGCCGGAGCGGTCAAGGCCTGAGCGTCGGGTGCCAGCTATGAACCAGCCGCGGCCGATCGGCCACCGGGTCGGAAACCGGATTCTCTTCGGAGCCGCCTACTATCCCGAGTACCTCGACCACGAGCGGCTAGATGAGGATTTCGGGCTCATGGCTGAGGCCGGCTATTCGTTCATCCGGGTGGGGGAGTCGGTGTGGAGCACCTGGGAGCCGTCGGACGGGGTCTTCGATCTGGAGTGGCTGGAGCCTGTCCTGGACGGAGCCCACGCACATGGACTATCCGCGATCCTTGGAATGCCCACCTATGCGATCCCGCCCTGGCTGATGATCGCGCACCCCGATCTGGCCAGCGAACTGGCGACGGACCGTCCGGTTCCGTGGGGCTCCCGACAGGAGGTCGACACCTCCCATCCGGTCTTCCGGCGCTACGCCGAACGGGTGGTCCGGCGCATCGTATCGCGCTACGCAGGACACCCCGCCGTGGTGGGATTCCAGGTCGACAACGAACCGGGCCAGCGATTGGCGCACAACGAATCCCGGTTTGCGGAGTTTCGCCGGTGGCTGCTTGCCGAGCACGGGTCGGTGGAGGCGCTGAATCGGAACTGGAACCTCGCACACTGGGCACATCGACTGAGGTCGATCGACGAACTATGGCGGCCGGACGGAAACCTCGTGCCTCAGTACGACCTCGCCTGGCGACGCTTTCACGCCGAGCGCACCACCGACTACATCAGCTGGCTCCGGCAGATCGTCCGAGACCATGCTTCGGCTGACCAGTTCATCACCACTTGTATCGACACCATGGCGCCGGCAGTGCACGACGGAGTGTTAGCGGAACAACTCGACCTGGTTTCAGCGAATCAGTACCTCGCCACCCAGTCCGAGCTGGCCGGAGATGTGATCGGGGACTACGCGTTTCCGCCGTCCGGCAGCTGGGCACCCTTCTACGCCGGCGACCGCGCCTATGGAATGCGCCAGGAGCGGTATCTGATCACTGAGACCAATGCGACCTCGATCGGCTTTCCGTGGTTCAACTTCCCGCCCTACGACGGGCAGTTGCGGCAGTTCGGGTGGGCGCTGATCGCACGAGGGGCCCGAGCGCTGGGTTACTGGCACTGGCATACCATGCACGCATCGTGGGAGAGCTCGTGGGGCGGCATCCTGCCGCACAGCCTGCGGCCGGGACGCACCTACGCCGAAGTTGCGCGACTGGGCCGCGAGATAGCGTCGGTAGGCGGAGCGATCGAGTCCCTGGTGCCCGATGCCGGCGTGGGGTTGGTGTTCTCGATGCCATCACGCTGGGCGTTCGAGTTCCACCCTCCGCTGCAGGACCCGACAGCTGACCCCCGCAAGCAGGGCGGTCCGGATCGTGCCGCCTACGAGCGGATTCTCTACCGTTTCTACGGCGGGCTGAGTCGAGCCGGCCATCAGGTGCGGCTGTGGCACTCCGAGCAGTTGGTAAAGCAGGACCCAGCCGCCACCGCAGCCACGCTTCCCGTGCTCGTCGTCCCCGCGCTCGTTCTCGTCAGTGACCGCCTAGCCGCCTGGCTGCGCGACTATGCGACCGCCGGTGGCCACCTCGTCCTCGGGGTGCGGACCGCGTCCGCCGACGAACACGGACGGATCCGCGATGAACCGCAACCCGCTGGTCTGGCAGGCTCAGCTGGTGTCTGGTACGAGGAGTTCAGCAACCTGGTGTCGCCGATCCGGGTAACCGGTGGGTTGGTGGGAGCCGCGGAACTACTGATCGAGGGACTTGTCACCACCGAGGCGACGCCGGTTGCGTGGTACGAACATCCGCATTTCGGTCGCTGGCCGGCTCTGACTACGAACGAGTGCGGTGCCGGCAGGGTCAGCTATCTGGGCATGGTTCCGGATCTGGAGCTTGCGACCAGCCTTGGCCGTTGGTTGTGGCGGGGGCGTGCCAAAACCCATCCGTGGCGCCGAGTTCTCGTACCCGGCGTGGTCCAGGTTCACGGTGCGACCAATGGCCGAGGAGAGCGTTTGTGGTTCATCCATCACTTTTCTGAGGCCACCCGACGAGTGGCTGCGCCGCTGTCGGTCCACGACCTTGTCAACGGGAATGCCCTGATTCAGGTGGGCGATCAGATCGAGCTGGAGCCCTGGGACGTCCGCGTTCTACGTGCCGCTGGCTAGCCGCTTCGCGTCCCGGTGTAGTCCGAGTGCATTCCTGTGATAGGGCTCGTGGAAGCGCAGCTTCACCGGTAGCCTTCGGCGATCATCCAGCGATCACCGACGCCGAACTGGTGGAGGCACAACGGGCGAACGCGCTGTTCGACGCCCAGCGTGATGATCCGAGTTCGGCTGCCGGTTCCCGGCAGATGAGGCGCGGGAGCCGGCCAGCCGATGGCTGAACGCTTCTCTCTGCTCGAGAAGAACGTCCTCAACCGACCTATCTGGACCACCAGAGACGAGTCCCGGATCGCGATCGTGAGCCGGAACGAACGCACCTACCACTGCTGGCGGCGCCAAGACGGGCCGGGCCGATTGACCGCCATTGAGTACGAGACCATCATGACCCGCCACCGCCGATCAGCTGCGTGACTAACCGCTGTCACCTATCCGCGAAGCAGACCCATCTGCCGGCGAAAAAAGCACGGGATCGCTGCGGGCAGAGTGAGTAGTTATCCACAGATTCGCTGGTACGTCTTCCCACGGTGGGGGCCGTACTCGTAGAGTCCGCGGTTATCGGACGCCGACCCACCCCGGGTGTCTCCTGCCAGTGTCCGGTGATCGAGGAGTGTGTCATGCGTAAGTTCCTCCATCGTCTGATCGGCGCGTTGGCCTCACCCGCGCCGAGACGCGACGAAGCCGGCCTGAGTCAATCGACTGAGAATGCAATTCTCCTGGCCGGCGCGGTGACCATCGCCGTCGGCGTCGTGACCGCCATCACCCTCTATGTACAGGCGAAACTGCCCCAGCCGTGAACGAGCGCAGCCTCGTCAGCGCGCATGGGCTTGATGGCACCAGCCAGCCTCTCGCGCTCGACGAGACAACCCGCCCCGGCCTGGCACTGAGCCTGAGCTACGCGCCTTGGAGTTCGGCCCGTCGTCGGGTTGAGGACATGGTCAGCTGTCAGTGCGACGTCGCGCGACCAGGATCCACGCACCCAGCCCGATCAGGAGTGCGGCGACGATCAGGATCGGGAGGACGGCGTCCGATCCGGTGACCGGGAGACTGCCCGAACCCGAACCCGAACCACCGCCCGGGGTGAATGTGACGGTGGTGGTTACGCCGGTGTCGGTGCCGTCGAGGGTGACTTCGAGGAGTGCGGTGCCGGTGGTTGTGGCGGAGGTGAGGGTGGCGGTGTAGGTGCCGTCACCGTTGTCGGTGACACTGCTGAGGGTGCCCGCGGTGGTGGTCAGGCCCACGTCCGCACCCGTTACCGGGTTGTCGTCGGGGTCGGTCAGGCTGGCGGTGATGGTGGAGGTGGTGACGCCGTCGGCGAGGATCGAGGCCGGGTCGGCGTTGAGCCTGATGGTGGTCGAGTCGATGACGCCGGGGTGGATGGTCAGTTCGACGTCCAGTTCCGCGGTCACACCGGTTCCGTTCTCGGCTTCCAGGGTGAACGTGTAGGTCCCGGCCTGGGTCGGGGTCCCCGACAGCACGCCGGCGGTGGACAGGGTCAGGCCGGGCGGGAGGGAGCCCGCACTCAGTGTCACCGAGGACACCGGCGGGACTCCGGTGGTGGTGAACGTGTAACTGAAGGGAGTGCCTACCGTGCCGTCAGCGGGAGCCCCAGTAAGCGTCGGCGCCTGATTGATGGTCCAGGTGAACGTCCTGGAATCGGTCACCAGGGTCGAGGTCGCGCTCACGGTCACGGTCGAGACCCCGGTCGTGGTGGGGGTGCCGGTGATCTGACCCGTGTCGGTGTTGATGCTCAATCCGGCGGGCAGACCTGTTGCAGCGAAGGTGAACGGCAGGCTGCCCCACTGGGTCGTGGTCGCGCTCGCCGGGACGAATATCGAGACGCTCTGCCCGACCAGGTTCACCCGGTCCGCGACCGGTGCGATGGCCACCACGGCCGGTACCAGCGCCGCCAACCCGTTGCGGGCGTGGCCGTCGATGGAGCCGAAGTCTCCGCCCAGGAGGATCCGGCCAGAACCCTCGGCTACGACGTCACGGACCGAGCTGTTGGGACCATTGCCAAGACCTTGAGCGAAGCCGGTGTCGAGTGATCCATCGGCATGCAGCCTCACCAGCGCCCTGGTGTTCGGCCGGCCAGCGAGGGAGAAGAACGATCCGCCGACCAGCCACCCGTCCCCGTCAGGCACCACGACCTGCACCGAGCCGTTGAATCCGCCGCCGAGTTGAGCGTCGAAGGCAGTATCCCGGGTGCCGTCGTCGTTCAGTCGCAGCAACCGCCCCGCAGGCACACCGTTCGCGGTGCTGAAGGTCCCGCCGACCAGCCATCCGTTGCCGACCGCATCGCGTGCGACGCTGGCAACCCGGCCGTTGAACCCGGAGCCGACCGCGTTGGCTATGAACGCCTCATCCGGCGCACCCGCGCTGTCGAACTTGAACAACGGAACGCCCAGGGCCGCCTGCAGGTTGGTGCCGACGAGCCACCCAGCGCCATCGCCCGCCGTGTCATAGACATGGTACTGCGAGGGGATGCGCGCGCCGACAGCCGCGGAGAACGCTACGTCCAGCGTGCCGTCCCCGGCAAGCCGGACCAGGTGGGAGCCACCGATACTGAACTGCCCACCGACCAGCCAGCCCCCGGCCCCGTCCGGCTCGATGGTGTGGACATAGGACGTGAACGCCGCGCCGACGTTGTCGGTGAAGGACGTGTCGAGAGTCCCGTCGGCGTTCAGCCGGAAGAAGTTCTGGACCGGCACACCGTTGAGGGAGCTGAACAGGCCCCCGACTAGCCATCCGTCTCCGTCCGAGGCCACGGTCGTCACATTCGCCACACCGCCCAGGCCTGAGCCGAGATTGTCATTGAACGCCGTATTCGGGCTGCCGTCGTCGTTCAGCAGCATCAATACCTGAAACCCGCCGATCAGCCACCCGGCGTCGCCCTTGGCGATTGCCGCCGCATACGGTGGAAAGGGCATGGGCGCCCCGTCAGAAGGTACCTCGGCAAAACGGGTGTCGATCGCCAACCCCGAAGTCAGGGCCCACGCCGGCACACTGGTCCCCACCAGCCCGACCGCAACCAGCATCACCGCGAGCACGGCCCGCAACGCAGACTTCAGAGCTGGTGCGCCTCGCCTCGCGCCCGACGCGCGGGATTCGACGTCTCCCCCGGACTTGCATACCACGATCGTCCCGATCTCTAGATATGGAGTAGGCCCTGCACGCCAGGTATCGGCGGAGGCCGCGCCGGTGATCGGCGCGGGCGCCCGCCCATGACTCAGTAAAGAGTACTAGTGGGCGCCCTGATCCAACCTAGCGCCCAGGATCGGCTGAATACGCGCGGTGATGGACGTGTAGTAGGCGGTCTGCGGAGATGCGTATGCATCCCGCGGCACGTGCGTACCTGGCGGACACCTGATGGCCCTTGTGGTCGCGGGGCTTTGCCGTTGGGTGAGCGTCCGGGCTGCAAACCCGGGCTGCTCACCCAGACCAAGCGCAACCCGGAGAAGTCACCCTGCGGGGGCCGTTCTGGTCAACTCTCAAAGTGGCAGGCACGTGACCGCGTCGATCCCTCTGCCCGGCGGGTGGGGAGCGGGCCGTTGAGCGGCTCCAGGACATGCACTACGGCAGCGTCGGGGACGACGCCGGGTCACTGCCTTCGTCCCCGACCGAACGGTGCGGTGCCGCGCCGACGTGAGAGCAGGGTGATCCCACCGGCGACCAGCGCCGTAGCGAGCAGGATCAGGATGGGCCCATCCGATCCTGTGACCGGGAGGGTGGCGTCAGGAGGTGTCTCAGGTCCGCTCGGGGCTTCTGTGTCGGTGAAGTGGTTCGTGAGTGCGATCGAGATCGGCTCGGACGCGTCTCGGTCAAGGGTGAACGTGCTTCCCGGGGTGAACACTGCGTCGCTCCATTGGTAGCCGGGCAGGGCGAAGTCGTCGTCGCGGTCTTCTGGGTTCTCACGAAGTTGGCACGTGGTCCCGGTGCGGAACAGGGGCGCGGGCACGACACCGCCATCGGCGGGGAGCGTCAGTGTTCCGGTTCCGTCCGGGGCGATGATGGTGGTGGGATCGCCGGGATCGTATCCGACAGCGGGGAGGCCGTCGCGGGTACAGGCGAAGTCCACCGCGAAGCTGAGGTCGTCCGCCACGGCTCCTGGATGGGGACCCTCGATGCGCTTGGTGAGGGTGAAGGTTCCGAAGGTGGCGACGGCTTCGTAGCGGTTGTTCGCGACGATCTCGACGGGGTGGTCCTCCTGGTGTCGGATGGTGATGGGCATCGGTCGGTTGAAGGTGATCTCCGACCACTGGAACTCGCCGTCGTGGCCGGGGAAGTCCTCTCCGCCGCCGGTCTGCTCTTCGGTGAAGGCGCACGTGGTGCCGATCTCGAAGAACGGGCCGTCGACGGTCTGTCCGGCTTTCAGGGTGAGGATGCCGGCGCCTTCGGAGACGATCTGTCCGTCGGCGTCGTACCCCGAGGCAGGCGCACCCTCGAAGGTGCAGGCATAGCCGATCCGGAACAACCGGTCAGGACTCACGATGTCACCGGCCGGTCCGTCGACGGTCTTGGTGAGGGCGAAGCGTTCGCGGAGGGGTGTCGGCTCGATCTCGGTGATGCTGAAGGTGTTGGTCAAGGTGACTGCCGTGACGGCGTCCGGCCCTTCCAGTCTGACAGTTGGACTGGGGGTGAATACTGCCTGCTCCCACTGGTGGCCGGTGTCGATGAAGTCATTGCCGTAGGCCGGGTTGTCCTCGGAGAGGTCGCAGACGGTGCCGGTGACGAACCAGGGCGCCTCGGCCGCCAGGCCAAATGCGCGCAGGTCGAGTCGCCCTGTTCCGGTGGGGGCCACCACGGTCTGCCGATCCGACGCATAGCCCATGGAGGGAACGCCGTCGACGGTGCAGTTGTAGTCCACGGTGAAGGCCCGGTCGGGGTTCTGGAAGCCGTCGGTGCTTCCGTCCGGGCCTTCGACCCGCTTCACTACGGAGAACGACGCCATCGGGGCGCCGACCGGCGTAAGCGTGTTGATCGCGGTGACGCTGTTGTCCGTCGGCTCGCCGGCGTCGATGACGACCTGGCTGGACGGCGTGAACTCAAGCTCGGACCACCGATAGTCGTCATCCGGGGAGTTGTCCTCACCCGATTCGGAGAGGGAGCAGACGGTGCCGATGCGGAACGCCGGAGAGACGGTCGACCGGCCGTCGGAGAGAATCAGGTGCCCGGTGCCATGGGGGGCGACCACCGACTCGGGACTCTCGGGGTCGTATCCGATGCTCGGCTTTCCTTCGAGGGTGCAGCTGTAGTCGGCCGCGAAGGTCCGGGACGAGTCGAAGTCACCGTCGTCCGTTGTCCGCACCTCCTTGCGGATGCTGAACTGTCCCAACTCAACGGGAGTCCGTTCGAACGAGTTGGTGACGGTGATGGTCCGTTCGCCGACCGTTCCGGCCTGGATCGTCACCGTCTCCGCCGGAGCCAGCGAAATGCCGGACCACCGGTACCCGTCCTCGAACTCGCCGTCGATCGAGGTCAGATCCTCCCAGAGGCGGCAGACGCTGCCCGTCGCGAAGTCGAGCGACCGGACGGTCTGCCCATTGCGGAGCTGGATCCGTCCGCTGGCTGAGCCCGGAACCCGTCGGCCGTCGGCGTCGAAACCGTCCGTTGGCGCGCCGGCCAGAGTGCAGGTGTAGTCGATATCGAAATGTCGGTCTCCGACGAAGCCGCTGTCGTTCCCCTCAGGACCGACCACCTTCTTGCGGACATGGAACGGGCCGACCAGGAGATTGTTGATGTAGACGTCGACCTGTTGGGCGTCCTCGGTGACGACGATGGTCCCGTCGGCGGGATCCATGATGGGATCACCCCATGCCAGGCCCTCGCCGGCTGGGGTCTCGGGCGCCATTTCGGTCACGGTGCACCGCTGTCCGATCGCCATCGAGTTGTTCTCCGAGACCTGGCCGGGCATCGCGCGCCAGCGGAACCCGCGTGCCGGAGCGCCGAGTTCATGGTCCGACGGGCACTGTGCGGTGCCCACGAAGCTCTGCTCCGACACCGATGTCATGGTGGAGTAGTCGCCATACATCAACTTGGCCACCGCCACGCGTCCCATCGGCCGCACGCCCGGCACTTCAGGAACGCTCGCGCATTCGGTGATCGTCGACCATGGCCAGTGATAGTTGTGCAGTTCGTTGCCCACGCCGTTGAGGGTCAGGTCTCCGCCAACGTAGAGCCGTCCGTTGGTGGATGCCGTGACGAGGGTCTGGTCAGCGTCCATCGCCAGGATCGATCCGAGTATCTGGCTGGTACCGAGCAGTCCCAGTGAGGTGGCGTCAGTGAAGTTCCACAGCGTCCGCACCGCGACGGTGGCGAACCGGGGTGAACCGAAGTAGTCCGCGCGCTCGTTCTCGTCCTGGATCCAGACCGGATTGAACGAGGCGGTGGTGCCACGCACATTGATGACCACCGCTGTCTCATCGGGGATGCCCCTGAAGTACAGTTCGACGGTGGGCTGCCCGAGCGCAGCGGCGTCGATATCGAAGACCTGCAGCACGCCGGGCTCGCCGGTGCCGGTGAAGTGCAGCCGGTTGCCGTCCACGGACAGGGCGCCGTTGGGGATCTGGTCGTCCAGGTAGCTGGAGAGCCCTCGAAGGTCGTCGCCGAATCCCGCGTACTGTGAGGTCGCTTCGGGGCCCAGCTGGTACGAGACTCCGCCGCCGTTGGTCTCCACCCGGGAGACATTGGGGACGACGTCACCGGCGACCTGGATGTCGCCACCGCCGTCGAGGCCATGCCCGACATCGAGGAGGTTGCCGTCGGTGACGGTGAGGTGATCGCTGGTGGTGGTGCCGGTGAGCAGCATCGTGGAGCCGGGCGGTGGCGCAACTTGGGAACCTGCACCGATCCGGCCGAGGTTGAACAGCGAGGGCGGCTGCCGGTTGATCAGCGTCTGTCCCGCGACCCACACTCGCCCCTCCGCTTCAGCGGAGGAGCCCTCGACCCTGAAGTCGCCACCGGCGAAGACCGAGATGTTGTAGTCGGTGTAGGAAGGATCATCGCTATGGATGGGCGGCCATTGCCAGCTCGGCGGGCACTCGGGATCGATGATTCCAGCTGCCACCGGCCCGGCATCCGGCAACACTGCGGCCCCGGACTTCGTCAGGGGGGTGAACCCGGCCGCTATGGTCGCGGTCGCGACCATGGCCAAGGCACACCGCAAGACCGGACCACGCACGCATTCTGTCGGCATTCCCTTGCACTCCAAGAAGTTGACTTCTGATTTCGCATCGCCGTAGCAGCGGGACCGTGCCGTGACTAGCTACGCCGCTTCGTCAGGCTAGGCCGATCGATCCGGGAGATCTTCAGGACTGCGCAGCCAGGGCCCGAGAGTCGCACCCCGCCGGCCTGCTTTGCGTACCCCCGGCTGCTGTCCGGTCCACGTCGATGACGGCGAGTGCCGATTGCGTGCGAACACGATCGAACCACGTGGGTGGCTTCGGTGGAGCCGTCGGATGCCGCGTTCCGGTACGACTCCTCAAGGGCATTCCTGCGTGTGTGTCCACCCCGGGGTGCGACAGCCCCCGATCTCGCCCTGGACCTGGCCTAGCCTCAGCACCGGTGAGAACGGCGCCTCTCTCCCAGTGCCCACGGCTTCTCCCCCGGGGCCAGGGCACTCCACGGGCCGTGTCCTGCTTCGCGCAGACGGCCCGGCGACCGGTCGGGTTGGCCGCAGACCTTGCTCCCCCCACACCAGGAGCGGTGTGGCCAATCCGACCGGTACTCTGAGCCATCAACGACAGGCGAAAACATGAACGGATCAGGAGCCTCGCGAGGTGCGCAAACCGTGGTGCGCCAGGTCGCTGACCTCCTCCTTGAGGGTGTCCACGTTGAACTGGTAGGGCTGCCCGGCTCGGGGCGGAGCTGGATCATTCAGCAGGTGCGCGACCTTCTGGCGAGCAGCGGTCAGAACGTCGCGCTCACAGCGGCCGTTCCCGCACCGGGCCCGCCGACCCGCGAGCTGATGGCGATCGAGTTGAAACCGGCGCGGGATCTCAAGGTCGACTCGGCACGCCGAACCCTCACCGACAGCCTGAACTCCAGTCTCTCGGTGGTTGCCGTCGACGACGCGGACTGGCTGGATACCGCTTCGACGCACGCCATTCTCGTTGCTGCGCGGCGCTCCGGTATCACCGTGCTCACCGCGGCCAGGCCGGCAGCGGCCGGGTTGCGAGGCACCTCGATCGCGCCCTACCTCTCGCCCTCGGTCCGGGTCGTGGTCCCGCCGTGGCGGCCCGAGGAGATCGACCAGCTCCTGCGGACCAAGGCCGGCGTGGCGCTGGAGCCTGCCTCGCTCGGGATGGTGGCGAGTGCCTGCGGCGGGTTGCCGGGGCTGAGCATCGCGACCATCAGAGCGGTCGAGCGTCGCCGTGGAGGGCTCGTGCGAGCTGGAGCGCAGTGGCGCTTGGCGGGGTCCGTATGGTCCCCGCAGCTAGCCCCGACCATCGAGTCGGTGCTGATCGGGTTGGGGGAAGAGGCCAGGAGGGCACTTCAGGTCGTCGCGGTGGCCGAGGCCCTGAGCGTCGAGAAGGCCAGTCTCCTGCCGGAGGCAGCGCAACTCGAACTCCTGGAGACGCAGGGGTTCGTTCGGGTGATCCGCGTCCGGGATGTCGACGAGTTGGTGGTCTATCCGCCGATCCTGGCCGACCACTACCGGGCGGAGAGTGGCCAGTGGCGATTGAGGGAGATAGAGCGGGCCGCCGGCGGGGCTTTCGTGACCTCGTCGGCCGATCTCTCGGGCGTGGTTGTCGGGCAGAGCGCGCTGCTGAGCCATCGCACCCGTGAGTTCTGGCAACGCGAGGCTCGCTCCAGGCAGGTGGCATGGCTGGAGGAACCCACGCCATGGGCGGCCTACCGCTACCTGACTGCGCTGGGTCACATCGGCGCGGAACCGGACCAGATCGCACAGGTCATGAGTTCGACCCTTGACGAGGGCCCAGATCTCGACCGGGTTCTGCTGCACACCTGGTGGGCCTGCCACCTGGGTATCGTCCAGGATCGCGTAGCTGACGCCTACCGCCTGCTGGATTGGCTGCGTGGTGAACTCACCGGCCTCGACGGCGCGATCCGCGCCGTACGTGCTCACATCACACTGGTGTGCTCGCACGCGATCGATCCCGTGGAGCTGACGTCCGCGGGCGCTGATGAACATCAGCTCTCCTTCGACTTCATCCGCACCGTCACCGCCGAACTCTGGGTGGCTCGCGCCATGCCTGAACAGGCGCTCACCGCCCTGGACGGACCGGGTTCCGGCGAGTCCCTCGGTTTGGGGCAGGCCGACGACGTGGTCAGGGGATTGGCGATGTTCCTGGCCGGCGACGTCGAGGAGGCGACGGCGTGGGCCATCGAGCAGTACGAGTCGTCTCGGACGGCGCTGGATGTGTCATGGTCCGAAGGACACGCCTACCTCGCGGCGTTGGGGCTGGCCCTGACAGGTCGCCTCAGCGCCTTCGACGCGCACATGAACACGGTGTCCTCCCTGGTGGTGCCCGGTTCGATCAACGTCCATTTCCTCGCAGCCACCTTCGCCTTCGCTTCGGTGGTGGCGACCGAACGAGGACTCAAGGAGTCCGCTTTGGCATATGCCGAGCAAGCTCTCGGGTTCGGTCTCGGCGAACAGGTGTACCCGGGGATACCGGCACGGCTTGCCCATGTGCTCGCCACCGGTGATCGCGAGAAGGCAGGTCACGCGGGGTGGGCAGCAACCGAGCAATGGATGGCGGCGGGGTGCGCGGCCAGCGCGGTGATGGTCGGAATGATCGCATTGGAGCATGCCCCGGTCCGTGCCCGTGCCAAGCAGCTCACCGAACTCGCCGGCCAAACTGGATCGGCTCTGCTCAAGAGCATCGCGGCATATGCGCAGGAGTTGGTGAAGCCCGCGCCCGAGCGGCTGCGGCAGGTCGCCGGCAACCTGGCCGAAGCAGGCCTCATGCTCTATGCAACCCGGGCCGGGGTCAGGGCGGCACTGCTCTTCCATTCCCAGGGAGACGCCAGATCCGCGGTCGAGATGGCCGATGAGATGTGGTCGTGGTTCCACCGCGACGACAGGGGCCTCGCCCAGTTGCTCAGGCCCCTGGTCGATACCATCGGCGTCACCGACCGCGAGAGGCACATCCTGGCCATGGTGGCCAGCGGCGACACACCGGCCCAGATCGCCGACGATCTGGTGCTGTCAGTTCGCACCGTGGAGCAGCACATCCATCGCATGTCGCGAAAACTCGCGGTCTCCGGTCGTGAATCCTTGGCGGTCATCGCTCGAACCTGGATGGCGGCATTCATACCCGACCCCCCGATGAAACAAGCCCAGGCTCTCGCCACGACGAGATAGCCGCCCAGCTGTTGAAGGGCATCCCGCGGGCTCGCGCGCTGCGCGGGTTGATCCGGCACGCGAACTTGTCGAGATGGCCCGGCAGGGGCGACTGGCTCACCCGGTAGTGCAGCGTCCCGGCGGTCCAGCGCTCCCGTAGTGAGAACGCCGGCATGTGCAGATCGGGTGTCGGGTTACGACTGTCTGGCCCATGGGGTGCGCAGGTCTTCGCCGTTGTTCCTTCCCGCGGTGACCGGTCGTTGATGATCTGTGGGAACTCAGATCGAGAGAGAGAAGGAATCAATGCAGTCCAGGACGATCTTGGGAAGGCTGGCCGCCGTCGCGCTGGGCCTGCTCGCCGGCGGATTCATGGCCGGATGTACGCTGCCACCGGAGACCGACGTTACCGGTGGGCCCACGACGCCCGCTGTCAGCATCCCTGCTGGGTCGGACGAGGAGTCCTCGGAGGCTTCGCCGGCGCCCCCGGCGATCGACCCCGCAGAGGCCGCCGTGCTGCAGCCCGGAGAGTCGACGACGGGAATCGGCGTTGTGCCCTTCACCGATGGCAGCGGGAACACCGCCCTGTTCGCCCACCAGCTGGTCTCCGTCGAACTGGCACCACCCGGCGATGTGGAGACGCTGACCAAGAAGCTGCCGCAGATCAAGGGCATGGACGTGTGGTACCTGCGGGTCGAATCCCGCTACGTCTCCGGCGACAACACCGAACTGGGGTCGATCTACTCCGAACTGGTTCCGGTGACCGCTTCGGGAGATCGAGCGCAGAAGCTCATGCTCATCGGATGGGACTCCTGCCCCAAGAACTCCGTCCCCATGCCCGGCGACGATCCCAGCGTGGTCTTCGAGAACTGCCAGGCCGCGGTGGCTGCGCCGGCAGGCGACCCGCCGGTTGCGATCGCCTGGTCGGACTCCGACGCCGGCTACGAACTCAGCAAGGGCAAGGCAGCCTACTTCCGGCTTCCCTGAGGTTGAACAGTCCCGGAACGGTGTTTTTCGAAGGGTAGGACTCGTTGGCGACAAGTGCACCATCTGGTCAATAGATACTGTGTCGCATGGGGAGGATTGGAGTTCCTCTTCTGTCGCCCGCAGTGCTGGCCTCAACGGCAGGCGTCGGCAGTGCGCATGCGGCCGAGCCCGGGTCTGCGGTTCCGGTCGTGATCGCGGGCCCGGCGGTTACTGACCCGATGGCAGACATCGACGCGGAGGCGGTAGCAGAAGCTGCTGAGGGCTTCACACCCGGCAGCGCTGCTGACGCAACTGCGCTGGCAGAGGCTGCGGCGCTGCAGGACGCAGTTCCGGTGGAACGGACGCTACATACATAGGAAAGTCGCCCGGGCTCGGCCACTGTGAACGGCGTCGAGTGCCGCTGTGGAGGTGCGAAGTTATCCACAGATCCGTAGGCGCCTCTTCCCCCCGAGCCGACTCCGCTCGTAGAGTCCACAGTCACCGGACGCACACCCACCCCAGGCGTCTCCAGCCAGTGTCCGGTCACGAAGGAGAGTGCGATGCGCAGGTTCATCCATCGCGTGGCCAGCGCTCCGGTCACCCCGCCGCCGGTCAGGGACCAGCGAGGCCTGAGCGAGTCGACGCAGTGGGCCATCGTCCTGCCCACGCTGCTGGCGATCCTGCTCGGCCTGGTCCAGACCGGGGTCTGGTTGTATGGCCGGACGGTCGCGGTGCAGGCCGCCGGTGCAGCCGCCGATGCTGCCGCCATGGGTCTGGCGATCGAACCGGCAGCAGCGGCGATCGCGGGCCGCGCCGGGCTCACGGAGGTGACCGTTCAGGCCAGCCGGGACGGCGGGACGGTCCTGGTGACGGTCACCGGTCAGGTCCCCACCTTCTTCGACCTCGGTCAGGGTCGGGTCAGCGGCCAGGCGGTTGTCGCAGTGGAGGAGGTGACCCGGCCATGAGAACTGATGAACGGGGAGCGGCGGCCGTGGAACTGGCGCTGATCGTCCCGGTGATGGTGCTGCTGCTCGGTGTGGTGGTGGGAGGTGCGCGGGTCTGGCTGGCCCGGACGACCGTGGAGCAGATGGCGGCCGGGGCCGCGCGTGCCGGCTCCCTGGCACGTGCCCCGGCCGACGCGGTGGCCGCAGCGGAATCGCTGGTCCGGGCTCAAGCCACTGCTGACGGCCTGCGTTGCGTGGAACTCGGGGTGGAGGTCGACGCGCGCGGCCTGAGTGCCCCTCCGGGAACCCGGGCCCAGATCCAGGTGAGTGTCTCCTGCGCGGTTGGTCTGGGCGACGTGATCGTCCCCGGCTGGCCGGGCCTGCTCGAGGTCTCGGCAACCGGATCGTCGGTGGTCGACACCTATCGGGGGAGGCAGCGATGAAGTGGATCAGGGCAGTCGCCGCGGCCGTGGCCATGGTGCTGGCGATCGGCGGCGCACCAGTGCTGCTGCTCGGCTGGGGCGGCTTCGGGCAAGGCTGGTGGCGGGCGGACGACGGCTCGCTGTTGCTCACCATCCTCACCCTCGCCGGCTGGCTCGCCTGGCTGGCGTTCACCCTTGCGACCGTGCTGGAGATTGTCCGCTACGCCGGTGGGAGCCGGTTCATCCCAGACCTGCCACTGCTGGGCGGGCTGCAGGCACTCTGCGCCGGATTGGTGCTCGCGGTGGTGGCGGTCGCCGGTTGGCCCGGGACGACGGCGGAACCCCAAGGTGGCGAGGCGCAGCCCTCGGTTCCGCAGAAGGCGACCGCCGCGTCGGTGCTGGCGGAGCGTCCGTCGCCGTCACCGACTCCCGAGCCACGGTCGCCGGCCGCCCCGGAGACAGCCGCCGCCGAGAGCTACACCGTGGCTGCCGGCGACGATCTGTGGAGTGTGGCCGAGCGACTGCTCGGTGAGGGAAGGCGCTGGCGTGACCTGGCCCGGGCGAACCCCGATCTGCTCTCCGACCCCACCGGTCAGCTCACGGCCGGCACACGCCTGAGGCTGCCGACTCGCCCGGCGGCAGCAGCGGATCAGCCGAAGACGGTGACCGTCGAACGTGGCGACACCCTCAGCGGTCTGGCGAAGGAGCACCTGGGCAGCACCGGTCGCTGGCCGAGGATCGCCGCGGCGAACGAAGAACTGATCTCCGACCCCGACCACATCGAGATCGGTTGGAAACTGGTCATCCCCGAGCGCGCCGACCGGAAGGGCAAGGCTTCCGAGGCCCCTGGCCGAGCCCCGGACGGCGGGGTCGGTTCGGGACGCTCGCCTGACCAGCAGCAGCGGGTGGACCACGACCAGCCAGGATCGGATTCGAGTGGTCAACCGGGCGGCGAGGACGAAGCGTCCCAGGAAGTCGGGGCCGGCGAAGCGGCACCGGAACGGCAACCCCGTCCCAGCCATCCCGCATCTGATCCGGAGTCTCACCACGGGAGCGCCGCCCCAGAGGAGGTGGAATCGCAACCTGGCCGGGCTGATGCCACCGACGCAGCGCAGGCTCTCGACAGCACGCTGATCGGCAGCCTGGGGGCGCTGGTGGCAGCCGGACTGATGGGTGGCTGGCAGGCACGCCGGTTGCTGCAGCGTCGCGTCCGACCGCCGGGTCGCCGTGTGCTGCACCCGGATGACGGACTGACCCGGCTGCACGCGGCGGTCGGCCGGCGCAGAGTCCCCGACCACGCCGCCGTGCTCGATGCGGCGCTTCGGACGATCGGGCGGCACTGCCACCAGACCGGGTTGGCCCTGCCCGAACTCGCGCAGGCGACACTCGCTCCGGAGCGGATCAGCTTCAGCTGGGCGAGCCCCGCCGGGCCTCCACCCGCCGGTTTCGACGGCGACCAGAGCAGTTGGTGGGTTGCGCTTCCGAGCGAAGGGTCCGATCCGCTGCGCGCTGTCGAGCATCCCTGCGCCTACCCCGCCCTGGTCAGTCTGGGCACCAACGACGCCGGAGAGACCGTCCTGATCGATCTGGAACGGTCGGGCGTGGTCGGCATCGCCGCCGAGCAGCGCGAACTTCAGCTCGCCAGCCTGGCCTCCATCGCCGTCGAACTCGCCTGCGTGCCCTGGGCAGCCGAACTGGCCCTGGTCTGCGTCGGGATGGACGCAGAGGTGGCCCGGGTCGCCGGTGGAGAGGCGGTCAGCTGGCTCCGTGATGCCGACGCCGCGCTCACCCAGCTGCGTCTGCACCATGCCCGGCGACACCGTGAACTGGACGGGCTCGAGCTGGCCCGGTTGCGCACCGATCCAGAGCGGGCGGATGCCGTCAGGCCACAGATCTACGTCTTCCACGGCCCGCTCAGCTCGGCGCAGCATCAGGAGATCGACGACCTGCTCGCCGGCTCCAGGCTGGGCATCGCGGCCGTGGTGATCGCCGAAGTCGGAGCCGACGCGCAGTGGGAACTGTTCGGCGATCCCCACCGACCCAATGGACGCTATGCCGGCGGAGAACTCAACGCCCACGCCATCCCGGAGAGCACGCGGGCCGCGGTCACCGATTGGTACCGGGTGGCGGAGACGACCGAGACCGAACCGGCCCCCTGGTGGTCGGATTCCGACGCCACCAACCTGCGTCTTCTCCCTTCTCGCCACCCACCGAGGGAGGATCCTGTGGACATCGTCAGTCTGCGCCGGCTGGTCCGACCGCATCCCACCCTGCTTCTGATCGGGCCGATCGACCTGACCAGCGCCGCCGGTCAGGAGCCGAACCGGGCGCGCTACCAACTGATGGAGCTGTGCAGTTGGCTGCTGGAACACCCCGGACGCACCGCCACCGAGATGGCCGCCGGCCTCGGCATCGCCGAGACCACCCGCCGCTCGAATCTCAGCCGGCTTCGAGCCTGGCTCGGCACCGATCCGGAGGGGGAGCCGTACCTGCCCGAGGCCTACTCCGGCCGGATCCGACTGCACCCGGACGTCACCTCCGACGTGATGCGACTACGCCTGCTGACCGGCCCCGGGGTGAACCGGATCGGTGAGGAAGGGCTGGTGGCCGCGCTCGACCTGATCCGTGGTGGCATGCTGGCCGACGCCGCCCCGAGCCAGTGGTACTGGGCCGAGGGATTACGCAGCGATGTCGCGGCGACGCTCCGGGATGCCGGGCTGGTGCTGGTGGATCGGGCTCTCCATCGTCGCGAGCTCGACCTGGCCCGCTGGGCGACCGAACGGGCACTGATGGTCGCTCCCGAGGACGAACTGCTGATGTGCGCTCGGATCCGTATCGAACATGCCGCCGGGAACCGTCCTGGGGTGGAGCGCCAGGTCCTTCGCCTCACCCAGCAGGCTCGCGCCCTGGGCGTCGACCTTCTGCCGGCGACCGTGATGCTCTGCCAGCAGGTGATGGAGGGACGGCCCCGGGCCAGGCGAGCCTGATCAGCCGCTGCTCGCCGATCGATGCGCCGCAATACCGGTGGTGATCGTGGGAGCCCAAGGCGCGACACCGAGGGTGATTCGACGCGTCAGGCGGGCTGGGTTATCGCGCCGCTGAGCCTGCGATGCGAGCCTTCGAGGTGCTTGTCCAGCGCCGCGCTGAAGCCGGCGGCATCCCGGTCGAGCAGATGCTGTAGCAGCACCTCGTGATCGTGATAGGAGGGGCGCAGATCCGCGTCCTGGCTGTTGGTGATGTCGAGCAGGGTCGCGAAGGTCGGCTCGTACTGCCGCCACAGGCTGAGCAGTCGCGCGCTGCCGGAATTGCGGTAGAACTCGGTGTGGAAGGCGAGGTCGGCCACCGCGAAGGCGTGCTGGTCGCCGGCTTCGGCATGGCGGAGCATCTCGTCGAGATGAGCCCGGGCCTGCTCCCACGACCGGGGGTCGCTGCGCTCGATCGCGAGCCGCCCGGCGAGCTGCTCTGCGGCACCGCGGATCTCGTACAGCTCGTCGATATCGCTCTGCTGGAACCGCCGGACGTAGAACCCGCGGCGCCGGGTCTCGAGCAGGCCTTCGGCAAGCAGGGCGCGCAGGGCATCACGGACCGGGCCGCGGCTGACGCTGTAGCTGGCCGCCAGCGAATCCTCCACCAGATGGATGCCCGCGGGAATCTGGCCACGCACGATGCGTCCGCGTAGCTCGTCGGCCAACTGTTCACCCAGAGCCACGACTTTCAAGGCCGTCTGACCCATCGGCTCCCCCTCGATCACGATTGGGTAAAGATCGTTGCACATCCAACCAAGTACACGCTACTGTTCGGAAACCGTTAACGGTTGACGAACAACGAAGTAGGTGCCATGCGGTCTCCAGAGGTGCTCAGCGCCCTCACCACCCCTTTCACGGCCACCGGTGAGATCGACCAGGCGGCCTTCGTAGCCAACCTGCGTCGGCTCGAACCGTTGGTGGACGGGGTGTTCGTCGCCGGGACGACGGGGGAGTACCTGGCCCTTGAACCCGCCGAGCGCTCCGGCCTGGCAGCTGCCTGCCTGGAGGTGTTCGGCCCGCAGCGAGTGGTGGTGCATGTCGGCGCCGCCAGCACCCGGCAGTCGCTGCAGTTGGCCGCGGAGGCCCGCCGGCTGGGCGCCACCCGGTTTGCCGCGATCACTCCGTACTACCTGCCGGCCAGCACCTCGGGTGTCCTGCGCCACTGGGCGGCGATCAAGCAGGCCTGTGGTGGCGAACTGTACGGCTACGTCTTCCCCGACGTCGCCGTCACCGACGTCCTGCCCGCCGCTCTACCCGAACTGCTGAAATCCGGAATCGACGGACTGAAGGTCTCGGCCACCGCCTCCACTCGCGTCGACGAGTACCTCGCGGCGGCTCCGGCCGGCTTCAAGCTCTGGTCGGGCAACGACGCCGACGTCCCGAACGTCATGGCCGCCGGCGGTACCGGCACGGTTTCCGGGGTCAGCGGGGCCTGTCCGGCACCGTGGGCGGCACTACGTGCCGCGATGGCCGGCGGCGATGCTGCCGGGATCGAGCGAGCCCAGCAGATCATCGTCCGGGTGGTGTCCGTCCTGGGGCCGAGCATCGCCGCGCTGAAGGCCGCGCTGGATCTGCAGGGCCTTGCCGGAGGCCACTGCCGGATGCTGATCGACACCCCCAACGACCTTGTCCAGACCCAGATCACCGACGTGGTTGATCTGGTGGCCAGCTACCAAGGAGGAATCTGATGAAGCGCAAACTAATGGTGAGCCTGGCGGCTTCGGCTGCCCTGATGATCGCAGCCGCCGGCTGCTCCAACGACGGTGGTGGCGGAACTGATGCCGCCTTCCCGAGCAAGGATCTCACCCTGATCGTGCAGGCCGCCGCCGGTGGCGGTTCCGATCTCTCCTCGCGGGCGCTCGCTACCGCGCTGGAGCCCATCCTCGGCAAGTCGATCGTGGTCGAGAACCGTCCGGGGGCCTCGGGATCGACCGCCATGCTGTACGTCAAGGATCAGCCGGCCGACGGCTACACCATCGGCTTCGGTCCGGTGGAGATCGCGATGCTGGGCTCGATGAACTACGACATCAAGCCGAGCGACTTCGACCTGCTGGGCCAGATCATGCTGGGCCCGGGTGCGCTCTCCGTCCCCGCCGACAGCCCGTACAACACCCTGGCCGACTTCGTCGAGGCCGCCAAGACCAAGCCGATGACGGTGGCCAACTCCGGCGCGGGCTCGATCTGGGAACTCGGTGCGCTGATCCTGGCCGACCAGACCGGCGCCCAGGTCACCCCGGTGCCGTTCGACGGTGGGGCTCCCGCCGTGGGTGCGGTGCTCGGCAACCAGGTGGACGCAGCGGTCTCCGGCGTGAACGAGGTCAAGCAGAACCTCGCCGATGGCAAGCTCAAGGTGCTGGCGCTGTTCCACAGCGAGCGACACCCCGAGATGCCTGACGTGCCCACCGCCAAAGAGCAGGGCGTTGAGGTCGAGGTCGGCGGCTGGGGCGGCATCTACGCTCCCAAGGGCCTGCCGGACGATGTGAAGAAGACCCTCGAAGACGGCATCGCCAAGGCGGTTCAGGAGGATTCCTACCAAGAGGTGATCACCTCCAGCGGGAACCTGGTGGTCTACCGGAACGCGCAGGAGTTCGCCGAGTTCGCACAGAGCGAGTTCGATCGATTCGCCGAGATCATCGGTCAGAAATGACGGATCAGGCTGTCGACCCGGTCGACGCCGAGGACCACGCGGCCGCGCCGCCCGCTCCCTTGCTGGAGCGGGCGGTCGCGGCCGTCGTCATCGTGCTGGGCCTGGCGATGCTGCTGGGCGCCCGCGGTATCGAAGTCCGCAATGAGACCGGCGGCATCGACCCCCGCTGGTGGCCCACGGTGATCGCGGTCGGCATTCTCGCGATGGGGTTGTGGATGCTCTACAACGCCCTCTTCACCACCATCGAGCGCACCGTCGACCCCGCCCAGCGTTCCGGGTGGATCTCCGTGCTGGCCACCGTCGGCGGTCTGATCGCCATGGTGGTGGCGTGGCAGTTCGGCGTTCCCTTCCTGGTCCTGGCGCCGCTGTTCCTGATCGGGACGAACTGGGTCTATGGGTTGCGGCGCTGGACGACCCTGCTGCTGTTCCCCGGCGTCATCACGCTGTTGATCTTCCTCATCTTCCGGCTGATGCTGAAGGTGGCGCTGTGAGCCCCGACGCGATCGCTGCCGGTCTCGCGGCGCTCTTCGAGCCCATGGCGCTGCTGTGCTTCGTGATCGGGCTGGGCCTCGGCCTGCTGGTGGGCGTCTTCCCGGGGATCACGATCTCGATGGCGGTGGCCCTGGCCACCTCGTTCACCCTCACTCTTGAACCCGCCCAGGGCCTGGCGATGCTGCTGGCCATCTACGTTTCCGCCCAGTTCGGCGATCGGATTCCGTCCATCCTGGTCAACACGCCAGGCACCCCGGCGGCGATCGCCACCACCCTGGACGGCTATCCGATGGCCCGCAAGGGCCAGGCCGGGCTGGCCCTGTCGATCTCGGCGATAGCCACCACGGTCGGCATCCTGATGTCGATGCTGGTGCTGATCTTCCTGGCCCAGCCGATCGCGCAATTCGCGCTGCGCTTCGGGCCTTTCGAGATGTTCGCGCTGGTGGTCTTCGGTTTGACCGTGATCATCTCGATCTCGTCCGCCTCGCTGGCCAAGGGCATCTTTGCCGGCTTCCTCGGAATCTCGCTGGGCCTGATCGGGCTCGACCCGATCACCGGCGACGCCCGCTTCACCTTCGGCACCTACGAACTGACCAGCGGGCTGCACTTCATCGCCCTGATCATCGGCCTGTTCGGCATCGCCGAAGTGCTCGATCAGGCGCTCACCCACGCCGAGCACAAGGTCAAGCCGATCACCTCGCTGGGCCGCTGGTGGCCGAACAGGAGTGAGTTGAAGCGAGTGGCCAAGCCGATGGCCCAGTCCGGGCTGGTCGGCGCGGTGCTGGGCGTCGTTCCCGCGGTCGGCGGTGACATCGCCGGGCTGGTCGGCTGGAACCGCGCCAAAGCGATCTCCAAGAATCCCGAAGAGTTCGGTAAGGGGTCGATCGAGGGCCTGGTCGGTTCGGATACGGCATCGAGTTCCACGCTCGGCGGCGCGGTCACCACCACCTTGTCGCTCGGCATCCCCGGCGACTCGGTGATGGCGATCATGCTCGGCTCGATGATCATCTGGGGCATCCAGCCCGGCCCGTCGCTGTTCGAGCGTCGTCCGGACATCATCGTGACCATCGTCGCGATCATGCTGCTGGCCACGCTCGGTGCGACGATCGTCAGCCTGATCCGCACCAAAGGCATGACCAAGCTGCTCGACCTCAAGCCGCAGCTGCTGTGGGGGGTCATCGTGATCTTCTGCGTGGTCGGCACCTACTCCACCACCAACAACGTGCTCACCGTGGTGCAGATGGTCGTCTTCGGTGTGATCGGTCTGTTCTTCCGCCGGGTGGGGATTCCGGTCGCGCCCATCGTCCTGGGCTTCATCCTCGGCCCGCTGGCCGAGGCGAGCCTGCGGCGCGCCGTGCTGATCGGGCATCCGATCGAACTGGTGACCCGTCCGATCTCGCTGGTGCTGCTGCTGCTGGCGGTCGGGTCGCTGTTCTGGCCGGTCATCAAGCGCGTGCTCGATCGTCGCCGCGCGGTGAAGTCGGTCGACGGCGGCGTGGTGTGAGACAGGCGGAATTGCTGATCGAGCCGGTGGACGGGGTGCAGGTGCATGCCAGCACCCTGCTTCCCCGTCCCTCGGGCGTGCTGCTCGTGGCCTGGTTCGCCGGGCCGCGGGAGGGACACCCCGACACCGGCATCCAGGTGCTGCGCCGGGACGGAGAACTCGTCCGGCTCACCCCGATCGCGCCCCAGGACCCGCAGCCGCACTGGAATCCGGTCCTGGCCGACGGCCCGGACGGCCGGATCTGGCTGTTCTACAAACGGGGATCCCGCATCGACGAGTGGACGACCTGGGTCGCTCGCTCCGCCGATGAGGGGCTCACCTGGAGCGAGCCGGTCGAACTCGTGCCCGGCGATACCTCGGGAGGCCGGGGACCGACGCGGCAACCTCCGGTGAGCCACAGCGACCTGTGGCTCGCTCCCGGATCCGTCGAGGTGTGGGAACCACCGGCCTGGGATTGCTTCATCGATGTCAGTGCCGATGGCGGCCACCGGTGGCAGCAGGTGCCGCTTCCGCTGGATCACGCGTCCGTCCCCGGCGCCGGGTGTATCCAGCCATGCCTGGTCAAGCTGCCCGGTGGCGACCTGGTGGTTCTCACCCGCAGTACTGCCGGACGGGTGTTCCGAAGCGCCACCCGCGACCCGTTCGACTGGCCCGCCCTAACCGCCACCGGGCTGCCCAACAACAACAGCGGGATCGCCGCCGTGGCGCTCCCGGACGGCCGGATCGCCTGCCTGCACAACGACGCCGCCGGTGACTGGGGTGCCCGCTCGCGGTTGGTGCTCTCGGTATCGTCCGATGCCGGGATCAGCTGGACGCCGGTCCGGACCGTCGTGGACGGAGCCGACGCCGGCGGTGACGCCCCGGTGAGCGACGGCGCCCCGCGCTCGGCCTCGGCGACCGGCATCGTCACCACGGGAGAAGGCGAGTACTCCTACCCGGCGATGGCGCTGATCGACGATCGGCTGTGGGCAACCTTCTCCTGGCAACGCCAGTCGATCGCCCTGGTCAAGCTCGACCTGCCCTGACGCGAGATTCCCTGCGGAGGACGGCGTGCGTACCGTCCTTTCGCCTCACCGCTCCGGGTTGCGTGAGTCGACGATCTTCTTCGCCCCGTGCTCGACGACCATGCGCACCAGATTGGCGCCGGGGATGACCAGGTCGACCGCCTCCACGCCGACGTCCAGCAGGAAGCGCGGATCCAGAACCTTGCCGAAGTACTGCTCGAAGGTGGAGCCGTCCGCCCGGGTCTCGCCGGTCAGCCCGTCGAACTCCAGGACGCCCTCCTTGCCGCCGTGCTGGTAGCGGAAGGCGTAGACCGGCCGGTAGATCAGGTCGACCATCTCCACCGTCACGGTCTCCTCCAGCACCCGATCGGCGTCGACCTGCCCGATGGTCGCCGAGACCGCCTCCCGCACCAGCATGGACGCCTTGTTCTCCGGCGGCACCACCACGGTGCCGGATTCCGCCGTCGCGGCCAGGGTGTCGGCGTCGCTGAGTGCTCCTGGGTACTGCAGATAGGAGGCCAATGCCGGGTTCTGTGCCCGGCTCAGGCCGTCGTAGTAGTAGTCGCGGGAGACCTCGTCACGGCAGGATTCCAGTCCGGTCAGCTTGAACTGACCGTTCTCGACCGTGAAGGTCTCGCCGCCGAGCTGCACCGTCCTGACGCTGGGCGTGACCGTGACCGGATAGCTGCGGGTGCGCTCGTAGACCGTCACCGCCTGGGCCTTCAACCGCCAGAAGGGCTGCAGCCGCCGCTCCCGGTAGACGCACTCGTAGTCGTCGGCCGCGGCACGGTTCAGGAACCCGCCCAGCTTGGCGACCGTCCCGAAGGCATCCGCGCGGCGCGCCCACGCCCTTCCCTCGGCGTGATCCATGCTGAACCGGTCGGTGAGCACGACGATGCGTTCCTCGGCGATCTGGACTTCCATCGTTCCCTCTCCCCAGCCTTGGTGTCGGCACCAAACTAGTCAGCAACGCGACCGCGGTCGATAGCCTGCGCCCCGGCGAGGGGATGCATGCTTGACGAGCGGCGGCTCGTGGGCGTACCTTCTAACCTGGCCCACAACGAGGTTGAAAGGAGGTCCCCGATGATGAATTCGATGATTGCCGTCTCGACGGTCGCGCGCCTGCGGGGGATCCGCTTCCTCGGTGCCACCGCGCTCACGACCAACTGACGCGCGCACGGGAGAAGTCTGCCCATCTTCGGGCGGCCTCCCCTCGCCTCACCTGACATTCCGCGCTCGAAGCGTGCGCTCGCACGCTGTCACGGCGTAGGCGCCACTGCGTCGCACGTCCTTCTCGACTCCCACAAACAAAGGAACATCCATGTCCGTTCTCGCATTGCCGCGAGGTTCGCAGGCGACCGGCTTTCCGGAGCACTCCGTCCAGAGCCCCGACCCGACGATGGCCCGTGCCGGCCACGTCCTGGGCGTCCGTACCACGGCGCCACCCAACCCTGAACATGTCAAGCAGAAATCGAGCACCATCATGACCACCACCACGTCTCCGCCCATGGAGAACGTCACCGTGTCTTCGGACGAGAAGACCGTCCCTACGACCGTGCCTCGCGTGGACACCACGCTTCGCACCGCGACCCGCATTTCCCGGCAGAGCCGGTGGAGTGCCTTGCTGGCCTTCCTGGAGGACGACCAGCGTGACCTGACCGCTCAGCAGCGCGAAGCGCTGCTCCGCCTGCAACTGCGCTGAGGTGCGGCCCAGCCGGGCCGCACCTCGCACGAAGGAGAATCATGACCACCACCGTCGCCGGAATCGAACTCCGGCCCCTGGCGATTCCGGCCAGCATCGACGCCACGGACGCGGCCGACTTCATCGCCATGGTCGAGGTCCGCAACCAGATCTATCGCGAGATCACCGGCGGGGACGACCACGCCATGACGCCGGCTGAACTGTTGCCGAACTATCAGCCGGATCCCGATCAGGAGCGGTTCGTCTGGCTGATCGTCGCCGACCAGCGCGTGGTCGGGCGGGCCGGCCTCGACCTGCCCAATGAGGAAGGCTCGCGGGTGGGCTACTGGTTGGTCGAACTGCTGCGCGACGCCCACGGCTACGGCTGGGGCAGCCGGGCCTATGAGCTCGTGGAGCGGACCGCGCGCGAGCACGGCCGCACGGTGTTGCAGGCCTGGGCACAACACAACGAGGCGCCGGGCGATCGGCTCGTCCCGCCGACCGGGTTCGGCTCGCTGCCGGCGGCTGACCCGGCCGCGCGGTTCTTCCTCAAGCACGGCTACACCCTGGAACAGATCGAACGAAGCTCCGCACTGGATCTGCACGCCCCGTTCGACGCCGTCGAGCGATTGCTGGACCAGGCCCGCGCGACCTCCGCCGGGTACCGGGTGGTCAGCTGGTTCCTGCCGACCCCGCCGGACTACGTCGAGGGCTACGCCTGGATGAAGTCGCGGATGATCACCGACGCTCCGGCGGGTGCGCTCGAGTTCGACGAGGAGATCTGGGACGCCGCGCGGCTGGAGCGTCACGACCAGCGCTACCTCGACGGAGGGATGACGGTACGGGTGACCGCGGCCCAGCACCTCGCGACCGGCGAGCTGGTTGCCTTCAGCGAGCTCACTCTCGGACGCGACCACACCGCAGCCACCCACCAGAACGACACCCTGGTGCTACGGGAACACCGCGGCCACCAACTGGGATTGCTGGTGAAGTGTGAGAACCTCGTCGCCTGGCGGGAGTTCGCGCCCCGCTCTCCGCGGGTGATCACCTACAACGCCGAGGAGAACCGTCCGATGCTCGACATCAACGAGGCTCTCGGTTTCGTCCCGGTCGCCTACGAGGGTGCCTGGAAGAAGGTGCTCGACTGACCGGTCCGCAGCGGGGGCATCGGGGGACGGTTCCTGGTGTCCCAGCTTGTCAGGCCGGATTTCCGCAGCCATCCGGTGCCGTGAGTCGATGGCCGGCTCGAACGCGAACGGATCCCACCCGAGGCCACGGGTGGGATCCGTTTCGTCAGAGGTTCCGCGTCGGTCAGGGATGGACGATCTTCACTCCGACGAACCCTCCGGGGTATTTGCCGGCCTGTGCGTCGGTCAGCGACACGTTCTTCTTCTTGGTCTGCTTCCAGCCCGAGGCCGTCCACTTCGAGGTCACGATCGTGCCCTCCCAGCGCGGTGTGCCCATCTTGAACAGGCCGTACTGCTCGACGTAGCGCTTCCCGTTCTTGGTGTAGAAGCGATAGCCGTGATGGCCCCAGTCGGTGCCCAGCGAGTACCAGGCGTACTTCGAGGAACGCGCCTTGGGAGCCGCCTGCCTGATCAGCTTGCCCTTCCGCCAGGTTAGGGCAGCGATGCTGACGCCGTCACCGCCCCCGGTCAGCACGAGCAGCTCGTGGCCCTTGACCTTGTCGAGCTTCGCCGCTCCCCAGTAGGGGTTGTCCTCGCCCCAGTCCTGCCTGATGGTCGAGGTGATCGTGATGCTCGCCTTCTTCTTGGCCGTGGTGACCGCCACCTTGTACTTCGTGGACGAGAGCCGGGTGACCTTCACGGTGTCCTTACGGCCGTCGCCGTCGACATCGATCTTCGCAGTCCCGACCGCCTTGGGCTTGGCGGCGGGCAACAGCGCCGGACGGGACGGGGACGCAGCCGCTGCCGTCGGGGCCACGAGAGTGGCGGTCAGCGCCAGGCCGGATGCGATCGCGGCCAGTCTGATGAGCTTCATGATGCCTCCTGTCGGTGATGCTGAGGAGAGTCCGCTGGGCAGGAGGGTGATACGTCTGCAGCAGGAATCGGCGGCCACAGGCGTGGCGGCACGGTGCGGCCAGGTCAGTCGCGCTGGGCGAGCGGGACGTAGTCGCGCAGCACCTCGCCGGTGTACACCTGGCGGGGGCGGTTGATCTTCGTCGCAGGATCGGTGTACTGCTCGCGCCAGTGGGAGATCCAGCCGGGCAGGCGACCCAGTGCGAACAGCACGGTGAACATGTTCTGCGGGAAACCCATCGCCTGGTAGATCAGGCCGGTGTAGAAGTCGACGTTCGGGTAGAGCTTGCGCTCCTGGAAGTAGGGGTCGGCCAGCGCCGCCTCTTCCAGTTTCACCGCGATGTCGAGCAGTTCATCCGACCCGGTCAGGGTGTTCAGGATGGCGTCCGCATGCTTCTTGACGATGGCCGCGCGGGGATCGTAGTTCTTGTAGATCCGGTGACCGAAGCCCATCAGCTTGGTGGTGTCCTTCTTGTCCTTCACCTTGTTGACGTAGGTCTGGACGTCACCCCCCTCGCGCTGGATGCCCTGCAGCATCTCCAGCACCGCCTGGTTCGCGCCGCCGTGCAGCGGCCCGGAGAGGGCGTTCACGCCGGCGGCGACCGAGACGTAGATGTTGGCGCCGGAGGAACCGACCATCCGGACGGTCGAGGTCGAGCAGTTCTGCTCGTGATCGGCGTGCAGGATCAACAGCACATCCAGGGCGCGGGTGATCGCATCGTCGAACGGGTAGGGCCCCGAGGGCAGCCCGAATGACATCCGCAGGAAGTTCTCGATGTAGTCCAGCGAGTCGTCGGCGTACAGGAACGGCTGGCCTACCGAATTCTTGTAGCCGTAGGCGGCCAGGGTGGGCACCGACCCCATCAGCACGTGCGTCGCACGGTCGAGACTGTAGGCGTCTTCGCCATACCGGGAGACCGAGAATGTGGAGAGCGCGTTGATCGCCGCGGCCAGCACCGGCATCGGGTGCGACTTGCGCGGCATGGTGCGGAACATCTCCCGCAGCCGTTCGTCGATGATGTGATGCCTGGCGATGTTGCTGCTGAACTCCTCCAACTGGGCCGCCGTGGGCAGCTCGCCGTGGAGCACCAGGTAGGAGACCTCGAGGAAGGTGGCCTGTTCGGCCAGTTGCTCGATCGGGTAGCCGCGGTAGCGCAGGACGCCGGCTTCTCCGTCGATGAAGGTGATCGCCGACTGGCAGGAGGCGGTGTTGGCGAAGCCGACATCGATGGTGGTGTCGCCGGTGGTGGAGAGCAGCTTGGAGATGTCGTAGCCGTTGTTGCCCAGGCTGGCCGGGACCTGTGGCAACTCAAGCGTCACGTCATCACGGCTGAACACAGCGTGGGTCATGTTTCCTCCTGCCTGGTGGCAAACCAGTCGCGGCCCTGCGAGGGGTTCCTTTCCGGGCAGGATACACGCGCTCGACCGGGGGCGACCGGCGCGATCTCGCCGCGGGAGAACCGGCCGCCAGGAAAGTAGTTGACATTTGAATGATTGAGAACTAGATTATTGACCGTTGAGCTTACCCCTGAGAGGAACCCCACTATGAGCACCGCCGTCGAAACCCAAGGCATCCGCAGCCTGTCCGGCACCTACAACCTCGATCTGAGCCATTCCCGGGTCGGCTTCGTCGCCCGCCATGCCATGGTCGCCAAGGTCCGCGGCTCTTTCGACGAGGTCACCGGTACCGCCAGCATCGATGGCGCGAACCCGTCCGCCTCCTCGCTGGAGGTGACCATTCAGGCCGCCAGCATCGACACCCGTGACGCCAACCGGGACGCCCACCTGCGTTCGGCCGACTTCTTCGACGTGGAGAACTACCCCACCCTCACCTTCGTGGGCACCGGCTTCGAGATCGCCGACGAGTCGACCGTCAAGGTGACCGGTGACCTGACCATCCGCGGCGTCACCAAGCCGGTCACCGTACCGTTCGAGTTCGGCGGTGTCGCGGTGGATCCCTTCGGCAACGAGCGGGTCGGTTTCGAGGGCTCGGTCGTGGTGAACCGCAAGGATTGGGACCTCACCTGGAATGCCGCGCTGGAGGCCGGCGGCGTCCTGGTGAGCGAGAAGGTCACCCTGGAACTCGAGATCTCGGCCGTCAAGGCCGCCTGACCCAGACGATTCGTCTGGGATCTCTCCGCCTCGCGAGATTCCGGCCCTGCGCCGAGGAGGTCTCGCACAAACCGGGCGATTCCGGCCAGCTGCGTGCACTATGCAGGCAGCAGGCCCGAATCGCCCGGTTTCTCCTCCTCGCTGCGCTCGCCGAATCTTCCTCCGCTGTCCGATCGAGAGCGAGCTCTCGTCGTGCCTCGTCGTCGATTCCGCGTCCAGGCGGTGGTCGGATCCCCTGCTGGATCCGGCGCTGGGCGGGTAAAGTCTGGTCATGGATGAATCGGCTCCCATCGTCATCGGCTACGACGGCTCGGAATTCGCCGACGAAGCCCTGCGCAAAGGCCTCTGGCTGGCTTCGAAGCTCGGTGTCCGTGCCCGGGTGATCCGGGCCTGGACGATCAGCACCGCACCGCGCCCTGCCACCTGGTCCCCCGGCTACGTCCCTCCGGTCGAAGACTTCGCCGAGGCGGTCCACGCCCAGGTCCAGCAACAGATCGCCGGGCGCTGTGCCGAGTTCCCCGACGTTGAGGTCGAGATCGTGGTGGCCCACGGCGCCGCCGGTCGGGAACTCGTCCGAGCCTCGGAAGGGGCACGGGTGCTGGTGGTGGGCACCCGCGGCCTGGGCGGATTCACCGGGCTGCTGCTCGGCTCGGTCACCGCGCAGATCGTGGAGCACGCCAAATGCGACGTGCTGGTCAGCCGGCGGCGCGAGGGAGATCAGGCACCGCCCCGGCAGCTCCGGCTCGACCAGGCACTCGAAGATCCTCAGGAGTGAAGGGAATCATGGCGGAGGAACTGAAGCACAACCCGGCCGAACGGCAGTTCGAGGCCTGGGTCGACGGAGCCCTGGTCGGCCGGATCACCTACCGGCTGCGGCCTGACGCCATCGCGGATCTCAACCACACCGTGGTGGACGAGTCCGCCCGGGGCAGCGGCCTGGCCGGACGGCTGGCGCAGTTCGCTTTCGACCGGATTCGCGCAGAGGGGAAGTGGACGATCCTGCCCACCTGTCCCTACGTGAGCGCGTGGGCCAAACGCCACCCGGAGTACGCAGAGCTGCTGGTCGAGTCGGCGCGCTGAACCTCCCGCCGCGGCCGGGATGGAGTCCGGGATGCGAGGAATCGTCCCGGCCTCCCATCCTCCCTGCCGTCCCGACTCTGAACGGTGGGCGTCAGCTTGTAGATTGACCCCACCGTCTGAGGAGGTCGTGCATGTTCACCAAGATCCTGGTCGCCAATCGTGGCGAGATCGCCGTGCGGGCATTCCGTGCCGCAACCGAGCTCGGCGTGGCGACGGTGGCGGTGTTTCCCTACGAGGATCGGCACGCCGAGTACCGGCTGAAGTCCGACGAGTCCTACCAGATCGGTGAACAGGGTCACCCGGTGCGAGCCTTCCTCGACATCGCCGGCATCGTCGAGGCCGCGCAGCAGGCCGGAGCGGACGCGGTCTACCCCGGCTACGGCTTCCTCTCGGAGAATCCCGACCTGGCCCAGGCCTGCGAATCGGCCGGCATCACCTTCATCGGACCCCGCCACGAGGTGCTGGAGCTCACCGGCAACAAGGCCCGGGCGATCGCCGCCGCCCGCGAGGCGGGTCTGCCCACGCTGCGCGGTTCCGAGCCGAGCGCGGACGCGGAGACGTTGATCGCCGCCGCCGACGAGATCGGCTTTCCGCTCTTCGTCAAGGCGGTCTCCGGTGGTGGCGGACGCGGTATGCGACTGGTGCCGGAGGCCGAACTGTTGCCCGCCGCTCTGGCCGAGGCGATGCGGGAGGCCGAATCCGCCTTCGGCGACAGCCGGATGTACCTGGAGGAGGCGGTCGTCCGTCCCCGGCACATCGAGGTGCAGATCCTCGCCGACGCGACCGGCGAGGTGCTCCACCTCTACGAGCGTGACTGCTCGGTGCAGCGCCGCCACCAGAAGGTGGTCGAGATAGCTCCTGCGCCGAACCTGGCTCCCGAACTGCGGGAACAGATCTGTGCCGACGCGGTGCGGTTCGCCCATCACATCGATTACGTGAATGCCGGAACGGTGGAGTTCCTGCTCGGCGAGGACGGCCGGTACGTCTTCATCGAGATGAACCCGCGCATCCAGGTCGAGCACACCGTCACCGAGGAGGTCACCGATGTGGACCTGGTCTCCTCCCAGATCCGGATCGCCGCCGGTGAGTCCCTGGCAAGCATGGGTCTTGCCCAGGACGCCATCCAGGTCCGGGGGGCCGCTCTGCAGTGCCGGGTCACCACCGAGGATCCGTCCAACGGCTTCCGTCCCGACACCGGCACGATCTCGGTCTACCGGACGCCCGGTGGCTCCGGGGTGCGGCTGGACGGTGGCGTTGTGTACGCCGGCGCCACGGTCGGGGCTCACTTCGACTCGATGCTGGTCAAGCTCACCTGCCGCGGCCGCGACCTGCGCTCGGCGGCGCGCCGGGCCTACCGTGCGCTGACCGAATTCCGCGTGCGCGGGGTGTCCACCAACATCCCCTTCCTGGAAGCGGTCATCTCCGACCCCGATTTCCTGGAAGGACGCACCACCACCTCCTTCATCGACGAGCGGCCGCACCTGCTGCACCACCGGATCGCCGCCGATCGCGGCACCAAGCTGCTGAGCTATCTGGCCGGGGTCGCGGTGAACAAGCCGCACGGCGGTCCGCGCGCCGTCCTGGATCCCCAGCTGAAGCTGCCTCCGGTGTCCAAGGGCGAAGTGCCGCCGGGATCGCGGCAGCGGCTGCTGGAACTCGGTCCGGCCGGGTTCGCTGCCGAATTGCGCGCCCGGACCGCGGTGGCGGTGACCGACACCACCTTCCGGGACGCCCACCAGTCGCTGTTGGCCACCCGCGTCCGCACCCGCGATCTGGTGATGGTGGCGCCGGTGATCGCGCGACTGCTGCCGACGCTGTTCTCCTCCGAGGCCTGGGGCGGGGCGACCTACGACGTCGCGCTGCGCTTCCTCAAGGAGGACCCGTGGGCCCGGCTGGACGCGCTGCACGCCGCCATGCCGAACATCCCGCTTCAGATGCTGCTGAGGGGCCGGAACACCGTCGGCTACACCCCCTACCCGCTCAAGGTGACCAACGCCTTCGTCCACGAGGCCGCCCGCTCGGGGCTGGATATCTTCCGGATCTTCGACGCGCTGAACAACATCGACCAGATCCGCCCGGCGATCGAGGCCGTGCTGGAGACCGACCACGCGGTCGCCGAGGCGGCGGTCTGCTACACGGGCAACATGACCAGCCCGTCCGAGACCCTCTACACCCTGGACTACTACCTGCGCCGGGCCGAGGAGTTGGTCGAGGCGGGCGCGCACATCCTGGCGATCAAGGACATGGCCGGCCTGCTGCGCGCCCCCGCTGCCGCCAAGCTGGTGCGCGCGCTGCGGGAGAACTTCGACCTCCCCGTCCACCTGCACACCCACGACACCGCCGGTGGTCAGCTGGGGACGCTGCTCGCCGCGATCGACGCCGGGGTGGACGCGGTGGACGTCGCGGCGGCCGCCATGGCAGGAACCACTTCGCAGGTCTCGATGTCGGCGCTGGTCGCCGCGTGCGAGGACACCGAGCGCGACACCGGCTTGAGCCTGGCCGCAGTGGAATCGCTGGAGCCCTACTTCGAGGCCGGACGCAAGCTCTACGCGCCCTTCGAATCCGGCCTGCCCGGGCCGACCGGACGGGTGTACCACCATGAGATCCCGGGTGGGCAGCTGTCGAACCTGCGGCAGCAGGCGATCGCGCTCGGCCTGGGCGACCGGTTCGAGGCGATCGAGGACATGTACGCCGCGGCGAACCGGATCCTGGGCAACATCGTCAAGGTGACGCCCTCGTCCAAGGTGGTCGGCGATCTCGCCCTGGCCCTGGTGGGCCGGAACGCCGATCCGGCGGACTTCGAGGCCAATCCGGCTGCCTACGACATCCCGGATTCGGTGATCGGCTTCCTCTCCGGCGAACTGGGCGATCCGCCCGGCGGCTGGCCGGAGCCCTTCCGCACCAAGGCGCTGGCCGGGCGCACCATCAAGCCGGTCCGCACCGAGCTGGCCGCCGAGGACGAGGCCGCGCTCGCGGAACGTCCACGGCAGACCCTGAACCGCCTGCTCTTCCCGGGCCCGACCCGCGACTACGAAGAGGCCGTCCAGGACTTCTCCGAGCTGTCGGTGCTGCCCACCAAGGTCTTCCTGCACGGCCCACGGCTGGGTGAGGAGGTCGAGGTGGAGATCGAGAAGGGCAAGAAGCTGCTGCTCTCGATCACCGCGATCGGCGAGCCGGACGACCGCGGCATGCGTCAGGTGATCTGTGCGGTGAACGGCCAGTTGCGTGCCGTCTGGGTGCGGGACGAGTCGGTCGCCACCACCGTGGCGACGGCCGAGCGCGCGAATCCGTCCGTCCAGGGCGAGATTCCCGCGCCGTTCGCCGGCGTGGTCACGTTGACCGTCGAGCCCGGCGAGTCGATCCGCGCCGGCCAGCAGGTCGCCACCATCGAGGCCATGAAGATGGAGGCCGCTATCACCTCGCCGGTGGCCGGCACGGTGACCCGCCTGGCGATCGGTCACGCCCAGGCCGTGGAGGGTGGCGACCTCCTGGTGGTGATCGAGTAGGGCATCGTCGACCGGGGGCCTGGCGGCCCGGGAGCAGTCGAGACCACGCCTCGATCTCGACGAACTCGATCAGCGGAGCCGGTCTCTCTTGTCTCCGCTGCCGGCCCTAAACCAGTTGGCGGCCGAAGGTGAAGGCGCGGATCAACTGCACGATGCCCAGGGCGATCAGCGCGATCGCGGTCAGCAGGAAGAGCAGCTGGATGCCCCACAGCGGGCTGGTGAAGAGCGCCAGACCGGCCAGGATGCTGAGCGCACCGAAGAAGATCGCCCAGGCGCGCGAAGGGGCGTCTCCGCTCTGCAGCAGGGTGACCACACCCTCGACCACCCACAAGACGCCGATGTAGAACCCGAGGAAGACGCCCAGCACCATCGCGGAATCCGAGGGATTCGTCGAGACGATCACGCCGGCGATCAGCATCACGACGCCGAGCACGAGATCGAGCACGCGCGCGCCGGTCTTCACCCCCTTGGCGAACAGGGCGATCGCGACGTAGACGATGCCCGCGATGATCCAGTAGACGCCGAGCAGCCAGGCCATCGCGGAGGCCGTCCGGCTGGGGGAGAACGCCATCATCAGGCCGATCACCAAAGTGGCGATGCCGCCGACGCCCAAGGCAACCCGGATTGCGGTCACCGCCGACTTGGTGAGCTGACGGCCGTCGAGGACGAAGCCGGTGGTGGTCGGGGTGGGTTCGGTGGTCATCTCATGCCTTCCAGAAGGGAACATTCACACGATACCGCTGAGGTTGCGGCGGTGAGTGCTACAGCTGTATGGGTGCCGGATGGCGGTACTGATCCTGGCCGAAGCCAAGCACGAGTACGCCGATCACGTTGAGGATGACGAGCATGGCGATCGACCAGAGGGTGGTCTTCCCGAAGGCCTGGCCGATCCGGATCTGCACCATGATCATGAAGACGACGTTGACCACCGGGACGAGGAACAGCAGGAACAGCAGCGGGTTGTAGCCGGCGATCTTCACCATGACGTAGAGGTTGTAGAGCGGGACGATGGCGGCCCAGCCAGGTTCGCCCGCCTTGGCGAAGACCTTCCAGAGGGCGACGATCTCCACGACGGCAAGCGCGGTGATGAATAGGAAGAGCGGGATCAGCGCGGCGAGGGCGGCTGCGTATTCGGCATCGGTCTGCATGGTCTCTCCTGGAACGCACGAGCGGGTGTTGGCAGCGTAGTGAGTCGCGGCTGCTCCAGGGGTCAACCCCACGCCTTCTCAACCATTGCTCAGGGAATGTCTGGGGCGTGCGTCGCCATGTCCGTTCGAACCGCTGCCGCAGTGTGGTCGCCGGACATCCCGATTCCGGACAGGCGGCTCGGTCACGGCTGCTCGTCGCCCGGGTGTCGCGCGGGGCGGGCGGTGAGGCAGAGTGGGGTCATGCAGATTCCGGTCGCCTTCGTTCTGCGGGGGAAGCGGTTCGACGCCGCCCGTCCGGCGGTGATGGGCATCATGAATCGCACTCCGGACTCGTTCTATGCCCAGGCGCGGTTCACCGATCTGGACGACGCCCTGGTCGCCCTCGATCGGCTGGTCGCCGACGGCGCCGATCTGGTTGACGTCGGCGGCGTCAGGGCCGGCCAGGTTGGCGCCTGGGTAGAGGTGGACGAGGAGATCGAGCGGGTCCGGCCCTTCTTGCTGGCCGCGCGGGAGCGGCATCCCGAGGTGTTGCTGAGCCTGGACACCTGGCGCAGCGAGGTCGCGCTGGCCTGTGCCGAGGCGCGGATCGACCTGGTGAACGACACCTGGGCCGGGGCCGATCCCGAGCTGGTCTCGGTGGCTGCCGAACTCGGTGCCGGCTATGTCGTCTCGCATACCGGTGGGCTGCCGCCGCGGACGGACCCGGTGGCGGTGCGCTATCCGCCCGAGCCGGACGGCGTGGTCGCAGCGGTGCTGGACGGGCTGCAGGACGGCGCCGAGCGTGCTCTGGCCGCGGGAGTGCCCGCCGAGCGGATCCTGATCGATCCCACCCTGGACTTCGGCAAGACCACTCGGCACTCGTTGCGAGTGCTGCGCGCTACCGCCGAACTGGTCGGGTTGGGCTACCCGGTGCTGCAGTCGCTCTCCCGCAAGGATTTCGTGGGAGAGACCCTTGACCTGGCGATCGACGATCGCCTGGAGGGGACCCTCGCTGCCACCGCGATCGCCGGCTGGCTGGGAGCGACGGTGTTCCGCGCCCACGACGTCCGGGCCACCCGCCGGGTGGTCGACATGGTCGCGTCGATCCGGGGGGACCGGCCGCCGGCGAAGGCGGTCCGGGGCGAACCCGGTGCCTGAGGCGTCCGTCGGCCTATGCTGCGGAGGTGGACCTGAGGAACCTGCGCACCGACTACGACCATCCGGACTTCACCGAAACGGCGGATGCGCCGCTGGAGCAGTTCGAACGCTGGATGGCCGATGCCGTGAGATCGGGGATGAGCGACCCACACGCGATGACGCTGGCCACGGTGGGGGCGGACGGGCGTCCGTCCACCCGGATCGTGCTGCTGAAGTCGGTGGACGCGGCGGGACTGGTCTGGTTCACCAACTACCGCTCCCGCAAGGCACAGGAGCTCGCGGCCGACCCGTATGCCGCGGTGCAGTTCCACTGGCCCGGCCTCGACCGGGTGGTCCGGGTGGAAGGCAGGGTCGAGCAGACCAGCCCCGCGGAATCCGATGAGTACTTCGCGACGCGCCCGCTGGATTCGCGGATCGGGGCCTGGGCCTCGCCGCAGAGCGAGGTCATCTCCTCGCGCGCGGTGCTGCTGGCCAACGCGGCCGCTGCCTCGGCCAGGTACGGCCTGAAGCCGCCGCGGCCGGAGCACTGGGGTGGCTACCGTCTCGTCCCCGATTACTGGGAGTTCTGGCAGGGACGCAAGTCCCGGTTGCATGATCGCGTCCGCTATCGGCTCGATGATGGTCGCTGGGTCAAGGAACGCCTAGCGCCCTAGGCCGCCTCTGGGCCTCGCCGGTCAGGCACGCTAGCCGTCGTTCTCCAGTAACTCAGGCTCCCGGTACCTCGAGTTTCCGGAGCCGGAGCCGCAGGTGGCCGATGGTGTCCAGCAGGGGGAAGTGGACGCCCCGCAGGCCGGCCGCGCGGGCGCCGGCGACATTCTGAGCCATGTCGTCGACGAACACCGCTTCCTCCGGCTCGATCCCCAGTGCTTCGACGATGTGCGTGTAGAAAGCGGGATCGGGCTTGGCGTAGCCGATCTGCCAGGAATGGAAGAGCGCGTCGAAGTGCTCGGCGTAGGGCAGGTTCTCCAGCATGTAGCGCCCCCGCGCCGGGTTCTGGTTGGTGCCCATCGCGGTGATGACGCCCGCCGCGCGCACCCGGTCGACCAGCCTCAGCATGCTCGGTACCGGTTCGGTGCGGCACCAGTAGGTGAGGACGTCCTCGACGGTGATGTCGAGACCGCGTTCGGCCAGGATCCGGGCGATCAGCGGCTCGAACTCGGTGCTGCCGTCGAGGGTGAGCCGCTCGGCGCGGCTGAGAGCCGGAAACAGGCCCGGTCCTCCCATGCTCACCCAGCCGGCCAGCCAGCGCAGCGACGAATGCTGGACCACTCCGTCGGCATCGAGGATGAGCGCCTTGACCGCCATCACGACCTCGGTACGGCGGCGCCGATCAGGCCCAATCGCTCGAAACCCTCCACCAGTCCGGCTGAGGCCGGGCCGGGGATGGTCAGCTGGGCGACTTCCCGGATCTCGGGCGGAGCCTCCGCAACGGCGACTCCGACCCCTGCGTACTCGAGCATCTCGATGTCGTTGTGGCCGTCGCCGATCGCGATGATGTCGGCGCGGCGCAGGCCCAGGTGCGCTTCGACGACCCTGACCCCGACGGCCTTGTCGACGCCCAGTTGGTACAACTCGCCGGCGTGGCCGCCGAAGCCGGTGACGGAGTTGGGCAGGGCTCCGATCTCCGGGCCGATCGCAACGGCGAGTTCCGTCACCGGTACCGGTGCATCGAGGACGGAGACCTTGCCGAAGGAGCAGGCGGTCAGGTCGTCCGGGGTCCGCAGCGCTCCCAGGAGTTCCTCGGGTCCGTTCTCCGAATCGGCCGGCCACATCACGCCGTGGAAGATCTCGTGGATCCGGACGGCGGCGGCGGGGGTGCTGAACAGTTCGTCAGGAGCCTCCAGCAGGAAGGTCGCCTGCGCGGCCGCCAGGAGCGCCGCGGTGCGGCTGGCGAGTTCCGGTGGGAAGCGGACGTCCGCCAGCACCTTGCCGCCGATCTCCACATAGCCGCCGGCGGCACAGACCAGTCCGTCGAAGACGGGCTCCCGGAAGCGGCGCGGCACCATCACCTTCGGCCGCCCGGTGCACAGAAACACCCGGTGTCCCGCGGCTCGTGCGATGCGCACGGCCTCGAGATGTCCTGGTGGGATCTGCCCGTGATCGGCGAAGGTTCCGTCGAAGTCGATGAAGACGGTCTTGTTCATAGGCGTATCCGACGTTATCAGGCTCGACGCGAGCCACTGCCCCGGACCACCTGCCAGAACTGGGATCATGGCGGGATGCACCACATCTCGGACGAGCGGCGGCGAGCCCGGTTGGGCCGGAGACACGGCCTTCCCCCGGAGTACCGCTATCCCGATCCGCTCACTGCCGCGACGGCGATGACGGCACTGCACGCCACCGAGCCGCCGAGCGTCCATCTCTCGCTGGCCGCCCGGGTGGACGACATCTCCATTACAACTGTAGAGGACGCACTCTACGTCGAGCGGGTGCTGGTGAAGCAGCTGGCGATGCGGCGGACGCTGTTCGCCTTCCCGCGGGATCTGCTGCCGGCGGCATGGGGAAGCGCCGCGGCGAGGGTGGCAGCAACCGAGTTCCGCCGGCTCGCCGCGGTGGTGGCCAAAGCCGGGGTCAGCGAGGCCCCGGAAGAATGGGCGGAGGCGGCGGCCCAGGCGGTGCTGGAGCAGTTCGGCCAGGGCGCCGAGTTCGACGCCGTCACGGTGCGCAAGCGGGTGCCGGTCGCGGAGACCCGGCTGACCTGGGGATCGGGCAAGTGGGCTCAGGAGCTCCCGCTCGGTCCGCACCTGCTGACGCTGCTCGGAGCGCGGGGCGCGATCGTCCGAGGACGCAACGGCGGCCACTGGCGGATCTCCAAACCTCGCTGGACGGCGATGTCCGACTGGCTCGGCGAGGCCCCGCCGGCCTGGGACGAGGCTGCCGGCTACGCCGAACTCGTCCGCCGCTGGCTGTGGACCTTCGGCCCGGGAACCGAAGCCGATCTGGTCTGGTGGCTCGGAGCCACCCGAACAGCGGTCCGCCGCGCGCTGGAGTCGGTGGCGGCCGAGCAGGTCACGCTGGATTCCGGCGATCTCGGCTGGGTGCTGCCCGGTGACACCGAACCGGAGCCGGCCCCGGCTCCGTGGGCTGCCCTGCTCCCCACCCTCGATCCCACGGTCATGGGCTGGAAGCAGCGCGACTTCTATCTCGACCCGGCCGACCTGCCCTACCTGTTCGACAGCGTGGGCAACGCCGGCCCGACCGCCTGGTGGAACGGCCGGATCGTCGGCTCCTGGGTACAGGAACCCGACGGCCGGGTGGGCGTGGTACTGCGTCACGACCTCGGCAGGCAGGCCCGCGCCGCGCTCGACCGCGAGGCCGCCCGGCTCACCGACTGGTTCGGCGGCGAGGTGGTCAACTCGGTGTACGGTCCGCGGCTCTCCCGCGGCGAGCGTCTGCCTTAGCCTGGATCCAGGCTTGGCCCGGGATCCAGGCTCAGTGCAGCGGGGCGAGAGCCTGGCTCAGTTTCACGATCTCGTTCAGTTGCGCGCCCAGCACCAGGCGCTGCTGCTCGTTGGGCTCGAACTCGCCGCTCTCGGTCAGCTGGCGCTGTGGGAAGTTGATCTCGACACTGCCCCTGGTGAGAACCATGCCGAGCGCGGTGACGACCACCCGGAAGGCGGCCTGAGCGCGGGTGCCGCCGGAGTTGCCGCCCCAGTTCACGAAGCCGACCGGCTTGCGGCTCCACTCGTTGTGCAGGTAGTCGACGGCGTTCTTGATCGGCGCGGCGTAGCTGTAGTTGTACTCCGGGAACAGGAAGAGGAAGCCGTCCGCGGCCCCGACCCGCTCGCTCCACGCGATGGTGTGCTCCTGGGTGTACTTCTTCAGGCGGGGGTGATTCGGCTCGTCCATCAGCGGCAGCTTCAGTTCGGCGAGATCCGCGTAGTCGACGGTGAAGCGGCTGTCGGCTTCGGCGGTCTTCTTCACCCACTCGCCGATCGGGGCACCGATCCGTCCCTCGCGAATGCTGCCGTTGACGATGAGGAGATTGGTCACAGCGGACTCCCAACAGGTAGTTGATTACGCAACTACTTTACTGCTCAACGGCGATCCCCGGCACCAGAAGGCCACCGTGAGATCCGGCCTTCACCTGCCCTGCGCTCGACCATCGGCGCTGCTCAGGACTTCCGGTCAGCGCCCGCACCGCAGATCGGCGGGCGGTTCGGTGCCGAGATAGGACCGCCACTCGTCCGGGGTGAGATCTCGGCCGGCCAGAGCGCAGGCGGCGGTGCGCCATCCCTCCCGCGTGAGGTCGAGCCGGCGAAGCGCGGCGGGCCGCTCGCCCATGGACTGGATCGCGGTGAGCAGCGCTGAGCCGTCGGCGGTGAAAGCCGACACTGCGTACCGGTCGGTCTCGACCGGCACGCCGATCCGGCCGAACACCGATCCCCGTCCGTCCAGCGCCACCAGGGACATGGTGCCGGTCAGCCCTCCAGTCACCACGATCCGGCCGTCCGGGCTGAGTACCGGCGCCGGGATCGGCTCGACAGCGGCGGGATTCGGTGCGACGAGTTCGCCGGTGTCGCGATCGACCGTCCATGCCACACCGTCGGCGAACACATGGAGTTCCGAAGCGCCGTCGTAGGCCGCACCGTCGGCCGCGCCGCGATAGATCGGTTCGCCGTTTTCCAGATCGACATAGCCGACCGCGGTGCCGAAGGTGACGAATGCGGTCGACCGGTCGGCGGCGATGCCGAAGGCGTACGGAGCCGATCCCTCCCACGCCTCGCGAAGGGCGCCGGTCGAGGCGGTCACCGTTCCCGAGGCGAGGTCCACCACCTGCACCAGGCCGCTCTCGTCCAGGATGGTCGCGCTGTCGACGCCGTCGGTGTGGATCGCGAGCACCGCGTAGGCGCCAGGGTCGAGGTCGACGGGAATGCTGGCGTCAACCGAGAAGCCGGTGCCGGAAAGGATGCGCAGCGCACCAGCTCCGACGGAATAGCCGATGATCCGGTCTTCGTCGATCCAGGTGGCGCCGGAGTAGCCGCCGTCCGCGTCCTCCACCCGCACGGTCGCACCGGTCGCGACCTCGGTGACGTAGGTGTCGTTCCCGGACAGGTCCGTCGTCAGCGCGCGGGAGCCGTCCGGGCTGATCCGCAGGAAGGGGGGTCCGCAGGCGCGACAGGGCTCGGCGACAGAGGTCTCCACCTCGGCGACGATGCGGCCCGCCTGCCGCAGATCCCAGAGCAGGGCGAACTCTCCCGAGCCGCTGGCCAGGTGGTCACCGGCGAAGGACAGGGTCGACGGGGTGGCCCGTCCAGCGCCGTCCAGGACGAGCGGCTGCTCGGGAAGTGCCGCGGGGTCGCGGGCCGTGGCCACGTAGATCGTGCCGTCGACCAGCATGGCCAGGCGGGCGCCGTGCTCATCGAGTTCAAGGTCGAGGGGTGCGCTGACCTGGCTGGTCACCACCAGATCGGCCAGGTCGCCGCCCGTCGAGTCGCCGCCCGAGACCGAACCCTGGGCATACCACAGGGCATAATTCACGCCCGCGGCCGGCTGCCCGGCCATGATCCGGCCGTCGGCGGACACTGCGCTGCCGCTGAGCGACATCGGAATCGCGTGCCAGCCCGAATCGAGGACGGCGAGGCCGTCCAGGGACACGCGGGCCCACTCTCCCAACGCGCTCACCACGGTGAACTCGTCGGTTGCCCAACCCACCTGCCCACCCCGCGGGACGGATCCCAGTCCGACGTAGCCGCCGCCGACGGCTTCGAAGACCGAGGTCACGGTGGTTGGGTTGCTGACCGCCAGGTAGCGGCCGTCCGCGGAGATCGACACGTCGGTGGGGAGGGAGTCGTCCCAGCCGGCGGATGCGAGGTCGAGTTGCTCCAGGCGGCCCTCCGACCAGACGGCCGCCTCCATCCCGCTGATCGCGGCGAGAATCCGGTGATCCGCCGACATCGCGACCGCCACCACGCGGTCGGGGAAGGTGAGCATCACCTCCGAGCCGTCCGACCGCCATAACTCGACCTCCCCGGCGGCGTCTCCGGTGAGCACCGTGCCGTCGGCCGAGACGGCGGTCGCCGTGACCACCGCGCCCGCCGGAAGGGCGCGCACCAGGGTGGGGCTCGCGGTGGCCAACTGGAACAGCGCCGCCCTGGTCTGGGCGTCATCGCTCAGGCGGTTCGCCTCCGCGGCGAGCAGCGAGGCGGTCTGCAGGTCCGTCCGGCTGAGGGTGATGGCCTGCGCCGCGAGCTGGCGGGCGAGCGCGATGCGTGCCTGCTCGGTCGCCGCGTTGCCGTTGCGGACGGCGAGGACGGTGGCGATCAGGCTGGCCACCAGCAGGACGGAGAGCGCGACCACCCCGCCGCGCAGCAGGCGCAGTGCACGACGACGCTCCCGGACGTTCTCGCCGACGAGTTCATCGCGTTCCTGGAAGCGGATCGCGGCCGCAAGGTCGGCGACCCGCTCGGGGAAGCGCGGATCGGCGTCCCGCAGGCTGTCATCGAGTTCGAACCAGCTCAGGTCGACCCAGCGCGGTTCCTCGGCGAAGGCCCTCGTCAGCGCCGGGTTCACCGCCGTCGCGCGCGGCCAGTCGAAGTCTCCGGAAGTCGCGTCCCAGGCGATCTCACCCTCGTCGAGCACCATCAGGATGCGGTCGGAACTCTTGTGCTCCAGCCACCAGGCGATCTCGGTGGTCACGTACTGTGAGGCCGCCGAACTCGGGCTGCAGAGCAGGATGAACCAGTCGGCCTCGGTCAGCCCTCGCTCGATGTTCGACCACAGGCCGGTGTTGGCCGACATCGACGCGTCGTCCAGGAAGACCCGTGAGGAGCGCAGCCGGTACCAGGGCTTGGCGAACCGCTCGATGCCGTTCCGTAGCGCCGCCGCCAGCGTACCCGACGCTTGGCGCGAGTACGAGATGAAGGCGTCGAACGCTGCCACGAGGTGAGACTAGCCGTGCCGTGTTCTCCGCAACACCCGGCTCACCCCGCAGCCTGCCAGCCTGACGATCACCCCTCACCCGCAGAAACCGGGTGAATTCGGTGGGCTGGCCGGATAGTGCAGGCAGGCGGGCAGAATCGCCCGGATTGTGCGGTGGGTCGGTGAGGGTCAGGCTAGGTCAGCTGGCGGTGGCGCAGCGTGGTGACGCGAGAGGACGGCTCGTGGCGGCTCGACCGTTCAGCTGGCGGCGGTGTACCGGCCGGAGCGGACGGCACGCTCCCGGGCCTTGGCCGCCTCAGCCTCGCGGTTCTTCGGCGGTGTTGTGCTCACCAGCTCGTCCAGCAGGTGCTGGGTGGCGTGGGCGATCTCGGCGACCGCGCGATCGAAGGCCTCCTGATTGGCCTTCGAGGGCTTGGTGGTCCCGGCGATCTTGCGGACGTACTGCAGGGCCGCGGCGTACACCTCGTCCGAGGTGGCCGCCGGCTCGAAGTTGTGCAGGGTGTGGATGTTGCGACACATACCCCGAGCTTATGTTCCGCGCATTCTCACCGGCTATGCAGAGGCCGCCGGAATCGTCCGGCCGATACCGCGCATCGACGCCTGACAAGGGTGTTCTCCGAGGGCCGATATCGGTACCGATGTGAGGAGCGCGTGGTGGAGCAGCCGGTGCCAGGTCATCTGCGGTGAGAATGCGCGCCTGTCGTCCCAGCCGACTCCACACGGGCGAGCAGGCCGTCGCGGACGCGGGGCCAGTCGCCGTCGATCACGCTGAACACCACGGTGTCGCGGAAGCTGCCATCCTCGCGGCGGCTGTGGCGGCGCAGGACGCCTTCGTGGGTGGCGCCAAGGCGTTCGATCGCGGCGGCCGAGCGCAGGTTGATCGCATCGGTCTGGATCTTCACCCTGCCGAAGCCGAGTTCCTCGAAGCAATGCCGCAGCAGCAGGAACTTGGCCTCCGGATTCACCATCGAACCCCAGACCCGCGGGTGATAGAGAGTCCAGCCCAGGTGCACCCGCTCGTGCAGCAGGACGGCTTCGCCCAGCGACGTGGTGCCCACCACCTGACCCGCCGAGCCGAACGGAATCCGTCAGGAGCCGGACGACGAACACCACCCGTCCCTGGCCCCTGCCGTCGCAGGGTGGCGCGTCGAGAAACTGCTCACGCGCGGCCGCCAAGGCCTCCTCCGTGGTCTCCGGTCGCCGTCGCATGGCGTAGCCGGATTCGTACACCAACGGCTCGGCAAGGATCTCCGCCAGCGCAGGCAGGTCCGGCGGGACGACCGGATCGAGCCTGACATGACGTCCGACCAGGCTCGCGGGTACAGGGAGCTTCACCACGGCCGCAGTCTAGGGAAGTGCGGTCACCGCAACCCCGACGCCGGGTCTCAGCGGCGCACCAGGCCGGTCTCGTAGGCGATCAGCACCAGGCCGACGCGGTCGCGAGCTTCGAGCTTGGCCAGCAGACGGCCGATGTGGGTCTTCACGGTGCCCTCGGCCATGTAGAGCTTGGCGGCGATCTCGGCGTTGGTGGCACCGGCGGCGATCTCCACCAGCACCTCCCGTTCCCGGTCGGTGAGGATCTCCAGCCGGGGGTCGTTGCCTTCGGGGCTGGTGGGCAGGGTGGGGATCACATGATCCAACAGCCGGCGGGTGGCGGACGGTGCCATCACCGCCTCACCGGCGGCCACCGAGCGGATCGCATTCAGCAGATCGGCCGGCTTGGCATCCTTCAGCATGAAACCGCTGGCGCCGGCCTTCAGCGCGCTGAACACGTACTCGTCGAGGTCGAAGGTGGTCAGCACCAGCACCCGGGCCAGGTCGCGGGCGATGATCTGCCGGGTGGCCTCGACCCCGTCCATCACCGGCATCCGGATGTCCATCAGCACCACATCGGCCGGCGTCGCGGTCAGGTACTGCAGGGCGGCCAGCCCGTCGGCCGCCTCGCCGACGACGACGAGGTCGTCCTCGGCCTCGATCAGCATCCGGAAGCCGCTGCGCACCAGTTCCTGGTCGTCGGCGAGGAAGACGCGAATCCGGTTCATCAGGCCCCTTTCAGCGGGTCAGCGGCAGGACGACGGTGACCTGGAAGCCACCGCTGGGACGAGGGCGGGCGACCATCCGTCCGCCCATCGAGGTGACCCGCTCGGTCATCCCGCGCAGGCCGTGCCCCGGCTCGGTGGTCTGCTCCCCGGTGGGACTGCCGTTGTCCAGCACGTCCACGATGATCTCGCGCGGGGCGTAGGTGAGGGTGACCGACGCGCGCGCGTCCGCCCCGGCATGCTTGAGGACGTTCGTCAGCGCCTCCTGCACCACCCGGTAGACGGTGAGTTCCAGCGCGGCCGAGACCCGGGGCGGCTGGCCGTTCACGGTCAGCTGGAAGCGGTCGCTGGCCCGGTGCACCAGATCGGGGATGTCCTCCAGCCGGGGGGCGGGGGTGAAGTCGGCGTCGCCGGGATCGTCCCGCAGCACCCCCAGGATGCGGCGCATCTCGACCAGCGCCTCGCGTCCGGTGTCGGCGATCGTGGTGAGCGCCTGGGTGGCGGCCTCCGGCTTCTTGGCGGCCAGCGCACGTCCGCCCTCGGCCTGGACGATCATCACCGACAGCGAGTGGGCCACGATGTCGTGCAGTTCGCGGGCGATCTGGGTGCGGGCGCGGGATTCGGCCAGCCGGGCCTGTTGCTCGCGCTCGGTGATCAGCGAGCGATAGCGCTCCTCGGCGTTGGCCACCAGGTGAGCGTGCGCGGTCGACTCCTCGCGGGCCCGCCGTCCGATTGCGTAGGGGGTGACCACCAGGCCCATGCAGACGAACCAGGCCAGCGCCAGCCAGACCAGCTCGCGCAGGCTGATATGCCCCAGATCGGGTGCCACCCAGCGCAACGGCCCCAGCACCGCGCCGATCGCTCCGATCACCACGACGCTGCGCGCGGTGTGGCCGGGCACCCACCGCGCCACCGAGTAGGCCACGATCGGAATCGACACCAGAGAGGGCATCGGCAGGGAGGAGACGAGGAATTGCAGGAAGGCGGCCAGCGACACCAGCACCATCGTGATCAGGGGTGAGTGACGCCGCAGCACCAGTGGCAGCACGAGCAGGAAGGAACTGATCAGCACGGCCGTGGAGACCGAGCCGGTGGTCAGTGAGGTCGGGATCGTGAGCAGCGCGAGGCCGGTCGCCATCGCCGCGTCGATCGCCCAGTCGTGGCGGGTCGCTCCGGGCGGAAACAGCAGGTCGCGCAGTTCCATCGCGCTCAGCCTAGCCACACCCCATAACGGTTGAGGGGGCGCCTATCGGCCGATCGCCCGAAGAAGCACGCTGACGAATTGCCGAACGCGCCGGCCGGGTTGCCCTCACCCCCTACGCTTGAGGCGATTCCAGGAGGTGGACAGTAGGATATGCCGACGCATCGCCGACGTTCACGCTCTGGCAACGCCGTTTCGATCGGTGTTCTCGCCACCGTGCTGGTGGTGGCCTTCGGCACCGTGACGGCCGTCTCGCTCTACCTCTCCCGGGTCAGCTCCACCGTGGAGTCGATGGCTCGCGCCGAACCGGTGGGTGGCTACGAGGGTCGTCCGCAGAAGGCGAGCGCCGAGATCCCGACCGAGCACCCCGCGCTGGATTTCCTGGTGCTGGTGACGGACGAGCGCGATCAATTGCTTTCGGCACATGTCGCGCACCTGTCGGCCTCCCGCCGGGATCTGACCATCGTCGGGCTGCCCTCGGATCTGCTGGTGCCCTACGGCGCCGGCCAGACACAGCGCACCCTGGCCAGCTACTACGCGGATGGTTCCGGTGCCCTGGTGCAGCAGGTCGAACTGCTGCTCGGCGTCCCGACCGATCATCAGGTGCGGATCGGCCTGGACGGCTTCTCCGGGGTGGTGGACGCGGTGGGTGGTCTGGACGGGCTGGACGGCCAGGCCGACGGGCGCGATCTACTGCGCTACGTCGCCGAGGCCGAGGACGGTCCCACCCGGGTCGCCCGGGTCTCGGAGGTCGTCCGTGCCACCCTGCAGCAGTTGGGCATGGTGCATGCGGTGACGAATCCCGGCCAGTTCGACAGGGTGCTGCGTGCCCTGGAGGAATGCGTGCTGGTGGATTCCGACCTGACCGTGGCCGAGTTCGAGAGCACCCTGCTGGAATCCAGCGTCCGGGCCGACGAGATCGGCGCGGTGACGCTGGCCACCACGGTCTCCGAGCCGGGACGCCGGGCCGTCCCGAATCACCTGGCCAAGCTGCGCAAGGCCTTGCGCGAGGACACCGTCGTCGCCCTGGGGGAGCCGCTGGCCGCCTCCCGTCCCCGCTGAGGAGACCCTCCTCGACCGGCCCGGGGGAGTTCGGGATCGTCCGCCTGGCCTCGACCGGTCCGCTGGGCCACCGGGCGTGAGTCGGCGTCCCGCCAATCGACCTGCCTCACACCCCGATCGGCCTGTCTCGCGCTGCGTTGGCCCGCAGAATCCGGGCAATCCGGGCCAGCCGCGTGCCTTATCCACGCAGCAGGGCGGAATCACCCGGATTCTGCGGGGAGGAAGGGACCGTAAGCTGGGAAACATGAAGAAGCTGCTGATCGTGACCGCCGCCCTCGCCGTAGTGGGGCATTTTGCGTGGCGCTGGTGGCTGCAGTCGAACGCGGCCAACGCCAAGGCGTGGGCCGAGGGCACCGACCGGGTCAGCTGAGCGGGTCGTACTCCCGATCCGGCCGGTGCAGCAGTGCCGCCAGGGCCTGGCCGAGGGCCTCGGCCTGATCCTCGGGATCGGCCAGGGTCGACAGGCGTCCGGCCAGTTCGGGAGAGGCGCCCTGGGCCCACATCAGCACGTCGTAGATCTCGAAGCTGATCTCGACCACGTCGTTGTCCTCGACGGCGATCAGCAGTTCCAGCACCTCCGGCGGCCAGCTGCTGCCGTAACTGGCGTCGATATCGGTCCAGGGGTACTGGTGGACGAAGTTCTCCGGCTCGGCCTCGAAGCGGATCTGCCAGACGTCCTCGTCATCCAGGACGGACGAATCGAACTCCAGCCCGAACGGTGCCAGCTCGTCGGCGAGTAGATCGAGGTAGTCGTCCGGCAACTCCATGGCGACAACGCTAGCCCAGTGTGCCGCCCGCGGCGAGCCGCATCATGTCGGAGTCGAGGTCGATTCCCACGTCGGTGGTGCCGCCGAATTGGTGGGAGTAGCTGCTCCAGGATTCCTCCCGCACGCCGGTCGCCAGATCGGCCTCCAGCAGCAGCACCAGCTCGACCGCCGCCCGGTCGATCCGCTTGCTGAGCGCAGGGTCACCCCAGTCCTCCGGCGCGGCGAACAGGGAGGTCGGCACGGCCAGCGTCCGCAGGAAGGCGAAGAGTGAGCGCAGCTGCTCGTCCACCACAAGGGCGTGCCGTGAAGTACCGGCGGTTGCCGCCAGCACCACCGGCTTGGCGATCAGCAGATCGTTGTCGAGCAGTTGGAGGAAGGACGTGAGCAGCCCGCTGGCACCGGCCTTGTAGACCGGCGTGCTGACCACCAGCCCGTCGGCGGCCGCCAGCGTGGCGATCGCTTCGGTCAGCTTCGGGCCGATCAGCTGGGAGGTGAGGGCGGTGGCGATCTCGGCGGCGAGCGGACGCAGTTCGATCACGCCGATCTGAACCTGGTGGTCGCGCTGGGCGGCCCGCCGGGTCACGTTGGTGATGATCCGGTCGGCCAGCAATCTGGTGGAGGACGGGTCGGAGGCGCCGGCGCTGACCACCGCCAGCTGGAAGGTTCGAGAGGTCATTGGTCTGCCTTGAGATGGGTGGACGGCCCTTCGACAAGCTCAGGGGCCGCGGGTTCGAAGGGAACGATCCTCGAGCCCGGTTCACCCCGAGCTCGTCGAGAAGACGGAGGGTTCGTGAGAGGCGCGGTCAGCTTGGTGGCGATGTTCCGCAACTGCTCCAGTTCGGACGGGGTCAGCCCCGCCATGGCCTGCGCCACGGAGCGGGCATGGCGGCGTCCCACCTTCTTCTGGCAGGCCGCTCCGGCGGAAGTCAGGCCGACCCGCACCGTCCGTCCGTCCGAGGCGTCGGCGGAACGCTCGACCAGGCCGCGCTGTGCCAGCCGATCGACCAGCCGGGAGAGCCCCGGCTGGCTGAGCAGGACGTGTTGGCCCAGTTCGCTCATCCGCGCCGGTTCCGGGCACTTCGCCAGCGTGTAGAGCACGTCGTACTCCCGCATGCTGAGCTCCTCCCAGTCGTCGCCGGCGAACCGCCGCAGCAGCCGGGCGTGCGCGGTCATCAGCGCCTCCCAGGCTTCGTTGGCCAGCCGGTCCGACATCACAGCGCCGGGTAGCTCGCCTCGAGCGAGGCGTCCGAATCCTGGTAGGGCGAGTGGCCGGTGACATTGTCACCCCGGTTGGCGTTCGGACGCGGCTGCCGCGGCGCGGCGTCCCCGTACTTGGCCTTGACCAGCGAGGCGTGGGTGGGGGCGTCCGCGACGCCGGAAGCCCGCTTGGCCGCCAGTTCGCGCCGCAGGACGGGGACCACCTCGCTGCCCAGCAGGTCGAGCTGCTTGAGCACCATCGCCAGCGGCATCCCGGCGTGGTCGACCAGGAACAGCTGACGCTGGTAGTCGCCGAAGGACTCCCGGAAGGTGAGGGTCTTCTCGATCACCTCCTGCGGCGAGCCGACGGTCAGCGGGGTGAGGTCGCTGAACTCCTCCAGGCTGGGTCCGTTGCCGTAGACCGGCGCCTCATTGAAGTAGGGACGGAACTCGGCCTTCGCGTCCTGCGAGCGGGCGGCGATATACGCCTGTCCGCCCAGCCCGACGATCGCCTGCTGCTTCGTCCCATGGCCGTAGTGTTCGAAGCGCTGCCGGTAGAAGTTGACCAGCCGGATGTAGTGCTCCTTGGGCCAGAAGATGTTGTTGGCGAAGAATCCGTCACCGTAGTAGGCGGCCTGCTCCGCGATCTCCGGGGTGCGGATCGAGCCGTGCCAGACGAACGGCGGGACGTCGTCCAGCGGACGCGGGGTGGAGGTGAAGCCCTGCAGAGCGGTGCGGAATTTGCCCTCCCAGTCGACCACGTCCTCGCGCCACAGCCGGTGCAGCAGGTTGTAGTTCTCCAGCGCCAGCGGAAGCCCCTGCCGGATGTCCTGGCCGAACCAGGGATAGACCGGCGCAGTGTTGCCACGGCCGAGCATCAGATCCATCCGGCCGCCGCTCAAGTGCTGCAGCATCGCGTATTCCTCCGCGATCCGCACCGGATCGTTGGTGGTGATCAGCGTGGTGGAGGTGGAGACGATCAGACGCTCGGTCTGCGCCGCGATGAACGAGAGCAGCGTGGTGGGGGAGGACGAGAAGAACGGCGGGTTGTGGTGCTCGCCGATCGCGAAGACGTCCAGACCGACTTCTTCGGCGTGCTTGGCGATGGTGACGACGGCCCGGATCCGTTCCGCCTCGCTGGGCGTGGTACCCGAGATCGGATCGCGCGTGATGTCGCTCACCGAGAAGATCCCGAACTGCATGGCTACTCCTGAGATATATGCGTTTGCATGTATCTGAACCGCGCTGGTGCGCCGTTTGTTCCCAGGGGCGTGTCCGGTGGGGACGGTTCTGCCGGCCCGGGTTCCGAAGCCGGCTGGGGCAGCCGTAACGTCCCCGGCGTCCCAGGATCAGCTTTCGGGGGCGGAGACGTTGAACATCCACTCGATGCCGTACTTGTCCTTGACGATGCCGTAGACATCGCCCCAGACCTGCTTCTCCAGGGGCATCCCGATGCTGCCGTCAGCAGCCAGCGCGTTGAACCAGCCCTCCATGGTCGCGCGGTCGTCGCCGAAGAGCGAACAGTAGACCCGGGTGCCGCCCCAGGTCTGTTCGGCGCCCGGCATCGCGTCGGAGGCCGAGAACGCCAGCTCCGGAGTGATCTGGAGATGGCCGTGCATCAGGCCGTCCTCCGGGCCTTCCATCCCGAACTCGGCGAAGCCCCACACCTGGAGTTCGCCGCCGAACACGGTCTGGTAGTAGGTCATCGCCTCCCGGCCGTTCCCGGCGAAGTTCAGGTAGGGGCTCAGCGTGATCGACATGGGGTTCCTCTCGTCCAGGGTCCGGGGACGTTTCGGGGCCGACCACCGCTTCAGTGGACGACCCCCGGGCTACGACGGTAAGCCGTCGGTCGGCTGCTGGCAAGGGTCACCCGGGCGCCGGGCAGCGTGTACGGCCTTGCTGGCGCAGCTCCGATTTCCGGTTTGACAAGCTGGGACACCAGGAACCGTCCCTGTGTCCCGGGTCAGCGCAGGGTGGGGTAGGAGATCTCGGCGAGGGCAGGAGTGTCCAGGGTGCCGGCCCGCACCTCGTCCGGGGTGACGGCGTGGGCCTCTCCGCCCGCGGCCAGGACATCGATCGCGATCCGGGCGAGGGTGTCGTAGCCCCACTGGTCTGGATCGAACCGTCCGGTGCGGCGGTCGAGGTGGCCGTAGCGGGTGATCGTGGAGTCGTATACGAAGCTGCGGACCCGGCCGGCCGCGGCGGCTGCGGCGATCTCGGCCAGGTCGGTGCTCGGGTGCCCGTCGGCGCGCTCGGCGCGCAGCAGGGCGATCCTGGCGCTCAACTCCTGCTGGACGAACCGCCGCCCGTGCCGGCGCAACTCACGCCCGATCCGGCCGGGCGTGAGACCCTCGGCATCTCCGCGCACCACCTCGACCGGACGCCCCAGGCGCGCCGCCTCCAGCGCGTCCGAACGCCAGCCGACGAAGGCATCGTCAGGGAAGAGCACCACCAGCGAGGATCCTTGGGGATCGAGCACGGACAGCCGCTCCCGCACCTGCTCCAGTGACCTGCGGACGAGGGTGCGGTGCGCGCGGAAGGAGGACGCCCAGACCGCCAGCCGCCGGCGGGCGCGGACCGAGAAGACCTTCCGGGAGCCGTCGGTGTCGGCGAGTCCTGGGTCGCTGCCGGCCAGCACCCAGGCGGGCTCGCGACCGGTGGCCTCCCACAATCCCCAGCCGTACAGGTTGAGCGTGACTCCGTAGACGTGGTGGGCCATCGTGGTCGCCCGCAGCAGCGGGCCCAGGTCGAAGTAGTCGCCCACCCGGACGGCGCTCTCGATCCGGTCGGGCAGTACGAAGCCGGTTGCCGATTCCGCGGTGAGGAAGAGGGCGACCGACTGGCCGTCGTACCGCGCGCCCTTCATCACCCGCTTGAACTGGCGGCGGATCGCCCAGTGGATGTCGTGACCGGTGCCGCGTCCGACCAGCCGGTTCACCGCGGTGGTCATCGCCTCGTCGAGGGCAGCCCTGAGCCGGCGATGCCCAAGGTAGGGCTCCGCGGGCAGGATCGGCTGGTAGATGGTCACGCTGTCGCGCCCACCCTCGGTCAGCCGGACGAGGTCGTCCACGCTGGGCCTGCCCAGAATCACGCTGCGAAGACTACTGATAGCTCAGCTCCGCCACCGTCGAGATCCCGGCCTGCGCCGGGATGACGAAGTGAGTCCGGTGGAGCGGCCCAAGCCTCCGACGAGGCGCCTTCTCCACACGGCGAACCTATTCCCGCAAGCGGTGGGCACGGAAGAGGACGCCCGCCTCGGCCCCGAGCGGCTTGCCCTGCTCGGCGAGGATGTCCGGGATGAAGTCGGCCGGCGCCGGATGCCAGGGCAGGTCTGCCAGGTAGGCCGCGTGGGCCTCCAGCGAGGCCACCGCCTTGGCGACCGATTCCGGTGAGACGGTGACGCCGTGGGTGGGCCGGCTGTCCCCGGAGACCAGCAGCCAGGTCGCGCCCCACTTGGGCAGCTGTTCCTCTTCGGCGAGTTCGGGGAAGACCCAGGTGTTGTCGGCATCGCGCACCGCGTCCAGCGTCGCGAGCCCCGCGGCGCGGTGGTCGGCCTGGTTGAGCCCCCAGCCGGGTTCGACCTCCCAGGAACCGGTCACCACGACATCGGGACGGAACTGCCGGATCGCCCGCGCGATGTCTCGCCGCAGGTCGAGGGAGTAGGTCAGCATCCCGTCGGGATGGCTCAGGACCGTCAGATCGGCGACGCCCACCACATCGCAGGCGGCCCGCTGCTCTGCGGCCCGCAGCGGACCGACCTCCGCTGGTGGACGCTGCATCCCCGCCTCGCCGGAGGTCAGCAACAGGTAGGCGACCTCGACACCGCGGGCGGTCCATTCGGCGACCGCGGCGGAGGTGCCGTACTCGGCGTCGTCCGGATGTGCGACGACACAGAGCGCACGGCGGAACTCCTGATCGGGCAGGATCTCAAGTGCAGCTCTCTCCATGGCCGGAGCCTACGCCGTCCCCTCGGCTCCGCAGCCTCCGTAATTGTCGTCGCCGGACTGATCCTCGGGGGCGCCTGACAAGGCTTCAAGCGACGATCGGGCCGTGCCGGTGGCCGGACACGGCCGCGAGACGGCATCGGCAGTCCGGCTCGTTCAGGAACGGGCGCGTTCGCAGACCCAATCCGCCGGCATGCTGCCCATGCCGATGAAGAGATCCAGCTGATCGGCCTGGTCGGGCAGCAGGTCGGTGTCGGCGTGTGGGTAGATCACCGGCTCCTCCTTGGCGTTGTGCCGGTCCAGCAGGTCGAGCATCTCCTCGACCGCCGGGACGGCGGCCTGCGGATCGTCGGCGTCGAGCGCGGCGGCCGCCCGATCCATCAGGCGCCAGATCTGCCCGTGTTCGGTGAGCATGACCTGCACCGGCATCTCCAGTCCGGCCGCCCGCACCGGCGGGAAGAGGAAGACCTCCTCCAGATAGATGTGCCGCCGCAGCGCGGCCAGGCCGGTGCGCAGTACGTCGGCGGTGCCGGCCGGGTCGTCGAGGAATGCCTCCACGCAGCCGTCGATGTCGCGGTGCTCGCGCTCCAGGGCCGCCGCGATCGTCACGACAACAACTCCTCCGCCTCGACCGTCACCTTCGCGCCTGCGAACAGCCGGGACACCGGGCAGAGCTTGGCGGCCTCCTCCACCGCGGCGCGGAAGCCGGCGACGTCGAGCCCGTCCACGCGCGCCTTCACCGACAGCTTGGAGGTGGTGATGGTCGGCACCCCACCGACCTCGTCAAGGGTCACCGTGGCCGAGACCGTGAGTTCCCTCGGCTCGACTCCGCGTTCGCCGAGCTTCAGCGTCAGGGCCATCGAGAAGCAGGACGAATGAGCCGCCGCCAGCAGTTCCTCAGGGCTGGTCCGGCCGGCGGGAGCCTCGGTGCGGGAGGCCCAGGTGACCGCCTGCCCGTCCAGCGCGCCGCTGCTGGTGGAGTGGACGCTCCCGGATCCTCCCGGCAGTGAGCCGGTCCAGGTGGTCTCGGCGGTGCGATCGGCGATGCTCATGACTTTTCTCCTTCGGTCAGATTTAGTTGTGCACAATCTAACTGTACACAACCTATGCGCTAAGCTGAAGACCTCAAGGGGGTGGCGATGGGACAGACCGCACTTGAACGGCCGGCCAGGGTCGACGATCAACTCTGCTTCGCGTTGTACTCCGCGTCCAAAGCGCTGACCGCCGCCTATCGTCAGGCGCTGAGCGAGCTGGGTCTGACCTACCCCCAGTACCTCACGATGCTGGCCGTCTGGGAGTCGGACGGACGCACCGTCGCGGAACTCGGCCGGGCGATCGAGCTGGATTCCGGGACGCTCTCCCCGCTGCTGCGCCGGCTGGAGACCGCCGGCCTGCTGCGCCGCGAGCGCAGCACGATCGACGAGCGAGTGGTGCGGGTGTTCGCCACCCCGCAGGGACGCGAACTGGAACCTCGGGCAGCCGCCGTCCGAGCCCGGGTGGAGACGGCCACCGGGCTGAGCGCCGAGGAGTTCGTCACGCTTCGCGCCATGCTGCATCGGCTCCGGAACACCATCGTCACCACGCAGTTCTAGCGTCCGGGGATCGCCGGCCGGAGTACGGCGGAGCCCCGCCAACCTCCGTTCCCGCCGGGTTCGCCTTGGCCCGGACAACGAAGCCCCGGGGCCTGCTGCCTTCGCCGCTGCTGCCGCTGCCCGCCCGCTCTCGCCCGACCGTCAGTGTTTCAGCGGAGCCGGTGGGACTGTTCCTCGGCGACCAGGCGTTTGCCGAGATCACCGAAGGTGACGTCGACGGCGGCGCGAGCGGCCTCGGCAAGCTCGCTGCGGCGGGCGTAGGCGTCGAAGTCGGCACGTTTGGCGGAGAGCAGCTCGGTGATCCGCTCGTCCACCGTGCCCACTGCGAGCAGCCGGTGCACCTGGACGGGCCGCACCTGGCCCATCCGGTGGGCGCGGGCGATCGCCTGTTCCTCGCTGGTCGGGGTGAGTTGCGGTTCGCACAGCACCACCACCGAGGCGGCCTGCAGGTTGAGACCGATGCCGCCGGCCTGGATCTGCGCGAACAGCACCGCAGGCCCGGCGTGCGCGGTGAAGGCGTCCACGACCCGCTGGCGTTCGGTGGCGGGCACGGCGCCGGTGAGCGGCCCGAACGCAGGCGCTCCGGCGACCGTCTCCGCCCAGCCGAGGACGTCCAGGAAGAACGAGTAGACCACCACCTTGAGCCCGTTCGCAGCTGCCTCGGCGAGCAACTCGCCCAGCCGGTCGAGCTTGGCACAGGAGGGCGCGCCGAACCCTGCCCGCCGGATCTCCATCAGGTTCCCGCTCCGGACGGCAGCGGCGTAGCGCACCTCGTCCACCGCGGTGAGGTAGACCCACTCGTCGATCTCCTGCCGCGAAGGCAGCTCGACCAGGACGTCGAGGGCGTTGCGCCGCAGGTAGACCGGGGAGACGCGACGACGGAAGGCGACCGAACCGGATGGCATCCCGTCCGGCGGGACCAGGTCGGATTGCAGGTACCGGATCAGTTCCGCGAACTCGCCGGCGGTGTTCTCCATCGGGGTGCCGGTCAGGAACCAGACGTGGTCGGCCAGTCCGGCCAGTCGGCGGACGACGCGGGAGCGCGCGGTGCCGGGATTCTTGACGAAGTGCGCCTCGTCCACGATCAGCGCCGCCAGCCGCAGGTCGTGGGGGAGTTCCAGCCGGCGCAGGGTGTCGTACGTGGTGATGCCGATCGGACCCTCGGTCAGCCACTGGGCGACCTCGTCCTGCCGGTCCGGGCCGTGCAGGGTGAGCGCCGGAAGGTGCGTCCGGTGCTCGACCTCGCGCTCCCAGTTCGCCATCACCGAGGCCGGGCAGACCACCAGCACCGGCCCTGAGTCGAAGGTGCGCAGATGGCAGGTCGCGGCCAGCGCCTGGATGGTCTTGCCCAAGCCCATCTCGTCGCCCAGGATCACCCGGCGGCGGGCGAGCGCGAACCGGGCGCCGAAGGATTGATAGCCACGCAGGTCGACATCGCGCAGCCGGCCGTCCAGCGGCTGGGCTTCGACGTCGGCCACCACGTCGTCGGTGAGGAAGCCCCGGATCGCATCGGAGGGGACGCCGGTCGCCACGAACTCGCTGAGCAGCGCGTAGTAGTCGGACGCCCGGCGCTCGAAGCCGGGCCAAGGGTCGCCGGCCGGCTGGCGGGCCGCCTGCTGCAGCCGGGCGAGGCGGTCCGCCAGCCG
>JASGEM010000094.1:0-5105 GCA_049841235.1 Propionicimonas sp. | reverse complement strand
GCACCAGACGGGTGCGATGGCAAGACGGTCACGCGAAGGCAGACCGGGTCGTCTGGTGAGCGTGGCCGGCGCAGCCAGCGCGCCCGGAAGGGGTCGCGTAGCAGGCGGAAATCGGTGGATCCGGGCTGAGGACGGCCTCGCCCGGAATGGCCGGTCAACTGGGCTGGCGGACGCCGAGCGCGGTCAGGAACAGCCGGTGATCACCGTGAACCACCGTCAGGATCACCCGGTGGGGTGCCGTCTCGAAACCGAGCAGCGTCACCTTCCCGTGCACCAGCCAGACCGCGAGCCGCCCGAGATCGCCTGAATGTTCGGGCCGTACGATCGCCACGGTGCCGTCGGCGAACCGCAGTTCGGCGACGCCCGGCATCAGCGCGGTGCTGGAGACTCCGCGCACCGGCACCCGCCGGCCGAGCAGGCGGGTCGCGGTCGCCACGATGATCTCGGGTGCCGACACGGCGAACTCGCCGGCGACCCGCGCGGCGGCGGTCTCCAGCTCGGCCAGATCCTGTGGGCTGAGCGACAGCTGGGGATCCTCCCGGTGCCGCAGCCAGCCCCAGAGTTCCTCCCACATGGCTCCAGTATGAGCGGTGGCAGCTGTCTGTGGCGAGGCCTTCGCAGGGAGAACCGCCGAAGTGGAGCCGAGGTGAACCGGGTTCAACCAGCGTTGCGGCCGGTGGGTCGGCGACGCTAGCCCAGGCCGAGGAGGCGGCGGGTCTGCGCCACGTCGTCGCCCATCTGGACGATCAGCTCACCGATGTCGGTGAAACGCACCTGGCCGCGGATCCGGTCGACGAACTCCACCACCACGGCGGCGTCGTACAACTCGAGGTCGTCGCGATCCAGCACGTAGGACTCCACCCGGCGATCATGGCCGTCGAAGGTCGGGTTGGTGCCCACCGAGATCGCGGCCGGCCACCGCTCGGGCTGTCTCTGGCCCAGTTGCTCGCCATGCGGGCCACGGTGATCGCGCCGGGTGAGCCAGCCGGCGTAGACACCGTCCACCGGACAGGCCAGGTCGCCGGGAACCGGCAGGTTCGCGGTGGGGAATCCCAGCTCACGGCCGCGCCGGTCGCCGCGGGTGACGATCCCGCGGAAGGCGAAGGGACGTCCGAGGTGCTCGGCCGCGTGAGCGACGTCACCCGCCGCCAGGGCCTCGCGGATCAGGCTGGAGCAGGTCTCCTCGTCCCCGTAGCGCACCAGGGTGATGCCCTCGACCTCGAATCGGCCGGCAGCCAACTCCCGCAGCGTCTCGACGTTGCCGGCGGCACGATGGCCGAACCGGAAGTTCGCCCCCACCACCACTCGCGCCGGGTTGAGCGGCGCGACGATGTCGTCCACGAACCGTTGCGGCGACCAAGTGGCGAACTCGGGGGTGAAGGTGACCACCTCGACCCGGTCCGCACCGGCTGCGGTGAGGAGTTCGATGCGCTCGTCCAGCCCGGTCAGCAGCATGGGACCCACTTCGGGACGCAGCACCGACACCGGATGGGGCCAGAAGGTCACCACGATCAACGGCAATCCGGGTTCACGGCTGCGCGCCTCGGCCAGCACCGCGCGATGACCGGGATGGACACCGTCGAAGTTGCCGATGACGACTACCGAGCGCTCCACGTACCGACCTTCCACTTGAGGAACCGCTGTTCAGCCCACCGGACGCATCCTCGCTCGGTACGGCGTTGATCAACGCTTTCTTGACTGCCGATGAACGATAGCAAGCTGCTCAGCCCGCCACGAACACGGCCACCGGCACGGCGTCGGAGCCCTTGGGACGGTAGAGCGCCAGCAACTCGTCGCCGGCCAGCAGCGCGGTCGGGTCGGCGGGCACCGGCCTTCCCAGCGCCTGGCCGTGACGGACGCCGACCGCCTCGGCGCCCTCCAGTTCCACGACCGGGAAACACCGTCTGGCGACCGCCGCCGGACTGAGCAGCGGCACCGGAGCTGCGTCCGGCTCCTCCAGCGCCTCAGGCGTCAGATGCGGTTCGTCCAGCGTGAACGGTCCGACCCGGGTCCGGCGCAGCGCGGTCAGATGCCCACCCACGTCCAGATCGCGGCCCAGGTCGCGCGCAAGGGCACGGATGTAGGTGCCGGACGAGCAGTCAACCACTACCGCTACGTCTGTATAGGCGGTCGAACCCGTGGTGTCCCCACGCCACCAGAAGCTGCTCGTCGAGGTGATTCCGACGATCTCGAACCGGGAAACGGTCACCTCGCGGGCGGCCAGCTCGACCTGTTCGCCGGCCCGGACCCGGGCATAGGCACGCTGACCGTTCACCTTGATCGCCGAGACCGCCGAAGGCACCTGCGAGATCCGGCCGCGGTAGGCGGCCATCGCGACGTCGATCTTCGCCTCCTCCAGCCCGTCCGCGCCGTGCGCCTCGATCACCTCGCCCTCGGCGTCATCGGTGGTGGTCGTCGCACCGAGCCGGATCGTGGCGTGGTAGCTCTTGCCGGTCAGCGCCAGGTGACCGAGCAGCCGGGTCGCCCGGCCCACGCCGACCAGCAGCAGGCCGGTGGCCATCGGGTCGAGGGTTCCGGCATGCCCCACCTTGCGGGTGCCGAGAATGCGCCGAAGCCGGCCGACCACCTGGTGGGAGGTCCAGCCGGCCGGCTTGTCGACGACGATCAGCCCGTCACTCAACCGCGTCGGAGTCCGATCGCTTGTACGGGTCCGGTTCGCCGGCGTAGGTCGCGCCAGCGGACCGGGCGGCCAGTTCCGCGTCCCGGGCACGCGCCTTGGCCAGCGCCTCCTCGATCTGGGAGGCCTCCTCCTCGACCGCGTCCAGGACGAAGGTCAGCGTGGGGGTGAACTTCAGGCCCAGTTGCTTGCCGACCGTGGAGCGCAGCAGCCCGGTGGCCGAGGCAAGCGCCACCGCCGTCTCGGCTCGCGCCTCGGCGTCGCCCAGCACGGTGTAGAAGACGGTCGCCTCCCGGCCGTCGCCGGTCAGCCGGACGTCGGTCACCGTGACGAACCCGAGCCGCGGGTCCTTGATCCGGCGCTCCAGCATGCCGGCCACGATCACCTTGATCTGTTCGGCCGTCTTGGCCCGATGCGGGTTGGTCATTGTCGCTCCTTTGTCGACCTGCAGTGCTTCGAGGCTTCGGCAGGCTCAGCCATCGGATGATCCCTGAGCCTGCCGAAGGACTCTCATCAGTTGCGCGGCTTCTCCACCATCTCGAAGGTCTCGATGATGTCGCCGACCCGGATGTCGGAGTAGTTGGCCAGCGTCATGCCGCACTCGTAGCCCTCGCGGACCTCGGTGACGTCGTCCTTCTCCCGCCGCAGCGAGGCGATGGACGAGGTGTGCACCACGATGCCGTCACGCAGCAGCCGGGCCGACGCATTGCGCCGGATCGAGCCGTCGATGACCATACAGCCGGCGATCATGCCGATCTTGGAAGACCGGAAGATCTCCCGGATCTCGGCCTGGCCGCGCACCTTCTCCTCGTAGATCGGCTTCAGCATGCCCTTCAGCGCCGCCTCGACATCGTCGATCGCCGCGTAGATCACCGAGTAGTAGCGGATGTCCACGCCGGCCGCATCGGCCATCTGGGTGGCCTTGCCCTGCGGACGGACGTTGAAGCCGATGATCACCGCGTCGGAGGCAGCCGCCAGCGAGACGTTGGTCTCGGTGATGGCACCCACACCGCGGTCGATCACCCGCAGGTCCACCTCGTCGCCGACGTCGATCTGCGACAGCGAATCCTCCAGTGCCTCGACCGAACCGGCCGAATCGCCCTTGAGGATGAGCCGCAGTTCCTGGGTCTCGCCCTCCTGCATCTCCTTGAAGAGATCCTCCAGGGTGCGCCGCTTGGTGGTCTTGGCGAACATCGCCGCCCGTTGCCGGGCTTCCCGCTGCTCGGCGATCTGGCGAGCCATCCGGTCGTCCTCGACGACCAGGAAGTTGTCGCCCGCGCCGGGCACCGAGGTCAGACCGAGCACCTGCACCGGCATCGAGGGCGGAGCCTCGTCGACGGTGTCGCCCTTGTCGGTGATCAGCGCCCGGACCCGGCCGTGAGCCGAACCGGCCACGATCGAATCGCCGGTGCGCAGCGTGCCGCGGTGCACCAGGACGGTGGCCACCGGGCCGCGACCGCGGTCGAGATGACCTTCGATCGCCACGCCCTGGGCGTCCATGTCCGGGTTGGCCCGCAGATCGAGCGCAGCGTCCGCGGTCAGCACGACCGCCTCCAGCAGTTCGTCCAGGCCCTGCCGGGTGATCGCCGAGACGTCGACGAACATGGTGTCGCCGCCGTACTCCTCGGGAACCAGGCCGAACTCGGTGAGCTGGCCGCGCACCTTGACCGGATCGGCGGCCTCCTTGTCGATCTTGTTCACCGCCACCACGATCGGCACATCGGCCGCCTTGGCGTGGTTCAGCGCCTCGATCGTCTGCGGCATCACACCGTCGTCGGCCGCCACCACCAGCACGGCGATGTCGGTCGACTTCGCACCGCGGGCACGCATGGCGGTGAATGCCTCGTGACCCGGGGTGTCGATGAAGGTGATCTTGCGCTCCTGGCCGTCCACCTCGGTGGCGACCTGGTAGGCACCGATCGCCTGGGTGATGCCACCGGCCTCACCGGCCACCACGTTGGAGTGGCGCAGCGCGTCCAGCAGCTTGGTCTTGCCATGATCGACGTGACCCATCACGGTGACGACCGGAGGACGAGCCTCCAGATCCTCCTCGCCGCCTGCGTCCTCGCCGAACTCGATGTCGAACCGCTCCAGCAGCTCGCGATCCTCGTCCTCGGGCGAGACGACCTCGATGTTGTAGTTCAGTTCGGCACCCAGCACCTGCAGGGTGTCGTCGGCCACCGACTGGGTGGCGTTCACCATCTCACCGAGATGGAACAGCACCTGCACCAGGGAGGCCGGCTCGACGCCGATCTTCTCCGCGAGGTCGGTCAGGGAGGCACCGCGGCGGAGCCGGACGGTCTGTCCGTCGCCCTGCCGGATCCGCACGCCGCCGATCGACGGCGCCTCCATCTGATCGAATTCCTGCCTGCGCTGCTTCTTGGACTTGCGTCCACGGCGGGCCGGACCGCCCGGACGCCCGAAGGCGCCCTGCGTCCCCGAGCCGCCGCGGCCACCACGACCACCG
>JASGEM010000093.1:0-15482 GCA_049841235.1 Propionicimonas sp. | reverse complement strand
CGTTCTTCTCCTCCGCTACGCTCCCCCGAACAACGTCGCGGGGACCCCGATACCACCCCACGACGTTCTTCTCCTCCGCTACGCTCCCCCGAACAACGTCGCGGGGACCCCGCATGAGTACGCGGACGACCATCGCCGTCCCGGTGGCCGGCGCCCCTGCCGCCGCGGGGAAGCGGGGGCTGGCCGCCTATCTGGTCACCCCGCTCGCGCTCGCCGCGGCCTGCCTGGCGCTCTACCTCTGGATCGCCGGCCGGGAACTGGATTCGATCGAGGCCCGCTCCCTCAACGCGGCACGCCTCGGCACGGCGGTCTGGCAGCACGTCCAGCTCGCTGCGGTCTCCACGATCTTCACCCTGGCGATCGCCATCCCCGCGGGGATCCTGCTCACCCGCCCCCTCACCCGACGGATCCGGCCGGCCATCATCGGCGTGCTGACGCTCGCCCAGGCAGTGCCGACGATCGCGATCCTGGTGCTTCTGGCGGTCGGGTTCGCCTTCCTCGGCTTCTGGGCTGCCATCGTCGGCCTGGTGCTCTACGCGATCGTCCCGGTGCTGCTCAATACGATGGTCGGTCTGGAGCAGGTGGACCGCGCGGTGCTGGAGGCCGGCCGCGGCATGGGGATGTCCAAGCTCACCGTGCTGGCGCGAATCGAGTTGCCACTGGCCGTGCCGGTGATCCTGGCGGGCATCCGCACCGCCCTGGTGATCAACGTGGGCACGGCCACTCTGGCCAGCTACATCAACGCCGGCGGGCTCGGCGACATCATCGTGGCCGGTCTTTCCACCAACCGATTCAGCGTGCAACTGATCGGCGCCGCCTTGACCGCCGTCCTAGCGCTGCTGATCGACTACCTGGCGGGGATCGCCGAGGATCTGCTGCGACCCCGGGGGTTGTGACCCAGGGTCATGGATCTCAGCAGGCCGGACGATCAGCGGGCGCCACCGAACGGCGGCGGCTTACCACACCGGCGGCTCTGCCGCCATTCGTCCCAAGGAGATACCAATGAAGACCACGACCATCCGATCCTTCGCGATCGCCGCCGCCAGTGCCGCACTGCTGCTCGCCGGTTGCGGCTCCGACCCCGGCTCAGCCGGTGGCGACGGCGAACTCGCCGGCGCGCAACTGACCGTCGGATCCAAAGAATTCACCGAATCCATCATCCTCGGCCAGATCACCGCACTGGTGTTCGAGAACGCCGGCGCTCAGGTGACCGACCAGACCGGACTGCAGGGGAGCGCCACCGTCCGGGAAGCCTTGATGAGCAAGGAAATCGACATCTACTGGGACTACACCGGCACCGGCTGGGTGAACATCCTCGGCAACTCCTCGGAGAACCTGCCGGAGGATCTGTTCACGGCGGTGAAGGAGGCGGACGCCGCCAACGGCGTCGCCTGGCTGCCACCGGCCAACTTCGAGAACGCCTACCGGGTCGCCGCCGCAGAGGACTTCGCCGCCGAGCACAACCTGGCCACCACCTCGGATGCCGCCGCCTTCGTCAACGCGAATCCCGATCAGGGCACGATCTGCGCGGCGAGCGAGTTCATCAACCGTGACGACGGCCTGCCCGGTCTGGAGGACGCCTACGAGTTCACGTTCTCCGAGGTGGTCGAACTCGACTTCAACCTGATCTTCACCCAGGTGGGCACCGCCTGTCAGTTCGGCGAGGTGTTCTCCACCGACGCCCGGATCATCAGCAACAACCTGCGGGTGCTCGACGACGACCGCAGCTTCTTCGTCCCCTACCAGGGTGCTGTCACGCTTCGCCAGGAGACCCTCGACCAGCACCCGGCGATCGCCGATCTGCTGGCGCCGGTCAGCCAAGCCCTGACCGAGCCGGTGATCACCGAACTCAACGGCAAGGTGGACAACGACGGTGAACGTCCGCGCAAGGTCGCCGAGGAATGGCTCGCCGCACAGGGCTTCATCGGCTGACCCTGCGAGCTGGTGCCAGGAACACCGATCGGCTTCGTCCAGCTCAGCCGGAGTCCCTCCGATCCCTAGGCCTGGCGATCGGTTCGCTGATCGGTGTTCCTAGCTGATCTTGCGCCGGTAGATAGTGGTCGCGACCAGGTAGGCGGCGATGAGGATGCCGACGCACCAGGTCAGGGCGATCCAGCTGTCGGTGCCGACCGGCTGACCGGCGAACAGGGCGCGAATCGTGTTGACGATCGAGGTGACCGGCTGGTGCTCGGCGAACCAGCGCAGCGGACCCGGCATGGTCTGGGTGGGGACGAAGGCCGAACTCAGGAACGGCAGGAAGATCAGCGGGTAGGAGAAGGCGCTCGCTCCGTCCACCGACCTGGCGGTCAGCCCGGGGATCACCGCTATCCAGGTCAGGGCCAGCGTGAACAGGACGAGGACGCCGGTGACAGCCAGCCATCCCACAACGCCCGTGCTACTGCGGAAGCCCATCAGCAGCGCGACGCCGATCACGATCGCGAGCGAGATCAGGTTGGCTACCAGCGAGGTCAGCACGTGCGCCCACAGCACTGACGACCGGGCGATCGGCATGGAGCGGAAGCGCTCGACGATGCCTTGGTGCATGTCCCCGAAGAGCCGGAAGGCGGTGTAGGAGATGCCGGAGGCGATGGTGATCAGCAGGATGCCGGGTAGCAGGTAGTTCACGTACGGACCCGAACCGGGGCCGGTGTCGATCGCACCGCCGAACACGTAGACGAACAGCAGCAGCATGGCGATCGGCATCACCGCGGTGGTGATGATGGTGTCAGGGCTGCGCAGGATGTGGCGCAGCGACCGTCCGGTCAGGACGCGGGTGTCACCCAGAGCATGGGCGGTCATGGTCGTTCCTCTTTGGGCTGTGGCGCGGTGTCGCCGATGATGGCCATGAAGACCTCCTCGAGGGTGGGCTGCTTCTCCACGTACTCGACGGTGGCCGGTGGGAGCAGCTGCTTGAGCTCGCCGAGAGTGCCGTCGGCGATGATCCTCCCCTCGTGCAGGATCGCGATCCGGTCGGCGAGTTGCTCCGCCTCGTCCAGATACTGGGTGGTGAGCAGCACGCTCACCCCTTTCCCGGCGAGCGCCTTGACGGTCTGCCAGACCTCGAGGCGGCCCTGCGGGTCGAGCCCGGTCGTCGGCTCATCCAGGAAGAGCACCGGAGGATCGCCGATCAGGCTCATCGCGATGTCCAGCCGGCGGCGCATCCCGCCGGAGTAGGTGGACGCCCGGCGTCCGCCCGCCTCGGTGAGCGAGAACCGGTCCAGCAGGTCGTCGGCGACTGCCTCCGGATCGGCGAGATGGCGCAGCCGGGCGATCAGGAGGAGGTTCTCCCGTCCGGTCAGCAACTCGTCCACCGCGGCGAATTGGCCGGTCAGGCTGATCGACTCGCGGACGTCCGCGGCCTGGGTGGCGACGTCGAAGCCCGCGACCGAGGCGGTTCCGGCGTCGGGCTTGAGCAGGGTGGCCAGGATCCGGACGACCGTGGTCTTTCCCGCTCCGTTGGAGCCGAGCAGGGCGAGGATGCCGCCCGGGGCAACCTCGAAGTCCACCCCACACAGCACGCGCAGCTCCCGGTACGACTTCTCCAGGCCGCGGACCTCGATCGCCGCGGCCGTCATCGCTCGCTCGCTGCCGCGTCGATCGCGTCGATCAGCCGCCGGCGCTCCTTGCTGATCCAGGAACCGTCGGAGTAGTTGGCGACGAAGGCCTCGACGAACTCGACCGGGTCGTCGCCCACGATCGCACGAATCGGGGTCCCGTCCGCAGCGCTCTCCTCGAACAGGCCGACCAGGTCGCCGTACATCCGGACCAGGACGTCCCCCTTGGCGATGCCGGCGGCGTACATCAGGTAGCGCTCCACGGCCTCGGCCGCGGCGCGGTAGTTGCCCGGTAGTCGCCTGAGCCTGGCCTTGTACTCGCGGTACTGCTTCTTCTCTTCGAGCGGGCCGGTGACCAGCTCGATCCATTTCGGTGCCATGGGCTATCTGCCTCCTTCGTGGAGTTGTTCGAGGCGCTCGGCGAGGAAGCTCCACGTGCTCCAGAACTCGTCGAGGTAGTCGCGTCCCCGCTGGTTGAGCGAGAACACCTTGCGCGGGGGGCCCTTCTCGGACGGGACCTTCTCCACGTCCACCAGGCCGCGCTGCTCGATCCGCACCAGCAGGGCGTAGACCGTGCCCTCGGCGATGTCGGTGAAGCCCTGCTCCCGCAGCCACGCGGTGATCTCGTAGCCGTAGGCAGGACGCCCGGCGAGCAGCAGCAGGACGATGCCCTCTAGCGTGCCCTTGAGCATCTCCGTCATCAGCTTGCCCACCGCGGATCTCCTCTACTCAGTAACGCTTACTACCAGTACATAGTAACACCGAGTAGTGAGATGGCAAACGCGTCCTGGCCACAGGGGATGTCTGCCACCGGCCGACGGCGCCACGTCCGACGCTATGACTGAACCGATGTGTCCGCTCAGCTTCCCTGCAGTGATAATGGCGGACCCGCGGCGACCGATCGACGCCGACGCGTCCCGGCTCGCGCGCCGGTGTGGCCTGGTGGCTCGTGCGCCGCCGCCGCGGGAAGCATCCGGCAACCTATCGATCCACGTCGTAGGCTCTGGGTGTGCTGATTCTGCTGTCGCCCGCCAAGTCGCTCGACTATGCATCGCCGATCCCGAAGCTGTCGGTCACCCTGCCCCGGCTGCTGGACGAATCGGAGCGGCTGGTGGAGGTGATGCGGGGCAAGTCGGTCACCGAACTCGCTGCGCTGGCAGACATCTCGGATGAGCTGGCCGCGCTCAACGCCCAGCGATGGACCGAGTTCAGCCTGCCGTTCACCCGGCGTAACGCCCGTCCGGCGGTGCTGGCCTTCGATGGGGACGTCTATCGCGGGATCGCCGCCCGCGAGCGCTTCACCACCCGCGACTACACCGAGGCGCAGAAGACCGTCCGGATCCTCTCCGGGCTGTACGGCGTGCTGCGTCCGCTGGATCTGATCCAGCCGTACCGGCTGGAGATGGGCACCCGGCTGGCGACCGATCGGGGCGCTTCGCTGTACGACTGGTGGGGGACGGAGGTCACCGACCTGCTGGCCGCCGACCTCGAAGCCTCGCCGGGTGCAGGCGTGGTGGTCAACCTGGCCTCGTCGGAGTACTACGGTGCGGTGCGACCCGAGCGGCTCGGGGTGCCGGTGATCTCGCCCCGCTTCGAGGACACCAGTGCCCAGGGCCGTCGTAGTGTGGTCTCCTTCTACGCCAAGCGTGCCCGCGGCGAGATGGCCGCCTGGCTGGTAGCCAACCGCGCCCGGACGGCCTCCGCCGTGAAGGACTTCGGTGCTGCCGGCTACCGCTACGACAAGTCCGGCTCCACCCGCGAGGTGCCCGTCTTCGTCCGGTCGTTCGCCGATCGGTAGACGACAGGCATCCGGACGAGTGAGGCGTCAGCGCTCCCCGGACGGCTCGACGATTCACCCACCTGTTGCAGGGCGACGCCCGCCCTGCAGAAGCGGACGGGTGAGGCGCGCGGCGCGGCACGACCACAGCTCGACCCCATCGGATCAACGGCCAGCCACGTGGCTTGCAACGTTACATTCATGTGATCTTCCTATTCGCCGGTATGCGTCGAGTACGGGGGATGTGAGCACATGCTTCCTCGAAGAACCCCTGGGTGGAGTGAAGGCGAGAACCGCTCTATTCCGCGATGGCTAGGCGTGAAATGGACTGGGCGCGGTGATCGAGCGCCAGCCGAGCCTGTGCCGAAACAGTTCTGGGAATCCCTTGATCTCTTTTGCAACGTTGCGATAGTGTCGCTTCGTCCGCAGCAAAGTGGCGGTACGTCAGACAAGGGAGTTGGCGATGGACAGTCATGTGGCACCATCGGCGCCGCCGGGTGATGTCCCCGCGGGAGGCCCGCTGCTGTCCCTCCACGGCATCTCGAAGCAGTTCCCCGGGGTCATCGCGCTCTCCGACGTTTCCATGGATTTCCGCGCCGGTGAGGTCCATGCGCTAGTCGGGGAGAACGGCGCGGGCAAATCCACGCTCATCAAGACGCTCGCCGGGGCACATCAGCCCTCCAGCGGCTGGATCGAGATGAACGGGAGTCGGTACGAGAGTCTGACGCCGGCGCAGGCGAGGGAACTCGGCATCGCGGTCATCTACCAGGAGTTCACGCTGGTCCCGGTGCTCAGCGCGGCCGAGAACATCTTCCTCGGCGACTACATCATGAAAGGCCCGATCCTCGACCGGCGGGCGATGTCCGCCCGGACCCGGGAGCTGTTCGCCAGGCTGAAGGTGAACATCGATCCACGAACGCTCGTGCAGGATCTCACGACCGGCTATCAGCAGATCGTCGAGATAGCCAAGGCGCTCGCGCGCGACGCACGGATCCTGGTGATGGACGAGCCCTCGGCACCGCTGACGACCACGGAAGTCGAGGCGATGTTCGAGGTCGTCGAAACGCTGCGAGAGCATGGCGTGACGGTGATCTACATCTCGCACCGGATGGAGGAGATCTTCCGCCTGGCCGATCGCGTCACCGTCCTGCGGGACGGCCAGTATGTCGCCACGCGCGAGGTCAAGGAGACCAACCGCGCCGAACTGATCACCCTGATGGTGGGACGTGAGCTCAGTGAGACCTTCCCGGAGCGCTCGCATGCGGTGGGCGACCGGTCGATCCGGGTCTCGAACCTCACCGGCAACGGCGTCCGCGACATCAGCTTCGAGGCCCACCGCGGCGAGGTGCTGGGGTTCGCCGGCCTCGTCGGAGCAGGGCGGACGGAGCTCATGGAGATGCTCTTCGGGGCCGCGCCCTCGGACTCGGGCACCATCGAGGTCCACGACAATCCGGCTCGCACGCAGAACGTGCTGGCCGCCATCGGCACCGGCATCGCGCTCGTCCCGGAGGACCGTAAGCGTCACGGCCTTCTGCTGAACCTCCCGATCAAGGAGAACGTCAGCCTGCCCTCGCTGAAGCGGCTCTCGACGTTTGGCGTCGTCCAGCGTGGCCGCGAGAACCGGCTCGTCGAGGAGTACCGTGCCTCGCTGCGGATCAAGACGCCGAGCGTCGCTGCGAAGGTGGGCAATCTCTCCGGCGGCAATCAGCAGAAGGTCGTGCTGGCGAAGTGGCTCGCCATGGACACCGACATCCTGATCTTCGACGAACCGACGCGCGGAATCGACGTCGGCGCGCGTCACGAGATCTACCTCATCATGAACGAGCTGGCCGCCGCCGGAAAGACGATCCTGATGGTCTCCTCCGATATGGAGGAGCTCCTGGGAATGTCCGACCGGCTGATCGTCCTTAGTCGCGGCCGGTACGCCGGCAGCTTGATCAAATCCGAATTCGACCAGGAGAAGATCCTGGCCATGGCGAGCGGAGTGGCATGAATTCCAAGATACTGGCGCACGCCAAGGAGATCGGCATCGTGCTGGTCCTGCTGGCGTTGATCATCGCCTTCAGCATCTGGACCCCTCAGTTCCTGACCGTCAGCAACTTCTTCAACATCGCCAAGCAGGTGGCGACGCTGGGCATCTGCGCGGTGGGCTTCACCTTCGTGCTGATCACCGCGGGCATCGACCTGTCGGTGGGCTACCAGATCTCGCTGAACGTCGTCGTGGCCGGCGTCCTGATGGCGAACTTCAATGTTCCATGGATGCTGGCCGTGCTCCTCACCATGGTGCTCGGCACCCTGATCGGTGTCGCCAACGGGACCCTCATCGCCTTCACGGGCGTCGCGCCGCTGATCATCACGCTCTCGATGATGATGGTGCTGAACGGGGTCAGCTACCTCATCTCGGAAGGCTTGCCGATCATCGGCTTCCCGGAGGGCTTCTCCTTCCTGAGTTCGGGTATCGGCCCCGGCATCCCTGTGGCGCTCATCATCATGCTGGTCATCTGGGCGATCGGCGTGTTCATCCTGAACTACACCACGCACGGCCGGAACTTCTATGCCCTCGGCTCCAATGTGGAGGCGGCCCGGCTCTCCGGCGTGAGTGTCAAGAAGAACATCGTGCTGGTGTACGCGCTGTGCGGCCTGTTCACCTCCATCGGCGCCATCCTCATGCTCGCCCGTCTGAACTCGGCCCAGTCGGCTACCGGCGCAGGCTTCGAGTTCAGCGTCCTCACCGCCTGCGTCCTTGGTGGCGTCAGCGTGATGGGTGGCAAGGGCACCATGTTCGGCGCCTTCGTTGGCGTGCTGATCGTGGGCGTGCTCGACAACGGCCTCCTCCTCGCCAATGTCAGCGCCTACATCCAGCTCGTCATGAAGGGTTCGATCCTGGCCGCCGCGGTCATCTACGACACCATGTCGAAGGCCAGCGGGGACCGGACCAAGAAGCTGAAGTCCATCAATCCAGAAAACGTCACCGCCTAGATCCCTAGGCAAAGAAGACAAGATTCCAGAAAGGAACCACCATGAGGAAAGCCCTCATTGCGATGTTCGTCGCACTCACGATGGTGTTCGCCGGCTGCGCCAGTGGCGGCGCAGCTCCCGGCGGCAACTCCGACAACGCGCAGGTCGGCATGACCTTCGCCGACCTCGGCAACCCGGTATGGGCGGAACTGGCCAAGGAGGCCATCGCCTACGGCGCGGAGAAGGGCATCGCGATCACTTCGGTCGACGCCCAGAACGACTCCGCCAAGCAGGTCACCCAGATCGAGAACTTCATCCAGAGCGGCGTGAAGGCCATCATCATCTGCGCGGTCGAATCCAACGCCCTCACCGAGGTCACCAAGAAGGCCCAGGACGCCGGCATCGAGGTGGTCGGCTACACCCAGGTGCTCACCAACGTCGACAGCCAGCTGCTGGTCGACGCCTACAACACCGGCTACGCCAACGGTGAGTATGCGGCCAACTGGATCAAGGAGGTCTACGGCGACGAGGCCATCGAGTGGGGCCTGATGGACCTGCCGACCTTCCCCGAGATCATCGACCGCGCCAACGGCATCAAGGACGCCATTGCCAAGGGCGCCCCGAACGCCAAGCTCGTCGCCACCGCTCCCGCGCTCACCGCCGAGGACGGCGTTGCGAACGCGGAGAACTTCCTGCAGGCCAACCCCAACATGAAGGTGATCGCCACCATTGGCGGCGGTGGCGCCTCGGGTGCGAACGCCGGCATCAAGAGCGCCGGTGTCACCGACATCGAGAAGTTCGGCCTCTTCGGCATCGACGCGACCAAGCAGGAGATCCAGGCGATCCTCAACGCAGACCCGCAGAAGTCGTCCATCAGCCTCGGTGGCGGCAAGGTTCACGGCCGCACCCTGGTCGACATGACCGTCGATCTCCTCGCCGGCAAGACCGTCGAGCGGGATCAGTTCATGCCCATCAAGGTGATCGACAAGACCAACGCCCAGGAGTACTTCGACGAGATGTTCGGCAGCTGACCCTGCGGGAATGAGAGGGAGGTACTGAATCTCCATGACCACCATGCGCGCACTCGTTGCGCACGGGCCGTACGACTATCGCTACGAGGAGGTGCCCATTCCCGCCATCGGGCCGGGGGAGATCCTGCTCAAGGTGCTGGCATGCGGCGTCTGCGCCGGTGACACCAAGTCGTTCCATGGCGGGATCCGGATCTGGGGCACGTCGGAGGAAGACCGGTACATCGACGCTCCCGTCACCGGCGGACATGAGTTCGTCGGCGAGGTCGTCGAACTGGGCGACGGGGTGACCGGGTACGAGGTCGGCGACCGCGTGGTCTCCGAGCAGATCGTCCCCTGCGACGAGTGCCGGTTCTGCACCGAAGGGGTGTACTGGATGTGCACCCGGTCGGCGGTGTACGGGTTCAAGCACTGCTGCGAGGGGGGCTTCGCCGAGTACGTGAAGCTCCCCGCGACAGCCCGGAACCACAAGGTGCCGGATTCGCTCACGGTCGAGCAGGCCGCGCTCGTCGAGCCGATCGCCTGTGGCATGCATGCCATCGAGCAGGCGAGCATCCGGCACAGCGACGTCGTGGTGATCGCGGGGCTCGGCGGGATCGGCCTGGCGATGCTGTCCATCGCGGCCTCCTCGATGCCGCGGCTGATCATCGGCATCGACGTCCGGGAGGATCGGCTCGCCCTGGGCAAGGAGTTCGGCGCGGATCACGTGTTCAACCCGACGACCTGCGATCTCGAGGCCGAGCTCCGTGCCCTCACCGGTGGCCTGGGCGTCGACGTGTACGTCGAGGCCTCAGGCAGCGGTGCGAGCGTGAACCAGGGCTTGAATTGCCTGATCAACCACGGCCGCTACGTCCAGATGGGGGTGTTCGCCGACACGGTGACCGCCGACTGGAACATCATCGGCGACGGCAAGGAGCTCACCATTCTCGGGTCGCACCTGTCGGGCCTCACCTATCCGGCGGTGATCAAGGGCATCGAGTCCGGCCGTATCCGCACGGAATCCCTGGTCACCCACACCTTCCCGCTCGCCGAGTGGGAGCAGGCCTTCAAGGTCGCCGAAGGCGAGCCGAACGCCCTGAAGGTGCTGCTCGTCCCCTGACCGACGGACGTATCGCGACGCCCGTTCGCCGCCTGGCCCGCCAGCGGCGACGGGTGGTCGCCACGATATAGATTGACCCTCGATGCGAAGAAGTGGTGCGGCCACCGTCCGGGACGTGGCGACGTTGGCGGGAGTGAGCCTGAGCACGGTGTCGAACGTGCTCAATCGGCCGGATCGGGTCGCGTCCACCACTCGTGCCCGCGTCACGGACGCCATCGAACGCCTCGGCTACATCCGCAACGATGCCGCCCGCGCGCTCCGGCTGGGCGAGAGCCGCGCTGTCGGTCTCATGATCAGCGAGTCCACCAGCCCGTTCTATGCCGAGATCATCAGATCCGCCGATGCCGTCCTCGCCGCACGCGGCTACTCCGCTCTCGTCGGCAGCGCCTACCAGGACGTCGTCGCGGCGGAACGCCTGGTTCAGCTCTTCGAGGCACAGCGGGTCGAAGGCCTGCTGGTGAATCCCTTCGCCGTCGACCAACCGGCCTTCCGAACGGCGATCCGGCAGGGAGTGCCCACCGTCTATGTGGACGCCGAGGCGCCGAGCCCGGCACATTGCTCCGTCACCGTCGACCACATGGCCGGCGGGCGCATGGCCGTGCAACACCTGGTCGCGGTGCGCCGGAGTCGCATCGCGTTGGTGCGCGGACCGGCCGACCTCACCCAGATCACCGGCCGGATGGACGGCGCCCGCCTCGCCTGCGCCGAACTGGGCATCGCCTGCGAGGAGGTGGTGGCCTCCACCTATTTCGTCCGGGGCGGCGTCCACGCCGGCGAGGTGATCGCCAGCCGCCCGGCTTCCCGGCGCCCGGACGGGATCTTCGCGGCCAACGACATCCTCGCGATGGGCATCATCACGTCCCTTGTCGAGCGCGGGATCCGGGTTCCCGACGATATCGCGGTCATCGGCTACGACGACACTGACTTCGCGGTGGCCGCGCGCGTCCCGTTGACCACCTTGCGGCAGCCGGCAACCGAGATCGGAGCCCGTGCCGCGACGCTCCTTCTTGAGGAGATGGAAGGCAACCCCGACCATCAGCATGAGGCGACGCTGCTGCTGCCGGAACTGATCGTGCGCGCCAGCACTCTCCCCTGATCAGGGTTGTTCGATCAGGGTCAGGGTGGTGTCGCCGGCGGTGGAGCCACGCAGGTAGCCGATGGTGACGGCATCGCCGATCTGGGCGGAGACCAGTAGCCAGGCCAGGGAGACGGAGTTGGCCGGGTTGCCGTTCAGCCGGGTGATGATGTCGCCGGTCTGCAGACCGGCGACGGCGGCCGGACCGTCCGGCACGACCTCCTGGACGAACAGGCCGGGCGGGGTGTCGAAATCCGCGGCGGTCTCCTCGGTGATCTCGGATACTGCGATGCCCATCCAGGGATGGGTCGCGCGTCCGTTCGCCAGCAGTTCGGTCGAGATCCGCTGAGCGGTGGACGCGGGGACGGCCCAGCCGATCCCGACGCTGCCCCCGCCACCCGTGCCGTCCGCGTTCGGCACCGTGGAGATCGCGGTGTTGACGCCGATCAGCCGGCCATCGCAGGTGACCAGCGGACCACCGGAGTTGCCGGGATTGATCGAGGCATCGGTCTGGATGGCGTTGGTCAGGATGGTCGTTCCGCCGGTGCTCATCGGCACCGGGATGTTGCGTCCGAGCGCGCTGACGATGCCCGCGGTGACCGTCCCGGAGAGACCCAGCGGTGCGCCCAGCGCCACCACCGGCTGGCCTACCCGCAGCGGCTCCTGGGGTGCCAGCCGGAGCGTCGGCAGCCGCCGTCCCTCGATCTGCAGCAGTGCCAGGTCGGTGATCGGGTCGGTGCCCACGACGGTCGCCTCGGTCGTCCGCCCGCCGGTGAGCAGTACCTCGATGCTGCCGTTCTCCACGCCGGAGGCGATCACGTGGTCGTTGGTGAGGATCAGGCCGTCCGTCCCGATGATCGCGCCGCTGCCTGAGCCGTTGCCCTCCGGGCTGGTGACGAAGATGGTGACCACCGCGGGCAGCGCCTCCGCCGCCACCCGGCTCGCATCGCAGGAACCCGGCGTGGGAGAGGCGAGTTGGACGACGCCCCCGCCGAGCACGGCGCCGCCGAGCGAGGTGGCGACCGCCAGGCCGATCACCCCGGACGTGGTCAGTCCCGATCGGGTGCTGCTGCGCGACATCTACCCCACCCCATCCACTCCCAGGCGATGTCGCGATCCTATCGGCGTGCCATGCATTCCCGCCGCGGCCGGGGAGGAGTCGGGTCAGCGCGGGTTCGCGATGGTCGAGCCTGGCGAGACCTCGATGACAGGCTGCGATCTCGTCCAGCTCGATCAGCGGCAGGGTGAGCGGGCCGCGCGGACTACGACAGGCCCAGGGCCTGGTGGATCAGGAAGACCGGGTGTTCGGTGGGGACGCCGGAGCCCTGGCGGATCTGCCAGCGGCAGGTCTCGGTGTCGCACAGTGCCAGGTCGGGGTTGGTGTCGCGCACCATGTCGAACAGCGGCTTTCCGACCGCCTGGGCGATCTCGTACTTCTCCTTCTTCAACCCGTAGGTGCCGGCGATCCCGCAGCAGGTGGCGCCCGACTCGACGACCGTCAGACCGGGGATCAGCCGCAGTACCTCCAGCGCGGGCATCCCCATGCCTTGGCTCTTCAGCTGGCAGGGGGCGTGGTACGGCACGGTCATCTCGATGGGGGAGAGTTCGGGCAGGTCGCCGGCGTCAGCCACCTCGAGCAGGAACTCCATCATGTCCCGGATCCGGGTGGCGACATCCTTCAGCCGGGAGTCGTCCACGCCCATGATCTCGTGCGCCTCGTGCTTGAGCATGCCCGTGCACGAGCCGGACGACGACACGATGGTCAGCTCGCCGCCGGCCGCGCGCAGGTCGTCGCACAGCTTCAGGACGGCATCGGTGGCCTGGTCGAACAGCCCGTTCGACTGCTGGGCCAGGCCGCAGCAACCCTGCTTGGGCACGATCACCTCGTAGCCCAGGCGCTCCAGCACCTCGATCGAGCGCTTCGAGGTCTCCACCTCGAAGTACCCGCCCGCGCAGCCGTGGAAGAAGACGATCGGGCCACGGGTGGCCGGGGTGGTGCGCGGCGGACGCTTCTTCAGCCAGCCCTTGATGGTCTGGGTCTGTGCCGGCGGCATCGGGGCGTCCCGGTGGACGCCGACCACCTTCTCGACGATCGTCCGGATCGGCTTGTTGGCCAGCACCGCGTTCGCGAGCGGAGCGACCGGCGTCATCATCGTCCCCATCAGCGTGGTCTGCGAGATCAACCGGTCGCGCACCGGCATGTGATCGGCCTTCATCACCGCGCGGGCCTGGGAGTTCAACTCGGCGATCTGGACGCCCTGCGGGCAGGCCAGCGTGCAGGCGCCACAACTCGAGCAGTAGTCGAGTGAGTGATCGACGGATTCGCCGTGGCGGAACCGTTCGGCCTGCGGGCCGACGAACTTCGGCCCGCTGAACAACGGGGTCACCGCCGAGACCGGGCAGACCGTCTCACAGATCGTGCACTTCACGCAGTGATCCAGGCTCGCCCGGGCGAACTCGTGCCCGGCGAAATCGAGGCTGTCGCTCATGCCAACTCCTCCACGATCGCGTCCGCGGCCTTGACCGCGCTGCCCACGGCGATGCCCTCGCCCGACTTCTCCTGCCATCGGACGGCACCCGCCAGGATTCCGCCGGCCGCCCAGAGATTGCCGGGCCACGGGGACGGTTCCTCCGGCCCACCGGAACGGAGCATGGACGCGGGGATCGTGGCCACCTCTGAGCCAGAGGAACCGTCCCCGTGGCTCATTGAGCCAGAGGAACCGTCCCCGTGGCTCTCGGGTGGGATCACCCGCATGGACGGATCGACCGCCACGCCGACTCGGAACAGCAGTTGCTCGGCGCCCCAGTAGTCGCCGTGCAGCAGCGGGCCATCGTCCAGGCCAGCCAGCGGCAGGCCGAAGATCCGCTCGGTCACATTGCCGTAGGAGTCGAGGGTCAGGGCGCCGGATTCGAACCCCCCGGTGGCCAGCACGAATGCATCGCCGGCGAAGGCACGGGGCGCTCCGGCGGACTCGATGCTGACGCTCACCAGGCGTCCGTCCCGCAGCACCGGAGTATCGACGAAGGAGCCGTTCACGACCCGCACGCCCGCGGCCCGGACGGCGGCCAGCAGCGCGTTGTTGAGTCGCATCCCCGGCACCGAGGGCGGTGGAAGCGGGATCTCGAAGACCGGGTGGCCGAGCAGTTCGGCCAGGTGCAGCCAGGCGGTCGGATCCTTCAGCCCCAGGACGGCGGGCAGTCCGACCGTCTCGCCCGGCTTCAGCTCCGGCCGCAGTTCGGCGGCGAACCGTGCCCGGAACTCCGGGTCGTCGAAGGCGCGGGCGTAGGTCACCGCGGAGGAGTCGATCTCCCGCGCGCGGGCGGGGACGTCGATCGTCAGCGCACGAGCAGAGAGTCGGCCTCCGTCCGACAGAGTGGTGCGAGCCAGATTGCCGGCGATCAGTTCGGGGTGGAAGTCCTTCAGCCGGCGGAGGCCCACGATGGCGAACTGGGCGCCCGCCACGCAGGCACCGGCCAGCATGGACGGCTGTGCCAGGCAGGTGGGCCGCACCGCCCCGACCGCGGTGGGGAACAACTGGTTGGCTTCGGCATCCCCGACCAGGAACTGCTCGCCCAGCTCGGCGCGCAGGAACTCGACCCCTGTGCGGACCGCGTCCGCTCCGATGACGGCGTAGGGATGCTTCGGGTCGGCGGTGGCCAGTTCCGCGACCGCGGCCAGCGGGTTGGTCACGCGAGTGGTGGCCCGGACGTCGTCCGGCCTCGTCGCGTAGCCCAGGACGTCCACCGTTCCCTGGGAGAGCTGCAGGCCACCGACGCCCTTGTTGAGCAGGGTGACGCTGAGTCCGGCGCGGGCCAGCCGGAGGGCGGCGGTCAGGCCGGCGACGCCGGCGCCGATCACGATGACGCGGCTCACAACGGGGTCCCCGCGGCGTTGTTCGGGGGAGCGCAGCGGAGGAGAAGAAGGTCGTGGGGTGTTCATAACGGGGTCCCCGCGGCGTTGTTCGGGGGAGCGCAGCGGAGGAGAAGAAGG
>JASGEM010000092.1:0-18219 GCA_049841235.1 Propionicimonas sp. | reverse complement strand
GTCTTGCCCTGGACGGCAGCCCCCAGTGGTTCCGCGTGCCGTCCGAACCGGCGGCGAGCCCGTGGGACCAGGCACATGCCCACCTGGCCGCCCAGCTCGGCATCGACGAAAGCGACGTCCTCTTCGTGGAGCCCGACCTGGCCCAGACCCTCTTCTCCGACGACACCCCTGAGGCGTCCAGCGGTCTGGCGGCAGCCGGGCGGTGCGATCCGGTGGCGCAGGACGCAACCCACAACAAGGCCGTCGGGGAGGGGTTCGCCTGGCACCTGGGCGCCGCCTTCAGCCAGCTCGCAACGGCACGCGAGGCCGTCGCCTTCGCCGAACCCCGCACCAGCATCGCGCACATCGACACCGGCTGGTCGGCCCACCAGACCAGACCGCAGCACCTGGACCAGCAGCGCCAGCGCAACTATGTCGAACGCCGTCGGCGCGACGCCCAGGATCCCGACAACCACCTGCTGATCCTGGACAACTCCGGTCACGGAACCGGGACGATCAGCATCCTCGCGGGCGGGCGGGTCGATGAACACGACCAAGTGCTCGGCGGTGCGCCGGATGCCCGGGTGGTGCCGCTGCGGATCGCGGACAGCGTCGTTCTCTGGCAGACCAGCGCCCTCGCCCAGGCGATCATGTACGCCGGCGACATCGGCTGCCAGGTCGCCAGTCTCAGCATGGGAGGTGTCCCCTCCCAGGCCTGGGCCGACGCCATCGACGATGCCTACGACCATGGACTGTGCCTGGTCGCGGCCGCCGGAAACCGCATGCTGGGCATCCCGGTCACCCAGGTTTGGCCGGCCCGCTACGACCGGGTGATCGCGGTGGCCGGCGCGATGGCCGACCACAAGCCCTATGCCGGCCTCGCCGGCGCGATGGAGGGCTGTTTCGGCCCGGACAGCGTCAACGCCACCACGATGGCGGCGTACACCCCCAACATCCCGTGGGCGGCGTACGGCTGCCCCACGCTGTGCCGGCTGAACGGCGAAGGGACCTCCTCGGCGACACCGCAGGTCGCGGCGGCGGCCGCACTGTGGATGGAACGGCACAAGAGCTCGCTGCCGGATGACTGGCGCCGGGTCGAAGCCGTCCGCCATGCGCTCTTCGCCACCGCGAGGCGCGCCGACCGCACGCTGGGCCACGGCATCCTGCAGGCGCACGACGCCCTCGGCGTCCAGCCCGACCTGCTGCTGCCGAAGAGCGGGAGGTCGACGCACAGCTGGGCGGTGTTCCGGATGCTCACCGGGCTGGGCCTGGAGGGCGAGCCGGTGGCGGAGCGGATGTTCAACCTCGAACTCGCGCAGCTCTGGCTCACCAGCGGCCGACTGCATGAGATCCTGCCCGACCCGGCCGCCGCGCGGCCCCTCTCCGCCGAACGGTCCAGGGAGCTGCTCGATGCCCTGATCGACGACCCTGCTGCCTCGGCGGCACTGCGAAAGCACCTCAGCGCGCGCTATCCCCTGGTGACCGGGGTGCCACCCCACGCCGACGGCGGCGCGCCACCGGCACCCGGCCGAGCCGTCCCGCGGCCCACCTACGCTGATCCGCCGGTCCCGGTGCACCGCCGGGTTCAGGTGTTCGCGAAGGACCCCACGCTGGCCACCTCGTTCGCCACCAGCGCGGTCTCCCAGGCCACCCTCGAGGTCGCCTGGGAGCCCCTCGTGGCCACCCCCACCGGCTTTCAGGGCGAGTACCTCGAGGTGGTCGACGATGCCCTCGAGCCGGTGGCCGCCGGTTCCCCCGGCATGGATCATCCCTACCTGCTCGCGCAGAACGGCTGGCCGCCGGCACCGGGCAACCTCCAATTCCATCAGCAGATGGTGTACGCGGTCGCCAGCAAGACGATCGAACACTTCGAGATCGCGCTCGGCCGGCCGGTGCTGTGGGCAGCGGCGCGACAGCCAGGCAGCAGCACCGACCGCACCTACCTGCAGCGACTCACCCTTCGGCCGCACGCGCTCGCCACTGCGAACGCCTACTACGAGCCCGGTCAGGGCGCGCTGCTGTTCGGCTCGTTCACCCCCGACCGGCCCGGCACCCACCTGCCCGGCTTCCCCGTTCACACCTGTCTCTCCTACGACATCGTCGCCCACGAGACCACCCACGCCATCCTGGACGGCATGTACCGGCGGTTCGTCCAGCCGACCAACCCGGATGTCCTGGCCTTCCACGAGGCCTTCGCCGACATCGTCGCCCTGCTGCAGGGATTCGACCTCACAGAACTCCTCGAGCACGAGATCCGCACCAGCCGCGGGAACCTGCGCGCCGAGACCCTGCTCGGCAAGCTCGCCGTCGAGCTCGGCAGCGCCGCACGGGGCCGGGAAGCGCTGCGCAGCGCCATCGGTCACTCCGAGGACGGGACCTGGGTTCCGTCCATCCCCGATCCGGCGCTGCTCGCGACGATCAGCACTCCGCACGAGCGGGGTGCGATCCTGGTCGCCGCGATCTTCGATGCGTTGATCGCGGTTTACGAAGCGCGCACCTCCGACCTGTTCCGGCTCGCCACCGGTGGCACCGGACGTCTGCCGGACGGCGCCATCCACCCGGATCTGGTGCGGCGCCTCGCGGCCGAGGCGTCGAAGGTCGCCCGTCAGGTGCTCCACATGTGCATCCGGGCACTCGACTACCTGCCGCCGGTGGACATCACCTTCTTCGACTTCCTGCGGGCACTGGTCACCGCCGACGCCGAGCACGTCCCCGATGACAGGTACGCCTACCGGGTCGCCATGGTCGAGGCGTTCACCAAGCGCGGCATCATGCCGGGAGCGAGCGACGCGGATGCCGGTGGACCGATGTCCCTGGATCCGGAGGCGATGCGCTGGCCCGGCTTCACCCCCACCGCCGACAGCCGTGCCGACGAACCCTACGCGAAGATCGAGCAGGTGCTGCGCGAGTACGCCGAGAAGTGCGTGTACATCCGCGATCGCAGCGAGCTCTTCCGGGTCACCCGCGGCTACCGGATCGCGCTGAACCGTGAGTTCACGGCCGCCTCGACCAGGTTCCGCGAGGATTTCGGTCTGGCGGAAGGGGGCATCGAAGTCCACACCCTGCGGCGGGCGATGCGCGCCCGTCCGGACGGCCGGATCGAACCCGAGCTGATCGTCTCGCTCACTCAGCACCGCCGCGGCCACGTCGGTGGAGCGACGCTGGTCGTGGCGCCCGCCGAGTCGATGCGACCCCGCTACCGGATCGTCAAGCCGATCGATGACCGGCAACGCCAGCAGGCCACCGCACGGTTCCGCGCCGAGAACGAGGCCGATCCGCTCCGCAAGCTCCTGGTCGCGCCGCGCTCAAACCAGTTCGCACTGCTCCATCAACTCGCCGATCCGCGGCAGGTCGGGATCAGAAGACCAGCGGATCGATCGCCGCGGCGATGAAGACCAGCGCCAGGTAGCTGTTGGAGAGGTGGAAGAGACGCATCGGCTTCAGCTGGGCGTCGACCAGTCCGGCACGGGCCCGGCGGAGCAGGGCGATCGACTCGGAGATCATCACCACCCCGGCGACCGCGGCGACCACCGGGTAGAGCCAGCCGGTGCCTGCCACCGGCCACAACAGCATGCTGACCGCGACGGTGAGCGCGGTGTAGGCGAGGATCCGGACGGCCACCGCGACCGGCGGCATCACGACCGGCAGCATCGGGACGTGCGCGGCGGTGTAGTCCTCGCGGTAGCGCAACGCCAGCGCCCAGGTGTGCGGCGGCGTCCAGGCGAAGACGATCGCGAACAGCACCAGCGGCGGCCAGGCGATCGAACCCGTCACCGCCGTCCAGCCGATCAGCGGCGGGAAGCAGCCCGCGATGCCGCCCCAGACGATGTTCTGGGAGGTCCGGCGCTTCAGCGCCAGGGTGTAGACGAAGACGTAGTAGAGGTTGGCCAGCAGGGCCAGCCCCGCGGAGAGCCAATTGGCCCCGAAGCCGAGGATCAGGACGGAGGCGATCCCCAGCACCACCCCGAAGACGTAGGCCCTGGGCGCCGACACCAGTTCCCGCGCCATCGGACGGCGCCGGGTGCGGCGCATCGCGGCGTCGATGTCGGCATCGAGCACCGAGTTGAAGACGTTCGCGCTGGCCGCGGCCAGCGTGCCGCCGATCAGCGTCACGGCGACCAGTCCAAGCGAGGGGAACCCGCCCACCGCCAGGAACATCGCAGGCACCGTGGTCACCAGCAGCAACTCGATGATCCTCGGTTTCGCCAGCGCCACGTGGGCGGCGATCACCTCGCGTGCCCGTGCGGGCCCGGCCGTTGCCGCCACCGCCTCGGAGTGGCCGGCTCGATCGTGGGTGTGAATGTCCAGCATCCCTTCGTTCAGTCCCCGGCAGTCTAGCCGCGAACTCGAAGCGGACGGCAGGCCGCCGGCCGTCGGTACGTAGTGTTTCCCAGCGGCTCCGCACCCACCATGCAGGGTCAGGCGGGTGGGCCGATCCGTTCGGCGAACCCCGCGGCGGCCGCCCGGACCTGGGGCCAGTCGGTGTACTCGATGGAGACCGTCGGATCGGTGGGCCCGTCAGTGATCTTCATGATCAGCTGGATCGCCAGCCGGTCCCAGATCCGGTAACGCGGGTACTCCAGCGCCCCCGCCACCACCTCCGCCTCACCGGGCCAGTGGCTCTTCTCCAGGAAGGTGCGGGTGTAGGAATGCTCCTGCGGGTCCCGCTTCTCGGGCTTGCGGGCGGTCAGCGAGACCGTGACCAGCTGAGCCGGGGCGGTCTCCAGCCAGGCGCGAGACCGCTCCACCAGCCGGTAGGCGTTGCGATCGAAGTAGCCGTAGCGCACGGAGGTCACCAGGAGCAGCGCATCGTGCCGGGCAGGGTCGATCGCGGTGTCCCGGGTGAGTTCGGTCAGTTCCGTCTCCAGGCCCGCGCCGCGCAGGGTCTCGTCCATCGCCTCGGCGATCTTCCGGCTCTGTCCGAACCGGCCGCCATGGACGACCAGTACCCGCTTGCTCACCAACGCCTCCGCCGCTCTCGATTCGGGCTCAGCCTACCCCCGCACGCTGGATCGCCACTGCGGGATTGGCCACCTCGGCAGGAGCGGGCATAGGCTCCCTTCGAGAGGAGCCCCCCTTGCGCAGCTTGACTACCCGCGACCTGATCAACGTCGGTATCTTCACCGTGCTCTACTTCGCAGCCGTGGCCGTCTTCGGCCAACTGGGCGCGCTGGTGCCGATCCTGCAGGTGCTCGGCCCGCTGTACATCCCGATCGCGGCGGGGATCCCGTTCACCCTGTTCCTGACCCGGGTGAAGAAGTTCGGGATGATCACCATCCTGGGCGTGCTGGTGGGCCTGCTGGTGCTCGCGACCGGGCAGGCCTTCTGGGTGCCGCTGCTGGCCCTGGTGCTGGCGCCGGCGGCCGATCTTATCTGCCGGGCCGGCGGCTACCGCCGGTGGCCCTACCTGGTCGCCGGCTACGCGGTGTTCTCGCTGATGCTGATCGGCACCGTGGTCCCGCTGTTCTTCGCCCGCGAGGCATTCCTGGCCCGGGTCGGGCAGCGGCACGACGATGCCTGGGTGCAGACGATCATCGACCTGACGCCGAACTGGATGTTCGCGGTGATGATCGTGATGCTCGTGGTGGGTTCGGTGGCCGGCGCCCAGCTGGGACGTTCCGTGCTGCGCAAGCACTTCGAGCGGGCCGGCATCGCCTGACGTGCCCCGTTCCGAGCTCTTCCGCCTGGATCCCCGTACCACCCTGGCCGTGATCGGGCTGCTCAACGTCGTGATGTTCTCCGCGGGGTTCACCGGCACCGACGCCGCCGCGCGGCTCGTCTTCCAGACGGTCCCTGCCCTGCTTGCGGTCGGGATCGGACGGTTCTGGCCGGCGGTCGCCTACCTGCTGGTCACGCTGACCGCCCTGACCACCGAGCAGTGGCTGCTGGCCGGCGATCTGAGCGCGGCGCAGTCCGTCCTGGCCGGCGTCGCGGGGCTGATCGCCCGCCTCGCCCCAGGACTCTTCCTGGGCTACGTGGCCGTGGTGAGCATCCGGGTCGGCGAGCTGATGGCGGCATTGGAGCGACTCCGGCTGCCCCGCCAGATCGTGATCCCGGCCGCGGTGGTGCTGCGCTTCATCCCCACCGTCCGGGAAGAGGCGGCAGCTGTCGCCTCGGCGATGACCGGACGCGGCATCTCGCTGTGGCGGGTCGGGCCGTCAGCCTGGCTGGAATACCGGCTCATCCCGCTGCTGATCGCCACCGTGAAATCCGGTGAGGAACTGACCCAGGCGGCGCTGACCCGAGGGCTGGGACGCCCCGGCCGCGCCACCCGGATCGCCTCCGTCGGGCCGCGTCCGGCCGATCTGGCGACGCTCGCGCTGTGCCTGCTCGGACTGGGGCTGTGGCTTGTCGGCTGATGCGTCAGGGGTGACCTTCCGGTACTCCGCCGCGGAGGCGGCGGCTCTGCTCGACTTCGAGCTACATGTCGAGCCGGGCGAGTTCGTGGCACTCAGCGGGCCGTCCGGCTGCGGCAAGACCACGGCCACCCGGCTGTTGAACGGCCTGATACCACACTTCCACGAGGGCGAACTCACCGGCGACGTGCAGGTGTTCGACAGCAACCCTGCCCGGCAACGGATCTGGGAGACCGCGCTCCACGTGGGCTCGGTGTTCCAGAACCCCCGCTCGCAGTTCTTCACCACCGACCCGGTCTCCGAGATCGCCTTCGGCTGCGAGAATCTCGGCCTCGACGCCGAGACGACGCTGGCCCGGGTCGAGCAGAACCTGCAGGCCTTCGACCTGGCCGCGCTGCGGGAGCGCTCGATCTTCGCGCTCTCCGGCGGGGAGAAGCAGCGGCTGGCCTGCGCCTCGGTGGCCGCCACCGAACCAAGGCTCTATGTGCTCGATGAGCCGTCGGCGAACCTGGACGGTCCGGCGACCGAAGGACTGCGGCGGGCCATGGCGGCCTGGAAGGCGGCCGGGGCGACGGTCGTCGTGGCCGAGCACCGGCTGGGCTACCTGCGGGAGCTGGTCGATCGGCTGATCCTGATGGACGGCGGGCGAATCGTGGCCGAGTACACCGGAGAGCAGTTCCGGGCGATGGACGCCGCGAGCCTGGCAGCCCTCGGGCTGCGGCCGATCCACCCGCCCGGCCGGCCGGCGATCGCCACTCCGGATGATCCCGCCGCCCTGGAGATCGTCGGCCTGACCTATCGGCAGACCCGCCGGAAGGTCCCTGGCGTCGCGCTGCGGCGCTCTGCTCCGGTGCTACACCTCGACCGCCTGACCATCCCCCGAGGGCTGGTGACCGCGTTGGTCGGCGACAACGGCGCCGGCAAGACCACCCTGGTGCGCTGGCTGGCCGGGTTGAGCCCCAACCAGGCCGGGCAACTCGTCAGCGCGGGCCGGCGGGTGGGTCGCCGGGAGCGCCGCCGGCGGATCTTCCTGGTCCAGCAGGATGTGAACCACCAACTGGTGACCGAGTCGGTCGCCGACGAAATCGCGATCACCCTGCGCCTGGCGGGCACCGGCTCCGGAATCCGCCAGGCCGCCGATCGGATCCTGGTGGCGATGGATCTCGACAAGCTGGCCGGCCGGCATCCGATGTCGCTGTCGGCCGGTCAGAAGCAGCGCCTGGCGATCGGCACGGCGCTGGCCTCGGGGCGCGAGATCGTGATCCTGGACGAGCCGACCAGCGGCCTGGATCTGGCCCACATGCGGCAGGTCGCCGACGCGCTGCGCGAGCTGACCGGGGCCGGCCGCACGGTGCTGGTGGCAAGCCACGATGCCGAGTTCGTCGCGGCCTGCGCGGATCGGGTGATCGGCCTGGACCGCGGCCGGCTCACCGGCTGAGTGTCGTAGAGTCAGCGAGGTCAGGAGGGCGATGAACGAGCTACCCAATCCGCTGCGGGACGAGAGCGACCGGCGACTGCCACAGATGGCGGGCCCCTGCGCTCTGGTGCTTTTCGGGGTCACCGGAGACCTGGCGCGCAAGAAGCTGCTGCCGGCGATCTACGACCTGGCCAACCGCGGCCTGCTCTCCCCCGCCTTCGGGCTGGTCGGGTTCGCACGCCGCGACTGGCGGGCCGACCACTTCGCCGAGGTCGTCGCGGACGCCGTCAAGGCCAACGCCCGCACCCCCTTCCGTGAGGACGTCTGGCGTCAGCTGGTGGAGGGCATCCGGTTCGTCTCAGGCGAGCTGGACGACGATGAGGCCTTCCAGCGGCTGGCGGCCACCCTCGCCGAGCTCGACGAGGCCCAGGGCACCGGCGGCAACCACGCCTTCTACCTGTCGGTCCCGCCGGCCGCCTTCGACCTCACCCTCGACCAGCTCAGCCGCCACGGACTGGCCGGGGAACGCCGGACGGCGCCCGGCAATGCCTGGTCGCGGATCGTGATCGAGAAGCCGTTCGGGCACGATCTGGCCAGCGCTCAGGATCTGCAGCGCAAGGTCGCCGCCGCCTTCGACCCGCAGTCGGTGTTCCGGATCGATCACTACCTGGGCAAGGAGACCGTGCAGAACATGCTGGCCTTCCGGTTCGCCAACCAGCTGTTCGAGCCGATCTGGAACCGCACCTACATCGATCATGTGCAGATCACCCAGGCCGAGGACATCGGCATCGGCGGCCGGGCCGGCTACTACGACGGCATCGGGGCCGCCCGGGACGTCATCCAGAACCATCTGCTACAGCTCCTCGCCCTGACCGCGATGGAGGAACCCACCTCCTTCGACGCCGACCAGTTGCACACCGAGAAACTCAAGGTGCTGGCGGCCACCCGTCCGGCGACCGACCTGGCGCTGGGCAGCGCCCGCGGCCAGTACACCTCCGGCTGGGCGGGCGGCGAACATGTCAGGGGGTACCTGGAGGAGGACGGGATCACCCCGGACTCCACCACCGAGACCTACGCGGCCATCCGGGTCGAGATCGAGAACCGGCGCTGGGCAGGCGTCCCGTTCTACCTGCGCACCGCCAAGCGGATGCCGAGACGGGTCACCGAGGTGGCGCTGGTACTGCGCCCGGCACCCCATCTCCCGTTCCAGGCGGCGGACGTCGCCAACCTCGGTTCGAACGCGCTGGTGATGCGCATCCAGCCCGACGAGGGCATCACCCTGCGCTTCGGCGCGAAGGTGCCGGCCACCCAGATGGAAGTCCGCGATGTGACGATGGACTTCGCCTACGGCAACTCCTTCGCCGAATCCAGCCCGGAGGCCTACGAGCGGCTGATCCTCGACGTCCTGCTGGGCGATCCCCCGCTGTTCCCCCAGCACGACGAGGTGGAGGCATCCTGGCGGATCCTCGACCCCGTCCTGGAGTACTGGGCGAGCTCCGACCAGCCGCCCGAGGGATACCCGGCGGGCTCCTGGGGCCCGTCCTGCGGCCGCGAGATGCTCAGCCGGGACGGCAGAACCTGGCGGCGACCGTGAGGAGCATCGGGTGATCATCGAACTGGAGGACACCACCGCCAGCCAGATCGGGCAGCGGATCCTGACCGCGCGGGGCCGGGTGGGCGTGCCGACCGGCCTGGTCTTCACCATGATCGTGGTCGCGCGGGAGTGCGACACCGACGAGGTGATCGCCGCCTCCATCGACGCCGGCCAGGAGCACCCCTCCCGCATCCTGGTGATCGGCGACGGCGACGGCCCGACCCGGCTGGACGCCCGACTGCGGGTCGGTGGCGAGGTGCCGGGCGACATCGTCGAACTGACCTTCCGCGGCGATCTCGCCGAGCACCGCGCCTCCGCGGTGCTGCCTCTGCTGCTGCCGGATTCGCCGGTGGTGGCGTGGTGGCCGGGTGCGGCCCCGGCCGTCCCCGGAGAGGATCAGATTGGCCGGCTGGCCCAGCGCCGGATCACCGACGCGATGGGGTCGGCCGATCCCGTCCCGACGCTGGTCGAACGTGCCCACAACCGCGCCCCGGGCGACATCGATCTGGTGTGGACCCGGCTCACCCGCTGGCGCGGGCTGCTGGCCGCCGCGGTCGAGCAGTACCCCTCGCCGATCCGTCACGCCCTCGTCCAGACCACGCCGGGCAATGCCGCGGGCGAGCTGCTGGCCGCTTGGCTGGACAGTCGCCTCGACCTCCAGACCGAGCTCGCCGAGGTCCGCGGCGACTACGGCATCATGGGCGTGCAGTTAAGCACCGACGCCGGCGAGATCCGGCTGGCCCGGACCGACGGCTCGATGGCCACGTTCAGCGCGCCCGGGGTGCCGGGACGGCTGGTGGCACTGCCCCGGCGCGACCTGAATGCGCTGATCACCGAGGAGTTGCGGCGGCTGGAGGACGATGCGGCCTACAGTGCTGCCATGACAACGCTCGCCGCCCGATGGGACAGGGTCGCCGAAACGGGAGGATCCCGGGGATGAGCCAGCCCACGGTGGTTCGCTATCGGGATGCCGAGGAGTTGGCCAATCAGGCCGCCGCGCGCCTGCTGCAGGCGCTGATCGCCTTCCAGACCGAGGACCGTGTCGCCCAGTTGTGTCTCACCGGTGGCCGGATCGCGTTGCGGATCTACGCCCGTCTGGCCGAACTGGTCGCGGGCTCCGAACTGGATCCGGCCCGCCTCGAACTGTGGTGGGGGGACGAGCGGTTCCTGCCGACCGACGATCCGGAGCGCAATGCCGGGCCGACCCTGGCCACCCTGGCCGGACGGTTCCCCCTGGCACCCTCCCGCACCCATCCGATGCCTGCCGCCGACGGCGTGATCGACGCCGGCGCCGGGGCCGCCACCTACGCCAAGGAACTCGGCGACACCCGCTTCGATCTGGTGCTGCTGGGGATGGGCGAGGACGGCCATGTCGCGTCCATCTTCCCCGACCATCCCTCCGGCGAGCCCTCCACCCAGACCGTGATGGGCGTCAGCGACTCCCCCAAGCCGCCCAGCGAACGGATCAGCCTCACCGTCAACGCGCTGAACCGCTCGGGTCAGGTCTGGTTCCTGGTCAGCGGTCCCGAAAAGGCCACCTCGCTCCGCGAGGCGCTGGAGGGCGACCAGCGCCTGCCGGCAGCCCGCGTCCACGGTGAGGAGGCGACCGTCTGGCTGGTCGACCAGGCCGCCGCGAAGGAACTGCCCTACTTCGAGTGCTCGGTCTGAGGGACAGAAGAGCCGCACCCCGCGCGCCGGCGGCCGGCGTCACGGGGTGCGATCTCCTGCGGGAGCCACTCAAGCCATTGCGCGCAGGTCTTCGGCGATGATCAGTTCCGCTTCGGTGGCGGCCTGAATCTCCTCCAGGGTGTACTCCGGGTTGTACTCGGTGAGCAGCAGCCCTTCCGCGGTCACCTTGATCACGCCCATCTCGGTGATGATGTCGGTGACGCACTTCGCGGCGGTCAGCGGCAGCCGGCACCTGGTGAGGATCTTCTGCGTGCCGCGGGCGGTGTGCTCCATCGCCACGATCACCCGCCTGGCGCCGACCACCAGGTCCATCGCGCCGCCCATCCCGGGCACCTTCCTGCCCGGGATGATCCAGTTCGCCAGGTTCCCCTCGGAGTCGACCTCGAGCGCACCCAGGATGGTGCAGTCGACGTGACCGCCGCGGATCAGCCCGAAACTGAGGCTGGAATCGATGTACGCGCCGGTCGGCGCCACCATGGCCGGCTGGCCTCCGGCGTCGGTGACATGCATCGGCTCCGCCTCCGCCGCGGACGGCGTGGGAGCGGTGTCGATGATGCCGTTCTCCGATTGGAGCACCAGATCCACCCCCTCGGGGAGGTAGGCCGGCACCAGGGTCGGCAGGCCGATCCCGAGGTTGACGACGTCTCCGTCGCGGAGTTCCTTGGCCACTCGCGCCGCGATGAATCCCTTGGTGTCCTGCATGGTTCAGCCCTCCTGTGCGGTGGTGACGTAGTCGACGAGGATGCCCGGAGTGACCACGTTCTCGGGCAGGATGTCACCGGTCTCGACGATCTTCTCGGCCTCAGCGATCACGACATCCGCCGCCAGCGCCATCACCTCGTTGAAGTTGCGGGTGGTGCCCTTGTACCAGACGTTGCCGGACCGGTCGATCTTGTAGCCGCAGATCACCGCGAAGTCGGCCCGCAGCGGTTTCTCCAGCAGGTAGATCCGGCCGTCGATCTCCACCTTGGAGTGGACATGGTCGGCCTCCTCGACGATGGTGCCCACACCGGTGGGGGTGAGTACGCCGCCCAGGCCCATGCCGCCGGCCCGGATCATCTCGACCAGGCTGCCCTGCGGGACCAGCACCACATCGAGGCTGCCCTCGGCCATCTGGGCGGCGACCTCGGGGTTCAGCCCGACATGGCTGGTCACGAGCTTGGTCACCTGCCGGTTGTGAACCAGCTTGGCGATCGCGTAGTGCGAGTCGCCGTCCGGCCCGTTCGGCATCGAGGCATCGTTGCAGTACACGGTGAGATCGCGGACGTCGCGGTTGGCGAGTTCGGCCAGGAAGCTATGTGCGCTGCCGCAGCCCATGAAGCCGCCGACCATGATCGACGCGCCGTCGGTCACCAGCGCCGCTGCCTCCGCAACGGAAATGAATCGTGGCATGTCCTTCTCCTCAGCACTTCTCGAAAATAGTGGCGATCCCCATGCCGCCGCCGATGCACAGCGTGGCCAAGCCCCGGCGGGCGTCTTCGCGCCGCCTCAGCTCATGCAGCAGGGAGACGATGATGCGGGCACCGGAGGCCCCGATCGGATGACCCAGCGCGATCGCGCCGCCGTTGACGTTGACCCGCTCGGGGTCGAAACCGAGTTCGCGCCCGACCGCGGCCGCCTGCGCGGCGAACGCCTCGTTGGCTTCGATCAGGTCGAGATCGGCCACCTCGACCTCCGCCTTGGCCAGTGCCTTGCGGGTGGCCTGGATCGGGCCGACGCCCATGATGGACGGATCCACTCCGGCCTGGCCCCAGCCGATCAGCTTGGCCAGCGGCTTCAGCCCGAGGCCGGCCACCGCCTCACCGCTGGCAAGCACCAGCGCGGCCGCGCCGTCGTTGATGCCGGAGGCATTGCCGGCCGTGACCGTGCCGCCGTCCCGCTTGAACGCCGGACGCAGCTTCGCCAGCGCCTCGGTGGTGGTGGACCGCGGGTACTCGTCGGTGTCGAAGACGATCTCCTGGCGCCTCGCCATCACCGTCACGGGGACGATCTCGTCGGCGAACCGGCCGGCGGCGACCGCCTCGGCCGCCTTCTGCTGCGAGCCGAGCGCCAGCGCGTCCTGATCCTCCCGGGAGATGCCCCACTGCTCGGCGACGTTCTCGGCGGTGATCCCCATGTGGTAGTCGTTGAAGACGTCGGTGAGCCCGTCGCCGACCATCATGTCGACCAGCGGGGCATCGCCCATCCGGCTGCCCCAGCGCTGGTTTTTGGCCAGGTACGGGGTGGCCGACATGTTCTCCGTACCGCCGGCCACGACGATCTGCGCATCCCCGGCCAGGATGGCCCGGGCCGCATCGACCACCGTCTTCATGCCGGAGCCGCAGACCATGTTGGTCGTGGTGGCGGTCACCCCGACCGGCAAACCGGCCTTGATGGCGGCCTGGCGGGCCACGTTCTGGCCCTGACCGGCCGCGAGCACGCAGCCGAGGTAGACCTCGTCGACCTGCTCGGGGCTGACGCCGGCGCGGTGCAGCGCCTCCGCGATCACGATGCCGCCGAGTTCGGCGGCCGGAGTGTCCTTCAGCGTTCCGCCGAAGCTGCCGATCGCGGTGCGGCAGGCTGCGACGATGTAGATCTCAGTCATCAGATTCCTCTCGGGTCAGACCAGGCCGGTCAGGGCGTAGAAGGCGATCACCACGAACACGGTGAGCGTCTTGATCACCGTGATCGCGAAGATGTCCTTGTAGGACTGGCGGTGGGTGAGGCCGGTCACGGCGAGCACGGTGATGACCGCGCCGTTGTGCGGCAGGGTGTCCATGCCGCCGGAGGCCATCGAGGCGATCCGGTGGACGACCTCCAGCGGGATGCCGGCTGATTGCGCCATCGAGATGAAGGTGTCGCCCATCGCCGCAAGCGCCATCGACAGGCCGCCCGAGGCGGAGCCGGTCACACCGGCCAGCGTGGTGACGGTGATCGCCACATTGCTCAGCGGATCGGGGATCCGGCGCAGGGCATCGGCAGCCACCAGGAATCCCGGCAGGGAGGCGATCACGCCGGCGAAGCCGAACTCAGAGGCGGTGTTCATGCTGGCCAGCATCGACCCGGCGACGGCTTCCTTGGAGTCGCGGGCGAAGGTGGCCACGATCCGCCGGCCGGCGAGCGCGAACACCGCGCCGATGCCGATCACCAGCGCCATCTCCAGCGCCCACACCGCGACATTGGCCGCGGTCTTCACCACGATCGGATCGGAGGGGGTGACGACGGTCGGGGAGAAGGTGATCTCGGCCGGCATCCAGATCGGCAGCAGCCGGGTGAAGGCGAGGTTGCCGACCCACACGATGATCAGTGGAACCACCGCCAGGCTCCAGTGCGGCATCTTCTCCAGGGAGACCAGGTCGGGTTCGTTGATGTGCCCGTCGCCGTAGCCCTCGCCCGCCTTGGCCGCGACTCGACGGCGCCACTCGAGGTAGGCGATGCCGACGGCGAAGACGAACAGCCCACCGAAGGTGCCCAGGATCGGGGCGGCGAAGCTGGTGGTCTTGAAGTAGGTGGTCGGGATGATGTTCTGGATCTGGGGTGTGCCGGGCAGCGCGTCCATCGTGAACGCGAAGGCGCCCAGCGCGATGGTGGCCGGGATCAGCCGCTTCGGGATGTCCGCCTGGCGGAACATCTCGGCAGCGAACGGGTAGACGGCGAACACGGCGACGAACAGGGAGACGCCGCCGTAGGTCAGGATCGCGCCGACCAGTACGACCGAGATGATCGACCGGGTCGGGCCGACCAGCTTGATCACCGCGGAGGCGATGGAGCGGGCGAAGCCCGAGACCTCCATCAGCTTCCCGAACAACGCACCCAGCAGGAAGATCGGGAAGTAGTTCTGGATGAAGGTGACCATCTTGGCCATGAACAGCCCGCTGAAGACGGGCAGTGTGTTCGCGGGCACGGTGAGGATCACGGCCAGCAGCGCGGCGATCGGGGCGAACAGGATGACGCTGTGGCCCCGGTAGGCCATGAACATCAGGAAGCCGAGGGACCCCAGGATGATCAGTAGGTTGAGGACGTTCACGAGAGTCTCGTTTCGAAAACGGACGGTGCCGGACCGGCGCTAGGCCGCGGTCCAGCCTCCGTCGACGGTGATGGAGGTGCCGGTGATGGAATCCGCCGCTGGCGAGCAGAGGAACTTGGCGACCTCGGCGATCGTCTTGGGCTCGAGGAGCTTCTTGATGCTGGACTTGGCGAGCATGATCTGGCTGACGACCTCGTCCTCGCTGATCCCGTGCGTGGCCGCCTGCGCCGCGATCTGGTTGTCGACCAGCGGGGTGCGGACGTAGGCCGGGCAGATCGAGTTGACGGTGATGCCCTGCGGCCCGCCCTCCAGCGCGGCGGTCTTGGTCAGGCCCATCAACCCGTGCTTGGCCGAGACGTAGGCGGACTTGAACTCCGAAGCCACCAGGCCGTGGATCGAGTTGAGATTGATGATCCGTCCCCAACCGTTCTCACGCATCGACGGCCAGACGTAGCGGGTCAGGTAGAACGGGGCGTTCAGCATCAGCGCGATGATGAAGTCCCAGCGGTCCTCCGGGAAGTCCTCGATCGGCGAGACGGTCTGGACACCCGCCACATTGACCAGGATGTCGACCCGGCCGTATTCGGCGAGAGCCTGGTCGACGAGCCGGCGGCAATCCTCCCGTTTGGTGAGATTCACCGCGGCGTACTGCTGGCCGATCGCTGCCGCCTGCTCGGCGAGCGCAGCCTCGTTGATATCGGCGAGCACCACCTTGGCGCCGTCGGCAGCGAACTCCTGGGCGACCGCCAGGCCGATTCCGCTGGCAGCACCGGTAACGATGACAACCTTGTCCTGCAACATCTGAGTGACTCCTCTCGGCAGAAGCCCGGCGGGCTCCTGAATGGCTGGCGGCAGGCAAACCAGACCTGTCGAGGGGCAGGCTGATTTCCGTCACCGGTCAGGGGATTCACGAGCGCGCGGCGCAAGCCTCGTTACAGGCGCCGGAACGCGCGGATGCCCCTGCATCTGGTATCGATCACGATGAGCCGGTTTGCTCGACCGTCGTCTCGCAACCCGTCTCAGCAGCGAGACTAGCCAGCGGATATATGGTCAGTCCATATAGGGACGGACAAGGTTCTTCGATCCGCGTTGTGATTTCTACAATTGTGCCGGACGTGGCGGGAGGGTGCCGATCGCCAGCGCCCAGATCACATCGGCCAGGTCGGCCGGGTCGGTGAGGTCCGTCCCGGTCACCTCCTCGAAGCGCCGCAGCCGGTAGCGCATCGTGTTGACATGGAGGTTCTGATCGGCTGCGGCCCGGGGAATGCTCATTCCCTGCCCCAGGTAGCTGCGTACCGATGCCTCCAGTTCGGCGCCGAAAGCGCCCTCGTCCGCCAGCGGTTCGAGGATCCGGCGCCGCAGCAGCCGGGACAGTTCCGGCTGGTCGACGGCTGCTACCCGCCAGGTCAGATCCTCCAGCCCCTGGACGCCGGTCAGCCCGGCATGCCGGGCGACATGGCTCACCCGGTCGGCGACCTCGAACGAACGGGCGACCTCGGAGAGCGGCACCTCGGTGCCCATCGCCACCAGCACGTCCGGTGGGGGTTCGGGAGGGCAGGCGACCAGCCCCAGGCACTCCCCCTCGACGATCGCCAGCACGGCCTCCCTTCCCGGTTGGCTCCCGCTCTGCTCCAGCTGCCGCTGATCGGCGACGGTCAGCCCCAGGGCGGAGGTGCAGCGGACGGCGGCGTACCGCCCGGCCAGATCGAGGCCGAGTTCCTTCAGCTCGGCGGCCGACACCAGGCCGGCCAGCAGCCGCCGGACCAGGTCGGCACGGCGCTGGGCGTCGAGCAGCAGCTGCCGCAGGTCGAGCTCGTTGTAGACCGTCACCACCTGCGTGGTGATCGCATCCCCCAGCCGCCACAGGGCGTTCGAGCCGTCCAGCACCTGCTGCTGGTCGACGCCCTCCTCCGTGCACACCTCGAGGAAGCGCTGGTGGATCTGCCAGATGCACAGCGCGAAGGCGCGGACGGCCTCCTCCAGCGGAATGCCCACCTGATGACGTTCCCGGATCGTCCGGCTGACCTGGTCGAGGTAGTCCCGTGGATGCGCCGGCCGGTCCCGCAGCACCCGCACCGCGGTCAGCATGTTGCGGTGCACCGCCAGGTAGAGCGATTCGTTGCTGACCTCGCGGTAGCTCTCCTGCTCGCGGTGCACCAGGTCGGCCACCAGCGCCGACAGCGACGGCAGGTCGTCGGCAAGACGTTCCAGCACCCGGTCCAGTTGCTTCATGCCGGCCGGGCCTGGGTCAGTGGATCCGACGAGAGCGGATCAATAGATGACCTCACCGCTGGCGCGGCGAGCCCGTAGGGTCTCCAGCGCCTCGGCGAGGATCGCCACCGCCTCGGCGTCGGTACGACGCTCCTTCACGTAGGCCAGGTGGGTCTTGTACGGCTGGATCTTCGGCGGCGGCGGCGGATTCTCCGAATCGAGGTTCGCCGGCAGCCCGCAGCGGGGACAGTCCCAGCTCTCCGGCACCACGGCATCGGCGGCGAATGCCGGGCGAGTCTCGTGACGGTTCGCGCAGAAGTACGAGACGTACAGTCGCGGCGCCGATTCACCCCGTTCGGCTTCGCCCATCGGGCCGGCGCCTACGCGGCTTCCCCGAATCGCACTCCCACCAACCACCGGTGTCCTCCTTGCCGGAAACGAATGCCCAGATGGGCGGGACTACAGAACCCCGACCTCGGGGAAGAAGCGATACAGAGTCAGCAGGCCGAAGATGCTGACCAGCCAGATCAGGCCGACCACGATGGTGATCCGGTCGAGGTTGCGCTCGGCCACCGAGGTGCCGCCCATATTCGTGGTCGTGCCGCCGCCGAAGAGATCGGACATACCGCCGCCACGTCCCTTGTGGAGCAGGATGAACAGCGCCAGAGCGATGCTGGTGAGGATCAGGATGATCGACAACGTCAGGATCGGCCAGGTCAGCAGGGGCACAACAGTCACGCCGTGAATCCTAACCCACCAGCTGCGGGATTCCCGCATCCGGGAGTTCCGCTCGCCCGTCGCCACCCCTTCCCCCACGAAGTGGGCAATTTCCTCGCGCAGTCGCGCATTGCCGTCCACCTCGATCCCCCACCACCACGCGGTGGACTTCTCCTCGCCGTGCCCGGGTGACTGGCGTCAACCATGCAGTGGTGGGCGGGGCGTGGGGGCCCCCGGCCCCCCCCCCCCC
>JASGEM010000091.1:0-141634 GCA_049841235.1 Propionicimonas sp. | reverse complement strand
TGGTCACGCGCCATTGGCCTTGAGGCTTTTGCGGTTCGTACTGGGGTGGGGGCGGCTACCCTACACCCGGTCGCCCCCCCCTCCCATGGGTAGATCGGGACGCGCGCCTAGACCTCGGGCTCCGTCTCCTCAGCCGGAGCTGACGGCGCCGGTTCCTCGGTCGGCTCAAGCGTGGGCTCCGTGGCCGGTTCGGGCTCTGGAGTCACCTCCGGAGACGGGGCAGGCGTGGGCTCAGGAGCGACCTCCGGAGACGAGGGCGCCTCCACCGCAGGCGATGGCTCGGCAGCGGGTGACTGTTCCGGCTCCGGCGTGGGATCCGGAGTCGGTGTCGGATCCGGAGTCGGCGTGGGTGTCGGAGTCGGTTCAGGAGCCACACCAGTCGTACTCGTGGTGAGACTCGCCACCACCGAATACTCCTTCACCCCCGCCGTCAACCGATACGCCCGCACACTGAACGTGTACTCCGTCCCCGGCACCAAACCACTGAACTTGTACCCCGGCGCCGCAGTCTGACACGCAGACTCCAACCCACCAAGATCCTCCCAATCAGCAAACCGGCCACCCAGAACCTCATACCCGATCCCCGGCTGACACACCCGATCCGGCATCGGCGAACGATTGATCCGCACACTCACCGACGTATCCGTACGCGCACTCGGACCCAACAACGCCGCCGCAGCCACACCCGACGGATCCGCAGTCGGCGTCGGCGTCGGCGTGGGATCCGGAGTCGGAGTCGGCGTCGGAGTCGGATCCGGCGAAGGCGCGGTGCCCGTGGTGCGCGCCGTCATGCTCACCGTCGCCGAGTACTCCTTCAGCCCGACGGTCAACCGGTACGCCCGCACACTGAACGTGTACTCCGTCCCCGGCACCAAACCACTGAACTTGTACCCCGGATCCGGATCGTTACAGGGCGCGTTCGGGAATCCCCCGACGTCGCGCCAGTTGAGGAATGTGCCTCCCATGACCTCGTAGCCGATGTCGGGCTGGCACACCATTCCCGAATCGGGGGTCCGGTAGATCCGAATGCTGATCGTCGTGTCCGTCCGGGAACCCGGCCCAGCCAGCGATGGCGCAGCCGGAGGCGCGGCGTACGCGCCCGGCGCGCCGGCGAACGTCAACATGGCCGAAGCCACGAGAGTCGATGCGAGCGCGGTCCACAATCGCTTGGGCGTGATCCGACGACGGCTGTGTTGCGTGAAATTGCCTGAGCGCACTAATGCAGGCTGCGTGATATTCCGGTTCATGGGCCCCCCATCCCTCGAACGCGCAAGGACACAGTACATCCGCCGGTGGACGAGGACAATCCTCAATCTCACTACGACGTTCGCCGCGCCTTGCATGACGTCTACCGGCGCGCCGCAACGCCGCCTAAACTCGCGGGGTGCGTCCGGGGCAGCCCGGCGCATCCGGGGGGAACACATGGCTGACGACTCGCAGAGACCCGTCGCGCGTCGATCCCGCGCCCTGATCGTGGTCGCGGGTGCCTACGTGCTGCTCGCCGCGGCCCTCCTCTTCTGGCCGACGAGCGTGAGCCGGCCGATCCGTGGCCTGCTCATCGCGCTCAACCGGACCTATGCCGAGGGCGACCGCCTCTTGGAGATCGCCGCCAACGTGCTTCTCTTCATACCGGCCGGCTGGCTGGCCGGCACGCTGCTTCGGCGCGGGCGGCGGTGGCTCGTCATCGTCGGCGGCGTGCTGGCGTCGACGACCGTCGAACTGACGCAGGCGGCGCTGCTGCCAGACCGGGTGGCCAGCCCGCTCGATGTGCTCGCCAACTCGGTCGGAGCCACCCTGGGAATGCTGATCGCGGTGGCGGTGAGCTGGGTCCGATCACGCCGCGACGAGGCCGGCCCGGAAGTCGGTCCGCCGCGCTGATGGCGGCGGACACCTGCCGAACCGCTCGACGGATCGTCCCGGCGTTCCCTGGTGGACGGCACAACGACTGTTGATCACCGTCGGCCGGACGGCTCGGCAGCCCCGGTCGTGTCCGCTAGCTTTGCCTCATGCCCGGTTTCCACCCGTTCCGCGCCTTGCGCTACGCCCCCGGCACCGACCTGTCGGCGGTGATCGCGCCACCCTATGACGTGCTGTCCCCCGCCGACGTGACGGCGCTGGCAGCCCAGGACGAGCACAACATCGTCCACGTCGACGTCCCGCAAGGCGGCGAGGACCGCTACCGGCTGGCCGCCGAACGGCTGGCTGAGTGGGTGGGCCGGGGTGTCCTGATTCAGGACCAGGAGCCCTCGCTGACCATCTACCGGATGCGGTTCACCGACGCGACGGGCGCCGAACGCACCATCTCGGGCGTGCTGGGTGGGCTGGAGGTGATGCCCTACGGCGATCACGGCGTGTTGCCGCACGAACGCATCACGCCCAAGGCCTCGACCGACCGGCTTGACCTGACCCGGGCCACCGCGGCCAACCTCTCGCCGGTGTGGGGACTCTCACTGGCTTCCGGATTGACGGCCGCGCTGCAAGCTCCGGGGGAGCCCGCTGGCAGGCTGGTCGTCGACGGCGTCGAACATCTGGTCGAGCGGGTGACCGACCCCGAGCGGATCGCCTGGATCGCCTCCATCCTGGCCGCCGACGATGTCCTGATCGCCGATGGCCACCATCGCTACGGCGTCTCCCAGCAGTACCGGGAGGAGGTGCGCGCGGCCACCGGGCGCACCGACACCGGCGCCGAGTGCACGCTCACCTTCGTCAACGAACTGGTCGCCGACCAGTTGAGCATCGAGGCGATCCACCGGGTCTACAGCGGCATCACGATCGAGCGGCTGCGGAATGATCTGGCCGGCTGTTTCGAACTCACCGCCGCACCCACGCCCACCCCGGCCAAGATGGTGCAACTCGGCCGGCTGGTGCTGCTCGCACCGGACGGCAGCGCCCAGTGGCTGACACCTCGGCCCGGGGCTTTCGACGAGGTCCGCGCGCTGGACGGCGCCTGGCTGGAGCACGCGCTGGAGGGCTCAGCCGCGCAGGTCGACTACCAGCACGGCCTGGACGAGATGCTCGACCTGATCGGCTCCGGTCGGGTGACGGCGGGCATCCTGATTCGGCCCACCTCGCTGGCCGAGATCCAGCGCACCGCCCGCGAGGGTCTGCTGATGCCTCCGAAGTCGACCTTCTTCACCCCCAAGCTGCGCACCGGCTTCGTGATCCGGCCGACCGAGCCTCTGCCGCGGTAGGCGGCCTCGGCCGTAGGCTGCCGCCATGCCTGAGTTGCTCACCGACCCGCTGCCCGGCGTCGAGGCCCGTCCCGACGACGCCCACTACGCGATTCTCGACCAGGGCGCGCACGTGCTGGCCTGGCAACCGGCCGGCCATCGTCCGGTGCTGTGGGTCTCGACTCGCTCCGCCTTCCGGCCGGGCGCGGCCGTACGCGGTGGGATCCCGGTGGTCTTCCCGTGGTTCGGCAAGGGTCCGGACGGCGACCGCACTCCACCCCACGGCTACGGCCGGATCGTCGACTGGCAGCGGGAGGATGTCACCGAACAGGACGGCCACCTGCGCGCGACCTACCGTCTTGCGGCCCGCGACGGATTCCCCTCGGCGCTCTTGACCGCCGACTTCCGCACCGCGCGACTGGATGTCCAGCTCACGATCGTGAACGACACCGATGCCGCCGTGACCGTCGAGGCAGCGCTGCACACCTACTTCGCGGTGGGCGACATCCACCAGGTGAGCATCGACGGCTTCGACCAGGCGAACTACGTCGACACCGTGGTGGGCGCCGATCCGGGACCGTTCGTCCAGCAGGGCCCGATCACCTTCTCGGCCGAGACCGACCACACCTACCGCCACAACGGCACGGCCGTGCTGCACGATCCGGTCTGGAACCGGATGATCACCGTCGCCAAGAACGGCTCGGAATCCACCGTGGTGTGGAATCCGTGGATCGACAAGTCGGCCAGCATGGCCGACTTCGGCGACGACGAGTGGCTGCAGATGGTGTGCATCGAAGCCGCGAATGTCCGCGACTCCGCTCTCCACCTCGCCCCCGGGACGGCCCACACCATGGGCCAGACCATCACCGTCACCTAGGACGCGCCCGGCTCTCGGAACGGGGGTGTGAGGCGGGGGAATCGCTCGACCGACGACACCTGCGGCGCGAGCAGGCGGAAGGCTCCAGGAGCCGCGCGCGAACCCCCACGACTTCGTCAAACCCCGCACGGGAAGGGATGACACTCGCTAGCGTTGGATCGGAACCAACGCCACCATCTTTGAGGAGAGTCATGTCGCGGATTGAGAACGCCGCCTTCCGGAGCAAGGTCACCACCGCAGAAGAGGCCGCGAAGCTGATCAAGCACGGCATGAACGTCGGCTTCTCCGGCTTCACCGGTGCCGGCTACCCCAAGGAGCTGCCGGGCGCCCTGGCCGCCCAGATCAAGGAGGCCCACGACCGAGGCGAGGAGTTCAGCATCGGCATGTGGACCGGCGCCTCCACCGCTCCGGAGTTGGACGGCGCCCTGGCCGAGGTGGACGGCGTCGCCTTCCGCACGCCCTACCAGTCCGATCCGATCATGCGGAACAAGATCAACGACGGCACCTCGGAGTACTCCGACATCCACCTGTCGCATCTGGCGCCGATGGTGTGGGAGGGCTTCCTGGGCAAGCTCGACATGGCCGTGGTCGAGGTGACCGCGATCGCCGAAGACGGTGAACTGGTCCCCTCCTCGTCGGTGGGCAACAACAAGACCTACCTGCAGGAAGCCGAGCAGATCATCCTCGAGGTCAACTCCTGGCAGAGCCGCGACCTGGAGGGCATGCACGACATCTACTACCGGGCCGCCCTCCCCCCGAACCGCCTTCCCGTCCCGCTCACCCATCCCGGCGACCGGATCGGCCAGCGGAACTATCGGGTCGACCCGAAGAAGGTGGTCGCGATCATCGAGACCGACTCCGAGGATCGCAACACCCCCTTCAAGCCGCTGGACGACGACTCCCGCAAGATCGCCGCTCACCTGCTCGACTTCCTGGCCAACGAGGTCAAGCAGGGCCGCCTGCCGAAGAACCTGCTGCCGCTGCAGTCGGGTGTGGGCAATATCGCCAACGCGGTGCTGGCCGGCCTGCTGGAGGGTCCCTTCGACTACCTGACCTCCTACACCGAGGTGATCCAGGACGGCATGGTCGACCTGCTCGACTCGGGCAAGATGACGATCGCCTCGGCGACCGCCTTCTCGCTCTCGCCGGAGTACGCCCACCGGATGAACGAGGAGGCCCGCAACTACCGTTCGAAGATCATCCTGCGGCCGCAGGAGATCTCGAACCATCCCGAGATGATCCGTCGGCTCGGCGTGATCGCCTGCAACGGCATGATCGAGGCCGACATCTACGGCAACGTGAACTCCACCCACATCATGGGCTCGCGGATGATGAACGGCATCGGCGGCTCGGCCGACTTCACCCGCAACGCCTACATCTCGGCCTTCGTCACCCCGTCCACCGCCAAGGGCACCGCGATCTCGGCGATCGTCCCGATGGTCTCCCACCACGACCACACCGAACACGACGTGCAGGTGCTGATCACCGAGCAGGGCCTGGCCGACCTGCGCGGCCTCTCGCCCAAGCAGCGGGCCAAGAAGATCATCGAGAACTGCGCGCACCCGGCCTACCGTCCGATGCTGCAGGAGTACTACGACCGCGCGCTCGCAGTGGCCAATGGGCTGCACACTCCGCACGATCTGGCGAATGCGCACGCCTGGCACCGCCGGTTCCTGGAGACCGGGACGATGCTGCCGGCCTAGCCACAGCACATCCCACGCACCAGCCGGCCGTGGGTCGGGCGATTCCCGGCGATTCGCCCGACCCGCGGCTTGGCCGTTTTCCAGGCGCCTGGGGGCGACCTGCCCGGCGGATGCACTTCTACGCGTCCACCTGGAAACGCCATAATGAGGTCGATCGTGCCGGCGACAGGCGCCGCGCCGGGCCGGAAATGACACGGCCCGACGAACACCTCCGGCCCTGGCACGATACGCAGCGAGGACTGGGGAGGGCTGAGTGACTGAGAACTCGAAACCGCGCGGCCGGAGGCCGGGCAACTCCGACACCCGAGCCACCATCATGCAGGCGGCGCTCGCGCTGTTCTCCCGCGACGGGTACGACAAGGTCTCGCTGCGCGCGGTTGCCCGGGAGGCGGATGTCGATCCGGCGCTGATCCACCACTACTTCGATTCCAAGGCAGAACTGTTCAGCCGCTCGGTGCTGGACGCCGAACTCCGCCCGGAAGCGATCCTGGAGCGGATCATCACCGGCCCGGCCGAGGAGATCGGCCGCCAGGCCGTCCGCGAGTTCATCGTCGCCTGGCAGGCGCCCGGGGCGAAGGACCGATTCACGGCGATGTTCCGGGCGGCGGTCAACGACGACGGGGCGCGGCGTCCGCTGGTCGAGTTCCTGAACCGCGAGATCTTCGTCAAGCTCGCCCAGTCTCAGGGGCACGCCAACGCGACCGTCCGGGCGAACCTCGCGGTCTCCGCGCTGCTCGGGCTGGTGATGGCGCGGGACATCCTGGAGATCCCGGCCCTGACGATGCTCAAGGAGGACGCTCTGGTCCACGGTCTGGGCGCCGCCCTGCAGCAACACCTCGTCGAGCCGTGGTAGCGGGGACGTCCCACGTCCGGAGCGCCGCATAGCGATCCCGCCGCAGGCGGTGAGCGGGCGAGGACGCCGCCTGGTGGGATCTCATAGGCTGTGGGAGGAGGTGGCATGTCCAAGACGCACACTGAGCAGACCGCGGAAGCTCCCCCGGCCCCGCCGGAGGGTGGTAAGGAACCGCTGCCCGGAATCGCCACCTGGACGGCTCACGACCCGGCTGCGAACCGGTCGGTACCGCTCAGCCCGCGCACCGGCGAGCCGACCCGGGTCTGGACGGTCTGGGTCGTCTCCGTCGCCAGCTATCTGGCCATCGCGGTGCTGGCGGTGGCGCTGCTCATGGTCTACTGGCGAGCTGCGGTGATCGGATCCCTGACCTTCGACGAGGCCACCGGAGAATGGACCTACCAGTTCGATGCCAGCCAGTTCACCCAGGCATCCTGGCTGATGGCCCAGTTCGAGACCGAACCGGGATCGCTGGGAAGGGTGCTGCTGGCGGTGGCGGTAACCCTGATCGTGCTGCTGATCGGCATCGCCTGTGCGATCACCGGCTACTACGCCTACGACGGACGAGCCTGGACGCGCTGGTCGGCCCTGATCGCCCTGGCCCTGTCGGCGATGGCCCTGATGCTGAACCCACTGGCCACCGCAGCGATCGGGCTCGCGGCGATCGCCGCCGGCGCGGTGTGGCTGCCGTCGTCCCGACGCTACTTCGCAGCGTGGCAAGCCGCTCGCCACCACGAGCCGGTGTTCTCCGAGCCCCCGGAACAGATCCACTACGGGCCACTGCCGCGTTACCACTGACCGGCACCGGTGGGTGCAGCCTCCGCCATGGAGCCCACTCGGCCGGCATGGGGCAGCCAGAGCGGCTGTCTGGCGGAAGCTGCACCCACGTCTTGCGGAACAGGCCTCGGCGAACCTCGATAGTGCGACGGCCAGCCACTACCGTGGGTCGGGTGTCCACCCTGAACCGCCTGCTGCATTCCCTGGCCGACGTCCTGCTGCGTGAAGGACGGCGCCTGCAGAAGCCGAAGCCCGGGCCATCCGGGCCCCGCCGACCGTCCCCCGACACGTCGTCGCCCGGACGCCGGACGCCCGCTCCGCCGGCGCTGGACGCGGCCGGCTACCCCGGTGACTTCACCGGCGTGCCCACGCTGAGCTACGACCCTCAGGACGACTCCGACGCCGATCCGGGCGAGGTGGTCTGGACCTGGGTTCCCTACGAGGAGGACCACAGCCAGGGCAAGGACCGTCCGGTTCTGGTGATCGGCCACGACGGACCATGGCTGCTCGCCCTGCCGATGACCTCGAAGGACCACGACCGCGATGCGCGCCAGGAGGCCGCGGCGGGCCGCTACTGGTGCGACATCGGCAGCGGATCCTGGGATCGCGAGGGACGCCCCAGCGAGGTGCGGGTGAACCGCATCCTGCGGGTCGACCCTGCCGGGATCCGCCGGATCGCGGCCCGGCTCGGCCACGACCGCTTCGAGGACGTCGCCCGTCAGGTGATGCGGCACTACCGCTGATGCTTGCCCAATTCGGTCCGAGCACCTGGTGGGCCATCCTGCTCGGTTCGGCCCTGGCCGTGCTCGGCTTCCTGCCGATGGTCGCGGCCCGCTACCGCAAGGCCGGACGGCTCCGGGGCATCGACCTGCTCACGCTGCTGGCGGTGGCCACCTACGCCGTGGCGCTGTGGACCTACACCCTGGTGCCACTACCGGACGCCAACGACTTCACCTGCGTCCGGGCGAACCTGCGTCCGTTCGCCTTCATCGACGACATCCGGGAGACGGTCGCGAAGGCGGGAGGCTTCAGCTGGCGGAACCGCGCGCTGCTGCAGGCCGCCTTCAATGTGGTGCTCTTCCTGCCGCTGGGGTACTTCCTGCGGGTGCTCGCCCGCCGCGGCGTCGTGGTGGCGACACTGGCCGGGTTCGCGATCTCGGCGGCGATCGAGTTCACCCAGCGCACCGGGATCTGGGGGCTCTACCACTGCGCCTACCGGGTCTTCGATGTGGACGACCTGATCCTGAACACCTCGGGCGCCTTCCTGGGCTCGCTGCTGGCCATCCCGGTGGTCGCCGTCCTGCGCCGCACCCGTCCCGCACCGGCCGTCGATCACGTCACCCTGGGCCGCCGCCTGATCGGCATGCTCGCCGACCTGATGGTGATGAGCGGCCTGAGCTTCAGCCTGGTGATCGGCTGGCGGGCGATCGGGCTGTACCTGCTCGAGCTCACCGTCGACCAGCTACCGGAGGTGGTTGATCAGGTGCTCTGGCTCCTGCCTTCCTTCCTGCTGCAGGCGTGGTGGGTGCTGCGGCGGGGCCGGACCGTCGGCGAGGACATCGTGCAGCTGGAGCCGGTCGCGCCCGCTGGGCAGACAGGTCGGGCCCGTTGGCTGAAGTTCGGCTTCGGGGTCGGTGGCTACCTGCTGCTGGGTGCCTGGTCGGGGTTCGCCGCCCTGGTGTTCGGGGTGGTGACCGCGATCGCAGCCTGGCGCACGGTGGATCACCGCGGTCTCAGCCACACGGTCGCGGGCATGGAGTTGCGGGTCGAGCAGTCAGAGGTCTAGGGCTGCAGCACGTGATCGGTGACTCGTCGCCGGGATTCAGCCGGCGCGGGCTTCCAGGTGGGTGAAGGCGCCACCGGTGGCGCGGAGGTCGGCGGCGGTGCCCTGCTCGATGACGCGGCCGGCGTCCAGCACGACCACGAACGTGTCGCCGGGGATCAGGTCCGCACGGTGGGTGATCTCGATGGTGGTCAGGCCCGCACGGTGAACGGCCAGCTTGCGGCGGACCGCGGCAGCGGTGGCGGAGTCCAGCTGGCTGAGCGCTTCGTCCAGAACGAGGATCTCGGGTGCGGCCACCAGGGTCCGGGCGAGGGCGATCCGCTGCAGCTGGCCGCCGGAGACGTTGAGGCCGCGCTCGCTGACCGGGGTGTCCAAGCCGTCGGGCAGGCTCGCCAGCCACTCGTCCAGGCCGGCCACCGCGAGAGCTTCGCGCACCTGGCCTTCAGTGGCTTCCGGGGCGGCCAGGCGAAGGTTCTCCAGCACGGTTCCGCTCAGCAGGGTCGGGTGCTGCGGCACCAGGCCGATCCGCTCGCGGACGTGGGTCAGCCGGAGGTCACGGAGGTCGGTGCCGTGCAGCCGGACGATCCCGGCGGTGGGATCCCAGCCCCGTAGCAGCAGCCCGGCCAAGGTCGACTTGCCGCTGCCCGAAACCCCGGCCACGCAGCTGTGGGCACCGGCCAGGAAGCCGACGCTCACCTGGTCGAGCGCCAGCGCCTGACCAACCGGATAGCGCAGGCTGACATGATCGAGCGCTACCGCGACGGGGTCGCCACGCGGTGCGTCCACCGGTTCGGCCGGCTCGGTGACCAGCGGGACGCCATCGGTCACCTCGCGCACCCGGGCGGCCGCGGCGAAGGCTGCGTCCAGGCCGGCCACGAAGTCGTCGATCCCCCGGGCCGGCGCCCAGAGTCCGACAGCGACCGCCAGGCCGACGGCGATCTGCCCGGCCGGGAGTTGCTGGGCGAGGCCGACGGCAAGCAGCACGATCAGCCCGGCCGCTTCCAGCAACAGCAGCGAGGCCGCTCGGAAGCCAAGGTTGCGCCCGACCTCCGAACGAGCGGCGCCCAGGCGGCGATCGGCTTCTGCCAATCCGGCCAACCGCCGGTCGGCGATGCCGAAGCCGAGCACCTCGCGCACCCCCTGGATGTCGTCCCCGACCCGGGCGGCGATCTCACCCCGGCGGGCGGCGACCCGGCGGGCGCTGTGCCACGTCCCCCGTCCCCACAGCAGCGGCACCACCATCACGGCCGCAACGAACGGCAGGATCGCCAGCGCCAGGCGCGGATCGACGGCGGACGCCAGCCAGCCAAGCCCGATCGTGGGGACGAGGAGCGCCGAGACCGCGGGGGCGAAGGTGTGAGCGAAGAACACCTCCACGCGGTCGATATCCCGGGTGGCCCGCTCGGTGAGTTCAGCACCGGTCCGGCCCTGGGTGGCCGCGGGCGCTTGGGGTATCAAGCGGGCGAAGAAGAACTCCCGCAGCCGGGCGAGCGCGGTGAAGGCCACCCAGTGCCCGGCGTAGTGCTCCAGGTAGCGCAGTGCCGCCTTCACCAGCGCCACCAGGACCAGGCTGCCGGCCAGGGCCCAGCCGTCCACCGTCTGACCGCCCGCCGCCCGTCCGAGCGCGTCGGCGACCGTGACCAGCAACGCCACCGCCAGAATCTGGTTGACCACGCGGGAGACCGCCGACAACCCCAGCGCCGGCAGCAGCGACCTGGTGTGCCCGACCAGCCAGCGGGTGAGTTCCCAGCGGCCCGGCGTCTGCGGAACAGCGGCGCTCATCGCGTCCCCCCGCCAGGCGATTCTTGGGCCACCGGGGACGGTTCCTGCGGTCCGAGCTTGTCAGCGCTGCCTTTCGCCGGTGAGACCGCAGGAACCGTCCCCGGTGGCCCGTTCTCGGCCGCCAACTCGACCACCCGGTCGGCGGCCAGCACCGCGCCCGGACGATGGGCGATCAGCAGCACCGTCCTGCCGCGCGCAAGGCGATCCAGAGCCGCCAGGATCGCCGCCTCGCCGGCGAGATCGACCTGAGAGGTGGGCTCGTCGAGCAGCAGGACGGGCGCGTCCCGCAGAGCCGCGCGGGCGATCGCCAGCCGCTGGGCCTGCCCGCCCGAAAGCAGCCGGCCGTGTTCACCGACCTGGGTGGCCAGGCCGTCGGGCATCGCCTCGACCTCGTCACGCAACCCGGCCAGTTCCAGCGCCTCCCAGAGCCGGGTCTCGTCGGCGTCGGGCGCGGCAACCAGCAGGTTGTCGGCGATGCTGCCGAGAAAGAGGAAGGTCCGCTGCTCGACCACCGCGAGCCGCGTCCGGGCACCGGCCGGGTCGGCGATGACATCCTGCCCGTCGACCCACACCCGGCCGGCGCGCGGCAGCAGATGGCCCTGCACCAGGGCCGCCAGGGTCGACTTGCCGACCCCGCTCGGGCCGATCAGCGCCACCCGCTCCCCCGGCCCGACGCGGAGCGAGACCCCGGTCAGCACGTCCGGACCGTCCGGCCAGCCCGCGGTCACGCCGTCCAGCACGATCGTCCCGGCCGCCTCCGGCGGCGGCACCGCGGCAGGCCCGGTGGGCTCCTGGGCGTCCAGGAGGTCGCCCAGTTCCCGCTGGGAGGCACGGCCGGCGATGCCGATGTAGAAGAACTGGCCGATCACGTCCACCGGCCCGACGACGAGCGTGGTCATCAACAGGATCGCCACCCCCTGGCCGAGGCTGAGCGTGCCGGCGGTGATCCGTCCGGTTACCAGCAGGCCGGCCGCCACCACGACGGTGAGCGAGAAGGCGGCGTCGACCACGAAGATCAGCACCTGATTACCGGCGAGCAACCGCATCACACCACGGCGGTGCTGCTCGCCGCGTTCGGCCAGGCGGGCGCCCATCCGTCCGGCGGCCCGGGCGTAGACCAGGGTGTCGATCGCCTGGACGGCCTCGAGGAAGGCCCGGCTGAGCGCCAGCTGGGTACGGCGATAGGCCGCGCCGATCGGGCGGACCAACTGCTGGAAGCCGCCCAGCAGCACCGGGACCAGCAGCACCAGCAGGGCCAGCCACCCCGCGACGGTGGCGTCCACGGTGAACGCCATCACCGCGAGCACCAGGAAAGGGGTGGTCAGGGCGCCGACGATCGGGCCCAGGAAGCCGGCCCGGTAGGTGGCGGTCTTCTCCACCCCGATGGTGGCCAGCGAGAGCAACTCGCCGCCACGATCGTGGGTGCCCGTGACGCCGAGGTCGAAGACCCGGCCGATCACCAGGCGTCGCAACGCCCGCTCGGCTTCGGACGGCGCCCACTGCGCGAACCAGGCGCCGCCGGCGGCCAAGAGCGCGGCCGTCACGGCCAGTGCGAGCATGCCGGTGAGTTCCGCGGCGGTGAGGAGCCCGGCGTCCAACGCCGTGCCGAGCCGCCAGAACAGCAGCGCGGTGGCCACGGCCGCCGCCCAGGCCAGCCCGATCGAGCAACGCAGCACCCAGCTCGGGGTAGCCGCCTTCACGCCGGCGACGGTCATCTGCACCTCCCGGGATCGCGGGCTTCCGACCCTACCGCCCGACCGGGAACCGGCATCCCTCGGACCATCGGAGGTCCGCGGGCGGAACGGCCCTACACTGTGCCGTAAGCGGGAGACACGCTGAAACGTGGCGCTCGTCGCCGCCTGCACCCGCCGTGGGGAACAGGACGGAACATCAACTTCGAGCCAGAAGGAGCGGGATCTGTTCGACCTTCCCACCCTCCTTTTGAAGGACATCCGCTGGGGCTGATCCTCGCCATCCATCTCGCACGTCACGCCCCGCCGGGGCACAAGAAAGGAAAGACAACATGGGCTCGTTCTGGGTGACCATCTGGGACACCATCTGGTGGTTCCTGACCATCTTCATCTTCGTCGCCTACCTGATGGCGCTGTTCTCGATCATCACCGATCTGTTCCGCGACCGGAAGCTCAGCGGCGTCGCCAAGGCGATCTGGCTGCTGTTCCTGATCTTCCTGCCCTTCCTGACCGCGCTGGCCTACCTGATCGTCCGTGGCGGCGGTATGGCCGACCGCGCCAACGCCCAGGCGCAGCAGGCGAAGGACGCCACGGCGGCCTACGTCCGCGAGGTGGCCGGCACCGGCCCGGCGGCCGAGATCGCCAGTGCCAAGCAGCTGCTGGATTCCGGTGCGATCACCGCGGAGGAGTTTGCCAAGCTGAAGGCGGCAGCACTGGCCAAGGCCTGACCTGACCTTCGCTTCGATGCCCGGGGTCCGTCCCCGGGCATCGTCGCGTCCGGGCGGTTCGTCCGTCCTGGTCACCGGCCAGTCCAGCGGAGTATCGTCCCGGGATGGCCACCGATCAGAACGATCCCGGACGGCTGACCCGGCTCGGCCCCACGGAGCAGACCGGCGGCGACCCGGCCTGCTGGCTGGCTGGAGTCTGTCCGGAGTGCGGAGCATTCAACGAGTCCGCTCCGGGAGCCCCGTGCTGGAACTGCGGACGGATCGATCCGGACGTCTGAACTGGTCCGGGTCGTGGGTCCTATGCTCACGGCATGGATGCTTCGAGCCTGTTGGCCTTGCGACCCGGCCGGATCCCCGGCTGGAACTACAGCCGCACCGTCCACGATCTGGGCGAACTCAAGATCCCCAGCGGCCGGCTCGAAGCGAGCGACCCGTTCGTGAACCTCGGCGATGGGCTCGTGGTGACGATCCCGCCCGGTACCTACCCGGTACGGGTCACGGTCGCCGATGTCAGCGAGAAGCAAGACGGGAGCCACCTGCGCGAGAGCTACCTCAGCGTCGTGCTCGCCGAGGGCACGACGACGCGCGTGGAGTACCTCGTCCCGGACGGGGCGACTGCTCCGGACGACCCCGAGGAGTTCTACGGGGTGGGAGTCGACGCCGGCACCGTCGGTTTCGCCGACGCCGAGGCTGTCGCGCGGTACATGCCGGAAGGCGACTGGTACTCCGATCTCTTCGACAACGGCCGCGACGACTCCTGGTTCGCGCTGATGGATTCCCCCGACCACTGCATCGCGGGCTGCGCGAACATCGTGCTGCCCACCGCACCGGACGGCGAGAACCTGGTGCTGGCGCACTCGGGCTGGGGCGACGGCTTCTATCCGGTACTGGGCAGCTACGACGCCGAGGGCCGGCTGCTGGCCGTCCACATCGACCTGTTCGTGGAGGAGGCCGAGGAGACCGCCGACTCCATCGAACCTGAGCCGGACACCGCCCCCACCGCGCAGCCGGAGAGCCCGCCTTCCGAGGAACCCCGGCCAGGCCTGTGGAAGCGGATCTTCGGGGGACGCGGCTGAGCCGCATCCATACCGCTTCTCGTCCCCTCCTTCCGCCGGCTTCGACTCAACCGCGCAACTGCAGCGCATGCCAGGCCTCCGGACGGGCGGTGTGGATGTGCGTGATCGCCGGGCGCTGCGGAAGCCCGCCTGCCTATCCGGTATGGATGCGCGACTGAGTTGAGGCTGTCGCTCTTCCTCGGCGTGCACCACCTCGCGACTCCGGCTAAACTGCCTGCGCAGCCCCAACCCAGGGCTGATGCGGATGTAGTTCAATGGCAGAACAGCAGCTTCCCAAGCTGCTAGTGCGGGTTCGATTCCCGTCATCCGCTCCAGTGCCGCCGACGTCGAGCGTGTCGGCTCCGCTCTTCATCACACCCGACCGAGATACCGCGGACGAGAGTCCGTCGGCCAGCTCCGGGATCACCCCGAACCATCCCGGGAGACCGGGCGCGCGGGTGGACCAGCGTCGGCGCCGACGCGTAGCGTCGAGGTCGTGACTGCTTCACCCAACGAGCCCACTGATGTCGGACCGGCCGTCGGCGGCGACATCCCCGCCACCGAGGCCGACCGCGAACATGTCGTGACCCTGCTGGTCGAGGCGACCAACGAGGGCCTGCTGCCCGCTTCCGAGCGGGATCGCCGGATCAGCCTCGCCAGGTTCGCCGAGACCTTCGACGATCTCGTGCCGCTGACCCGCGACCTGGTCAACCTGGACGGACCGGCCGTCCGCGCGGCACCGCTGGCCCGAGCCTCCACCGCGCAGGTCGACACCGCCAATGCCAGCGAGGATGCCGATCAGATCGTGGCGATTTTCTCCGGCAGTGCCCGCGCCGGGCACTGGAGAGTGCGTCGCCACACCTCGATACTGGCGGTCTTCGGCGGTGCCGACCTTGACGCCTCCGAGGCGGTCTACGAGGACCAGACCGTCACCATGAACGCCTTCTGCCTCTTCGGCGGATTCTCGCTGAAGGTGCCGGACGGGGTCGAGGTGCGCAGCCAGGTGGCCGGCATCCTGGGGGGCACTGACGTCAAGGTCTCCCCTCCCCAGCCGGGGGCACCGGTGGTCATTCTCAAGGGCGCGGCGATCTTCGGCGGCATCGAGGTACGCAACCCGAAGCGGAAGCGAGGCAAGAACTGACCGCCGTTCGGCCTAGGCTTGGGAGCATGGATTCCCTCTTCCGCCCGCCGGACGGCGAATGGCAGCGGCTCGCCCGCCGCGCCGCACCCGCCCGCGCCCTCGGCGTCGCCCTGGGTGGCCTGATCTGGGTCGTCCCCGCGGTGGTGGCGTCCTGGCTCTTCGTGGCCGAGTGGCTGCCCTGGGCGCCGTGGGTGGTGACGGGCATCGGCCTGGTCTGGCTGATCTGGACGACGATCCGCTCCTGGCGCTGGGCCCGCGCCTTCGGCTACGCCGAGCGGGAAGCCGATCTGATCATCAGTTCCGGGCTGTGGAGCCGTCGGCTGGTGGCGATCCCCTACAGCCGAATGCAGTCCGTGCAGGTCCGCTCCGGACCGCTGCAGCGTCTCTGGGGGCTCTCCCAGGTCTCCCTGGTCACCGCCAGCATCGAGACCAGCGCGACCGTCCCGGGGCTTGAGGCCGCGGTCGCCACCAGCCTGCGCGACCGCCTGATCGAGGCCGGCGAGGCCCAGGCGCTGCCGCTGTGAACCAGCCGAACCCCGAACCCGGGCCCGGGCCGTCCTTCCAGCCACCCCCGGCGTGGACGCCGACGCCCGTCCAGCCCCCCGCGGGTCCCCCACCCCAGCCTGCCTCCGCCTGGCCGGCACCCCCGGGACCACTGCCCGGCCCCGGCCGGCCGGAGTCGACGCCGCCCGGACAGCAACCCGCCCCCGGCCTGGAAGACCCGCCCCCGGAGAAGCTCACCGAACGCCCCCATCCGCTCACCCCGCTGATCCGGGGCTGGATCGTCCTGCTGGCCGTCCTCTTCGGGCTGGGACGCGAGTTCATTCCCGACGGCAGCGACAACGGCGGCCTGCCGCCCCTGGAGTTCATCTTCGGCGGCATCGGAGCGGTGGCACTGATCGCCGGTCTCGCCGGTTTCCTCTCCTGGAGGTTCACCCGCTTCGTGGTGGACGCCGACGAGCTGCGGATCGACACCGGCATGCTCGTCCGCACCTCGCAGCGCATCGCCTTCGAGCGGGTGCAGTCCATCGATGTCGTCCAGCCCTTTGCCGCGCGGTTCTTCCAGCTGGCCGAGCTGCGGATCGACATCGGCGGCGGTGAATCGGCCCGGCTGCGGTACCTCAGCCTGCGACGCGCCTATGAGCTGCGCGACTATCTGCTTGCCCGGGCCCGCGGACACCGGCATGCACAGACCACCGCCGTCGACCTGTCGATGGGTTCGGTGCTGACCGACCTGCACGATGCCGACGAAGTACTGGTCCAGGTGCCGCCGGCCACCCTGCTGCTCGCCGCCGTCACCTCGCACGAGTTCTTCGGCATTCTGACCGGCGGCATCATCGCCCTCGCGGTCACGCTCTACTTCGACCTCGGCTGGGCCTCGCTGGGACTGCTGCTGCCGCTGGGCAGCGCCTTGATCGGCTTCGTCGCGCAGCGGGTGACCGGGCAGTTCAACTACACGCTCTCCCGGCGGCCGGCGGGCCTGCGGATCAGCCGCGGCCTGACCAGCCTCACCAGCCAGTCGCTGCCGCCCCGCCGGGTGCAGGCGGTGCAGATCAGTCAATCACTGATCTGGCGCCGGCTCGGGTTCTACCGGATCGACCTGGCCGTGGTCGGCTGGGGGGCGCTGACCGACGACGAGGACGGACGCGGTGTGAACACCATCATGCTGCCGGCCGGCACCGCCGCGCAGGTCGCCACCGCGCTCTCCGCGCTCTGGCCCTCCGGCGACTATCGCCAGGTCGCCCTGTCACCCGCGCCGAAGGCTGCCCGCTGGGTGCATCCGCTGTCCGCGCCCTTCCTGCGGTGGGGCTTTGACGACCGGTTCTTCGTCTCCCAGCACGGCTGGCTGGTGCGCCGCTGGCAGATCGTGCCACACACCCGTGCCCAGTCCGTCCAGCTGCGGCAGGGCCCGCTCTCCCGCCGGCTCGGGCTGGCCGACGTGGCCGTCCACACCGCGGGGCTGCAGCTGGCGACCCGCGCGAAGGGGGTGGACGCGGCACCGCTACGCGAACAGTTCGCCGACCTGCAGGAGCACCTGCACCGTAGGCCCGAACACGATGTCGCCGAGCCTGTGGCCCAGCCGGCGCCGCTCCCGGAGAACATCCGGAGCGACGGTGGCGAGAACGACCGTGGTGGCGAGAACCAACCGGCCCCGCGGGCCGTCGAGGCCGACGGCACCACCCTGCCCACCGAGTGGCAGCTCCGGCGGCCCGGCGGCTGAAGGATAGCGACGAGAATCTGGGAGATCAGGGTGACCTGGCAGGGGTCTCACTGGCTAGGGTTACGCCATGAGCATGACAGCGGTTCTCGGCATCGACATCGGCGGCTCCGGCATCAAGGGTGCCCCGGTCGATCTCAGCAAGGGTGAGTTCGTCACCGACCGGCTTCGGATCCCCACCCCCACCCCCTCGACCCCGCAGGCTGTGGCCGACGTGGTGGCCCAGATCGCCGATCACTTCTCCGATGCGATCGGCGATGCCCCGATCGGCGTGACCATCCCCTCGGTCGTCACCCACGGGATGACCCGCTCGGCGGCCAACATCGACAAGTCGTGGATCAACGCTCCCGCCGAGCAGATCTTCGCCGAGTGCCTGGGTCGTCCGGTGCACCTGGCCAACGATGCCGACGCCGCGGGCATCGCCGAGGTGAAGTACGGCGCCGCCGCGGACCACCCCGGCCTGGTGATGGTGACCACGCTGGGCACCGGGATCGGCACCGCCCTGATCTACCGCGGCGTTCTGGTGCCCAACACCGAGCTGGGTCACATCGAGATCGACGGGCACGACGCCGAGACGCAGGCGGCGGCCTCGGCGAAGACCCGGCTCGGACTGAAGTACTCCGAGTACATCCCGCGGCTGCAGCGCTACTACGAGACGCTGGAGAAGCTGTTCTCACCCGACCTGTTCGTGGTCGGCGGCGGCATCTCCAAGGAGTCCGAGAGGTTCCTGCCCCACCTGGTGCTGCAGACCCCGATCATCCCCGCGAAACTGCGCAACAAGGCCGGCATCATCGGCGCCGCCTGGCTGGCCGCCGAAGCCGCCGGACGCCCCGACCTGCTCGCCTGATCCGATCCCGCGGCGACGACGGGAACTGAGGGATTCGGTCCACCGGGGACGGTTCCCCCGGTCAAGGTGGACATCTTCGCGGTGTAGTCGCGTGATCCTGCCCACCTGGCACGACGGGGAGCCTGCGGCCACTTCAGGGTGGGCAGTTCCAGGGCGACTACGGCTGGAAAGTGTCCACGTCGTCACATGCGGTCGGGGGCCTGGATGCCGAGCAGGTCGAGGCCGGTGGCGATCACCCGCTTGGTGGCCAGGCAGAGACCGAGCCGGGAGGCGCGCACCTCCCCTTCGCTCTTCAGCACCGGGCACCTCTCGTAGAACACGCTGAGCGCGCCGGCCAACTCGTAGAGGTAGCCGCACAGGCGATGCGGCTGCAGTGTCTCGGCGACCGCGTCCACGACCTCGCCGAAGCGGGAGAGCAGCAGCGCCAGGGTCTGCTCCTCCGGCTCGGTCAGCACGGTGATCGGCCCGGCGGTGTAGCTCTCAGCCTCCGCCTTGCGCAGAATCTGGGTGGCGCGGGCGTGGGCGTACTGCAGGTAGGGGCCGGTGTCGCCGGTGGTGGCGACCATCCGCTCGACGTCGAAGGTGTAGTCCTTCTGCAGGCCTGATGACAGGTCGGCGTACTTGATCGCGGCCAGCGCGATCGACGGCGCCGCCTCGGCCTCGGCCGCGTCCAGCAGCGAGTCGAGCGTCACCGCCGTCCCCTCGCGGGTGGAGAACTTCTTGCCGTCCGCGCCCAGCACCTGCCCGAACCCGACGAACTCGGCCGAGACCTCCGGCGGCAGGTAGCCGGCCTTCCGGGAGACCGCGAAGATCAGGTCGAAGTGGAACTGCTGCGGGGTGCCGACCACGTAGATCAGCCGGTCAGCGCCCAGATCGCCCACCCGATGCCGGACGGCCGCCAGGTCGGTGCAGTCGTAGCCGTACCCGCCCTGGCGGTTCCGGATCATCGCCGGCGCCGGGAAACCGTCCACGAAGACGACCAGCGCGCCGTCGTCCACCACGGCGATGCCGCGCTCCTCCAGGTCTGCGGCGACCACCGGCAGGTCGTCGTTGTAGATGGATTCCCCCGCCACGTCGTCGTCGGTGAGCAGGACGTTCATCCGCTGGTAGGTGGCGTTGAAACCCGCCAGCGAGATGTCGATGATCTGCTGCCAGATCCGGCGGGTCTCCGGATCTCCGGCCTGCAGTGCCACCACCCGATCCCGCGCCCGGGCCGCGAACTCCTCCGATTCGTTCAGGTGCGCATTGGCCCGCTGATAGAGCGCCTCGGCGCCGGGCAGATCGAGGCCGGCCGCCTCCACGCCCTCGTCGATCAACTGTTCGACCATCATGCCGAACTGACGTCCCCAGTCGCCCAGGTGATTCTGCGGGATCACGGTGTGCCCGGTGGCGCGCAGCACCCGGGTGAAACAGTCGCCGATGATCGTCGAGCGCAGGTGACCGACGTGCATCTGCTTGGCGGCGTTCGGCGAGGAGTAGTCGATCACCACCCGCTTGGGATGCTCGGCGAGATTGACGCCGCTGCGCGGATCGTTCAGCACGTCATCGGCCACGCCGGCCAGCACGTCCGCGCGGATCCGCAGGTTGATGAAGCCCGGGCCGGCGATCTCCAGCGGCTCGCAGAGATCGGCCAACTCGATCTGCTCGACCAGCCGCGCCGCCACCTCCCGCGGCGGCTTACCCTCGCTCTTGGCCAGCCGGAGCGCGACATTGCTCTGGTAGTGCCCGAATTGGGGGCGGGTGGCCGGACGCAACTCCGGATCGACCCCGGCAACGGCTTCGACACGGGCACTCAACACGGCGGGCAGAGACAGCATGGACGCCATTTTCGCACGCTCCGCGGGGTCGCTCGATCACCCCTCAACCGCCCTCTCAGGCTGCTCTCAGACATGGTAGATTTCTGAGGATCCAGGCGTGGGCCGCCCGGAGGTCTTTTGGTGGACGGAGTCGAGGTGGAGGCAGGCCGCCGGCGGTGGGTGCACCGCTTCGTCGCGGTTCTGGGCGTGCTCGCCCTTCTCGTCCCCGTCGCCCCTTCCGTTTCCCGAGCCGACGACGCTGCGATCCCGGTGCCGGCCAAGGTGACGATCGGGCCGCGTTCCGACCTGGCGGTGATCACCTGGACGAGCCCCGACGCCGCCGGCTGGCTGGTCGAGGTTTCCCCGGAGTACACCTTCCGCGCCCCGCGCAAGGTCACCGCCACTGGCACCATCGCGGTGGTGGCCGACCTGGAGCCGGCCACCACCTACTTCGCCCGCGTGCGCACCCTCGGCCAGGATTCCTACGGGGAGCCGAGCGCCTCGGTGGTGTTCACCACCAAGCGGTCGCCCTACCCGGCCGCCGCTCCCACCCTCGAGGTCGAGGCCGACACCACCACCTCTGTGGTCGCGCGCTGGCCCGAGATCGCGGTGGCAGCGGCCTACGAGGTCGAGTACGGCGTCGAGCCGACCCTGCGGGAGGTCGAGAGAGCCACCGCGGAGCAGCCGAAGCAGCGGCTGAAGAAGCTGGAGCGCGGCACCACCTACTTCCTCCGGGTCCGCGCGGTGGACGCGGCAGGTCAGCCGGTCAGCGAGTGGTCGCCGATCGCGGAGGCGACCACACCGGATCAGGTGCCGTTGCGGGTGGCCAGCTTCAACGTGCTGTGTGCGAACTGCTCGAAGGGCAAGGCATCCTGGGCCGACCGCCGCGGCGCCGTTGTCGCCACCATCAAGGACCAGGATCCGGACGTCCTGGGGGTGCAGGAGGCGTCGCAGGGACGCATCGCCGGCGGCGGTTCCCAGTACATGGACCTGGTCAATCGCCTGGGCGACCCGTACCGGATCACCGACACCCGCAGGGGCGCCTCGCTGGCGGTGCGGATCATCTACAACTCCGACCGGGTGGAACTGCTGGAGAAGGGTTCGGCCTTCCTGCCGAAGGGGAAGTCGCGGCGGGCGGCGACCTGGGCGATCTTCCGGCAGAAGGCGACCGGCGAGCGCTTCTTCTTCCTCAGCACCCACTTCGAGCCGACCAACGACAAGAAGGGGTCGAGGACGAACTACAACACCCGGCGCCGGCAGGCGAACGCTGTGGTCGACATCATCCGGCGCAACAATCCGGACGAACTACCGGTGATCGCGGTGGGTGACTACAACTCAACCAAGTGGGAGAAACCCTCCAACGGTCCCTACGACGTCATGGAGAACGCCGGATACCTCGATCCCCTGGGCAACGGCCACCGGACCCGAGGCACCGCGCCCGGCGCGTTCGTCGAGAAGCGGATCAACACCTCCTACGCCAGCTACAACATGTACACCCGCAAGGCGCGCAACTTCCCCGGCCAGCTGACCGGCTCGAACCCCGACTACATCTTCGTCAGCCCGATGCGGGTCAGCGAGTACGAGACCGTGGTGAACGTCGATTCGTCCGGACGCTGGGTGGGCACGATCCCGTCCGACCACAACATGATCCGCGCAACCGTCTGGCTCCCCTAGTCCCTCCCACTTTCGCCTCGCTCTGGCGAGATGACCCCGGCCTGCCCCTCGCTCTCACCGAGCGCCACCCTTAACGCCGAGCGCTTGTGCCTGGGGTGTGGCGCTCAACACGAAGGCTGGCGCTCGACGCAGGCGAGCAGGCGTGGGGAGCGGTCGGACGAACCGCAGCACCCCTTGAGCGGGGCTTGAGAGTTACACCGATGCAACTCAGAGGTTCGTCGGCGGGCTTGCTAGCGTCGCCGGAGTTGTCACCCATGTCTCAGGAGTCTCCTATGTCACACCGGCGCAGTGCAGGCGCCTGGCTTCGGGTGATCGCGCTGCTGAGCGCATGGGTGCTGGGTGTGACGCTGCTCACCCCGCAGACGCCTGCTGCGGCCGCTCCGAAGCCGCCCGCCGGGCTGGCGAAGGTCGCCACGGCCACCACAGCGATCGCGGTCAAATGGAAGCCGGTCGCGTCGGCCGCCAAGTACCGGGTCAGCTACGCCACGAACTCGAAGTTCAAGAAGGCCAAGACCAAGACCGTCTCTGCCACGGCGCTGGAGCTGACCGGCCTGAAGGCGAAGCAGAATTACTGGATCAGGGTGCGGGCGCTGGACGCCAAGGGACGCAATCTGACCGGCTACTCCAAGGGCCTCAAGATCAAGACCCGCGCCAAGGGCAGCTTCAGCCTGCTTTCGCCGGCAGGGCTCGCGGCCGGGGCGCTCACCCCAAGCACGGCAACACTGACGTGGAAGGCCCGCGGGAGCACCAAGCGCTATCGCATCCAGCTCTCGACCTCCTCCTCGATGAGCAAGCCCAGCTACCACCGGGTCAGCGGCACCAGCACCACGCTCACCAACCTGGCGCCCAACACCACCTACTACGCCAAGGTACGGGTGATCAACGCCAAGGCGTCGAACCTCAGCCAGTACAGCCCGGCGATCCGGTTCACCACCGCCGGCTTCACCACCGTGCCCGACGGGATCAAGGTGGTCTCCAGCACCGACACCTCGGTGACCCTCTCCTGGCCGACCATCGCCGGAGCGCCTGGCTACCGGGTGAAGTACGACACCAATCCGTGGCAGAGCTCCGAGTACGCCAGCACCACCAGCAACTCCGTCACGCTGAAGAAGCTCACCTCGGGCACCCGGTACTGGGTAAAGGTGCGCGTGATGAGCCGCGCCGGGAAATTCCTCACCGACTACGGCCCCAAGGTCGCGGTGATTCCCGGCAGCACGCCCACGCCGACTCCCACGCCCTCCACCTCCGTCAAGCCGGCACCGACCCCCACGCCCACCCCGACTCCGTCCTCCACCCCGACGGCTCCCACGCCGAGCCCGACCGCTCCCGCCATCCCCTCCAGTTCGCCCACCGCCCCTCCCCCGACATCCGCCCCGCCCACGCTGGCCCCGGGAGGCCCGGCGCCCACCGGCCTGAAGGTCACCCCGGTCGACTCCGGTTCGGTCACGCTCACCTGGAACGGGATCGCCGGAGCGCCGCGGTACCGGATCAAGTACGACGTCGACCCCTGGAAGAACTCTCAGTACGCCCACACCTCGGAGACCTCGCTCACGCTGACCGGGCTGACGCCGCGCACCGCCTACTCGTTCAAGGTGCGGGTGATGGACGACGCGGGCAAGTTCCTCACCGACTACGGCAGCACCGTCAAGGTCACCCTGCCCGCCACGCCGACCCCACTGGTCGTCGCCGCCTACAACGTCCGCTGCCACAACTGCAGTTCCGGTCTCGCCGAGGAGAAGCCGTGGACGGTCCGCCGCACCGAGGTCGCCAAGACCATCGCTGCCGCGAATCCGGATGTCGTCGGTCTGCAGGAGGCACAGCAGTCCTGGCTGATCAGGCCGGACGGCAGCAAGCAGAACAAGTCCCAGTTCGAAGACCTGGTCGATCTACTCGGCAGCCCCTGGGCGCTGACCAACCCCGCGCGCAACAACTGTGAGAAATCGACCACACCGACCGGGTGTGTCTACGCCGACCAGGGCGCGTCCAACGGCACCAAGATCATCTACCGCGCCGATCGGCTCAAGCGGATCGACTCCGGATCGGTACGGCTGACCCCGCACAGCGAGACCTCCTACGACCGCTACCTGGCGTGGGCGATCTTCGAGCAGCGGGCCACCGGGCAGCGGTTCTTCTTCGCCGACACCCATCTGGAACCGCTCAACGATGCCGCGGGCGAGACCGTCTACCACGATCACCGCGCCCTGCAGGCCCGTGATCTGCTGGCGGCGATCAAGGCCAAGAACCCCGACTCGCTGCCCGTGGTCCTCGCCGCCGACCTGGCCTCCAGCCGGGCCGACAACCCGACGAACGCACCCTATGAGGTGCTGACCAGGGGCGGCTTGATCGATCCCCTGGGCAACGTCAAGGGCGTCTCGACCCCGGTCAAGCCGACCGTGGAGACCCGGATCAACACCAACTACTACAGCTTCAACGGCTGGGCGCGGACCGCCCGCCGCACCACGTCCCAGGTGAACGGGGTGTACGTCGACTACATCCTCACCACGCCCATGCGGGTCTCCGAATGGGAGACCGTGGTGAACGTCGATGCCAACAACCGGTTCGTCGGGGTCATCCCCTCCGACCACAACCTGCTGAAGGCCACGGTCTGGCTGCCGTGATCCCTGCCTCGCAGGAATCACACCATGGCCGGCTGCTCAGTCAGCCCCGGCGCTGGATACGGACGGCGCCCTTGGCGGTCTCGGTGAGGCTGGGGGCCTCGGCCGCCTCTCCGGAACGCTTCGGCAGCGCGAACAGCCGCTCCACCACCCGCTCGGAGACCCGACCGTCGTCGTGGGCGTTGAACCGCTCCCGCCAGGCGGTGTACCGCTCGGCGTAACGCGGAACGTCCGCCTCCATCTCCCGGATGGCGGTCAACACCTCGTCCTGGGTGAAGGCGACCGGACCGGGCGCCAGTTCCGCCAGATCGAAGTACACCCCGCGGGTGGCGTCACGGTACTGGTCGAGGTCGGGGGTGAAGAAGATCATCGGACGACCGGTGACCGAGAAGTCGAACATCACCGAGGAGTAGTCGGTGATCATGGCATCGGCCGCCAGGAAGATGTCGGCGGTGTGCGGATAGCTGGTGACGTCGATCACGCCGGGCACCCGGACGTTGTCCCCGGCGCGCAGCGTCCGGGAATGGCCGCGCAGCAGAATCACGTACTCGTCGCCCAGTAGTCGCGCCATCTCGGGCAGGTCGAGGAAGTCGACCAGCACCTCCTCATGGTCGTCCCGCCAGGTCGGCGCGTAGAGGACAGCGGTCTGGTCGGGACGGATCCCGAGCAGTTCCCGGATCGGCTCCCGGTCGCCGGTCACCAGAATGTCGTTGCGCGGGTAGCCCTCGGTCCAGATCGGCTTGTCCCAGTCGTAGGCCGAGCGCAGGATCGCGGTGGAGTGCTCGTTCTGGGAGAGCAGGATGTCCCACTTGCTCTTCTCCATGTCGAGCCAGAGCTGCGAATCCTTGCTGAAGTTCGGACGGTCGGCACCGATCCGCTTGAACATCGAGCCGTGCCAGGTCTGCAGCACCACCTGGAAGGGCTGGTGCTTGAACTTCTGCCGGATCCACTCGTTGATGATCACGTAGCGGCAGGTGGAGCGGGCCTCCCACCAGGCCTTGGTGCCTTTCAGGACCGGGATGGCCCCGTCGGGAACGGCCACCGACCGGTCGAGCACCCCCCAGTACCGGGGCAGCTCCGGGTAGCGACGGGCGATCTCGCGATCAAGGGCGTACGGGTTGCAGGTGGCAGCCCTGGCACCGAAGGTCTCGAAGTAGATCGCCTCGACGGGCACGTGGACGGCCTCGTGATACTTCAGCTTCAGCGCGGCCTGCTGGTACTCACCGATCTCCTTGTCCCCCAGCGGCGCACCCAGCTGGACGGCCAGCCGCCCACCGGGTGCGATGCCGGTGCGCAGCTTGAACCACTCGCAGGAGAAGGTGCGCGGGGCGCGGGCGATCACCGAGGACGAGACCGCGACCCGGAACCACGCACCCGCCGCGGTCTGGCCGCGCACGACATAGCGGCCCGACTGCGGGGCGAGTTCCGGCCCGCCCCAGGCCCGTACCAGCATCGGGACGAACGCGGAGAAGCGCTCACCGTCAAGGCTCAACTCGCTGCCGATGTCGATCCGCGGCCCGGTGAGCATCAGCCGGGCGCCGGTCAGATCACCGAGCACCCGGCCTTCCAGCCGCAGGCCGATCCGGCCCTCGGCCTGGAGTTCCACGGTGTCGATCAGCAGCATGGCGGGTGTGTCGCGGAGCATCCAGGCACCGTCCGGCCCGGCGTAGGCGTACACCGCCTCCTCCGCGGTGATGGGATCACCATCGTCCAGGCTGGAGGTGACCGTCGTCACCGTGCCGGCGGCGTCGGTCACCTGCAGCCGGTGATTCAGCACCGGTAGCACCACGCCGATCCCCTCCGGCGACGAATCCGGCTCCCGCTCACCCGGCTCCAGGGCGCTGGTCGGACCATCGGGCAGGCATTCCGGCAGCTCGCCACTCAACTCGAATCGCGACTCACCCAGCGGACGGACGGCCAGCGCGAACCTGCCGCGCGGCGAGACCAGCACCGCGTGGGTGATCTCGAATCCGCGGGTGACCACCTCGGTGACCAGCCGACGTCCGGTCAGGCTGGTCGAGACCTCCAGCGCGGTGGGGCGGGTGGCCGTGATCGTCAGGCCGCGCTCCGCGTCCCATCGCGGCAGCAGCTGCACCCCGTCGATGGTGTGAGCGCTCAGGTGGGCGGCGGAGGCGGTGCGCACCCGGCTGCGGAATGGCCCGCCGACCTTGCGATCCCCGCTGTCGACCCGTAGTTCCACCTGCCAGGCGCCGGCATCGACGCTCGCCAGCAGCGGCCCGAGGTCGAGATCGGCGGTGAACCCGAAGTGGCCGTAGTCGACCGCCACCAGCCGGGCCCGGACGTTGGCCTGGCTTTCGTAGTGGTGCCGGGCCAGGACGTCGATCCGCGTCTTGCCGTTGCGCAGAATCACCGTGATCGTCGGGCGCACGGCGTTGCTGCCGCTACCCCGCTCGTAAGCCCAGCCGCCGATCCTCAGCGTCGTCGGGCCGGTCCAGCGGGCCGACTGCAGCCACGCCACCCAGCCGAGATGCCGTCCGGTGAACGTGTTGACCACCGTCCGCACCACCCGGCGCCCGGCGAGGTATCCGCTGTAGAAGATGCCGGAGCGGGCCCGCAGGGCCTTGCGGACCAGGGACTCCACCCGGTTGAACTGCTTGGCCATCGTCGGGTCAGCCGAAGTACTCGGCACCGGCGCGGGCACGCTCGATGATGTCGGCTATCGCGATCGACTCGGCGGCGCGCAGCTTGAATGACTCACGGCTCCCGTCGCGGATCATCTGGGCGAACTCGGCCAACTCGTAGCGCAGACCGTCCCCGTCGAACTTGTAGTAGTACTTCTTGTTGTGGGCCGGGTTCTCGAACCGGGTCTCGAAGTACTCGGTGAGCCACCAGGGCGCCGGGACGTGGACGTAGCCCCGTGAGCCGGCGACGATCAGCTCCCCCTCTGCCTTCACCCCGATCCCGGTACGGGCCGAGGCGATCGCGTTCGGATAGGCCAGGTCGATCCGGGAGAACAGCTCCACCTCCGAGTCGCCCGGCTTCAGCGACTGCGTCCTCAATCCGGTGAAGTCCGTGCCGAGCAGCTTGATCACCGCAAGCAGTGGATAGGTCGCCAGTTCGGAGATGCTGCCGCCGTCCGGCCCCTCGAGTTCGCGGCCGTGGTCGACCAGCTTGGTGAAGGTGGCGTCCACCGAGCGGATCTGGCCGATCGAGCCCGAGCGGGCGACCGCCACCATCCTCTGGAAGCCGGGTGCGAAGGCGGTCTTCACCGCCTCCAGCAGCACGACCCCCTTCTCCGCCGCGGCGTCGAACAGCGCGCTGGTCTCCTGCTTGCTGAGCGTCATCGGCTTCTCGCACAGGACGTGCACTCCGGCCTCGATGGCCTGCCGGGCGTACTCCTCGTGGGTGCCGTGGGGGGAGGCGATGTAGACCGCGTCGACATGGTCGAGCATGTCGGCGAGCTTCTCGTTGGCGTAGGTGAGTTCCAGCTTCTCGGCGAAGGCCCTGGCCGACTGGAACCGCCGTGAGTAGACGCCCTCGACAGAGATGCCGGAGACGTAACGGGCCTCCGCGACGAAGCGGGCGGCGATCCGGCCGGAGCCGATCACACCGAGCCGGATCACCCCCGCGGTCTCATTGCGCAGCTGAGTGCTGGAGACGCCCTTGGTGCGTTCCAGGTAGATGACCTCGCAGTAGTCCTTGAGGTAGTCGAACTTGCCGAGCCAGTCCGAGCCGATCGCGAAGATGTCGACGCCGTGCTTCTGGATGTCCTGGACCTTCTGGCCCTCGTACTCCTCGATGATCACCTCGTCGGCCAGGCCGCTGTCCTGGACGTTGCGGATCCGTTCCATCAGCGTCTGGCGGACGTTGAGCTTGCCCCGGCTGTCGTCGTAGTTCTCGGTCGTCACACCCACGATCAGGTGGTCACCCAGTTCCTTGGCGCGTTCCAGCAGGCGACGGTGGCCCTCATGGAACAAGTCGAAGGTCCCATAGGTGATGACGCGCATACTTTCTCTCCCCGCTGCTGATCGGCTGCGTCGTCTCGGCGACGTGCTTAGATTGTCGCAGATCCGATCCAGGGAACGGAGCGATGAAGCTACCCGACAGCATCCGCACAGCAGCCCGCAAAATCCGCCACCGGCTCGCCCGGCCGGAGCCGGATCCGAAGCTCTCCGTCCGGCCGCTGGAACCCGCCCCACCGCTCCAGCCGTTCCCGGATGCGCTGTACCTCTACGCAGTGAACGCGATCCCCCGCAACTACGCCGGGCGCAGCGCGTCCATCGTCGCCAAGGCCCGGATCTTCGCCGAACAGGCCGGCGCGGAGTCGACGCTGGTCACCTTCCGGCACTCCAGTGAGCTGGCCGACATCGAGCACGAGATGCGGGAGAAGGGCACGATCGACGATGACTTCCGCTTCGTCTGCCTGCACGACTTCTACCCCGACGACACCGTCTACGACGGACCGGAGATCGAGTACCCGCTCGACGAGCCGGGCTACGTCTGGGTGAAGGATCCGGATTACCGGATCTACCGGTTCTTCGACGCTGCGGGGGTTTACTGCTTCTACAAGCGTTACGACTACGCCGGACGGCTGATCGTGCGGGATTTCTTCAATCCCAACCGGGCCCGGACGCTGCGCGAGGAGTTCCGCCCCAACGGCACGCTGCGGCGCCGCATCTACATGGACCTGCACTTCAACCTGCCCCGGCAGGAGATCCACTACCGCGCCGACCAGACCCCTGCGTTCACCGTCTGGTGGCTGATCGATCCCGAGACCCGGTTGCGCTCGGTGGAACGGGTCACGGTGTTCGGCGACGACGGCAGCGTCACCGAGGTGCTGGACAGCCTGGATCCGATCAACTACCTGTGCCTGGACCGGCTGATCGGCGATCGCCGGGCTTTCGTCATGGTCGAGGACCGGATGCTCGACCGCACCCTGCTGAACTACCCCAATCCCCGGGCCAAGAGCGTCCACGTCCTGCACAACGCCCACATCAAGGAGCCCTACGACGACATCCGGGCGGTGCGTCCCAGCTTCCGTCCGCTGTTCGAGGCTCGCGACCGGGTGTCGGCGATCGTCTTCCTCACCGCGACCCAGCGGGCCGAGGCCGAGCAGAAGTACGGCCGTACCGAGTCCTTCCGGGTGATCCCGCACGCCGTCCGGCCCCCGGCGCCCTCCGCGGGCGTGGAGCGGGATCCGAAGCTGGTGATCATGATGGCCCGGCTGGAGCGCCAGAAGCAGGTCGATCACGCGATCAAGGCATTCGCGGTCGTGGCCAAGCGGGTGCCCGGGGCACACCTGGAGATCTACGGACGCGGCCCGGAACTGGCGATGATGCGGGATCTGATCGCCGACCTGGGCCTGAAGAAGCAGGTGAAGCTGATGGGTTTCACCAAGCAGCCCGAACTCGCCTACCAGCGCGCCTCGCTGAGCCTGCTGACCAGCCGGTTCGAGGGCCTGGGCATGGTCGTCCAGGAGTCGATGAGCTACGGCTGCCCGGTGGTGAGCTACGACCTGCGCTACGGCCCTGCCGACATGATCACCGACGGGGTGGACGGCTTCCTGGTGCCTTACGGCGATCGGACGGCGATGGGCGAGCGGCTGTCCTCGGTGCTCACCGATCGTCCGCTGCTGGAGCGGGCGTCGAAGGCCGCCGAGCGGCGCGCCGCCGACTTCAGCGAACCCGTCTTCGCCGCGCGTTGGTCAGCCCTGTTCAACGAACTCACTCCGAACGACTGAACCGCCTCGATCACCGGCGGGGCCGACGCGGACCCGCGGCGCCTTGATCTCGACAGGCTCCACCCGCGGACTATCCACCGGCGATCGAGCCTTGTCGACAGGGACGAGAGCCGAATCTACCTGGATTCGCGCCTTCCGGCCCGATTTCGGGTGCTGAGGGGCGTCAGCGAGGTAGATCCGGGCCAGGCGACCAGGTGACGGCCGTCGGCTGGGCAGCGCACGGCCCGGCACGTCGGCCGGACGGCCGATCAGCTTGTCAAGATCGAGGACGGCCGGGTCAGCCCTGATCGGTGCTGTCGTCCTTGACATGGCGGGGCGGTTCGCCGCTGCCGCGGCGACGGGTCACGACGACGATCCCACCCACGATCAGCGCCGCGACGCCGGCGCCCAGAGCCACGATCCAGCCGGTCGGGTTCGACTCCGGCTCGCCGGGCAGTTCTGCGCCCGGCGTCTCACTCGGGGTGGGGCTCGCCACCGGGGTCTCGGTCGGCGACGCGGTGACCGTCTCGGACGGGATGGGCTCCGGCTCCGCGGTCGGGGTCTCCTCCGGCTCGAGGGAGGAGGGCGGCGGGCCGGGCTCGTCGATCTCGGGCGGCTGCTCCTCCTCGCCGATCCAGACCTCGTCCACATCGGTCCAGGTGCCCGGGCCATAGGCGAATTGGAAGGCGCCGCCCCGCGGCCCGCCGTCCGCGTCCTCGGTGCGGTAGAACACCGTGTAGGTGCCTCTGGGCAGACCGTCGACCAGCTGAATGGTGACGTTGTCGCCCTCCACGATCGGCGGCCCGACGGTGACATTCTCGCCGGCCGCGCTCTGGACCACGATGGCTGCGTAACTGGCGCCGGCATCGGAGGCGAACACCAGGGTGACCCAGCCTGGCCGGCGGTCGAGTTCAGCGTGCCGTTCAGGGGTGCTGAGCACCAGGTAGTCGTCCGCCGCCTGCGCCGGTGACGCGATGGCGCCCAGCATCAGCACGGCTCCCAGCCCTGCCAGCATCGCTCGGAATCCCATCGGGTGTTTCCCACCTTTCCCGCAAGCTCAACCACCGACAGACGACGACCGCCACGCCACGAGAGCGGCGGGAAGGAAGGAGTCTCGTCCAACAGACTACCCGGCGACCATCGTCAACCCTCCACCAGGGATTGAGTCAGGCCTCACCCCCGACAGCTACCCCTGGGGGTTCGTCAGCTATGCTGGGCTGAACACAAGCTGAGAAAGCCGCACGCGCCGTGCGTCCGCACCCGGGTGGACGTGGCGTGGCCGCAGGGGGATTGATGCGCGTTCTGCAACAACGACAGCCGTGGTCGGCAAGGATGCTCGCAACGCTCGGAGCACTGACGCTCACGTTCGGGCTCGCTGCAGCGCCGGCTATGGCAGCCGACTTCACGATCGATCCGGAGACCCAGGAAGCCGCGCAGGTCGGTGGCATCGGCGCGCTCTCCGCCGGTGGCGCCGCGAATGTGCTGTCCTGCCCGACGCTCACGTCGGAACCCCGCACCGTCGAGGCGTGGTTCAACACCGACGACATGGATTACCGCGGGTACATGGATCCGAACAACCAGCGGCCCTGGAGCTTCGCGAACAAGAGCGCCCAGGTGATCTGCGGTGCCGCCAAAGGCGCGACCGTCCGGATCGGAATGTACTTCATCCGAGCGATCGGCACGGCGGACCGTCCCGAATCCGACTCGCAGATGGTGTGGAACGCGCTCTGGTACGTGTGGAAGCACCGCGGCGTGAAGGTCTCGATGGTGCTGGACGGCGGCGGGATCACGTCCGCGGCAGGGAAGGCGAGCATCCGCAAGGAACTCGCGACCTTCAAGACCGACCTCAAGTGGTGCTACAACGGCTGCTTCGACACCAACGTCTCCAGCAAGTTCCCGTACGCCATCAACCACGAGAAGTTCGTGGCGATCAGCAAGACCAACTGGGGGACGAGGTCCTCCGATCCGAATGTCGCCGACGGCGGACCGGCGGTGTACTCCTCATCCGGCCAGTTCGCCCGCTCCCAGGTGCGCACCTACTGGCAGGAAGCCACCCTGATCTATGACGATCAGGAGTTGTACGACCAGTTCAACGGCCGCTTCCTGATGATGAAGGCCTGCAGCGGCAGCACCCGCGGGAATTCGGCGTGCCGCAGCGGCTCCAGCCTGAAGAGCGCCGCCAAGACCGCCGGCATCTCGTTCAGCCTCAAGAAGGAACGCGGCATCTGGGTCGACAAGGTCTACCGGCACTACACCGATTCCGGACGGGGCACCTCGGTCTCCTTCAGCCCGCAGCCGGCGCTCGGCGTGACCGATTACTACACCACGCAATTCAGTGGCGTTGACTGCGGGGTCGACAACCGGATCCGGGTCGCGATGTACCGGCTCACCGAAAGCCGTGCGGCCAAGTTCATCGAGGTGATCGGCAAGTTGAAGAAGCGAGGCTGCGACGTCCAGGTGCTGCTCTCCCAGAAGGGCGGCGCCCAGACCATCTCCAAGGTCGTCTCCAAGGCGATCAAGAAGGCGAAGCTCGGCGGTCAGGTCAAGTGCACCGCCACTCCGATCCACACCAAGCTGATCCTGATCGGCCCGGCCGACAACAACTCCGGCCGGGTGATGATGGGCACCGCCAATATGACCACCGCCGGGCTGCGGTACAGCGAGGAGCACGTCATCACGCTGGACTCGCGCCGGATGAACGCCAAGGCCGCCGAAGACTTCCGGCACGTCTATGGGGTGTACCTGTCCGGCTGGAATGACCTCAATCAGGGGAGCAAGGCATGCAAGTGACGATCACCTCTCCCCGTACCGCCCGACGCCGACGGGCGATCCTCGCCGTGGCCGCGCTGCTCGCACTCGTCGCAGGCTCTCTCGTGCCGGCGCTCTCGGATGCCGCTGCGAAGTACCCCTACAAGGCTCCGCCATCGGTGTCGGTGGCCAATGTGGGCAAGGACTATGCCGAGCTCGTCTGGGGTACCGTGACCGGCGCCCCCACCTACAAGATCCGTGCCCAGCGAGTCGATGCCAAGGGCAAGGTGATGTCGACCGGGACGAAGTACGCCTCGACCGGGCCCGAGGGGTACTGGACGATCACCGGGCTCAGCCCCAGCACCAAGTACAAGTTCACCGTCGCGGTGGAACAGCCCAGCCCCAAGAAGCTGCTGAGCAAGTACTCGACCAAGTCGGCGACCGCGACTACGAAGCCGGCGAGCTACCTCGACGCCCCGATCCGCCTGGAGACCAGGGACGATCCGAACGACACCCTCGACAAGAACGGGCAGCGCCCCTACTCGATCGACCTGATGTGGCTGGCGCCGGCGGGCTTCGATCCCGCTCTGCACCAGTTCCAGGTCGACTACGCAACCGACCGCGTGATGAAGGCCAAGAAGGGCTACTACAGGACGCCTGGCGAAGAGGTCGTGCCGGTCATGATGCAGACATCCGACGCGCCGCTCGACGATCCGGAGCCGTCGGAGGAGGTGCCCTCCGATCCGCCGGCCGAGACCACCCAGCCCACCCCTGACACCGGCACCCCGTCGCCCACGGGCAGCACCGAGGCACCGGCCACCGAGTCACCCACCGCCCCCGCCACCACCCCGGCACAGGAATCGCCCTCGCCGACCGCGAGCGAGAGCACGGCGGCCCAGGAGGCTGAAGCGGACCCGGGCCAGGCCGAGAGTGAACCACCCGCCGACCAGGTCGCCGCGCGATCCGCGGAAGGTGGAGAATCCGATGTGGTGTTGCTGAGCGCACCGATCCGGCCCACCGTGGCGAACACCACGGCCAAGACCTACTGGGCCCGGGTTCCCAAGCTCGCCTCGAACACCAACTGGTACATGCGGGTCAAGATCATTCGAAAGAGCGACAACGCCGTGCTCTCGGAGAGCAGCGAGGCCCTGATGGTGAAGACGCTCTCCCCCAAGGGCTATATCACCGGCACCGTGAACCTGAATGGCCAGCCGGCCAAGAACTACGTGGTGGCGGCCTATCGGGGCAACGACCTGCACGACCAGGCCGACCTGAACAGCGACGGCAGCTACCAGCTCACCGTCCGCCCCGGCAGCTATCAGGTGGTCGCGGTCTACATCGGCTCGGGCAACTTCAGTTCTCGCTGGGCCGCCACCGACCAGGCCAGGGGAAGGTCGCGGTACGACGACACCGCCCGGAGCGTCGCGGTCACCGCGGCCAAGGCCACGACTGGCGTCAACATCACCCCACAGAGCACCCCGAGCTTCGCGATCTCAGGGGACATCGGCTGCCCGGGAGCGGCGACGACCCAGTGCACCGTGGACGTGGCGGCGATGAGCAACTGGCACACCGACAGCAAGCGGAGCCGCGTTGTGAACTCGGTCCGGTCGAACAGCTCCGGCGTCTACTCGATCACCGGGCTCCCCGCCGGCAAGTACAAGCTGCGGATCAGCCACGCCGATGAGCGTTACAAGGCGAAGAACCTGTATGTCGAGATCACCGCGAACGGAACCGTGAAGGGCAGCCCCAACGGCAAGCTGGCCGAGCGGGCGTGGGTGAAGACCTATCCGGCGAAGATCAAGAAGACCGGCACGACCGTCAAGGTCACCTCGAAGGCGTACATCGCTTCGGAGTTGCCGGTCGTCCGCGGCGTGCAGAAGTGCCAGTGGCAGCGCAACGGCGTCAACATCGGCGGTGCCACGAAGTGCACCTACAAGCTGACCAGCGCCGATCGGGGCAAGTCGATCCGGGTGCGGATCACCAACGAGCGGTACGGCTTCCCCGACCACACCACCTACTCCAAGGCCGTCCGCGGCTGAAGTAGCAGGAACGGCAGTGGGCCCCCACCGCCCTCGCCCACCGAGGAATGTCGATCGAGACCCGCGACAACGATGGTTGAGCTCGTCGAGACCCGTCATCGGCCGATCGGTGGCCTCGACTGTTCCGAGGGCCGCTGATGGCTCCTCGTCCGGCTCGCCCATCGATCGTCCGTCGTTCCCGGCCCTCGACGTCGGTGACCCCTGCGGAGGACCCGCCTTCGCGGGGGTCACCGGCAGACCGGGGAGGCTCCCTACACCTTGACGCGGAACTCGTTCACGATGGACGCGGCGTGCTGCTCGGATTCGGCGGCGATCCGGGCGGCCTCGGCGACGAAGGCGGCGGTCGGGCCTTCGGGAAGGTCACCCAGAACGTACTTCTTCATCGCCAGCCGCGACTCGCGCAGGCTGTCCTCGCCCAGGGCGTCGTCCAGGATCCCGGCCAGGTTGGACAGGTCTCGCTCTGCGATGTAGGAGGCCCCCTGGGTCGGGAAGGTGCGCAGGAAGGTCTCCCGATCCAGCCGGCGAGGGTTGGAGGTGATCAGCGGACGCTCGCTGTAGAGGAAGTCGGTCACCACGCTGGAGATGTCCGAGATCAGCACGTGCGCGGCGTCGAAGCACTCGTACAGCGTCAGGCTCGATTCGGGGCCGACGTAGAGGTGGTCGCCAGGAGCCTCGGCCAGCATGGCGACGATCTCCACCCGGGCGGCAGTCATGCCCGGCCGCTGTACTCCGCTGGCCGGGTGAGGCTTGAAGATGATCCGGACCTCGGGGTGGGTGTCCAGGATCTGCCGGATCATCTGCGGACCCATCCGCTCCAGCGAGGAGTAGTTGGATTCCTCGTAGTAGCCCTCGAAGGTCGGGGCGTAGAGGATCGTCACCGGATCGGCGTTCCCCGCCGTGCCCACCCGCAGCGACTCGACCTGGGGGCGTCCGATGATGGCGTACTGGGATCGGGGCATGGAGATGCCGGCTGCCTCGTACCGGTCGATCGCCGCCTGCCCGGCCACCCACACCCCGTCATAGACCCGGGCGACCGGGTTGGCCGAGGTGGACTTGTCGGAGTCCCCGTGGTTGAGGAAGACGTGCCGGATCCGGGCCTCCCGCAGCAGGTGGACGTTCTTGCCGGCGTTGGCCAGGTAATAGGCCACCAGCAGGCTGGGCCGGCAGAGCTCTTCGACGTGGCGGGTGCTCGGGGCGTACAACACCGGCAACGTGGTCGGCATGATGGGTGCCAGGTGGCTGGCCTCACGCACCATGATGAATGCCGGATGGGGCAACCGCTCGAGGGTGGGCACCCACTGGTTGAGGATGTACAGCGACTGGCCGGCATCGGCCGACATGTAGACGACCGCCTTGGGGGCGAGGGCGTCCAACTCCGCCTGCACCGATTCCTGTAGCGCCTTGACCGCCGTGGGCGACCCCAGGGCGCGGACGAGCAGCAGGTGCCGCAGCGCCAGGCCGAGCGCCACCAGGCTGAGCGGGATCGCCCACAGTGCCGAAGCGAGCTGGCCACTCACCAGACCGGTGACCATGACTGCCACCGCCAGTCCAGCCAGCACCTCCAGCACGATGGTCTCGGTGGCCGTGAACGACGACTTCACATAGGCCTTTGCGTAGGTGACGCTGGCTTCGGGCTGTGGACCTTCGGGGTGATAGGACAACGCGGGCTGACGGCTGGCCAGCCAGGCGGTGGCCGCCCATTCGATGACCTCCACCAGCATCAGGCAGAGCGCAACGGCAGCCAGTCCCACCGCGGCCGAGCCCCGGCCCGAGCCCGCCAGCAGAGCCAGGACCAGCACCGTGCGGATCGCCAGGCGGACGTGCGATGCCACTCCCAGGCGGCGGAGCAGCAGCGTCTCGCGGACGTACTGCCGGCTCGCTGCCCAGTCGAAGACGGCGGCAAGCAGCCACAGCACGATCCCCGGCAGCACCCAGCGCCCCAGCACACAGGCCACCAGCCCCAGCCACAACACGGCTGTGATCGGGAAGTAGGCGCGTGCCGCAAGCCTGTCGACCCAGGAGAGCCAAGCCGGTGTGGCCGAGGGGGGCAGCACCGCCCGCGCGAACTCGAAGGAGTTGCCCATCCGGACGGCCTGAGCGGCGTCCGCGGCATTCGCGGAGTTGTCATCGCCCTGGTCCCGCTCATCGAGATCGGACAGTTCCTCGTCGCTCATCGGCGTCCTTCCTGGTGCATGACCGGCCCAGCCTATCGACTCGGGCACCTCAATCCGGTCTCCGCTCCGTCGAGCGCTTGCCTTCGCGTCGAGCGCCTGCCCCTGACGCAAGCGCTCGCCGCGAAGAGTGGCGCTCGATGCAGGGAAGGGGCGCGGACGAACCGCGGGGCCGGGCCGGGCTGGGGTTTGGGCTGCCTACTTCCGGGAGGCCTCGTAGGCGTCGACCACCTCGTCGGTGGCACCGTCCATCATCAGCTCGCCCTTGTTGAGCCAGATCACCCGATCGCAGGTGTCACGGATGGAACCCATGCTGTGCGAGACCAGGAAGACGGTGCCGGCATTGTCCCGGATACTCCGGATCCGGTCCTCGCTGCGCTTGCGGAAGCGCCGGTCGCCGACCGCCAGCGCCTCGTCCACGATCAGGATCTCGTGCTGGCGGACGGTCGCGATCGAGAACTTCAGCCGAGCCTGCATGCCCGAGGAGTAGGTGCGCATCGGCAGGTCGATGAACTCCTGCAGTTCGGCGAACTCCACGATCTCGTCCCGCATGTCCTCGATGTCCTTGCGATCGATCCCCATCGCCAGACCGCCCAGCCGGATATTCCGCTCCCCGGAGAGGTCTGGGATGAGGGCAGCGCCCACACCCAGCATGTTGGGACGGGAAGATGCGTAGACCGCGCCGGATTCGGGGGGCGTCAGCCCGGTGATGGCCCGCATCAGGGTGGACTTGCCCGAGCCGTTGGAGCCGATCACTCCGATCGACTCGTTCTCGTAGGCGACGAAGGAGACGCCCTTGAGGGCATGGACGACCCGCACTCCCCGCTTCGCGCTCCGCAGCAGGCTGGACTTGGTGCCGGATCTCACCGCCTTGCCACTGGCCCACACCCGGTATTTCACGTGCAGGTCGTCGACGATCACCACGGGACGGCGATTACCCGCTGCTGATGGCACCCGCGGCTCAGAGTGGTCAGTCTCGGCCATAGCGCTCCTCAGCCGCCCAGAAGAACAACAAGCCGATGACGAAGGTCGCCACTGCCCAGATCGAGAACCAGGCCCAGTACATGTCGCTGGTGACCTGAATGCCCATCAGGACGCTCCTGGCCAGTTGCAGCACCTGATAGATCGGGTGGAAGTCGAAGAGTCGTATCACCCATGGGTGTGCGTCGAAGATCCTGCTGACGTCGAACAGCACGCCGGAGGTGTAGAAGAGGATCCGCGAGATGTACGGCAGTAGTTGGGTGAGATCCCGGACGTGAACGGTCAGCCGGGCGGCGATCATCGCCACCCCGGCGTTGAACAGGGAAAACAGCGCGAGGATCGGGAGCATCAGCAGCCAACTCCAGGTCGGCGGATGGCCCATGATCGGCAACACGACCGCCAGGAGTCCCATCGACGGCAGCAGTGCCAGGAAGTTCTGGATCGTTTCCGCCAGCGGCAGGGTCAGCCTCGGGAAGGCCAGCGACTGCACCAGGGACTGGTTCCCCGTGATCGACTTGGCACCTTTGGAGAGGCTGTTCGAGAAGAACTGGAACAAGAAGACGCCGATCACGACCCGCTGGGCGAACTCCGGTCCTCCTCTATCCGTCTGAAGCATGCCGAAGATGGCGCCGTAGATGGCCGCGTTGAGCGCCGGCTGCAGCACCAGCCAGACGACACCCAGCCGATTCGCCTCGACCGACGCGCGCAGCCGGTAGCTCGCCATGGTGACGATGAAGTCACGCCGCTGCCAGGTCTGTTTCAGGTACGCCCAGAAGCGGGGTCGCGCGCCCACCCGGTGCAACCCGTGCTGGGCAGCCAGTTCGGCCAGACTCATCCGCCTCGGATCCCTATCGTGCGTCCTGCGGCCGTCCCCGGCCGAGATTCCTGGGCGAGTCTATCCGCCCTGCTCCCGCCAAGGCACATGCACCACGGGCTTGACCCGGATGCGCCGCACAAACCGGGCAACCCAGGCGGCCTGCCTGCACTATGACGGCGACGGGGCCAGTTTGCCCGGTTTGTGCCAGACACCGCGCAACCAGAGATCCGGGTGGAGGAAATCAGCGGCGGTTGGCCAGGTAGTAGCCCACCAGCGCCTGGGTGGACGGATCCTGCGCGGCGAGCGCCTCGGCATCGCCGGCGACCGCGGGCGCGATCTGCAGGGCGAGCTGCTTGCCGAGTTCCACGCCCCATTGATCGAAGGAGTTGATCCCCCACACCACACCCTGGGTGAAGGTGATGTGCTCGTAGAGCGCGATCAACTGACCGACCACGGACGGGGTGAGCGCCGCCGCCATGATCGACGTGGTGGGACGGTTGCCCGGGAACACCCGCGCCGGGACGATCGGCTCCGGCGTCCCCTCGGCACGCACCTCGTCGGCGGTCTTGCCGAAGGCCAGCGCCTTGGTCTGGGCGAAGAAGTTCGCCAGGAAGAGTTCATGGACGTCCGCCTCGCCGTCCTTCAGCGGGTGCGCCGGGGTGGCGACGGCGATGAAATCCGCCGGGATCAACTGCGTCCCCTGGTGGATCAACTGGTAGAAGGCGTGCTGGCCGTTGGTGCCGGGCTCGCCCCAGAAGACCTCGCCGGTGGCGGTGGTGACCGGCGTGCCGTCCCAGCGGACGCCCTTGCCGTTGGATTCCATGGTGAGCTGCTGCAGGTAGGCGGCGAAGCGGTGCAGGTACTGCGCGTAGGGCAGCACGGCGTGGCTCGCCGCGCCGAAGAAATTGACGTACCAGACGTTCAGCAGGCCCATCAGCGCCGGGACGTTGCGCTCCAGCGGCTCGCTGGCGAAGTGGCTGTCGATGGCACCGAAGCCGGCCAGGAAGTCGGCGAAGGCCTCCGGGCCGAGCGCGACGGCCAGGCTGGTGCCGACCGCGGAGTCGACCGAGTAGCGGCCGCCAACCCAATCCCAGAAACCGAAGGCATTGGCCGGATCGATGCCGAACTCGGCCACCTTGTCGAGCGCGGTGGAGACTGCCACGAAGTGCTTGGCGATGGCGTCGGCGCGGGCTGCGTCCGAGCCGTCGACGGCACCTTGGGTGGCGAGCTTGGCGAGCAGCCATGCCCGGGCCAGCCGGGCGTTGGTCAGGGTCTCCAGGGTGGTGAAGGTCTTGGAGGCCACGATGAACAGTGTCGTCTCAGGGTCGAGATCGGCGGTCTTCTCCGCGACATCGGACGGGTCGATGTTGGAGACGAAGCGGCAGGCCAGGCCGGGCTGAACGTAGGGCTTGAGCGCTTCGTAGACCATCACCGGGCCGAGGTCGGAGCCGCCGATGCCGATGTTGACCACGGTCTGGATCCGCTTGCCGGTGACGCCCTTCCATTCCCCGGAGCGCACCTGCTCGGCGAAGGCGTACACCCGGTCGAGCACCTCGTGGACGGCAGGGACGACATCAGTGCCGTCCACCACCAGCGAGTCGGTGCGTGGCCGGCGCAGCGCGGTGTGCAGCACCGAGCGGTTCTCGGTGGTGTTGATCCGCTCGCCGGCGTACATCGCGTCCCGCCGCGCCTCGAGGCCGACCTCGCGGCCGAGCGCGACCAGTGCGGCCAGCACCTCGTCGGTGATCAGGTTCTTCGACAGGTCGACGAACAGGTCGCCGGCAGTCAGGCTGAACCTTTCGGCACGAGCCGGATCGGCGGCGAACCAGGCCCGCAGATCGGGGGTGAGCGCAGTGCGCAGGGCGCCCAACTGCGACCAGGCCGCAGTGGTAGTGGCATCGACAGGTGCGGTCATGGGGTCAGCCTAACGGCCCATCACTCACAACGAGGCGAGCAGTTCTTCCCAGTTCCGCAGGGCGGTCGCGAATTCGGGGGTGTCGGGCTTCCGCAACCCATTGGACGGCGGCACCACGGCGTCGGCGGCCCGGTGCAGCCGCGCCAGACTCGCCTTGGTGAGCGGACGGGTGTCGCCAGGCGCCGGCGCCGTCGCGGCCTCCAGCGGATCCGGAGCGGCGGCCAACTGGGGCCGCTGCCAGACCACCAGCTTGGCTCCCGGGTTCAGGGTGGCCAGCCAGCCGAAGGCTCCCGGCCTGCGGGAGCACTCGACGATGATGTCGAAGGTGGCGTCGCCGAACCGGCGGCGCCACTCCCGGCGCAGCGCGTCCTCGGGGCGCAGCAGTCGGGCAGCCGGAGCAGTCAGCCCGTGGCGACGGACGGCCTCCAGCGCGTAGCGTTCCCGGGGACTGAGCGTGGGACGACCGGTCTGGGCCATGGTTCGGCTGACGATCCGGTCGGCGTTGTCGCGGCTCTGCGCGCTGTGCCCGATGCCGGCGACCGTCACGTCGTAGGTGTCCGGGTCGAGGTTGGCCTCCAGGGTCAGCAGCGCTTCGGTGGCGGGGGTGGAATCCAGGTCGTCGGTGTACAGCAGCACCCGCTTGCGGGCCGGGTCGATCAGGGTGTCGGTCACCCCGGCGACCTGCCGGTTGCCGAACACGACGTCGACGGTGCGTCGGGTGGCATGCCCGTCCTCATGAGTGCAGGCGAGCGCCTTCATCCGGGCGTACCGCTCGGCGTGACCGGCGACGGTGCCGGGCAGGTCGTTGATCCAGCCGGCGAGCTCGGCGGCGTCTGCGGTGACCGGCCCGGGGAGTTCGTCCATCGTGAAGTAGACGCCGCGTTCCGCGGTGTACTCGATCAGATCGGGAATGTAGAACAGCACCGGCCGGCCGGTGACCAGGAAGTCGAAGAAGATGCTGGAGTAATCCGAGACCAGGATGTCGACGGCGGCCAGCAGCCGGTTGGCGTTGACCTGACGCGGCAGGTAGCGTCCGCTGCGCTTCTCGCTCTTGGTGAGCCGGCTGTACAGGTAGTGGTGGGGCTTGATGAGCACCTGGTACTCGTCGGTGTCGATGCCGGCTTCGATGGTCGATCGAACGGCTTCGAGCTCCTCGGCGTCGCCGCGCACGTTGCCCAGCGTCCCCCGCCAGGTGGGCGCGTAGAGGATGATCTTCCGGGCCGGATCCACCTGTACCCCACGCGAGGTCAGCTCGTCGATCACCGCCTGCCGCGGGGTGTGCAGGGTGACGTCATTGCGCGGATACCCGAATTCCAGCAGCTTGCCGGGAAACAGCCCGCGCTGCCGGTAGGAGTCCGCGAACACCGAGGTCATCAGTTCGTTCGGAGAGATGAGATGGTCGGCCATCAGCAGGTTGCGGACCACATTGCGACTGCCGTAGTTGCCGGCGGGCAGGTCGACGCCCATCTTCTTCACCGCGCCGGCGCTGTGCCAGGTCATCACATACACCTGGCCGGGCCGCTTGGCGAACCAGGCTGAGAACGTGGTGTTCTGAATCAGGTACCCGGCGGTGGCCAGCGCGCGGAGATACTCCTGGCTGCCGTCGGCCACGAACCGCACGTTCGGATGGCCGGCGTACTCCCGGCGGCGGCGGCGGATCTCGGGCTCGCTGTCCAGCACCCAGACATGCTGTAGCCGGGCGAACTCCGGGTTCGCCAGCAGGTCGCTGAAGATGGCATAGGGATTGCAGGCCATCGCCGCGCCGGAATGGGCCTGGTAGAGCACCAGGTCGGGATCCAGCGGGAGGGTGCGGCAGTAGTGGGTGAAGGCGACTGCCGCATCGAACGGCTTCGGGGGCCTGGCCGCCCGGGGTTTCCGGGCCGCGCGCCGGATCCGCCTCAGCCCTGCCTTCGCCCTGCGTCCGGCAGCGGCGGCCGTGCTCGACAATCCCATTCTGCGCCCCAGCCCTCACGTCCCATCGGTCACCGAGTGCCGGTGTTTCCGCAGACGAATCGAGAGCACCCTACTGCGCCAGGCGGGCCAGCGCAGCGTCGAAGGCCGCCTGGGGCTGGACGGTCCCCAGCAGGTAGCCGACCAGCGCCTCGCGTTCGGGACGCAGCGGATCGGGCCCGAGGGCATCGGTGACGGCCACGTCGAAGTCCGCCAGGTCGGGATCGACCACGTAGGAGCCGCGCTGGCTGGGGTAGGCCGCGCGGTAGTCCTCGCGGGAAAGCCCGCCCGGGTTGGTGACGATCACCGGTCGTCCGGTCGCCAGGAAGTCGCTCACCACACTCGAGATGTCGCTCAGCAGGACGTCGGCGCGCGCCAGGCAATCCGTGAGGGTGAGCGCCGGGCTCCGGTCGACGATCACATGCTCGCCACCGGTCAGCAGCGCTTCGATCTCGGCGATCGCCGCCAGCATGGACGGCCGGACCACCCCGCTGGCCGGATGCGGCTTGAACCAGACCTGTAGCTGTGGAAAACCGGCGAGGAGCCGGCGGATCATCGCTGGGCCCATGGTGTCAAGGGAACTGTGCGCGGTCTCGGCGTAGTAGCCCTCGAAGGTGGGGGCGTAGAGCAGCACCGGTCGTTCGTCCGTCCCCTGGCGAGCGGCCAGCAGCGGCTCGACCTGCGGACGTCCGATCACCACGAAGCGCTCATCCGGCAGATCGATGCCGGCCGCCCGGTAGCGGTCGATCCCTGCCTGCCCGGCCACCCAGATCTCGCCGAACCCGGCCACCTGGGCATTGGTCGAGGTGGCCTTGTCGGAGTCCCCGTGCAACAGCATCACGTGGGTCAGCCGCGGCTCTCGCAGTAGGTGGGCGTTCTTCTCGCCGAAGGCCAGGTAGAAGCCGACCCGGACGCTGGGCACGGTGACCTGCTCCAGCTGACGTGGGCTGGGCGCGTACACCACCGGCACCCGGGTGACCCGCAGCGGAAGCAATTGGCTGGCCTCCCGGACCGCCAGCAGACCGTTGATTCCGGTGGCGTCCAGTACCGGGAGCCACTGGTTGACGATGTAGCGGGATTGCTCGGCGCCCAGCGAGACGTGCACCAGGTAGCGCGGATCGGTGGCTGCCAACTCGGCCAGCAGGCGATCGGCGTCGGCTGCGGCCCGGCCCAGCAGGCCGCGGAAGGCTTGCGCTGTCACCGCGGCGGCCATCAGTGCCAGCGCTCCGGCCAGGAAGGGCAGCGGTAGCCCGACGCTCTGCCCCGCGAAGGCCGCGCCGGCCAAGGCGACGGCCTCGGCGACCACGACCCAGCCCGGCGTCCCGGTGGCACGGCGGAAGCACCGCAGATACCCCGCCAGCGGCTCGGGCTGCGCCTCGGCGCCGGGCTGGTAGCGCAGCGGCGGCAGACTGCGGGAGAACCCCGCCAGCAGTCCGAGCAACCCCAGCCAGGCCAGCAGGATGACCACGACGGAGGCGACATAGGTGGGACGGAACAGCGTGCCGGAGACCAGCAGCGCCCGGCCGGCGGCACGAAGCGTCGGGATCAGGCCGGCGGTGTCGAGGATCCGCGCCAGGCGCGAATCGGCCCGGCTTGCGGCCCATTCCAGCACCGCGGCCAGCAGGGCCAGGGCAAGTGCCCATGCCGGCTGCTGGGCGAGCAGGGCGACGACCAGCCCCAGGTAGGGCAGGGCGACGAGATACAGGTGGTCGGCCAGCCACCGGGTGAGCCCGCTGGGCAGCCAGGATCGGGGCCTGGCGACCCACGCCAACTCCTGCCACTCAGGCAGCGGCGCCCGCCCGAGCCGCGCCAGCCGTCCGAGATTCATGGTGCCTACCCTACGGGGCGGGCTGACCGGGGCCGGCACCCCTCTGGCGAGGCGGAACGCGAGGTGGTCAGGATGGGGTCAAGACATGCCGTCTAGGCCTTGATGGCCACGTGGACGTGGTCGAAGTGGTTCGCGGTGGTGCCGCCGCGGTCGGCCATGCCGCGCCAGCGCGGGTTGCCGGGCGTCCAGATCTTCTGCTCGAAGATGATGTGGTCGATGTTGAAGGCCTTGGCGTTGGCGACCAGATACTTGGCGATCTTCCAGCCCATCGCGCTCTCCTTCTTCGGAGTGAGCATGATGTCCAGCGCACGGCCGTTCTTGTGGAACTGGCGGCCACCGGCTCGCCAGCCGCCATAGGAGTTGACTCCTGGGAAGAGTGCGCACACCGAGCGGTAGATCCGGATCGTGTCGGTCCGCAGCTTGCTTTCCACCGCGGTGCCGCGGGAGCACTTCGCCATCGTGATGCCCTGGGCCAGATCCTCGGTCTCATCCGCCAGGTTGGCGGCCAGCACCCAGCCCTCCTGCTCGCCGACGGTGACCTTGCGGTACTTGCCCTCGATGGTCGAGGTAGCGACGACCTTGGTGGCGGCATCGACCCGTCCGAGCAACTCTGAGTCCTTGGACGGACCCTCCCGCAGGTTGAGCTGGCCGGTGGTGTAGAGCGGGGTGAGCGCCACCAGATCCTCGGTGGCATCCGCCAGATCGGAGGTGGTCAGGGAGACCAACTGCAGGGCAGGTCGGGCCTGGCTACGGCTGGTGTCGACGAGTTCGCGATCGTCGCCGGGCGCGGCGAAGGACGCCGGCTGGGCGGTCAGCGCAGCGGTGGCCGGATCGCCGCCGAGCACGATCGCTCCGCCGGTCGCGACTGCTGCCAAGGTCACCAGGCCGATGCCGGCGCGCTGACCGACGTGGTCACGCCAGGTGGTCGCCGCCCTGCGGGGACGGCCGCCGACGATCGGACGAGGGGTCGCCTCAACCTCACGCTCGACCGGATCGAGCACGCGGCGTGGCTGATACATACCCACCCTCAGTCAACGACATAGCTAACAACTCCCAAAAGTATCCTAAGAAATCCTCAGGATGCAAGGCGTGGCCCCTGACTGCGCTCCCGCCGCGTTTGCATCGGCGAGCGGAGCCCTCAATACTCGGCTCAGGCGCGCAGCGACAGCCGAGTCATCCGTCCGAAGGCGGGGATCCCACTCGCCCAGGTGCGCGGCAACAGCCAAGGAGGGCCAGATGACACCACGACGGGCCACCCCCGGGCGTCCGCCTGTGCCGGCGCTGGGGCTGGTCGTGGCTCTCGGCCTCGCTCTGCTGTTGAGCCTTCCTGGCTTCTCGACCGCGGTGGCAGATCCCGGTCCGCTGGCGCCCGTGCCGCAGGCCACCGAGACCTCCGAGGCGACGACGACACCGGAGTCCTCCCCCTCGGAGGATCCGGACAACGATGAGGACGAGGTCACGGCCTCCCCGTCACCTTCGCCCAGCCGCACCCCCCGTCCCGATCCTGAGGGCGACCGCTGGATCCAGCTCGCCATCGTGGGGGGCGGCAGCCTGCTCGGCGCGGTCACGCTGTTCATGGTGATCGGCGGGTTGATCCGCGCGGTCAACCGTCGCCGCGCCCGCCGCTGAGGTTCGGCCTGGCCCTGGGTCGGCGGTCGAGCCGGACGAGGAGTCCCTGGCGGCGGTAGTCGTGTCGGTAAAGGAGGGTCAGCAGCCCTCGGCGAGACCACCGTGGCAGGCCCCTCGGCAACGGGTCTCGACAGGCTCGGCCAGTGTTGCGGCACGCAACTCCGGGGACTCAGCCGCCCAGCCGCCAGCGCTGGCACAGCGTCCGCAACTCGCCGAGATCCTCGTCGGCCACCAACTGGGACGTGATCAGGTGGGTCGGCCACACCCCGAGAGCCCCTGAGCTGAGCCACAGCTCGGCCTGATAGTGCTCCAGCCGCCCGGTCGCCAGCAATGGGATCTCGGAGACCAACTCCGGCAGGCCGCGGGCGTAGACGGTGCCGAAGGCCTCACAGGGGACGACCTGGACGGCGCTCGCACCGGCCTGATGGGCGGCCCGCAGTTCCTGCGGCGTCAGCCCGCCGAGTACCACTGGGACGCCGTCCGCCGCGGCGACGATCTCAGGCAGGCAGTAGATGCTGGCCAGCAGCCCGGCTCCGGCGGCCACCGCCGCAGCCGTCTGACCGGCATCGGTCAGGTCGTGGACGCCGAACCGCGCCCGTCGTCCGAACACCGTCCGCAGCACGGCCAGGTCGTCCAGCCGCTCGGGAGGCACCGACCAGACCCGGTGGCCCTCCTGCCACAGCACCTCGCACGCCGCGATCAGGTCGTCGTCGTCCGCCCCAGGCAGGCTGAGCACCACCTGATGCTCGCCCAGTTCCGGCAATTCGACCCGACGCATGGCGTCCATCATGCCCGGTCGGGCGGGAGAGCCGCGCATCGGCTTGAAGTGAGGGGCCTAGCCTGGATCTGGGCTTAGGCTGAGCTGCATCGGACCAAGGAGGAGAACCGTGTTCCTGCGCAGCGCTGCGATTCCGGCGGATTCCGTCATCGACCTGCGACACGCCCATGGCGGCGTGGGCGGGCAGAACATCGCCCCCGACCTGAACTGGGGAGAGGCACCCGAGGGCACCCGTAGTTTCATGATCACCTGCTACGACCCGGACGCCCCGACCGGCAGCGGGTGGTGGCACTGGGTGCTGACCGACATCCCGACGAGCGTCACGTCGATCCCGGAGTCCGGCGCCGTCCCGGCCGGAGCCCGAGACTGGCCGACTGACTACGGCGTCCCGGGCTGGGGCGGGCCGTGGCCGCCTCCCGGGCACGGAGCACATCACTACCACTTCCGGGTGGCCGCACTGGATGTCGAGCGGCTCGACATCCCGGACGACGCGCCGCGCGCGATGGCTCTGCTGACCGCCGGCTTCCACGTTCTCGACGAAGCGGAGTTCGTCGCACTGTTCACCAATCCGCAGAGCTGAGCGACCGGCCCGGGCTTGGCAATCCTGATCGACGCGCCGCGTTGGCCGGCGCACGGGACGAGGTTCGCTCACCTCGTCTCCGACGCCAGCCTGAACGAGTTGCATGCCTTCGCGGCCGCCGCCGGGTTGCCGCTGCGGGCCTTCGACCACGACCACTACGACATTCCGGAACGACGCCACCGGGAGCTGATCGATCTGGGCGCCGAACTGGTGTCGGAGAAGGAGTTGCTGCGGCGGCTGCGGGAAGCGGGTCTGCGGGTGCGCCCGTCCGAACGCACCCCCAAGCCCACGCAGGTGCTGACCGGACTGCGTCGCGCCTGGCGAGAGGTGCTGCCCGGAGCAGCCGATCTGGGGGAGGAACTGCTGGCGCGATGGCAGGAGCCGCACCGCGCCTACCACGACGTGCGACACCTCGCCCAGGCGCTCGCTGCCGCGCACCTGGTGAGCGAAGGCGGCGCCAGCCGCACGGTGCAGCTGGCACTGTGGTTCCACGACGCGGTGTACGACCTACGCCCCGGCGAGGACGAGGAGGAGTCCGCTCAGCTGGCGGCGAGCCGGCTCGCCGGCCTGGTTCCGGCGACGGAGGTCGGCGAGGTGGCACGGCTGGTGCGCCTCACCACGTCCCACGCACCAGGGCCAGACGACCACGCCGGCGCGATCGTGGCGGACGCCGATCTGTCGATTCTGGGACAGCCTGCCGGCCGCTATCACGTCTACGTGCGGGACGTCCGGACCGAGTATCGGGAGATCCCGGAAGCCGACTTCCGGCAGGGCCGGGCCCAGGTGCTCCGTCGGCTGCTCGCACTCGAACCGCTCTTCCACACCACGGTGGGCCGGCTGACCTGGCAGGAACCCGCCCGCCGGAATCTCGCCGAAGAGCTGGCCCGGTGGCTCCCCACGGCGTAGCTGCCACGCTAGACTCGGCCTGCGAGTCACTTGGGGGGAAGTAGACGTGGCGCACAGTCGCACCTGGTTGGCGGCGGCAGCCTGTTTGGTCGCCGGTGCCCTTTTGGCACCCCCCGGTTCCCCGCTTCACCACAGCAGCAGCGAGACGCCGAGCGGGACCGGGCAGCCTTCACCCTCCGATCGCGTTCCAGGTGCCGCCGACAGCCTCGTGCCACCGGCGGATCTGCCGCCCGTGCCACCGGTCGTACCCGACCTGGTGACCCCCGCTCCTACCGCTGAGGAGCCGGCTGAGGCTGAGAGCACGGCACCGGGCCAGGACGGCGAGCAGCCCGCCTCCAGCCCCCCGCGTGTCAGTGAGTCGGGCGCTCGGCCGTCCGCCACCCCGAACGCCGGGAGTCCGGCCAAGCCCTCGGCGCGGCCACCGGCCTCCCTGGACAACCAGCCGGAGCCTGCCGAGCCCTCGCCGCCGTTGCTCGGCAGCCCCGGGGGGCCCGGCCCGGGCGCGATCATCGATCCGCCCCTGCTCGGCCCGGTGGATCCCAGCCCCACGCCGGTCGACCCCGAGGTGGACTGGCCCTCCTGGCCTCCCCTGCCCTGGCCCGGTCTTCCGCTCCCACCGCAGTTCCGCCCGCCGGATCCGGAGGACCCCGTCAAGCCCACCGAGCCGGCCAAACCCACCAAACCGGCCAAACCCACCAAACCGGCCAAACCCACCGAACCTGACAAACCTGACAAGTCCGGCAAACCCACCGAACCGGCGAAACCCACTGGATCTGCCAAGCCCACCAAACCGGCCAAGCCCACGGAACCGGCCAAGCCCACCGAACCTGACAAGCCCGGCAAACCCACCAAGCCCACCGAACCCGCTCGGCCGGTCGACCGGCCCCACCGGAATTACCGGCTCCATCCGGGCGTTCGGATCAAGCCCATCGACCCGCCGGCCCATCGAGCACCTCAGCTCGCTCGTCCCAGCACCACCGACTCTCGGGACACCGGATCCCGTGACCGGCCGGCCACCACCGTCCTCCGGAGCACCCAGGCCGCCTGCGCGAGCCTGGCCCGCGGACGTTCGCGCGATCGCGTCGCCGACACGGCCTGCTCTCCCGCCTCCGGCGACGGGCATGGCCGGCGCCGCTGAGGTCGTGGACGTCATGGTCGTCGATCGGCAAGATGGTCGGTGACAGCGAGCGATCCGGAGAATCGATGACCACCGCCACCGGCCAGCCCCATCTCGGCATCCTCACCAGCGGGGGCGACGCCCAGGGCATGAACGCCGCCGTGCGTGCGGTCGTCCGCACCGCACTGGGCCGCGGAGCCCGGGTTTCGGCGATCTACGAAGGCTTCCAGGGCATGGTGGACGGCGGCAACGGCATCCGCGAGTTCACCTGGAAGGACGTCAGCAGCATCCTTCACCGCGGCGGCACCGTGATCGGCACCTTCCGCAGCCAGGACTTCCGGGAGTGGGAGGGCCGCCGTCGGGCTGCCCGCAACTTGCTGCAGCAGGGCATCGATCGCCTGGTGGTCATCGGCGGGGACGGCTCGCTCTCCGGCCTGGATCAATTCCGGGCCGACTGGCCCGCGCTGCTGGCCGAGCTGGTGCAGGCCGGCGAACTCAGCGCTGAGACCGCGGCGGCTCATCCCGCGCTGATGTTCGCCGGGCTGGTCGGATCGATCGACAACGACCTGGTCGGCACCGACACCACCATCGGCGCCGATTCCGCGCTGCACCGGATCATCGACGCGATCGATGCTCTGGGCAGCACCGCCGCCAGCCATCAGCGCTGCTTCGTGGTCGAGGTCATGGGACGCCACTGCGGCTATCTCGCGCTGATGGCCGCCGTGGCCGGCGGCTGCGACTATGTCGTGATCCCCGAGGCGCCGCCCGAGCCCGGCTGGGAGGACACGATGTGCGCCGCCCTGCGGGTGGCCCGGGCGAGCGGGCGTCGCGACACCATGGTGGTGGTGGCCGAGGGCGCCCGGCAGCGCACCGGCGAGCCGATCAGCTCGTCCTACATCCGCGACGTGCTGCAGGAGCGGCTGGGCGAGGACACCCGGGTCACCATCCTCGGCCATGTCCAGCGGGGTGGTGCCCCCAGCGCCTACGACCGCTGGGCTTCCACCTGGCTTGGCCACGAGGCCGCCTGCGAGGTGCTGAACGCCAGCGCGGGCGATGTCGGCACGGTGATCGGCTTCCGCGGCAATCGGGTCACCCGGGTGCCGCTGGTCGAAGCGGTGGCCCGAACCCGCGAGGTGCCGGAACTGATCCGGAGCGGACAGTACTCCCGGGCGATGGCCGCTCGGGGCGGCGCCTTCACCGAGATGGCCGAGATCCTGCGGGAGCTGGTCGACCCGACCGGTGCCGGGACGCGACAAAAGACGGTCCCTCAACCGGGCGAGACGATCCCTGAGCCTGCTGAACGGTCGTCCGGCAAGCGGATCGCGATCCTGCACGCCGGCGGGCTGGCACCGGGGATGAACTCGGCGGCCCGCGACGCCGTCCGGCTCGGGATCCGGCGCGGGCACACCATGCTCGGGGTGCGGGACGGTTTCCTTGGTCTACGTGAGCAGCAGATCGATGAGCTGGGCTGGGCCGACGTCGAGGACTGGCTGGCCAGTGGGGGCGCCGAACTCGGCGTGCGACGCACCATGCCGATCGCCACCGATCTCTATCCGATCAGCCGGGCGCTGGAGGAACACCGAGTGGACGCGCTGCTGATGATCGGCGGCTGGAACGGCTACCAGGCCGTTCACCTGCTCGACCGGGAGCGGGACCGCTTCCCGGCGCTGCGGATCCCGATGGTCTGTGTGCCGGCCTCCATCGACAACAACCTGCCCGGCTCGGAGCTCTCGATCGGCAGTGACACCGCGCTGAACGTGGTGACCGAGGCGATCGACCGGCTGAAGGTGTCCGGCGCAGCGGCCAGGCGTGCCTTCGTGGTGGAGACGATGGGTCGCTACTGCGGCTTCCTGGCGCTGGTCAGCGGGCTGGCCGGTGGCGCCGAGCGGGTCTACTTGCACGAGCAGGGCCTCAGCCTTGACGCCTTGCAGGCCGATGTGGCGTGGTTGCGGGAAAGCTTCGCCGCCGGCCGGAAGATCTTCCTCGCGGTCCGCAATGAGGAGGCGAACTCGCTGTACACCACCGACTTCATCGCGCGCGTCCTCGAAGAGGAGGGCCGCGGACGCTACGACGTCCGCCAGGCGGTGCTCGGCCACGTCCAGCAGGGCGCCTCTCCGACCCCGGCAGACCGCCTGCTGGCCGCTCGGCTGGTCTCCCACGCCCTGCACACGCTGGACGATCAATTCGCGGCAGGCACCGCCGAGAGCCACTACCTCGGCCTGACCGACGGCACGATCACCCGCTCGCCCATCGCGCGGCTCAACGACGACGTGGACGTGGAGTTCCGCCGTCCCCGCCATCAGTGGTGGCTCGCGCTGCGTCCTGTCCTGGAGGCCGTCGCCGAACCGGTCTAGCGCGGTCGGACATGTGCGGCCCGAGATCCCGACCTTCGGCGGATGACAAAGGCCGGCCCAACCGAGGCCCGGGGTCTCAGCCTCGGTCTGCGGGGATGACCATGCGGCGGCTCACCCGAAGCTGCTGGTGTCGATCACGTAGCGGTAGCGCACCTGGGAGCGGACGACCCTGTCGTACGCGTCGTCGATCTCGTCGCCGCCGATGATCTCCACCTGGGCGGCCAGTCCGTGCTCGGCACAGAAATCGAGCATCTCCTGGGTCTCCGCGATGCCGCCGATCTGAGAGCCGGCCAACACCCGGTTGCCGCCGATCAACGACCTCAGGTGCAGTTCGACCGGGTGCTCGGGCAAGCCGACGTCGACCAGGGCGCCACCGATCTTCAGGCAGCCGAGCAGCCGGTTGAAGTCGATCCCGGCCGAGACGGTGTTGATCATCAGGTCGAAGCTGCGGCGCAGGCTGCGCAGCGTGCCCTCCTCGCTGGTGGCGTAGTACTCGGTAGCCCCGAATCGACGCCCGTCGGCCTCCTTGGAGCGGGTCTGGCTGATCACCGCGACCTCGGCCCCCATCGCGGCGGCGAGCTGGACGCCCATGTGCCCCAGCCCGCCCATCCCGACGATCGCCACCCGCTTGCCGGGGCCGGCCCCCCAGCGGCGCAGCGGCGAGTAGGTGGTGACACCCGCGCAGAGCAGCGGCGCGCCCTGCGCCAGATCGATGCCCTGCGGGATGCGCAGCAGGTAGTCCTGCTCGACGGTGATGCAGGTCGAGTAGCCGCCGGCTGTCGGCAGGCCGTCGCGTCCGGTGCCGTTGTAGGTCCACACCGTGCCGCCCGGGCCGTCACAGAACTGCTCGCTCCCCGCCGCGCAGGATTCGCATGTGCCACAGGAGTCGACGAAACAACCCACCCCCACACGGTCGCCCACCGCGAAGCCGGTGACCTGCGAACCCACCTGGCGGACGACGCCGGCCACCTCATGCCCGGGAACCAGCGGGTAGTTCACCCGGCCCCACTCCCCGCGTGCAGTGTGGATGTCGGAATGGCAGATGCCGGCGAAGGCCACGTCGAAGAGCACCTCGGTCGGTCCTGGCTCGCGCCGTTCGATGGTGGTGCGGGCGAACCGCCCGGTGGGTGAATCGATGGCATAGGCAATGGCTTGCGGCATGGTGAGGCTCCCTTCCTGCCCCCATTCTGCCCTGTTCTGGCCTTCCGGTGCGCCGGCGGCCGTCCCCACCGGGGGACTGAGCCTGACCGCCCCACCGCCCCGGCCTCAGCCCAACATAACGATCTCATCACGGACCGAATGAAGGGTTGCTCCAGCATTGTTCGTAAGCTTTACTAACAAACATGCAGCAAGGACGCGCGACGAGTTCGCACCGGCATCCTGGCGGCGGACCGCGATCCACCCGCCCCGAGGACGGCCGGCGTCAGAACCTTGCGCTGGTGCTGCAGTCCCTACACGACCAGCCACAGCTTTCCCGGGCCGACCTGGCTCGTCGCACCGGCCTCACCCGGGTCACCATCTCCGATCTGGTCGCCCAGCTGATCGCCGACGAACTGGTGGTCGAGACCGGCACGACCGCGGGCGCCCGGCCCGGCAAGCCCGCCACCATGCTCTCGGTGCGCGACGACAGTCGCGACATCGTCGCGCTCGACCTCTCGGCCCCGCACACCATCTCGGGCGGTGTCTTCGGGCTGCGCGGACAGGCCCTCCAACTCGCCCAGCGCGACCTGGGCACCGCCACCGGCGAAGCGGCCTACGACGCGGTACTCGAGCTGTCCCGGGAACTCCTCGGGGCCGCCACCCGGCCTGTCCTGGGCCTCGGGGTCGGCACGCCCGGCACCGTCGACCGGCGCGGCACCGTCATCGCCGCGCCCAACCTGGCCTGGCATGGGCTCCCCCTGCAGCAACGGCTGAGCGAAGCCCTCGGCCTGCCCGTCCACGTCGAGAACGACGCCAATGTGGCGGTACTGGCCGAACGCGCCTTCGCCGACGGGCCGGCCAACCTGATCCGGATCCAGATCTCCCGCGGTGTGGGCTCGGGCCTGCTGATCGCCGGCTCGGTGGTCACCGGAACCTCGGCGGCAGCCGGCGAAATCGGTCACGTCGTGATCGAGGACGGCGGTGCACCCTGTCCCTGTGGCAAGAACGGGTGCCTGGAGACCTGGCTCTCCGTGCCGTCACTGCGGCGCAGAATGGCGGGGGCGGACGCCGCCGAGGTGCTCGCCGAGGCCGGTCGCCGGCTCGGCGCCGCCCTCTCCCCCATCGTCGGGATGCTCGACCTCAACGACATCGTGGTCGGCGGTCCTGCCGGCCTGGTGGACGGCCCGCTGCTGGCCGCCGCCCAGCAAGTCGTCACCGAACGCACCCACTCCGACTTCCGTGGCGAGGTCAGGCTCAGCCTGAGCTCGCTGGGCGACGACGCCGTACTGCTCGGCTCGGTCGCCCTCGTCCGTCGTATCCAACTGGGCGTGTCATGAGGTACGCCCCCGACCCACAGTCCGGCCACCAGGTCCGAACCGAAAGGAAAACCATGAAGAAGAAGCTAGCCGCGGTGGCCTTGTTCACCGCGTCTGCCCTGGCATTGGGCGCCTGTGCCGGCGCTCCTGCCGCCACCACACCGGCACCGAGCCCGACCGATGCCGCGCCGACCACCGAAGCTCCGGCGACGACCCCTCAGGACATCACCTTCTGGCTGATCGGCGGCGACACCCCCCAGGCCCTGCGCGACTACCTGGTCGAGCAGTACAAGACCGTCAACGGCGGCACCCTGACCATCGAGGAGCAGACCTGGGGTGACATCATCGCCAAGCTGACCACCTCGCTGCCGGACGCCGCCAACACCCCTGACGTCACCGAGATCGGCAACACCCAGGCCCCGACCTTCACCAATGTGGGCGCCTTCGCCGACATCTCCGACATGTACGAGGAACTGGGCGGCGCCAAGCTGCTGCAGTCCTTCGTCGACGTCGGCGCCGTGGACGGCAAGAACTTCACCCTGCCGTACTACTTCGGCTCCCGCTACGCCTTCTACCGCAAGGATGTCTGGAAGGACGCCGGCGTCGAGGTTCCCAAGACCCTGGACGAGTTCAACGCCGCGGTGAAGACCATCACCGAGAAGAACCCCCGCAACATCAAGGACTTCTCCGGCTTCTTCATCGGCGGCCAGGACTGGCGCAACGGCATCTCCTGGATCTTCGCCAACGGCGGCGATCTGGCCAAGTACGAGAACGGCCAGTGGACCTCCACCCTGTCGGATCCGAACACCATCAAGGGCCTGACCCAGTTGCAGGAGATCCAGAAGTCGGCCTCGATGGCTCCCTCCACCGCACGGGACACCAGCCCGTGGCTCTACATCAACGACTCCGACGCCGCCATGGAGGACGGCAAGGTCGTTGAGGAGACCAGCCTCGCCGCCGCCACCATCATGGCTCCGGGATGGGCGCACTGGTCGATCGGCGACCTGGTCAAGAACGACGAGGGCAAGGAAGTTCGCCAGTGGAACGACGACACCTTCGGCGTCTTCGCCCTGCCGGGCAACGACGGCAAGCCGGCTCCGGTCTTTGCCGGTGGCTCCAACATCGGCATCTCGGCCAAGAGCGCGAACCAGGAGGGCTCGCGCGACCTGCTGCGGATCATCTTCTCCTCCGAGTACCAGACCCTGCTCGGGCAGAACGGCCTCGGCCCGGCCAACTCCGACTATGTCTCCGCCCTGGGCGACGACATCTTCGCGAAGGCGCTGATCGAGTCCGCCAGCAACTCCAAGCTGACCCCGGCCGCTCCGGGCTGGGCGGCCGTCGAGGGTTCGCTGAAGCTGGAGGAGTTCTTCGCGAAGGTGGCCGAGGGTGGCGACATCGCCGCGCTGGCCGCGCAGTACGACGCGGAGATCACCCCCATGCTCAACCTGAAGTGAGCTGATCCCGGGGCTAGCCCCGGACAACAATGGGCACCGCCCATCCCATCGAGGGCCAGCCGAAGGCACCCAGGGCCAGCACTATCCGCTGGCCCTGGGCAGCCGGGGCTGGCCCTCGATGTGGGAGGCGGACATCCGTTGAAGGCCGGCCCACCGTACGGGCGACGGCCGGCATCCATCGCTCCTGCTGTGCTGGAATAGCGTCGAGAAAGGCACTCCATGACGGCCACCCAGACTCTCTCGGCCGAGAACCACGCCGCCCGCGCCGCCGCGGCCCGGGCCCGCAAACTCGGCCGGCTCGCGCCCTATGCGCTGATCATCCCCAGCATCGCCATCCTGTTGTTCTCGCTGGGCTATCCCCTGGTGTGGCAGCTGATCACCTCCACCCAGAAGTTCGGCCTCTCCCAGCAGTTCGGGCAGCCGCCGGAGTTCGTCGGGCTGGCGAACTACCTCAACGTCTTCACCACTCCCGAGACCTGGGCCATCGTGCTGCGCTCGGTCGCCTTCATGCTGGTCAACGCGGCACTGACCGTCGTCATCGGCGTGCTGCTCGCGCTGCTGATGACCGCCATCGGCAAGGCCGCCCGGCTCATCCTGCAGATCGCGCTGCTGATCGCCTGGGCGATGCCGGTGGTCGCCACCATGACCATCTGGACCTGGCTGTTCGACTGGCGCCGCGGCATCATCAACTGGATGCTGACCGCCGTCGGGCTCGACTTCACCAACCACAACTGGCTGGCCGAACCACTCAGCTTCTACTTCGTCGCCACCGTCATCGTGGTGTGGATGTCGGTCCCCTTCGTCGCCTTCTCGGTCTACGCCGGCCTCACCCAGGTCTCCGACGAGGTTCTGGAGGCCGCCCAACTCGACGGCGCGGACGGCTACCGCCGCTTCTTCTACATCATCCTGCCGCTGATCCGGCCGGTACTGATGATCGTGCTGCTGCTGCAGCTGATCTGGGATCTGCGGGTGTTCACCCAGATCCGGATGCTGCAGGACGCCGGCGCGCCCCCGTCGGAGACCGACCTGCTGGGCACCTACATCTACCGGCTCGGCGTCGCCTCGTCCGACTTCGGGATGGCCTCGGCGCTGTCCATCTTCGTCCTGCTGCTCACCGTCGCGATGAGCGCCTTCTACGTCGTCCAACTGCTGAAGGAGGACTCCTGACATGGCCACTACCGCCGCTCCCGTTCGCGCCACGCTGCCCAAACAGCGGATCCGCCCGCTGAAGGTCGTGCTGAGCACGATCGCCATCGTGCTCGCGCTGGCCTGGGTCTTCCCGGTCTACTGGATGGTCAACTCCGCCCTTCTGCCGAACGCCGTGCTGCAGTCGGTCACCCCACGGCTCCTGCCGTTCGGCGGCTCGCTGGACAACCTCAAGGCGGTCATGACGCCCAAGTTCTTCGGCGCGCTGCAGATGAGCCTGGCGATCACCCTGCTCACCGTCGCGGTCGCGCTACTGTTCGCCTTCCTCGGCGCACTTGCGATCAGCCGGTTCAAGTTCCGCGGACGCACCTCCTTCGTGCTCGCGCTGCTGTTCATCCAGATGCTGCCCGCCGAGGGCCTGTTCATCGCTCAGTACAAGCTGATGGCCTCGGTGGGGCTGCTGAACAACATCCTCGGCGTCTCGCTGATCTACATCGCCGCGGTGGTGCCGTTCACGGTGTGGATGCTGCGCGGCTTCGTCGCCGGCATCCCGGCCGACCTCGAAGAGGCCGCCATGGTGGACGGCTGCACCCGCACCCAGGCCTTCTTCCGGGTGACCTTCCCGCTGCTCGCCCCGGGCCTGATCGCGTCCGGCGTGTACGCCTTCCTGCAGGCCTGGAACGAGTTCACCGTCGCCCTGGTCATCCTGCAGAAGGAGGACGCGATGACGTTGCCGCTGTGGCTGCGGACGTTCATCCTGCAGAGCGCGAACCGCGCTACCGACTGGGGGCAGGTCATGGCAAGCTCGACCCTGGTCGCCATTCCGGTGATCATCTTCTTCCTGCTGGTGCAGGGCCGGCTCACCTCGGGCCTGGTCGCCGGCGCCGTGAAGGGCTGAACTGTGACCGACATCTCGCTGAGCCTGGGCATCGACATCGGCGGCACCAAGGCTCACGGTCTGGTGCTGGACGCCGCCGATCGGGTGCTCGCCCAGCGCGTTCTGCCCACCGCCCCGACCGCCGAAGGGGTGCGCAACACGGTCATCGAGGTGGCCCGGGCACTGGCCGACGATCTGCGACTCGGCCCGGAATCGTTCACCTCGGTCGGGCTGGGGATCCCCGGGCTGGTCGACCACACGCACGGAATCGTGGAGACCGCGGTCAATCTCGGCATCGCCCGCTGCGACCTGGCCGGTCTGCTGGCGGCCGACTTCCCGATGCCCGTGCGGGTGGAGAACGATCTCAAGGCGACCGCGCTGGGGGCCGGGCTGGTGCTCGGCCTGTCCGCCCGCGACCTCGCCTATGTCAATCTCGGCACCGGTCTCTCGTCCGCCGCGATGAGCAACGGTCAGCTGGTGCGCGGCCTGCGCAACGGTGCCGGCGAGATCGGGCACCTGGCGATCGATCCGGCCGGCGAGGCCTGCGGCTGTGGGCAGCGCGGCTGCCTGGAGACCGTGCTCGGCGGACAGTACCTGGCGCCACGGCTGGCGACCCAGGGGCTGACTCTGGACCGCCTCGACAGCGACCCCCGGCCCGCCGCGACCAGCGAGCGGAATCGGATCGTCGCCGCCCTGGCGACGACGCTGACCCTGGTGGCGACCGTCTACGACTCCGCCGCGATCGCTCTCGGCGGCGGGGTCGTCACGGCCGCACCCTGGCTGCGAGACGCGGTGACCGACGAACTGCGGCGCCGCGCTGCCGATTCCGCCTTCCTCAACGGGCTGGCGATCCCCGACCGGCTGGTCGCGCTTCCCCCCGGTTCCCCGGTCGCCGCGATCGGCGCCGCCCTGGTCGGCCGCAACCCGGCCGATGTCGCCGTCTCGTCCCTGGAGGGTTGATGTCCGTTCCCCCTGCCCCACGACAGCTCAAGGCGGTGGTGCTGGCCGCGGGCCACGACCAGGCCACCCGCGATCTGCTGCTGCGCCCGCTGGCGGGCTCGACAGTCATCGAACAGACCCTGGCGAATGTCACCTCGGTGATCCCCCAGTCGGACGTGATCGTGGTGGTCGCCGAGCACGACCACGCCGTACGACGGCATCTGGGCGAGGGCTGGACGTACGTCGTCCAGACCGTGCAGGCCGGCACCGGCGACGCCGTCCGTTGCGCCCGGTTCCAGCTGGCCGGGTTCGACGGCGACGTGCTGATCGCCTACGGCGACACCCCGCTGCTGCGGGCCGCCTCGCTGCGCGGCCTGCTGTGGCGGCACCGGCTGAAGGCGGCTCAGTTCTCGCTGCTCACCGCCGTCCTGCCCGACGGCGACGGCTACGGTCGCATCCAGCGCGACGCCGACCGGATCGTCGGCATCGTGGAGGACGCCGACCTCTCCGAATCCAGCGAACAGATCACGGAAGTGAACGTTGGCGCCTATGTGATCGACAACGCGATCCTGATCCCCGGGCTGGACGTGATGGCGTCCAGCGGGGAGCACCGGCTCACCGAACTCGCCCGCCGGCTGATCGCCCAGGGCGGCACCCTGGCCTCCTACGCCATCGTGGATGCCGGCGAGGTGCAGGACATCAACACCGATGCCGAGTTGCAGGCCGCCGCCGATATCGTGCTGCGTCGGCTGTTCGCCCCGCAGCATGCCATCGAAACCGGTGAGATCCACTTCGGCACCGGCGGCTGGCGGGCGCTGATCGGCGAGGGCTTCACCATCCACAACGTCCGGCGGCTCTGCCAGGCGCTGGCCAACGAGATCACCCGCAGCAACCGGGAGCCGATGGGCGTGGTGGTCGGTGGCGACCGACGCTTCCTCTCCCGCGAATCCGTCGAGGCCGCGGCGGAGGTGTTCGCCGGCAACGGCATCGGCGTCCATCTGCTGGCAGAGGATGTCCCCACTCCCCTGGTCACCTTTGCCGCCCCCTACCTGGGGACCGCCTACAGCCTGATCTTCACCGCCTCCCACAACCCGGCCCAGTGGAACGGGCTGAAGGTCTTCCGCAGCGACGGCTCGCTGCCGCTGGAGGACGAAACCGACGCCCTGACCGCCGAAGCCAACTCCCTCACCCAGGCGGACGTGGTGTCGATCGAGCTGGGGCTGGCGACCTCCGTGGGGCTGGTGCGGGAGGTCGACCTGACCAACCCCTACATCGACGCGATCGAGGAGATCATCGACGTCTCCCTGATCCGTCAGGCCGGCCTGCGGGTGGTGGTGGACGCGATGTACGGCACCTCCCAGCTCACCCTGGGGACGATCCTGTCGGACGCACGGGTGCGCACCGAGTTCATCCACGAGCGGCACAACCCGCTGTTCGGCGGTCGGTCGCCGGCGCCCGACCCGGAGCGGCTGTCCACGCTGATCGACATCGTGCGTAGCGGCGACCGCCGGTTCGACCTGGGGATGGCCACCGACGGCGACGCCGACCGGATCGCGATCATCGACGAGCACGGCCGTTACATCTCGACCAACGACCTGCTGCTGCTGGTCTACTGGTACCTGCACGAGGTGCGTGGCGAGCGCGGCGGCGTCGTCCGCAACCTGGCGACCACCCACCTGCTGGACCGGCTGGCCGAGAGCTTCGGCGAGGAGCACCGCGAGGTGCCGGTGGGCTTCAAACACATCACCGCCGGGATGGACGAGATCGACGCCGTGCTCGGCGGCGAGAGCTCCGGCGGCCTGACCATCCGCGGCCATATCAAGGGCAAGGACGGGGTCTTCGCCTGTGCCCTGGTGGTGGAGATGCTGGCCCGTACCGGACGGACGCTGAGCGACCTTCTGGACCACGTCCACGCCATCACCGGCCGGCTCCACCAGGTCGAGCACGGCATTCTCGCCACCCCCGACCTGCGGGTGGAACTGCCCCGCAGGATGGCTTCGGCCGCTCCCACCGAGATCGCCGGCTACCCGGTCACCGGGATCGACACCTACGACGGCATCAAGATCCACCTCGACGGCGGCTCGTGGGTGCTGCTGCGCTTCTCGGGCACCGAGCCGGTACTGCGGATGTTCGTCGAAGCCGAGACCCCGGACCAGGCCGACCGGCTGATCGCCTGGCTGGAGGCCTTCGCCTCCGGCAGCTGAACTGCAAATGCCCCCGAGCCACGGGGACCGAGCCACGGGGACGGTTCCTGCGGCTCACCGTCAGACCACGTGGGACGCCCACCACCCGTCATCCCGGCGTAGGCCCGGATGACGGGGCCTAGACAGAGAGATCCCGGCTGCGCCGGGATGACCAGAAGTAGAGGAAGCTCATGCGCTACGGCCACTTCGACGACGACCGCCTGGAGTACGTGATCGACCGGGTGGACGTCCCGGCGTCCTGGATCAACTACCTGGGCGTGGAGGACTGGTGCACCGTCATCAACCAGAATGCCGGCGGTTACAGCTTCTACCGCTCCAGCCAGCAGGGCCGGGTCACCAGATTCCGTCCCAACGGGGTGCCGCTGGATCGTCCCGGCCACTACCTCTACCTGCGCGACGATGCCGACGGCGACTACTGGTCCGCCTCCTGGCAGCCGGTGGGCAAGACGATCGAGGCTACCCACAAAGCGGCTGAGAGCCTTGACGAAGCCTCCTACCGCACCCGGCACGGGCTGAGTTACTCGGTGTTCGAGTCGAGCTATCGAGGCATCGAGGCGAGCCAGCGGATCTTCGTCCCGATCGGCGAGGACGCGGAGGTCTGGGACGTCACCCTCACCAACACCGGTGACACCCCACGCTCGCTGTCGCTGTTCGGCTATGTCGAGTTCAGCTTCCACTCGGTGCAGATCGACAACGAGAACTTCCAGATGTCGCTCTACGCCTCCGGCGCGGACTACGCCGACGGGGTGGTCGAGTACGACTTCTACTACGAGCCCTGGACCTACCACTACTTCACCGCGACCGCCGACCCGGCCGGCTTCGACACCCTGCGGGATTCCTTCCTGGGCGCATACCGCACCGAGACCAACCCGCTGGCGGTCGAGCGCGGCCAGTGCTCGGGTTCGCAGGCCACCACGAGCAACCACTGCGGCGCATTGCACCACCGGGTGACCCTGGCGCCGGGCGAGACCGTCCGGCTGGCCTACATCCTGGGCTATGGACGCCGTGCGGTCGGCACGCGGCTGCGCACGAAGTACGCCGACCCGGCCGCGGTGGACGCCGCGATCGCCGAACTGGCCGCCTACTGGCAGGCCAAGCGCTCGGTCTTCGCGCTGCAGACCCCGTCCCCGGCGATGAACACACTGCTGAACACCTGGACCCTGCTGCAGGCCGAGACCTGCGTGGTGTGGTCGCGGTTCGCCTCGTTCGTGGAGGTCGGCGGCCGGGTCGGGCTGGGCTACCGGGACACCGCCCAGGACGTCATGAGCGTCGTCCACACCAACCCTGGCAAGGTCCGCCAGCGGATGGAGGAGTTGCTGCACGGCCAGATGTCCTGGGGCTACGGCCTGCACCTGTTCGACCCCTTGCTGTTCGCCGAGAACCAGCGGGAGGACATCCCGGTCGGGGTGAAGCTGCCGACGGTGGTGCCGGGCAAGGCCGGCGACCTCGTCCACGGGCTGGCCGACGCCTGCTCCGACGACCATCTCTGGCTGGTGCCGTCGGTGCTGGAGTACGTCAAGGAGACCGGCGATCTCGCCTTCCTCGATCAGGTGATCCCCTTCGCCGACTCCGGCATGACGCTGACCGAGCGATCGGAGGCGATGGGGACGGACGCCGCGGCCCGGTTCGACGCGGCCCCGGCCACGGTCTACGAGCACCTGCGGCGGGCGATCGAGTTCACCGCCGAGCAGGTGGGAGACAACGGCATTGCCAGGGGCCTGCGGGCGGACTGGAACGACTGTCTCAACCTGGGCGGCGGCCAGACCGCGCTGGTCAGCTTCCTGCACCTCTGGGCAGCCAACGCCTTGGCCGAGGTGGTCGAGCACCTGACAAACCTGGGCCACGGGGACGGTTCCTCCGGCTCACAGGCCGACGCGAGCAACCCGAGCCACGGGAACCGTCCCCGTGGCTCGGAAAGCCGTTCCTCCGCTCACCCGGTGCCGAACTGGACGAAGGAACTCGCCCGGCTGCGGGAGATCGCGGCGAAGGTGACCGAGGACGTCAACCGCGAGCTGTGGGACGGCGCGTGGTACATCCGCGGCTACACCCGCGACGGAGTGAAGATCGGCTCGGCCGAGAGCCCGGAGGGGAAGATCTTCGGAGAGCACATGGGCTGGGCGGTGATCTCCGGCGCCGCCTCGCGCGAGCGCGCGGAGAGCTCCATGGACGCCGTCCGCACCCACCTGGCCAGCGAGTACGGCATCCATCTGTGCTGGCCCAGCTACACCCAGGTGGACGACACCATCGGCTACGTCACCCGCGTCTACCCCGGGGTGAAGGAGAACGGCGCGATCTTCAGCCACCCCAATGCCTGGCCGGTGATCGCCGAGACCATGCTGGGTCGCGGCGAGCGGGCGATGGCCTACTACGACGCCCTGGCTCCCTACCACGGCAACGACGCGATCGAGACCCGCGGCGCCGAGCCGTACGTCTATGCCCAGTTCCTTTACGGTCGCGACCACGAGTGGTTCGGCAAGGCCCAGAACCCCTGGCTGACCGGTACCGCCGGGTGGATGTACACCGCTGCCACCAAGTACATCCTGGGCGTCCGCCCCGAGTTCGACGCCCTGGTGATCGACCCCTGCATCCCGGCCGACTGGGAGGGCTTCACGGTCATCCGCCAATGGCAGGGGGCGACCTACGAGGTCGAGGTGCGCAACCCGTCCCACGTCTCCGCGGGAGTGGCTTCGGTCGAGGTGGACGGAAGCCCGCTGGCGCCCGTCCAGGACGCGCAACGCGACCGCCCGGTGGCCCGCATCCCCCGAGCAGAGCCCGGAGGCGTTCACCAGGTCGTGGTCACGATGGGTGGTTGAGCCACCGCGCGTGGTGGCGGTCGGCTCCCGAAGTAGCCGACGAAGCGAGAGGATTGCGGTGTGAGCGATGCAGGGCCGCCCGCCTCACCTCGCGTGGCGGTGGTCGGAAGGGCGATGCTGGCCTACGTCGTGCTGGGCCTGGCGTTCTGGCGGGCCACTACCGACTACTTCGCCCGCGACATCGGAATCGGTGGCGCCACCTACCGGGTGGGCGACTGGCTGATCAACTACGCCGGCGGGTTCGTCCGTCGCGGGCTGTTCGGTGAGCTACTGTTCGCCGCCAGCCCACCGGGACCGCCGACCCTGCTTGCGCTCGCCGGGTTCCAGCTCTCGTGCTACGCCGTGGTAGCGGTGTATGTGATCGGCTTCCTGCATCGCACCGGCTTCGCCTGGCCGGCGATTGCCCTGGCCTGCAGCCCGGCGGCCCTGCCCTTCATCGGCTGGGACGTCGAGGGCGGCTGGCGCAAGGAGATCATCGGCTTCGCCGCGATCGCCATTCTGGGCTGGGCGCGCCGCAGCAGCAGTGAGCGGCTCCGTCAGATCCTGACCGCCGGCGGGGTCGTCGTCTTCGGGCTGGCGATGTTCTCCTGGGAGGCCAGCATCTTCGCCGTCCCGGTGATGCTCCTGCTGCTGGGCCGGCCCGATGGAAGCCCGGATCCGCGCAGTTGGGCCAGCTGGTCGATCCTCGGTCTCGGCCTGGCCGGCGGGGTGGCGAGCCTGGTCTTCCGCGGCGATGCCGCCGTCGCGAAGGCGATCTGCCGGACGGTGGTCGCCCAGGGCCTGAATCCTGACCTGTGCGGCGGAGCGATCGACCGGATCGGCCATCCGCTCGCCGATGCCCTCGAGGCGGTGGCGGTCCGGTTCCCGCTCTACTGGTGGTTCCTGATCCTGCTACCGCTCGCCCTGTTGCCCGTCCTCACCTCGCCGTGGCTGCGCCGGCACTGGCCCTGGTTCCTGGCGACGGCAGCGACCATCATCCCGCTCTACGTGATCGCCGAGGACTACGGCCGCTGGGCGCACCTGTTGCTGATGGCTCCGGCGCTGGCGATCATGGCCGGTGACCTGCGAGAGGTCACGTCCCGTTTCTGGAACGGTTGGACGGCCATCGCCTACATCACCCTGTGGGGCCTGCCGCACTGGCTCTTCCCCCACGACAGCTGGCCGCTGTACAGCTTCTGGGGTTCGCTGCTGCAGACCGCCTTCAACCCTTGATGGGCCTCTGCACCAGCCATGGAATCACCGGTCAGGGCTCCATCCCCGGATCGGGTTCGACCAACGCATACTCGGTGCCGGTGGGGGTGCGCTCGAGGAGTTCGGCCTCGACCATCAGGCGGCGCAGGGTGGCCACGTCATCGTCGAAGGCGGCCAACCGGGCGTTCAGTTCCTTCTCAGTGACGACCTCGCCGGACCGCAGCACGCGGGAGGACAGCAGGCGCAGCAACTCGAACCGCTCCGAGGGCTTCGACGGTAGCCCGATCAGCCGCCCGGACGGCGTCAGGAAGCGCTCGACGCCGCGCTCCACCGGACGGGCGGAGGCCTGCAGCAACGCCCGCAGCGCGGCCTCGTCCACTCGCCCCTCGGCGGTCAGCAACCCGGCCTGGGTCAGCCGTGCGACCGCCCGCGGCGCGTCTCCGGCCGGCTCGGTCTCCACGATCACGCGAGCGAGCGCCCGCCGGGTCTCCGGATTCGCCAGCAGGGCGACCACGCTGCGCCACTCCATCAGCTGTTGCCCGGATCGTTCGCGAAGGCGATCGCCTCCTGCTCCTCAGGGCTGAGCCGGGCGAGCATCGCGAGTTGTTCGTGACTGACCGGGATCTCGAAGGCGGTCGGGTAGTCGCCGATCGGGACGATGGAGTGCACCACCTGCCCGGGATAGACATGGATCAGGTTGAAGGCCTGCCCGCCATCCTGCCCGCGCAGGCCGGGCGTGGGAGCGAGCAGATCGGTGGTGTAGCAGGTCGCCGCGGCGGCCGAGACCGGGATACCGGCGAAGGTACTCCAGGTGCTGTAGTGCAGGTGGCCGGCGATGATCGCCCGGATGTCCGAACCGGCCAGCACCGCCTCCAGCGTGCTCTGCTCGCGCAGTTCGATCAGTTGCGCGAGCACCACCGGGATCGGCAGCGGAGGGTGGTGCATCGCCAGGATGCTGCCTCGCGGCGCCGGGGTGGCCAGCACCTCGGCCAGCCACTCCAGCTGGGCTGGCGTGACCAGCCCCCAGTGATGCCCCGGCACGGTGGAATCGAGGACGATCAGGCGCAGCCCATCCAGGTCGTGCACCGCGTCCACCTCGGCGCCGGAGGGTTCGACGTCCAGCAACCCGGCGCGGAAGGCGGCCCGGTCGTCGTGGTTGCCCATCACCCAGATCAGCTGGGCACCCAACTCCTCCGCGACCGGTTCGAGCATCGTCCGCACCCGGAGGTAGGCGTCCGCGGCGCCGGTATCGGCGATGTCACCGGTCACCACGATGGCGGACGGTCGCAGCCCGCTGGCCGACAGCCCGCGCAACGCTTCGGCGAGGCGTCCGTCGGAATCCACCGCGCCCATCAGCGGCGCGCCGCCGGCGACGAAGTGGGTGTCGCTGAGATGGACGATCACCTGATCGGGCGGCGGGTACTGACCCAGGGCAACAGTCGGCGGTAGTGACACCCGAGCATTGAACCCCACCGGCGGCGGACATGGACAGTCGGACACCGTCAATCGTGCACGACCACCGGCCAAGCCTTGCCGGACGCACCCCAGTCGGGTACGGAGCAGTTCGAACCGCCCCCTCTGTCACAGGCCGCACGCTACGGTGGGGAGCACCGCGATCACCGCCGCCCATGCCACTACCCGAGGAGTCGACCCATGACCACGCCGCACCCGATGCTCGCCCTGGCTCCCGAAGTGGCCGAGGCGCTGGCGACCGGAAAGCCCGTGGTGGCCCTGGAGTCGACGATCATCAGCCACGGCATGCCCTACCCGCGCAATGTCCAGACCGCCCGCGAGGTGGAGGACATCGTCCGCGCCGGCGGTGCCGTCCCGGCGACCATCGCGGTACTGCACGGCGTCCCCCGGATCGGGCTGGACGATGCCGAACTCGACCTGCTCGGCTCCGACGAGCACGTCCGCAAGGTGTCGATCCGCGATCTGCCCTATGTGATCGCGACCGGCGAGCACGGCGCCACCACCGTCGCCTCGACGATGCGACTGGCCGCGCTGGCCGGCATCCGGGTGTTCGTCACGGGTGGGCTGGGTGGGGTGCATCGCGGCGCGGAGAACTCGATGGACGTCTCCGCCGACCTCACCGAGTTGTCGCTGACCGATGTCGCGGTGGTGAGCGCCGGGGTGAAGTCGCTGCTCGACATCGGCCGCACCCTGGAGGTGCTGGAGACCCTCGGCGTCCCGGTGATCAGCGTCGGATCGGACGACTTCCCGTCCTTCTACTCCCGCTCCTCCGGCTTCCGCTCCCCACTGCGACTGGACGAGGCCGCGCAGATCGCCGCCGCCATGAAGGCGAAGTGGGAGCTGGGCCTGGCCGGTGGCATGGTGATCGCCAACCCGATCCCGGTCGAAGCGGAGATCCCCGAAGCCGAGATCGGCACCCTGATCGCCCAGGCCGTGGCCGAGGCGGACGCTCAGGGAATCACCGGCGCGGCCATCACCCCCTATCTACTGGGCCGGATCGTCGAGCTTTCCGGGGGCACCTCGCTGGAGGCCAACATCGAACTGGTGCGGAACAACGCCCGCCTGGGCGCCCAGCTGGCCGTCGCCTACGCCGGGTAGCCGACCTCGGCCGGAAAACGATTCAGAGATCTCGCCGGGCAAGTATCACCAGGGGACTTGCCGTCCTCCTATCAGATGTGAACACAATGGTCGCCATGTCCCAGGCGTCGCCCCGCGCGGATGAGCCGGACCTCCCCACCCGGAGCAGGTGGCAGCGGTCGGCGGAACTCTTCGAGCGCTGGCAGGACGGCGATGCCCTGGCCATGGACGACCTGGTTCGGCTGATGACTCCGGTGCTGTGGCACGTCGTGCGTGGCTGCGGGCTGGACAGCGCCCTGGCCGAGGACGTGGTGCAGCACACCTGGCTGGCGCTGGTCCGGCAACACGACAGCATCACCGAACCGAAGGCGGTGGCCGGCTGGCTGCTCACCACCGCCCGTCGTGAGGCCTGGCGGGTGGCACGTCAGCAGAACCGTGCCGATCCGGCCGATGCCGCCGACTTCGACTGGCGCCTACCTGCCCAGGAGTCGGCCGAGGACGTCGCCGCCCGCCGCCAGGACGCCGCCCAGCTGTGGCAGGCCGTCAACCAGCTCACCGAGCGCTGCCAGCAGCTGCTCCGGGTGATCGCCTTCGACGAGCGGCCCGACTACGCCCGAATCGCGCGCGACCTGCAGATACCGGTGGGCAGCATCGGACCGACCCGGCTGCGCTGCCTGGCCAAACTGCGCACACTGCTGGGGGAGGCGGCATGACCACGCCACGAAGTTCTTCTCCTCTGCCGCGCTCCGCCGAACAACTTCCCGGGGACCCCGCATGACCGAGCATTCCGACGCCGCGCTCATGGCCAGCCTGCGCGCACTCTGGGAGGAGATCGATCCGGTTCCGCCGCACCTGGCGGATCAGGTGATCGCCGCCCTCGCGATGGAGGAGTTCGACCGGGAGTGGGAGCTGCTCTCGCTCGTCCCGGGCGCCGAACTCGGCGCCGTGCGCGGCGACTCGGACATCCTCACACTGCAGTTCAGCGACGGCTCCACCAGCGTCCTGGTGCACGTCGCCGGCCCGGCCGGGGGCCCCCGCCGGGTCGACGGCTGGGTGGACGGGCGGGCTGCCTCGGCCGAGCTGCTCCAGGGAGACCGCAGCTGGACGACCACGCCGAACCAATCCGGCAGGTTCGCCTTCGCGGACATCCCGCCGGGGCTGTGCCGGCTACGCCTGCTGATCGAACAGCCGGACGGCAGCCACCGCGAGTACCGCACGCCGCAATTCGAGGCCTGACCCAACCCCAACGAAGGAGCATCCATGACCGTGGACGACACGACGCCGGGCATCCCGCAACCGTCGAGGTGGTCCTGGCGGGATCGCTCCAAGGGATCGCTCCTGGTCGGTGCGGCGCTGAACCCGTATCTCGACCAGGAACTGGGGATCCAGGTCTTCCCGACCGCCTACGTCCCCGATCGGCTGCTGGTATCCGAGAACGCCGACCTGGCCCAGAACCTCGACGCTCTGCAACAGGCCGCCGAACAGCTGGGCGTCGGCCTGGGCCGCCAGCGACTTGACGGCACACCGCTCGGCGCCAACGATCGCATCGAACCCCGGTTCCCCGGCGCCCCGGCCGTGATGCGGCTGCAGCTCACCGCCGACGGCTCACCGGCGCTGCCCGATGCCTGGCAGGTTCTGCGGCATGCCCGCCGGATCACCCGGTCGAAGCTGTCCGGCGTCGGGCTGGACCACATCGTCTCGATCGACCCGATCGAGTTGAACGCCTTCACCCACACCAATCCGTTCACCAAGACGAACCCGTTCACCAAGACCAACCCGTTCACCAAGACCAACCCCTTCACCAAGACCAACCCGGCCGGCGAGTACGCCGAACCCGGCTGCGGAGGACGCCAGCCGGTGGCCTGGGTGGGGCCGGCACCGGTCCGCACGCCCGACAAGCGCATCAGCGGACGCCGCCCCGTGGTGGCGATCCTCGACACCGGATGCGGGCAGCACGAGTGGCTGCCGGACGATATCGTCACCCGCGACGTCCGGCTGGACGGCGTGCCCCTGGGGCTCACCGACGCTGCCGACCCGGAGATCTACCCGGATCTCTACGGCCCGCTGGACGGCGAGATCGATCCGGTCGCCGGCCACGGCACGTTCATCGCGGGCCTGATCCGCCAGGCCGCGCCCGACGTCGATCTGTTGTGCATCCGGGCCGCCGACGCCTTCGGTGTGGTGGCGGAGAGCGCCCTGCTCGCGCTGCTGGAACAGCTCGGCGTCCTGCTGTGGCGCTACCGCCACCGCAGGAAGGGCGGGCGTCCGATCGACGTGCTCAACCTCTCGCTCAGCTACTACCACGAGACACCGGAGGACGGCTTCTTCAGCCTGGCCATGTTCGACCTGCTGCAGGCACTGCGGCTGCTCGGCTGCGTGGTCGTGGCCTCGGCCGGCAACGACGCCATCGACCGTCCGGCCTTCCCGGCCTCGCTGTGGCCCTGGCCAGACTCCGACAACGGCCTGCAGCCCGACCACGGCACCCGGCAGCTCGCGGTGGGAGCGCTCAACCCGAACCTTCGCACCACGGCCTTGTTCTCCAACGTCGGGCCATGGGTGAACGCCTACGCCGCCGGCGCGGCCGTGGTGAGCACCATCCCGGCCTTCCAGGGCGGACTGCAGGCCACCGCCCGGGACGACTACGACGGCCGGCGTCGCGAGACCATCGACCCGGACGACTACCGCGGCGGCTTCGCGATCTGGAGCGGCACCTCGTTCGCCGCTCCGCTGATCGCCGGACGGGTGGCGGCGGCGCTGACCGCCGGGCTGACCACCGGCCCGCCCGACCCGCTGCCGTCGGAGGACGCCGTCACGCTCGCGGGCGAGGCGATCGGTACCGCGCTCGACCATTGAGGCACGGCTTGCCAAGATGGGCAGGTGACTCTCTCGGCCGACGAGCTGTACCGGCGCGGCGTCGAACACTGCAACGCCGGACGCAACGCCACCGCACGACGTGCGCTGGAGACCGCGCTGAGGCGCACCACGGACGCCGACCTGCGGGCCCGGATCGCCGGCACGATGTCCTACATCGCGGCACGCACCGGGGATCCGGACGGCGCCGAGCAGCTCTGCCTGGACGCTCTAGCCGGTGAAGGGGTGAGCCCCGCGTCCGCGGCCGTCCTGGAAGGCCAGGTGGGGCTGCTCGCCCTCGGCCGGGGCGAGTTCGACCGAGCGGTCAGCTGGCTCAGCCGCGGCATCGCCGGCGTCGGTGACGATCCCGAGCGCCGCAATGCGATGTACCTCAACCGCAGCGTCGCGCACATGCAGGCCAGGAGGCTTGCCGAGGCGAGATCCGATCTGGAGCATGCCGCCGCCGATCTCGAGGTGGTCGGCGACGCTCAGGGCCTGGCCATGGTGCGGCACAACGCCGGATACCTCTCCCTGCTGGAAGGCGAACTGGTGCAGGCCCTGCAGCAGATGGGCTCCGCCCGGGCTGTGTTCCAGGCCGAGTCGCCCATCTCCGCGGCGATCAGCGATCTGGACCGCGCCGAGGTGTTGCGCGACGCCGGGCTGGTCACCGAGGCCGAGCGGACGCTGGCCGAGGTGGCGCGGGTATTCGGCGCCCACCGGATGCGCCAGTCCCGCGGCGAGGCCGAGTACAACCTCGCCCGGTCGTTGCTGCTGCACGACCCGGCGCGGGCCGCGAAGGTCGCCGGCGCGGCGGCCCGCCGGTTCCGGGCGCTGGGCAGCGAATCCTGGGCGGCCCGGGCCGAAGGCGTCCGGCTGTGCGCCGTGCTGCGCCGTCCCCCCGGGGGCAGCGCATCCGGCCGGACCGTGGCCCCGTCCGCCGAGGAGATCCTGACCGCGGCCACCGAACTCGACCGGCTCGGCTTCCCCCATGAGGCAGCGACGCTCCACCTCACCCGGGAGCTGTGGCTGGCCGAGCACATGCCACCACCGCGCGCCGCCGAGCGGCAGGGCGACGTACGGCCGTCCGGCGAACCGCCGGCCACGACGCTCCGGTTGCCGCGCAACACCCCGCTTCAGGTGCGTCTGCTGGCACGCCAGGTTCGAGCCGTCAGGGCGTCCGTTGCGGGACGGAACGCGGAGGCGCGGCGGCACGCGGCCGAAGGGCTGGACCTCCTGACCCAGTGGCAGGCCGCCTTCGGCAGCCTCGACCTCCAGACCTCGGTCGCCGTGCATGCCACCGGGCTGCTCACCGCCGGGCTGGCGTCGGCGTTGCGTTCGAACCGTCCGGACGCGATCTTCGAATGGTCGGAACGGACCCGTCACCTCACCCAGCAGGTGGTTCCGCTTCGTCCGCCGCCGGATCCGGAACTGGCCTCGGACCTCGCCGAGTTGCGCGCCCTCAGAGCCGAGAACCCGGACTGGCTCTCCTCACCCGCGGCCACCCTGATCGCCGAACGCGCCCGGCACCGGCAGTGGACGGCCACCGGTGCCGCAGGTCGTTCCGATCAGGTGTCGCTGGACGAACTCCAGACCTCGCTGGAGGCTGATACCGCCTTCGTCAGTTATCTCTTCGACGGCCGGCGGTTCGGCTGCCTGGTGGTCACTCGGGACGAGACGAAGCTGGTCGCGGCGCCGGACCCGGCCGAGCTGGACACCGCACTGGCGGGCTTGCGCGCGGATCTCGACGTGTCCGCCTCGGTTCGGACCGGGCCGCTGGCGACGGTCATCGCGCGGGCGCTGGAGGAACGCCTGGCGGAGCTCGCCCGGGTCCTGCTGCGGGCCCCGCTTGCCGTGGCCGGCGACCGTCGCCTGGTCCTGACCGCCCCTGGCGTCCTTGCCGGAGTGCCGTGGCCGATGCTGCCCGGGCTCCGCGGACGTCCGTTCACGCTGGCCATCTCCGCCACGACCTGGGTACGGGAGCGCAGCCGCGTGCGCCGGGCGGGAGCCGGATTCGCCGCCGGTCCCGGGGTCGCCCGCGGAGTCGAGGAGGTCGGCCGGGCATCGGTCTGCTGGCCCGCCGCAACCACCATCACCGGCGAGGCTGCGACCGTCACGACGGTCACCGGCCTGGCGGGCGAGGTCGGCGTGCTGCACCTGGCCGCACACGGCCGGCATGCGGTCGACAACCCGCTGTTCTCCGGTCTGGAGCTGGCCGACGGCACCCTCTTCGGTTACGACATCGACCAGATGCCGCAGGTGCCCGATGTGGTCATCCTGTCGGCCTGCGAACTGGGCCGCTCCACGGTCCGGTGGGGCGAGGAAGCGATCGGAATGACCCGTGCGTGGCTGCACGCCGGGGCAGGGTGCGTCATTGCGACGCCTGTTGTGGTGGCCGACGACCTGGCCTGTGAGCTGCTCGGCGCGATGCACACCGAACTCGCCGCCGGGCATCCCCCGTCCGAGGCCCTGGCCCGCGCCGGCGTGCGAACCGGTGTGAACGCCCCCTTCCAGTGCCACGGTTCGGGCTTCTAGCGGACCTCTGATCGGCACCCGCAACGCCGGTAGAGCCTCCCCGTCCGCCGATGATCAGCGGTCCGGCGGAAGACTTTACGGATTGGATGTATCAGATCGCGTCGAGCCTGCTCTCTCTTATCGGAACGACGCTGTGCACAGCAGTTTCGGGGGGAGCTGCGAGCAAGGCGATTGGATCTGGGGGGGACCGATCGCCGGAGTTCCGGACAGGGGTGCCGCTAGCGCAAGCGGCACCCCTTTCCTCACGCGCCGGTGACGATCGGCAGGCCCGTTGCCGCAGCCGCGGACTGCAGACCACCGGCATCGACGAGGTTCTCGAATCCAAGCCCGTGCATGATCTCCACCGCCTGGCCCGACCGGTTGCCCGAGCGACAATAGACCACATAGTCGCCATCCTGGGGCAACGCGGCGATCAACTGCTCGAAGTCACCCGACTGCAGGTCGATGTTGACCGCACCCTCCAGATGCCCTTCCGCGAACTCCGCCGGGGTTCGGACGTCGATCAGCACCGCATCCGGAGCAGGTGGCTCGGCAGGGGCCGCCGCACAGGCGCCCACTCCCACCAACAGCACCAATCCGAGCACCAGGCTCCGTATCACGCCCACCAGGCCACGCACCACGATTCCTCCATCCGATCGGCCACCACACTATACCCACCAGGGTATTCTTGTTCAGCGGGCCGGCTCCCCGGAGGATGGGGTGGCGCATCGGGTGAGCCGGCCCTCCTGATCCAGGGCGAGCTCGCCATCCAGCCCCAGGCGGGCCAGGAAGCCGCGGTCGTGGGAGACGATCAGCAGCGCGCCGCGGTAGGCCGTCAGCGCGTCCACCAGTTGCTGGACGCTCACCAGATCCAGATTGTTGGTGGGCTCGTCCAACACCAGCAATTGGGCCGGCGGCTCGGCCAGCAGGACGCGAGCCAGCGCGAGCCGGAACCGCTCTCCACCTGACAGGGTCGCCACCGGACGCCCTACCGCGTCGCCGCGCAGCAGAAAGCGCGCCAGCCGGTTGCGCAGCACCGTCGGCGATTGGCTCGGCGCCGCAGCTTGGACACTCGCCAGCAGGCTGAGGCTGTCGTCCAGTCCGTCCAGCCGCTGCGGCAGGTACCCCACTCGATCGGTGAACGCGCGCGCGGTCGCCTGCACCGCACCGTTCCTGCTGGTCGAGCCTGGCCTGCGCTGAGCTTGTCGAAGGGTCGAGACCAAGGGGTCGGCGCCCGTACCACTCATGGCGCGGCCCTGAGATTCCGGATCGTGATCCGGAATCGAGGTAGCAGCGAGATGGAGCACCACGCCACGAGGGGCTGACTGGGACGAGCGCCCTTCCCCCACCAACTGCTCGACCAGCGTCGTCTTGCCGACGCCGTTCGGGCCGGTCAGGGCGATCCGCTCGGGTCCCTGGATCACCACCGTCCGACCGTCGGCGCCGGTGAGCTCGGCCAGCCTCCGTCCGGTCGGCACTGCGGGATCGGGCAGGTCGACCCGGATCCGGTCATCCTCGCGCACCCGGGCCTCAGCCTGTTCGACCGCGCTGGCGGCAGCCTGGATCCTGGCGTCGAGCAGGCCGCGCCGGGCACCCGCCGACTTCTCCGCCGAATTGCGCCGGTCGTTGATGGCCGCCGTGACGTAGCGGCGATTGGCCTTGTCCTTGCGGCCCTGCCGTTCGGCGTGGGCGATCTTCTGCTCGGCCTCGATCCGCTGCCGGCGCTCGATCCGCAGAGTCTGCTCAGCGGTGCGCAGTGACTGACGAGCGGCCTCCTGCTCGCGCTCAAGCGCGATCCGGTACTCGCTGTAGGGCCCGCCGAAGACGGCCAGCGAGCCGTCCCGTAGTTCGGCGGTGGCGTCCATCAGTTCCAGCAGTTCGAGGTCGTGGCTCACCGTGATCAGCGTCCCCCGCCAGCTTCGGACCAACTGGTGGAGGCGATCGCGCGAATCGGCATCGAGGTTGTTGGTCGGTTCGTCCAGCAGGGCGACGGAAGCCCCGCGAAGCCGTATGCCCACCAACGCGGCGAGTACGGTCTCGCCCCCCGAAAGGGTGGCGACCTGGCGGTCGAGACCGGTCGGAAGCCCAGCCTCCCCGAGCGCGGCGATCGCGCGGGCCTCGATGTCCCAGTCCTGCCCGACCAGGTCGAACAGCGCTGGGTCGGGGTCACCGGCCTCGATGGCATGGACGGCGTCCAGCACGCCACGGACACCGAGCAGATCCGCCAGGGTGGCGTCCACTTCGAGGGTGAGGTGCTGTGGCAGATAGTCGACCGTGCCGTGGACCGTGACCGTTCCGGAGGTCGGGGCGAGCCTGCCGGCGATCAGCCTGAGCAGGGTGGACTTGCCGGCCCCGTTGGCGCCGATCAGGCCGGTGCGGCCGCGACCGAAGGTGGCGGTGAGGTTGGTGAGAACCGGACTTCCGTCCGGCCAGTCGAAGAAGAGGTCGTCAAGGACGACCGCGGGTAGGGCAGGCATGAGAGGCTCCTGATCGGTGGATTGCGCCGACCGGCCTCAATGGGCAGGGTCAGCGCGTGGCGGTCGGGATACTTCCCAGGTCGCGCATGCTCATCCTCATCCGGCATCCCCTGGCATCACGGAACCTCCGCGGGGACCCACCCAGGTTGCCACACGGGTCGTTCGCCGGCAAAGTCGCCACGAAACACCGGGTGGAGGGAGCTCCGTCGGCGAGATTCCCGCAGACGCCCGGATGACGATCGAGCAGCCGAGGTCAGCGCGACACGGCATCGCGCTCTGCCGGAGACCCTGAACGTCAGGCCGACTGCACGAGTTCCAGGCAGGTGCCGTCCGGATCGCGCAGGTAGACGACCCTGCCGCCGGCCCACGGGCCGTTGGGAACGGTCTGCGGAGGGGAGTTGAAGACGACCTCGTCCTTCAGCCGCTCGTAGATCGCGTCGACATCGTCGACATTGAAGGCCAGGTGCATGGCACCGGCGTCGCGGTTCGGCCGGTCGTTGGTCTTCGCACCCTCGGGATGCTGGTACTCCAGGAGTTCCAGCACGATGTCGTCCATGGGCAGGAAGGCAACCCGAATGGTGGCATCCTCTTCCGCGACCATCTGGCTGAGCCACTCCCCGCCGATGGCGAACACCCAATCCGCCGGCGGTTCGCCCAGGCCCATCAGGCCGCTGTAGAACTCGATCGACCGCTCGAGATCGGCGACGGTCAGACCAACGTGGTTCATGGTCCCCATGTTCTTCCTTTCACGATAGACACCGCAGTCACAGGTCGGGAGCCGGGCCTCGGGCCGAAGGCGGCCGGGTTCAGTAGGCGAGACCCTCGGGCTCGGGCCCCAGCGGCGGCACCGACGGATCGGGCACCCGAAAACCATTGGCCTTGTACGCCTGGTAGTCGAACTCCTCGCATTCGTCGTACCCACGCTTGTGGTACTCGTAGAACCCTTCCCACTCCTGGTAGCCGTCACCCAACGACGACTCGAGAAAGGCGTCGGCCATCGCCATGCCCAGCCGCGGCGCCGTCCAGAAGGCGCCCATGGCCAGCAGGTTGGCATTGTTGGCGGTCGCCGCCCGGCGCGCGGCCGGAACGGTCTCGGCCACCGCGGCATGGACGTGCGGCACCTTGGAGGCGGCAATGTGGATGCCCATCCCGGTGCCGCAGAAGGCGAGTCCCTTCTCGTACTCGCCTTCTGCGATCTTCGCCCCCAGCCGGAATCCGACCCGGTGATACATGTCGGCGCGCTCGAGCGTCGGGGTGACGTCCTCGACCGTCCAGCCCCGTTGGATCAGATGCCGCTTGACGGCCTCCTTCAGCGGGAAGCCGGCGAAGTCGGCACCCAGCACCACATAGCGATCTTTGGCTGTCTTCATTGCCCGGCGTCCTTTCTGGGTTTTGGTTTTCGAGTGGGCTTACCTTGGGAGAAGTAGTTGGCGACCATCACGGCCAGCAGCACGGCGCCCCAGATCAGCGCGCGGTAGAAATTGCTGATGTCGGGGAACATGTTCAGGCCGGAGGACAGGATCTGAAGGATCACGACCGCCAGCACGACGCCGAGGAGGCGCCCACTGCCGCCATTGGGGTTCACTCCACCCAGCACCACGATCAGGATGGTGAGCAGCGTGTAGGTCGAGCCGTAATCGGCCTTGGCGGAGTTGTAGTTCGCCAGCATCACCAGACCGCCCAGGGCCGCCAGCACACCGGAGAACAGGTAGGTGCGGATCAGCAGCCCGGTGGTGTTCAGACCGCTCAACCGCGCCGCGGTGGCATTGGTGCCGAGCATCAGGATCTTCTTGCCGAAGGCGGTCTTGCTCATGAACAACCCGACCACGATGGCGGCGACCGTGAAGACGACCAGCGGGACGGGGATGACCCCGAACAGCTTGCCGGCGAAGACCTCACCGTAGGCCGGGGGCAGTCCGCTGACCGGCTTTCCTCCGGTGATGATGACCGCGATACCCGTGAAGAGCTCCAGCGTTCCCAGCGTCACCAGGATCGGCGGGATCTTGACCGTGGCCACCAGGAAGCCGTTGAAGGCTCCCGCCAGCGCCCCGGCGATCAGCGAGAACGCGATCGCAGCGGCGATCGCCACCGCGACCTGCCCGCCGGACGCATCCGGCGGGGTGAGGGAGAGCATCAGCACAGCGGCGCCGATGGAGGTCATGTTGGCGATGCCCACCACCGACAGGTCGATGCCAGCCGTCATCATGGCGAGCATCACACCGAGCGCGAGCAGGCCGAACTCGGGGAACTGGATTGCCATCGACTGCCAGGTGCGCAGGTTGAGGAAGCTCTGTGTCTTCACCACCGCGAAGAAGAGCACGATGGCACCGAGGATGATCAGCAGCCGGGTGATGTGGCTGTCCCGGGTGACCGACTGCACCACGCGGGAGTTGAGAATATTCGTGGTCATGGGAACCCCTTCTCAGACCGCAGCCCGAAGCCGGTTGCCGGAGCGGGAGAGCTGGACCGCCGAGATCCCGGTCCCCACGATGATCAGCAGACCGAGCGAGAATCCCTGCCAGAAGGTGGGGATGCCCATCAGGATCATGCTGTTCTGCACGGTGGTGATCAGCAGCGTGCCCAGCATGACGCCGGTCAGCGTGCCGGTACCACCCGTGATCGCGGTACCGCCGAGCACGACGGCCGCGATCACCATCATCTCCATGCCGAGCAGGTTGGTCGGATGCATCTGACCCATCATCGAGGTGCGGATCAGGCCCGCGATCGCGGCGATCACGCCAACCAGCACGTAGAGCCAGAACTTGATCCGCTTCACCTTGAAGCCGGCCCGCTCGGCCGAACTCTCATCGCCGCCGATGGCGTAGATGCCGCGGCCGAACATCGTGTACTTCAGCAGGACGAAGGCCGCCGCCAGAACCGCCACCAGGATCAGGAAGGAGACCGGCATGCTTGAGGTGAGCCCCGACTCGGGATTGGTCGCCACGAACAGGGTGGCCCGCCCGAACTCAGCCATGGCGGGCGGGATGATCGGGATCTGCACCGAGCTCAGCACCCCCTGCATGATGCCGGAGAACACGCTGGCGGTGCCCAGGGTGATGATCAGGGTCGGCAGCGCGAGCCGGGCGGTGAACAGCCCGTTGAACGCTCCCAGCAGCGCGCCGATCGCCATCGCCATCACGAACGGCAGCCAGATCCCTCCGGTGTAGCCGGTGTCGACGAGGTAGCGGGTGGTGGCATAGACCGCCAGCGAGGCCAGTGCCGGGAACGAGACGTCGATGCCGCCGGAGACGATCACCATGAAGGCGCCGATCGCGAACAATCCGGGTACGACCATGGCGTTGGCGATGTCGACCAGATTGTTGGCGGTGAAGAACTGGCCGCTGCGCGCCTGGATCACGATGCCGAGCAGCACGATCACCAGGAAGACGTAGAACTCATTGGAGCGCAGGAGTTTGGACGTGAGCGCCTTCACGAGGGATCACCTCCGCGTACTTCGTCGCCGGTCATCAGTGCGGCCAACTGGGCCTCTGTGGTGGTGTCGGGGTCGAGTTCGGAGACGATCCGGCCAGCCTTCATCACCAGGATGCGGTTGCAGTTGCCGATCACCTCCGGGATGTCGTCGGAGATCACGATCACCGCCATCCCCCCGGCGGCCAACTCCCGCAGCACCTGGTGGATGTCGTGCTTGGAGCCGATGTCGACACCGACGGTCGGACCGTTCAGGATCAGGACGTCAGGGTTGGTGGCCAGCCATTTGGCCAGCACGATGCGCTGCTGGTTGCCGCCGGAGAGGGTGTTGGCGGGATTGTCCTGATCGTGGGCGGCGATCCGCAGTTCGTCGATCCAGCGCTGCGCCTCGGCTCGCTTGCGTCCCTCGTCGTAGATCCCCCTGGAGACGGCTACCTCATCGATCTCGGCGATCACGATGTTGTCGCCGATCGAACGCTCCAGGAACAGTCCCTCGGTCAGCCGATCCTCCGGGACGTAGCCGATGCCTGCGTCGATGGCATCCCGGACGCCGTTGAAGCTCACCGGCTGACCCTTCAGTCGGATCTCACCGGCTTCCGGACGCAGCACACCGAACAGCGCGAGCGCGAGTTCGGTGCGTCCGGAGCCGAGCAGTCCGGTGATGCCGACGATCTCACCGCGGCGGAGTTGGAAGGAGATGTCGTCGAAGCCGCCGGCGAGGCTGAGCCCGGCCACCTCCAGCACCGGCTCGCCCGCCGGATCGGAGACGGTGAAGTGCGAGTCCTCGAACTCACGTCCGGTCATGAACGTGGAGAACTTCTTGCGGTCGAGTTCCTCGGTCGGCAGCGACGCCGCCAACTCGCCGTTGCGGATGATGGTGAACCGCTCGCTGATCTCGAACACCTCTTCGAGCTTGTGGCTCACGAAGAGGATCGCGATCCCGCGGGCCTTCAGATCGAGGATGATCCGGAACAGCGCGTCGACCTCCTTCTTGGTCAACGCGGTGGTCGGCTCATCCATGATGATGAGCTTCGCGTCGTGCATCAGGGCGCGGCTGATCGCGACCAGTTGACGGTCGGCCACCGACAGCGTGCCGACCTTCGCCTCCAGGTCGACCTTGAAGTCGATCTGTGCGACCGCCTCTTCGGCGATCCGGCGGACCCGTCGCCAGTTGACGAGCTTGCGCTTGGCGGCCAGTTCGGTGTTGAGCGCCAGGTTCTCCATCACCGAGAGGTTCGGGAAGACGGAGAAGTCCTGGTAGATCACCTGGACGCCGCCCATGATCGACTCGATCGGGCTGAGTTTGGTGTACTCGACGCCGTTGAGCGAGATCGTCCCGGCGTCGGGGGTGTAGACCCCGGAGATGATCTTGATCAGCGTGGACTTGCCGCTGCCGTTCTCGCCGGCGAGACAGTGGATCTCACCGGGCTGGATCTCGAGATCGATCCCCTTCAGCGCCTGGACGCCGGAGAACGACTTGGTGATCCCTCGTACCGCGATGACGCTGTCGGTCACGCGTGGGCCTCCTTGCCTGGGACGGGTCGTGCCGTGGAAGGACAGCCGCATCCTCCCACGGCACGACCCATGTGATCAGAAGCCGAAGCTGTCGACGTTGTCGGCGGTGATGACCACCCAGCCGCTGCCCTCGAGCACCTTGTCGCTGCCCTCGGCGAACTCCATCGCGTCGTAGCCCGGAGCCTTCAGGTCGACCGGCGCCTTGATCTCGTCACCCGCCAGGATCTTCCGGGCGAGTTCGGCCATCGCATAGCCGGCGTCGGCCGGATCCCACAGCGTCAGCGCCGCCACCGAGCCGTCCTTGAGGATCTGGGCGTTCGCGGCCGGCATGCCGGTTCCGGCGGTGAACACCTTGCCCTTCAGACCCAGTTCGTCGATCGCCCGGGCGACACCGGGAGCGTCGAAGGAGGAGGTTCCCATGATGCCCTTGAGGTCCGGGTACTTCTTCAGCAGCTCCTTGGCAGTCTGGTAGGCGACCTCGCCGTCATCCTGCGACTCGACCCGTGGCTCCTCCTCCAGCAGCGTCATGTTCGGGTAGGTCGCCTTCTGATGGGCCACGCCGCCGTCCGCCCACTCGTTGTGGGAGGCATTGGTCACGTGGCCGACCATGGTGGTGTACAAGCCCTCTCCGCCCATAGCCTCGGCCAGATTGTCCATGATGAAGGCGCCGTACTGGCTGTTGTTGAAGGCCTCGATGTTGTACATCGTGTTCTGCTGGCTCGCGCCCTCGTGGGTGACGACCACGATGCCGGCGTCCAGCGCCTCCTTCAGCACGGTCTCCAGCGCACCCGGGTCGACCGGGACCACGCCGATCGCATCCACGTCCTGGGCGATCAGATCCTGGATGACCTGGGCCTGCATGGTGGCGTCGGTCTCGGCCGGACCCTTCTGGAACACGTTGAGGCCGGGGTTGTCGGCGGCATACCGCTTCACGCCTTCCTCCATGCGGACGAACCACGGGTTCGTCGAGTCCTTCGGAACGATCGCGATGGTGAACTCCTGGTCCCCACCGGTGCTTCCACCGGGCGCGCCAGTGGTGCCGGGGTCTCCCGCGCATGCGGTCAGCGTCAGGCTCAGCGCAAGCGCCGCTCCCAGCGCCCCCGCGATCAAGCGTCGTTGCTTCATTGCCAGTCTCTCCTCTCGTCTGGCCGAACGGGTCGGCGGCGGTTGTCCGTCCATCCTTGGCGGCATCCTTCGCGTCCTCCCGGCGGCCTTGCCGGACGTTTTTGAAGCGGTTCATTTCTTGAACCGCTTCAAACGGTACACTCACTTCCGTCCCGGCGCACTGCTTTGGTGGGGAAGCTTCATAACAGTTTGGACACCGTTGTGGGCAGCGCCGACCAGAACCTGCGCGGCGCGAGGGAGGACACGTAGTGGCACAGCCAAGGCGGTCACCGAATGACCGGATGTCGGTCGGCATCCGCGACGTCGCTGCACGCGCCGGAGTCTCGGTGGGGACGGTCTCCAACACCATCAATCACCCCGAGATGGTCCGTCCGCACACCCGCAGAGCGGTGGAGCAGGCGATCGCCGAACTGAGGTTCGTCCCGAATCAGCAGGCCCGGGTACTCACCGGAGCGTCCAACAATGTGATCGCACTGGTGGTGCTCGACTTGATGAGCCCCTTCTTCATGGAGGCCGCCAGCGCGGTGGAACGTGCCGCGAACGAGGCCGGCCACATGATGATCCTGTGCGACTCGGAGAACACCAGGGACCGCGAGTCCGCGCTGCTCCAGCTGCTCGCCGCGCAACGCGTTCGTGGCGTCCTGCTCACCCCGGCGACCGCCGATGTCGACTCGCTGCCGGAATGGGCGGCCCGGCAGCACCTGCCGCTGGTCTTCGTCGACTACAAAGGTTCGCCTGACACCTGCTCGGTCTCGGTTGACCACGTCGCCGGCGCCCACCTCGCCGTCCGCCATCTGCTCTCGCTCGGACACGAACGGATCGCCTTCGTCGGCGGGCCAGGCGTGTTGCATCAGTTCGCCCAACGCAGCCGGGGAGCGAAGGCCGCACTGCGCGAAGCCGGATTGGATCCGGCCACCGCGCTGGTGGAAGAGAGCGTGAATGGCATCGGCATCCGCAATGGCATGCTGGCCGCCCAGCGGCTGATCGAGCGAGGATTGCCCAGCGCCGTCTTCTGCGGCAACGACATGCTCGCCTTCGGCATGTACCGCGGCCTGACCCAGGCTGGTCTGCGGGTGCCGGAGGATGTCGCGCTGGTGGGCTATGACGACATCACCTTCGCAGCGGACTGGATCGTTCCGCTGACCTCGGTCCGCCAGCCGATCTACGAACTCGGCTACCGGGCGGCCAACCTGTTGTTCGAGCACTCCTCGGGCGACCCCGGCCACGTCCACCAGCAGGTCGTGCTCGCCCCCTCCCTGGTGGTGCGGGCCTCCACCAGTCCGGCCGCCTGAACCAGGGTCCTGACAACGCCCGACCGAGCGAGGTCCTGAGCGTCAGCGGGGTCCGAGATCGGCCAGCCAGGGCCGCAGGTTCGCCACCGTGTCGGGCATGAAGGGCAGCGTCTCGATCATCTCCAGGAGGCGGACGGGGGTGACCCACTCGCCCCAGGCGACCTCCTCGGGCTGCCAGCGGATCGGGCCGTCCCAGGTGCACTCGTAGCAGTAGGCGTGGTACCGGGTGTGCTGGTCGGCGTAGTCGGCCTCGTGCAGCGGACGCAGTTCGACCCCGGTGACGCCGAGTTCCTCCTCGGTCTCGCGGACGGCGCTCTGGTAGGGATTCTCGCCGGCCTGCAGCACTCCGCCGGCGGCGAAGTCGTAGCGTCCCGGGTAGACATCCTTGGTATCGGTGCGGCGATGGACGTACACCCGTCCAGCCGGATCCCGCACCACGACCGCCGTCGCCCCGTGCCACAGGTTCCGCGCTCGCATCTCGGCACGGGTCGCCACCTCGCCGGTGGGTCGGCCGTCCTCCCCGTAGAGGGCCACGAGTTCGGTCATGTCCTCATCCTGCCCGAACCCGGGCAGGGCCCGGCCGTCCTCGGCCACGGCTGTCTCACGCCGGCCGGCCATCGCTGGCGCCACTCACAGGAACCGCACAGCGAACCATCAGGCTCGCGACGGCCTACCCCAGGGTTGGGCACAGCTGCGCTGCCGAGAGTAGGGCCATCACCTTCGTAAGGAGTTTCCGATGGCTCTTCCATTCGCCCGTGCCGTGGCCGCCTTGCTGACCACACCTGTGCTGGCCGTCTCCTTCGCCCTCCCGGCAAGCGCCGCGGCGGTGGCTGTGCGGCACCGTCCGCCGGTCGAGAACTGGCATCTCGCACCCGCCCAGACCACGCAGACCGCCACCCTCGCCTCGGCCACGGAGTCGACCGGCGTGGTCCTGATCGACACCACCGTCGACTACGGTGCCGGCGCGGCCGCCGGCACCGGGCTGGTGCTGACCTCCGACGGGGTGGTCGTCACCAACCACCACGTGGTCGAGGGCAGCACGCAGGTCGAGGTGACCGATCCGGCGACCGGCACGAGCTACACCGCCGATGTGATCGGCTACGACCCCCAGACCGATGTCGCCGTCCTGCAGCTCGAGGACGCCTCCAGGCTGACCACGGTGGCAACCGACACCTCGGCGGCCTCCGAGGGGGACGACGTGACGGCGGTCGGCAACTCCAACGGACGCGGCGTGCTGACCGCGGCCTCCGGCGAGATCACCGACACCAGTACCGAGATCGACGTCTCCAGCGACGACGGCAGCGTCGCACACCTGACCGATCTGATCGAGATCGACGCCACCGTGGTGCCCGGCGATTCCGGCGGCGCGCTGCTGGACGACGACGGCGAGGTGATCGGCATGAACGTCGCGGCCGCCTCCAACGGCACCACCGGCTACGCCATTCCGATCGCCACCGTGCTCGATCTGGCCGACCAGATCCTGGCCGGTGACGACTCCGGGGCCGTCACCCTGGGATACGGACCGGCGCTCGGCCTGCAGCTGGGCGCCCGCTCCAGCGATCTGCTGGTCGTGGGCGTGGTCTCCGGGAGCGCGGCGGACGAAGCGGGCATCACCCCCGGGTCGGTGCTGACCGAGTTCGACGGCACACAGCTCACCGAGTACTCCGACCTGACCGCGGCGCTGGCCAAGCTCTCCCCCGGAGACACCGCGTCCATCACCTGGATCGACTCCACCGGCGCCCACACCGCCACCGTGACCCTGGGCCGCGCCCCACTCGCCTGAGGCCGGATCCGCCGGCCCTCACCATCGCCTCACAGGAACCTCGAAGATCCCCGGCTGGGGAGAGAGCCAGGCCGGATAACCACCGGCCTTGAAGGAGAACCCTCATGACCACGATCGCACTGATCGCCGCCAACCTGATCGCCATCGCCCTGCTGACCTTCGCGCTGTACTTCCGCCGGCACCGCCGGCGCGACCTGGTGGTCGCCTTCCTCGGGGTGAACGTGGGAGTGATGGCGGTCGCGCTGGTGCTGGGCGCTGCCACGTCCACCAGCCTGGGACTTGGACTCGGGCTGTTCGGGGTGCTGTCGATCATCCGGCTGCGTTCCACCGAGATCAGCCAGCGTGAGGTGGCCTACTACTTCGCCGCGCTCGCCCTGGGCCTGATCGCGGGCATCGGCACCGATCTGCTGGTCGCCGGCGGCCTGATGGCGATGATCGTCGGGGCGTTGTGGGTGGGCGACCATCCAGCTCTGCTGAGCCGCAGCCGGCAGCAGGTGATCACTCTCGACCGGGCGATCGCGGACGAGGCTGAACTCCGCAGCGAGTTGACTTCCCTGCTCGGCGGGTCGATCGACCAGGTCACCGTCACTCAGCTCGACCTGGTGCGCGACCTGACCGTGGTGGACGTCCGCTACCGCCGGCCGCAGCGCATCACCCCCACCCGGAACGGCATTCCCCAGGAGCCCAGCCGTCACGAACTCCAGGAAGCGAGCCGGCGATGACCACGCTGCCGACCGATCGGTTCGCGCCGATCACCCTGCCCGACCTGCTGGCCGAGGCCGAGCTGCTCACCCGGTTCGACCGCAAGTACCTGCTCGGCCGGCAGCAGGCGGAAACGCTGCTGAGGGAGTTCGACCCCGGGACCCGCGTGCTGACGATCGACGGACGCCGGTGCTTCAGCTACGAGTCGGTCTACTTCGACACCCCCGATCTGCTCAGCTACCGGCAGGCGGTCCACGCCCGTCGCCACCGCTTCAAGGTCCGCACCCGCAGCTACCTGGATTCCGACCTGTCCTTCCTTGAGGTCAAGGTGCGCGGCGACCGGCAGGTCACCGTCAAGGACCGGATCGACTACGACCTCGACACCCGGTACCGGCTCACCGAATCGGGCCGTCGCTACGCCGAATCCACCCTCGATCGCCACCGGATGGATGGTTCGGTAGCCGCTCGGCTCTCCCCCAGCCTGGCCACGCGCTACACCCGGATCACGTTGCTGCCCGAGCCGGGCGTCCGGGTGACCGTCGACACCGACCTCGAGTGGGCCGCCCTCCGAGCCCGTGGTGGAGTGCAACTCCCGCCACACACGGGGCCTGACCGACACCCATGGCAGCCAGACCGGCTATCTGACGAAACCCGCACCACGAGCCTGGCGGAGCCTGACCTGGTGATCGTCGAGACCAAGTCGGGCTCCCGCCCGTCCGGCGTCGACCGGCTGCTCTGGCGCAGCGGTCACCGTCCGCTGTCCCTGAGCAAGTACGGCACCGGCCTGGCCGCCCTCCGCGGCGAGTTGCCGTCCAACAAATGGGCGCGGATCCTGCGCCACCACTTCCACACCACCGAGGAGCTCCCATGCGCCGCCTGAAGACCGTCCTGGCCGGATTGGCCGCCGCCGCCGTTCTGGCAGGCTGCAGCGCGCTGCCGACATCGACCACCGCCGACCCCACGACGACCGGCACATCGACGACCGCCACGAGCAGCGTGACCGCGGCAGAGGTGCTGGCCGCGAACGAGGACGCCACCACCGTGAACGACGACGAATGGTCGCTGGACGACGCGGTCGACATCACGCTGACCGGCTCGACGGCCAGCACCGACGCCGGCGGGATCACCATCGACGGCAACACCGTCACCGTCACCGCGGCAGGGGTGTACCGGTTCTCCGGCTCCCTGGCCGGTCAGGTGGTGGTGGACGCCCCGGACGCCCTGGTCGTCCTGGTGCTGGACGGCGCCGAGATCGCCAGCAGCACCACCGCGGCGATCGCCGTGCTGAACGCCGACGATGTCGGCGTCTACCTGGTGGACGGCAGCAGCAACACCCTCTCCGACACCTCCGGCTACGGCGAGGATTCGGACGTGAACGCGGCGCTGTTCAGCGAGGAGGATCTGACCATCAGCGGGACTGGCTCACTGACCGTGACCGGCAACGGCAACGACGGCATCACCAGCGAGGACGACCTGGTGATCCTCTCCGGGACCATCGACGTCGCGGCGGTGGACGACGGGCTCCGTGGCAAGGACTCACTGACCGTGGAGGGCGGCACCCTGACTGTCGCCGCAGGCGGCGACGGGCTCAAGGCGGACAACGAGGACGAGGACACCCGCGGTTACCTGGAGCTCTCGGGCGGGACGATCACCATCACCGCCGGCGACGACGGACTGGACGCCGCGACCGACATCGTGATGACCGGCAGCGAGGTGACCGTCGCCACCAGCGCGATCGACACCGACGAGGCCACCTCGAAGGGCGTGGACGCGGGCGCGGTCTTCCTGATCGAGGAGGGCTCGGTCACCGTCACCGCTTCGGTCGAGGCGATCGAGGCCGCCACCGTGGCGATCGCCGGCGGCACCGTCGACCTGACGGCCAGCGACGACGGCATCAACGCCTCCACGGGAACCGGCGAATCCATGCAGGCCGATGCCGGCGCGTCGCTGGCGATCTCCGGCGGCACGGTGACGATCGACGCCGAAGGCGACGGGCTGGATTCCAATGGCGACCTGCTGATCTCAGGTGGCACGACCGTCGTGTACGGCCCTACCCGCGGCGGCAACGGAGCGCTGGACACCAACGGCTCGATCACCGTCACCGGGGGGACGCTGGTCGCCTTCGACACCGGCGACATGGCTGAGGCTCCGGGTGCCGCCTCCACCCAGGGCTGGTTGATCGCCTCGGTCTCCGGCGGTGCCGGTGAGACCGTGACCGTCACCGATGTCTCCGGCAGCACGATCGCCCAGGTCACCTCGGACAAGGCGTTCGGCTCGATCACCTACTCGTCCGCCGAGGTCACGAACGGCGAGAGCTACCAGGTGGCCGGCTCGTCCGGCTCGACCTCCGTCACCGCCGGCGAGGGCGGCATGGGTGGCAGGGGTGGAGGCCCCGGCGACGGACCGCCTGCCGGCAACCGCTGACCCTCCTGAGCAGATCTGCCTCCGGTTCCGATCCAGCGCCCGGCGCGGGAGACGAACCGGAGGTGGACCTGCCACGGGGCACCGCGCGGGCGCCGGCGGTTGACCGGTCACCGACACTGGTGTCATGGCGATCAGCGGAGGGAAGCGCCATCGGTACCGCGCCGGGCTGGCGACCGGCCTGACGCTGATGCTCACCGCGTGCGCCCTCGCCCCGCCGGTCCCGTCCCAGCCACCCAGACCTGCGCCGCGCACCGTCACGCCGACCGTCCCTCGCCCGACCGATCCCGGCGCCATCGGCCGCTGCGGCGCCACGCCCACCCGGGCGACCCGCGAGTTGCGCGGCATGTGGTTGGCCACGGTGACCAACCTCGACTTCCCCAGCCGCGGCGGGCTCACCCAGGACGAGGTGATGGCCGAGTTCCGCGGCTGGCTCGACCTCGCCCGGCAGTTCAACCACAACGCGATCTTCGTTCAGGTCAGGCCGACCGGTGACGCCTTCTGGCCCTCCGCCTACGCCCCCTGGTCGCAGTGGCTGACCGGACGGCTGGACGGCACCGGCCCGGGCTGGGATCCACTGGCGGAGATGATCGCCGAGACCCACGCCCGCGGCCTGGAATTCCACGCCTGGTTCAACCCGTTCCGGGGAGCTCAGCGGGCCGAGGTGGGCGGACCGGGCGCCGACTGGGAGAAGCTCGCGCCGAACCACCCGCTGCTCGCCCACCGCGACTGGGCAGTGATCTACCCCAAGGGCGACGAGAAGCTCAGCGCGTTCTACTTCGACCCCGGCATCCCGGACGCCCGCCGCTTCGTCCAGGAGGCGATTCTGGAGGCGGTGGCGAACTACGACCTGGACGCTGTCCACTTCGACGACTTCTTCTACCCCTACCCGGTCGACGGTCAGGACTTCGACGACTCGGCCAGCTTCGCCCGCTACGGCACGGGCGGCAAGGCCGCCTGGCGGCGCGCCAACATCAACAGCTTCGTTCGCGAAGTCGGTGAGCGGATCAAGCAGGTCAAACCCTGGGTGAAGTTCGGGATCAGCCCCTTCGGGATCTGGAAGAACGCGAAGGCGGACGGCGGCGCGGGCACCCGCGGGCTTGAGTCGTACCACGCGATCTACGCCGACACCCGGACGTGGGTGCGCGAGGGCTGGGTCGACTACATCGTCCCCCAGCTGTACTGGCAGATCGGCTACGACCGGGCCGACTACGCCGCGCTGCTGCCCTGGTGGGCGGACGTGGTGAAGGGCACCAGCGTCCAGCTCTACATCGGCCAGGCCGACTACCGGGTCGGGACGGGCGGCGCCTGGGACTCCCCCGACGAGCTGTCGAAGCAGCTGGCGCTCGCCCGCACACACGATGCCGCGGGCTTCGTCCACTTCCGTGCCACCAGCTTGGGCGCCGACACCCTCGGCGCCCAGACCCGCTACCGCGAGAAGTTCTACGCCTCTGTGGCACTGGTGCCCACCATGGACCGATTGCCGGCCACAGCTCCGGCGACGCCCCAGGGCCTCGTTGCGACGAGCACAGCCGGTCTGGTCACGCTGCAGTGGGAACCAGTGCCCGACGCCGCCCACTACGCCGTCTACCGCGTCGACCGCGACCTGGCGAACCTGGTGGGCCAGGTCGCGTCGCCCTCGTTCACCGGGCCCTCCGGCAGCTACTGTGTCAGCGCCCTCGACCGCTCCTGGAACGAAGGCCCTACCAGTGCCGCGGTAGCCGCTGGGTGAGGCCGGAGCCCTCGAACGGACCGCCACGAAGCCAGGATCCGGGCTCCCACCAGGAATGACGCAGCGGCGAATCGTCGTCCTCCACCCCGTGTGCGAGGAGGCTCGGGCGGTGAGAGGATCGCAGCATGATCATCAATGAGCCCGTGCCGGAGCCGACCCTGCTCACCGTGGCCGAGGAGCCGACTGCCGTGGTTCGCCACACCGGTGTCACGGTCGCCGACCTGCCAGCGCTGTTCGATGCCGGGTACCCGGCGCTGGCCGCAAGCGGGGCGCCTCTCAGCGGGCCGGCCTTCGCCCTCTACCTCGGCGACCCGATGGCCGTGTTCGACCTGGAGATCGGCTTCCCGGTCGCCACCCCGCTGCCGGCTGCCATCCCCGGCGCGGTGACGGTGGAGCCCGGCGTGCTGCCCTCCGGACCGGCGTTCGTCCTCACCCACTTCGGTTCCTACGACACCCTCGGGGAGAGCTGGGGGCGCCTGGCTGCCGAGGCGGCGGCACGGGGTTTCGTCCCGAGCCTCTCCTTCGAGCTGTACGTCTCCGACCCGACCCCGCAGACGGACCCCGCAACGCTGCGGACCGATCTGTTCCTCCTGGGCACCCCGGCCAGCGCTGCCTGACCCTGCCGGCCCGGTTCTGCCGCCGGGGTTTCGCGGCCACCGGGCCGTGCGTGGAGGCCACGCGTCCACCGGCTGGTACGGTGCAGGCTCGGTTCTCGCGAGGAGGAGCCCGTGGTGATCACCGAACTGTGGCTCGTCGTCGACATCGTCCTGATCGTGTACTGGCTCGCGGTCTCCGTGCTGATCATCGCCGAGAACCGCGACCCGACCGCCGCCCTCGCCTGGCTACTGGTGCTGATAGCCCTGCCGGTCATCGGACTGGTCATCTACTTCTTCTTCGGTCGCAACTGGCCGGCGATCGCGCACCGGTCGAAGAAGACCCACCACACCCGGACGACCGCCCGGGAGTTCATGGAGCCTTACTACGCGCGTCACGGCGATATCCTCACCCGGCTGGAGACTCAGCACCCCGAGAGCTGGATCCGGCACAACGCGAACCTGATCGCGAAGCTTGCCGGGGCGCCACCGCTCACGGTGCGCAGTTGCGATATCTACCCCGCCGGTGACGAGTACTTCGAGGTGTTGATCGCGGACCTGGCTGCTGCCGACCGGTTCATCCACATCAGCTACTTCATCTGGAAGGACGACGTCCTCACCGAGCGAATCACCGACGTGCTGGTCGAGCGCCTGCGGGAAGGCGTCGAGGTCCGGGTGCTGAACGACTGGTTCGGTGCGGCGCCGTACAGCCGGCGTACCATGAGGCGGCTGCGCGAGGCCGGCGCCATCGTCCGGTTCGACATGACCGGGATTGCCAAGGTGAACTACCGCAACCACCGCAAGATCACCGTGATCGACGCCGAGACCGGGCACACCGGCGGCTTCAACGTCGCGCAGGAATACATCGACGGCGGGAAGCGGTTCCCGGCCTGGCGCGACACCGGGCTGCGACTGACCGGGCCTGGCGTGGCGGATCTGGAGAAGCTGTTCGACGTCCGCTGGCTCGAGGTCGACGGCGAGGATCTCTTCCACGAGCGCTACTACCCCGATCCGTCGCTGCCACCGGGCGAGATCGTCGTCCAGACCGTGCACCACGGCTTCGACGACCGCTGGCTGGCCGCCGGCCGGGCCCACCAGGTGGCCATCAGCGGCGCGCGCGACCGGGTGCTCATCCAGAGCCCCTACTTCGTGCCCGACCAGCCCACCCTGCAGGCGATCACCAATGCCGCCGCGGGTGGCGTGCGGGTCGAACTGATGCTGACCGGCATGCTCGACAAGAAGATCCCCTGGTACGCCGCGGAGACCTACTTCGAACAGTTGCTGCACGCCGGCGTGCGCATCTACCGCTGGGAGAAGGGCTTCTTCCACGCCAAGTCGCTGACCGTCGACGGCAAGGCCGCCAGCATCGGCACGCTCAATCTCGATGTGCGCAGTCTGCGCTTGCACAAGGAACTGATGGTGTGGATCTACGACGAAGCCGCGGCCCGCGAGTGCGAGGAGATCTTCGCCGCCGACCTCGCCGGCTGCGTCCCGCTCACCCTCGACGACGTCCACCAGTGGGGCTGGCTCCGCCGCTTCCGCAACTCGGCCGCCCGGCTGTTCTCCAACCTGCTGTGACCTGCCGGGCCACTCAGGCGAAGGAGTAGGGCCCGAACCGTCCCCAGGCCACCACGGCGGCCAGTATGAGCAACACTGCGTTGGCCACGATCATCTGGTACTCGCCACGCCGGAGGTGGGTGATGATCGCGCCGATCATCACCAGCACTAAGCCGACCGCGGCCAACGGGGTCAGGATCGGCGCGATGCCGGTCGCCGCCGGCAGGATCAGTCCGATGGCGGCCAGTACCTCCAGGCCGCCGATCAGCTTGATCATCGGAGCGTTGAAGTCCTCCACCCATGCCATCGACGCGGCCAGCTTCTCCCGCGGCTGGGTGAGCTTCATGCCGCCGGCAGCCAGGAAGGCGAGGGCCAGCAGCCCCGCCACGATCCACAGGAAGACCTGCATGACAACCTCCATTAAGTTCAATCTTGAACTTTAAGATTAGGGGCATTCACTTCAAGCTTCAAGCATGTTCGTGCTCGCGAGTGAACTATCCTTGGGCGATGGACGGCGAGGCACCGTGGCTGGACGACGAGGAGCAGCAGGTCTGGCTGCAGCTGTCGCTGCTGATGACCCGGTTGCCGGCGGCTCTCGAACACCAGTTGCAGCGGGATTCCGGCCTGAGCCTGTACGAGTACCTGCTGATGGCAGGAATGTCGATGGCGCCGGATCGCCGGCTACGGTTGCGTGACCTGGCGGGCTTCACCGGCACCTCGCTCTCGCGACTCTCCAATGTCATCCGCAAGCTGGAGGGACGGGGCTGGGTGGCCCGCGTCCCGGATCCCGGCGACGGACGCTCGACCTACGGCGTCCTCACCGAGGCCGGCTATGCCCAGGTGGTGGCCGCCGCCCCAGGGCACGTCCGCGAGGTCCGCCGCCTGGCCTTCGACCCCCTGACGGGCGCACAACTGCGCCGCTTCGGCGCCACCATCCGGCTCGTGCTCGACGCCATAGACCCCGGCGGCTGCGACCCAGAAGCCCTGCTCCGCCCCCGAGACGACGCAACCTGAGGCAGGTCGCCAACGAGCATGGCGTGCAAGAGCCCGCCCACCCGCTCAGGGCTGCGTGGCGTGGGAATCGACCACGTCAAGGACGGCGTCGCCGTAGGTCTCCAGCTTCCTGTCACCGACTCCGCTGATCGCGAAGAGTTCGTCGGGCGTGGACGGGCGGTGCCGGGCGATCGCGGCCAGGGTGGTGTCGGGAAAGACCACGTACGCCGGGACGGACGCCGCGCGGGCGGTCTCGGCGCGCCAGGCGCGGAGCCGCTCGAAGAGCTCACGGTCTTCGGCGGTGAGGTCACCGGCGGCTGCGGAGCCCTTGGCGGACGACGTCCGCTTACGGCCTGAGGCGGCGCGAACCACCGCGTCCTCCCGCAACGGGACGGTGCGCTCGCCACGCAACACCGGCCAGGAATCCTCGGTGAACTGCAGGGTGTGGTGGCCATCGGACGACACCGTGAGCAGCCCCGCTGCCAGCAGTTGCCGGACGACCGCCCGCCATTGCTGGTCGGTGAGTTCGGTGCCGATCCCGAAGGTGCTCAGTTCGTGGTGGCGCCACTGCTCGACCCGGGGCGTGCGGCGTCCGTGCAGGATGTCGATCAGCTGACCGGCGCCGAACTGCTGGTTGCGTTCGCGCTTGAGCCGCACCATGGTGGACAGCAGCTTCTGCGCCGCGACCGTCCCGTCCCAGGGCGTCGGCGGGTTGAGGCAGGTGTCGCAGTTTCCGCAGGGCTCGCTGGCCTCGCCGAAGTAGTCGAGCATCAGCTGGCGCCGGCACCGCAGCGTCTCGCAGAGCCCCAGCATGGCGTCCAGGTGCTGGCCGAGTTGCCGCTTGTGGGCGGCGTTCCCCTCCGAGCCTTCGATCAGCTGCCGCTGCTGCACCACGTCGGCCAGGCCATAGGCCATCCAGGCGGTCGCCGGCAGGCCGTCGCGTCCGGCTCGTCCGGTCTCCTGGTAGTAGCCCTCGACGCTGCGGGGCAGATCCAGGTGGGCGACGAACCGGACGTCCGGCTTGTCGATCCCCATCCCGAAGGCGATGGTCGCCACCATCACGACGCCGTCCTCGCGCAGGAACCGCGACTGGTTCGCCGAGCGGACCGAGGCCGGCAACCCGGCGTGGTACGGCAGCGCCTCGATTCCCTCCTTGACCAAGGCTTCGGCGGTCGCCTCGACCGATTTGCGGGTGAGGCAATAGACGATGCCGGCATCTCCGTCGTGCTCCGCGCGGATCAGCGACACCAGTTGCTTCAGCGGTTGCTGCTTGGGCTCGATCCGGTAGCAAATGTTGGGACGGTCGAAACTGGCCACGAAGGTGCGGGCGCCCTGCAGGCCGAGCCGTTCGGCGATCTCACGCCGGGTCGCCGCGGTCGCCGTCGCGGTCAGCGCGACCCGCGGCACCTCCGGCCAACGCTCGCCCAGCACCGACAGCTTCAGATACTCCGGACGGAAGTCGTGCCCCCATTGGGAGACGCAGTGCGCCTCGTCGATCGCGAACACCGAGAGGGTCAGCCGGTCGAGGAACTCCTGCGTCCGGGGCAAATCCAGCCGCTCGGGCGCCAGGTAGAGAAGATCGAGTTCGCCGGCGATCGCCAATTGCTCGGTCACCCGCTGCTCGTCGAACCCCTGGCTGGAGTTCAGGAAGCCGGCCCGCACCCCAAGGTTCTCCAGCGCGGTCACCTGATCGTGCATCAGCGCGATCAACGGCGAGATCACCACGCCCACCCCAGGCCGGACCAGCGCCGGGATCTGATAGCACAGCGACTTACCGCCCCCGGTGGGCATCAGCACCACCGCATCACCGCCGGCGACGACGTGGTCGATCACCTCGCCCTGGTCGCCCCGGAAGTCGTCGTAGCCGAAGGTCGTCCGCAGCAGATCGAGCGGAGACGCGAGCGGAGTTCGGGGCACGCGCGTCACCCTACCCAAACCCTCCGACAGCTCCGCCAGGATCGCGCACCCAGTCCCAGGAGATCACCGCCTTCGCGGGGATGGCAGAGACCGGCAGCGGCCGCAGCCGTCCACGACGGGACGAAGATGACCAAGCGGCGCGTGATCACGAAGACGCGGTCACCGGGCGGAGCCAGAGAGGGTGCGGCAGGGCGTGTGGTAGCTGGGAAGCCGTCGACCTGCGCGAAGTCAGAAGAACTCCGCCAGACGGTCGACGCCCACCGAGTTCGCCGAAACCGCCTTGTCACAGGTCATCTGTTGCTAGGTTCGAATGGTGAACACACGACGCCCCCGGAACCTGATCGTCGCCGCACTGCTCGTCCTTACGGCCGCCCTCGCCGGCTGCGCCACCCCGCCCGCCCCGTCGACTCCCGCTCCAACCACCATCGGCCCGGTCTTCGAGGACTCCGACCCTGCCGGCACCCGCGCGCTGATCGAATCCCTGGAAGCGACGCCGGTGGCCGACCGAGACGCCGGCCTGTTCGCGTCCATCCGTCCGCGGGTGCTGCTGCTCAAGGATGCGGACGGCGAGACCGAATTGCCGATGCCCACCGACGAGTTCTACGTCTCGATCGCGCCCTATCTCACCCAGACCCACGAGTGCTTCTTCCACAGCCTCACCACCTGCCTGGGCGAACTGCGCGACGCGGAGATCAGCCTGACCGTCACCGATCGGGAGGGCCAAGTGCTGGTGGACGAGACCCGCCGCACCCAGGACAACGGTTTCACCGGCCTGTGGTTGCCGCGTGATCGCGAACTCGAACTCGCCATCGAGCACGACGGGCACCGCGCCGAGGCCATCATCGGCACCAGCGTCGACGACCCCACCTGCGTGACGACCATCCAACTGCACTGACACGCCGGAGCGCCGAACTCAGACCCATCGGCCCTATCGGCGGTCGAACTGGACGAGGGGCGCATCAGCGGTTCTCGTCGTGACCCTCGGTCACGTCCCGGTGTCGACGAGCTTGTCTCTCATGCCGCTACCGCGGTGTTCGTCAGGCCTCCGGGTCGTCGAGGGTGTTCACCATGAACTGGGCGGCGCGGATCAGGTACTCGCGCAGTTCGGCATCGTCGGCCTCGGGCAGCTCCAGCGAGTCGACGGCAGCGAGCATGTGGCGCAGCCAGCGGTCACGCTGGGTGGGGGTGATGGCGTAGGGCGCGTGCCGGATCCGCAGCCGTGGGTGGCCACGGGTCTCGGAGTAGGTGTGCGGACCGCCCCAGTACTGCTCCAGGAACAGCTGCAGCCGCTCGGCCGCGGGGCCCAGATCCTGCTCCGGGTACATCTCCCGTAACGGGGCGTCCTCCGACACCCCGGCATAGAACCGCTCCACCAGGACGCGGAAGGTCTGCTGGCCACCGATTCGTTCGTAGAAGGTCTCCGTCACCACCCCATGGTGACAGAGACCCCCATCACGGCTTCCGCGCTCGCCCCGAGATCGCCTGGCACGAGGCCGGAAGCGGCGGTTCCGGGAACCGGCCGGCCATCCCAGGGGCAGGCATGGCGTCCACGATGCAAGACCGGATCTCGGCCACGACGGGGCCGACCTGTCACCATGGACGACATGAGTCCGAACCAGGCGCGCGCCAACGCTGTCGCCATGGTTCTGGGTTGTTGTTGTCGAATGTCCCGCTGACACTCGACCAACCCCTCCGCCACAGCCCGGGCAGATCTGCCGGCTGTCGGCTCCATCCAAGGACTCACCGATGACCACCCTGATCGAGGCAGGCACTGCCGCACTCGTCCCGCACGCTCCCGTGCTCGCAACGGGACTGTCCGCTGTCGGGCAGCCCGCTGGGCTGCGCCGTCCCTCGGCCCGGCCGGTGGCGGCGTTCTCACGGATGCGCGGCGGCATGTACTCCTCGACGGTCGACCTGATCCGGTTCGCCGACGGCAGCACCGCCCACACCGATCTGATCCGGCTGAACCCCAACATCGACGCCTACTCGGTGGACTTCGGCGGCGTCAGCCCCCGTCGGCTCGCGCACTACCGCGAGGCGCCCTGGCGCCACGCGCCGGCCTCAGCGAACCGGTGGCACCGGGAGATCACCCGGGTACTGGCCCACAGCTACCCGGCGGTGTCGACCGCCGAACTGACCCGCCGGCTACGCGAGCACGGCTACCCCGGCACCGCCGAGATCCGCCGGCACGAGGCGATCGCAGCCACCCAGGCCGCGATCTGGCGGCTCACCAACGGCCTGGATCTCGACACGCAGCCGCTGGACGTCCCGGTCGCGGCGCGCGCCCGGATCGGCGACCATCCGAGCAGTCGCCTGGTCGAGCGCGACCGCGGAAGGCTCGACTGGCATACCCCGCTGCCGGCCGGCGAGAGCGTCCACCTGGAACTCGCCCTGGCAGAGGCCCTGCAACTGCGCTCGTTCAGCTTCACGCTGGGCGCGCGCACCGGACGCCACGGGGTCGAGATCCGCCTGGAACAGTCGGCGGACGGAGTGCGCTGGAGCCCGGTGTCTCGGTCGGCGATCGAGGTCGGCGAGCGGCGCCCGGCGGGCCGGCACTGGCACCGCCGGCTGGGTACCGCGGCAACCCTGTCGAGCGCCAGCGCGGCGACCGGCCCTCTCGGGCACTCCCACTACCGGCTCACCGCACAGGGCCCCTGGGATCGCGACGGGCTGCTCGATCTGCGCGACATCCGCCTGGAGGTCGGTGGCAGCCGGCGGTTCCGCAACAACGAGCGGGTGGTGTATCTCTACGAGTTGCTGCTTGCCGAGGTCGCCGACTCCGCGCCGGTGCTGCCGCTGCAGCAAGCCCGGCTGCTGATCGGGTCGAGCACGCCGGCCGGGCCCGCCGAGTTCACCCCGCTGGTGGCGCTGCTGCCGTCGCCGCCTTCCGCCACGCCTCACCACGTCATCCCGATCCGGCCGGAACTCAGGGTTCCCGGCCTCCACCCGTCCGTCGCATCCCAACCGAAGCAGGAGCCCATCCATGTCCGTTGACCAGACCGAATCCCAGGCGCTGGGCGATCTCGCCGCCCAGCAACTCGCCAATGCCACCAAGACCGTCCCACAGCTCTCGACGATCACCCCGCGGTGGTTGCTGCACCTGCTGCAGTGGGTGCCGGTGGAAGCCGGCATCTACCGGGTGAACCGGGTGATCAACCCCGAGCGGGTCACCGTTCAGGTCGGAGAGGCGGACGCGGAGCCGCTGCCCAGCACCTACGTCGACTACCAGACCAACCCGCGGGAGATCACCCTGCGCTCGATCTCGACCATCGTCGACATCCACACCCGGGTCTCCGACCTGTACTCCAGCCCGCACGACCAGGTCACCCAGCAGCTGCGGCTGACCATCGAGACGATCAAGGAACAGCAGGAATCCGAGCTGGTCAACAACCCCGAATACGGGCTGCTCTCCCAGGTGGTGCCCGAGCAGACGCTCAGCACGATCTCCGGCCCGCCCACCCCGGACGACCTGGATTCGCTGCTCACCAAGGTATGGAAGACCCCGACCTTCATCCTGACCCACCCGCTCGGCGTCGCCGCCTTCGGACGCGAGGCCACCCGGCGTGGCGTGCCGCCGGTCGTGGTGAACCTGTTCGGCGGCCAGTTCATCACCTGGCGGGGCATCCCGATCGTCCCCTCCGACAAGGTGCCGGTGGAGGACGGCAAGACCAGCTTCATCGCCGTCCGCACCGGCGAGGAGCGCCAAGGCGTGGTCGGGCTGTTCCAGCCGGGCCTGGTCGGCGAGCAGTCGCCGGGGCTGTCGGTCCGGTTCAACGGGATCAACCGCCAGGCGATCGCCTCGTATCTGGTCTCGCTGTACTCGGCGCTCGCGGTGTTGACCGACGACGCCCTGGCGGTGCTGGAGGGCGCCGAGATCGGCGTATTCCATGAGTACGACTGACCTGAGGCCGTCGTCCGGGTTGCCGATCAGCCCGGAGGCTCTGGCGCTGCTCGCCTCCCAGGCCTATGCGGAACTGACGCCGTTGCAGGTATCCAGGTCGGTGCCGTCCGGCCCGGCCCCGACGGCGCTGCCCGCGCCGGCCGCATCGTCGTCCGCCCCCCTCACCGAGGGCCAGCTCTACCCACCGAGACCCAGCGCTGAAGGCTGGTCCTCGGACCCCTTGGCTAGCCCTCGATGGGAGTCAGGCGGAGTGCCCGGTGGCGGAGTGCCCGCGATCGCACCGCCGTCCGCACCGGTGGCCCCTCGGGGCTCACTGCCCGGCACCAGCACAGCAGCGACCCTGGCCCCACCCGCGGTGGAGGCGGGCGGGCAGGCGTTCCCGATCGTCCCGCATCTGCCCGACTGGGGGGATCCCGTTCCGGGGCTGCCGGGAGCGGACACTCCGCCGTACACCGTGCCGGTCGCGCCGCGCGGCTCCGCCCCCACCTCTGCCCCCTTCACCGAGGCCCAGCCTCATCCGCCGAAGGCCAGCACTGAAGGCAGGCCCCCGGGCACGTCGGCTGGCTCTCGGCGTGAGCCGGTGGGCGCCGTGCCCGGTTTCCCGGTGAAGCCGGCATCCTGGGTGGCGCCGGGCACGCTGGCGCCCGTGCTGCCGGGGCTGGATCGACTGCTGGCGCCGTGGGGAGTCTCCGAGCCCGCACCACAGGAGTTCTTCGAGCTCGGTGACCCTGCCCGCTCCGGGGCTCTGCCGCCGCGGGCGGTCGGCCGTCCGGCAGAGTTCGACGTCCACAACGTGCGGAAGGACTTCCCGATCCTGGCCGAGCAGGTCAACGGGCATCCGCTGATCTGGTTCGACAACGCGGCGACCACCCAGAAGCCGCAGGCGGTGATCGACCGGCTGGCCCATTTCTACGCCCGCGAGAACTCCAACATCCACCGGGCAGCACACGAGTTGGCGGCCCGGGCGACGGATGCCTACGAGGACGCCCGGGACACCGTCCGCGACTTCCTGGGCGCCGGACGTTCGGAGGAGATCGCCTTCGTCCGCGGGGCGACCGAGGCGATCAACCTGGTCGCCCAGTCCTGGGGACGGGCGAACCTGCGGGCCGGCGACGAGATCCTGATCACCCACCTGGAGCACCACGCGAACATCGTGCCCTGGCAGATCCTCGCGCGGGAGACCGGCGCGGTGCTCAGGGTGGTGCCGGTGGACGATGCCGGCAACCTGCTGCTGGACGAGTTCACCCGGTCGCTCAACTCGCGCACCAAGTTGGTGTCGGCGACCGCCGTGGCGAACGCGATCGGCACCGTGACGCCGGTCGAAGCGATCGTCGCGCTGGCCCATCGGGCAGGCGCACGGGTGCTGATCGACGGCGCGCAGTCAGTGCCGCACCTGGCGACCGACCTGCGGCAACTCGATCCGGACTTCTTCGTGTTCTCCGGTCACAAGGTGTTCGGCCCGACCGGCATCGGCGCGGTGTACCTCGCCGAGCGGGTGTGGGACGAGACGCCGGCCTGGCAGGGCGGCGGCAACATGATCGCCGACGTCACCGTCGAGCGCAGCATCTACCAACCCCCGCCGAACAAGTACGAGGCAGGCACCGGCAACATCGCCGACGCGGTAGGGCTGGCGGCGGCTCTGCGCTACGTGAGCGACACCGGCATCGAGCGGGTCGACGCCTACGAGCACAGCCTGCTGGAGTACGCGACTCCTCGCCTGGCCTCGATCCCCGGGGTACGCCTGATCGGCACCGCCGACCGCAAGGCCAGCGTGCTCTCCTTCCTGCTCGCCGGGTACGAGGCCGAGGAGGTCGGCAAGGCGCTGAACCAGCGCGGCATCGCCGTCCGGGCGGGCCATCACTGTGCCCAGCCGATCCTGCGCCGGCTTGGGGTGGAGAAGACGGTGCGGCCGTCCTTCGCCTTCTACAACACCGTCGAGGAGATCGACGTCTTCCTCGACGGCGTCCGCGACCTCAGCGAACGTCGCCCCAAGGGTTAGGACGTCGTTCAAGCCACATCGACCGAAGAGAACCAAGATGTCCGATCACAGCCTTCGCACCTACGACTCGATCCTCGACCTGCTGCCGACCGCGGAGAACCCGACTCCGATCGTCCGGCTCACCCGCATCCCGGGGTTCCGGCACGCCCAGGTCTACGCCAAGCTCGAGTGGTACAACCCGTTCGGCGCGGTCAAGGACCGGGTCGCGGCGAACCTCGTCCGGGACGCCGAGGAGCGCGGGGTCGAACTGGAGAACCTGGTCGAGCCGACCTCGGGCAACACCGGGCTCGGCCTGTCGATGGTCTCCAACGCGCGGACCTACGGCTTCTCGGCCGTGCTCTCCAAGGCGATCCCGCTGGAGAAGCGGACGGCGCTGCGGCTGTTCGGCACCGACCTGATCGAACTGGACGACGACCTGTGCCCGATGCCCGGCCAACCCGAGGGCGCCATGGCGAAGGCCGCCGAACTCGGCGAGCGGCCCGGCTGGACGGAACTGAACCAGTACGCCAACCCGGCGAACCCCGAGGCGCACTACCGCACCACCGGCCCGGAGATCTGGCGGCAGACCGGTGGCCGGGTGACCCATTTCGTCGCGGCGCTGGGCACCTGCGGGACGATCACCGGCGCCGGCCGGTATCTCAAGGAGCAGAATCCGGCGGTGCAGGTGGTCGGCGTTCACCCCACCGCCGGTCACGACATCCCCGGTGTCCGGAGCCGGCAGGCTCTCGCGCTGACCGACTTCTTCACCCCCGAGGCCTACGACCAGGTGCTCGAGATCGGCGACGAGGAGGCTTACGGCCTCTGCCGGCGGCTGCACCTGGAGGAGAGCCTGATCGCGGGGCCGAGTTGTGGCCTGGCGCTGGCCGGGGCGCTCCGCGCCGTCCCCGACGAACCGGGCGTGCTGGCCGTCGTGGTGTTCCCCGACAATGCCTGGAAATACCTCAGTTCCTTCCGGCGGCACCTGCCCGACCTGTTCCCGCCTGAGGAGACCACGCCCGTCCCGGCCGCCAACCCCTTCGCCGAACACCTGGACGCCGCCTTTGCCCTGGCCAAGTCGGGCCCGGACGTGATCGACGTCGCCGAAGCCAAGCGCCTGCTGGACGGCGGCGTCGCGATCGTGGACGTCCGGAACCCCAACGAGGTCGCCCGGGTCCGGATCGACGAGGCGATCCAGCTTCCCCTGCCGGAACTCTCCGCCGGTAGCCTCGACGGATTGCCCGAAGACCGGACGGCCCCGATCGTGACCATCTGCGCGGCCGGAACCCGCTCGCTCTACGCTCTGCTGCTGCTCAAGGCTCAGGGCTACTCCGACGTGAAGAGCGTCGCCGGCGGAATGGGCGCCTGGACCGAAGCAGGGCTGCCGGTGGCCTCTTGACCGGATCGCCGGTCGACCGAGGAGGTCGAGGGATTCCGCGCGTTCCCACCGAGCCGCGAACAATGCGGGAAATGCGAGAGCACTCCCGCCGAAGTGGCGTGCCGGAATTCTCCCAAGCCGGCCATCTCGACATTCGATATCCATTGGATAATTCTCCGTTGCGGCACTATATTCCTTACATGGCTGTCGACCGGATCGTCCCCGCAAGCGGGAACAGGTGGACCCATGCCGCGCGCGTCAATCGTAGCCACATGGCATGTTGTCGCCCCGGTGCGCGAATGTGTTGTCGCTGCTGTCGTTGAGCGTCGCGACTTTCTCGCTGATTTGACCAACCTCGTGAATTGCCGCTGAGCCGGCGTTTCATCAGCATGCCCTTCCCACCGCCAATGGTGTGTGAATTTCCCTTACGATCAGAGGATTACCCATGTCATTTTCCCGTCACATTTCCGATATCCCCTTTGCCTCCTCGTGGGGGCATCCGCCCAGGTCGGGGACCGCCGCGCCAACGTCCGCTCCCGATCCGGCCTCGGGACCGCCCCGCCGCCGCGGCAGGCTGCTCTCCGCGGCCCTGGGGACGCTCGCCATTGCTCTGGTGGCGGCCGGCTGCTCGACCGCCCAGCCGGCGACCACCGAAGGCCCCACCAGCAGCAGCGCCGCCACCAGCGGCGAACCGCAAGCCGGCGGCACCCTCAAATTCGGTCTGCTGGCCTCGCCGACCGCCCCTGACACCCATCTGGGCAGCAGCTATGCCGACGGGTTGCTGGGCTCGAACATCTCCGACAAGCTCACCTACTTCAATCCCGAAACCAAGAAGCTGGAACCGTGGCTGGCCGAGAGCTGGACCGTCAGCGACGACCTGAAGGAATACACCTTCGTCATCCGCGACGGGGTCACCTTCAGCGACGGCACCCCACTGACCGCTGAGTCGGTCAAGGAGAACTACGACCTGCTCGGGCTCGGCGACGACGGACTGGGCATCGCAGCGAACACGGAACTGCTTCCCGGCTATGCCGGCGCCGAGGTCACCGAGCCCAGCACGGTCACGCTGCGCTTCGAATCACCCCGGACGTCCATCCTGCGCGCCACATCGCACTTCAACGCCGGCATCCTGGCCAGCAGCACGCTGTCCAAGACCGCCGAGGAACGCGGCGACTTCCGAAACGTGGTCGGCTCGGGCCCGTTCGTGATCACCGCCCATGACCCGCAGGGCACCACCACGCTCACCAAGCGTGCCGACTACAACTGGTCGCCGCCGTCACTGCAGCGCGAGGGCGCCGCCTACCTCGACGAGATCCAGTTGATCGTCACCCCGGAGGCCACGGCACGGACCGGTGCGCTCAGATCCGGTGAACTCGACGCCATCCTTGACGTCCAGCCGACCGACGAGCGACTGCTTAAGGGAGAGGGCTACGGCATCGCGTCAGCGCTGGTGCCGGGCAAGACGAACTCCTTCGACATCCTGATCGACAAGTCGCCCACCAACGAACTCGCGGTCCGCAAGGCGCTGCAGCTTGGCTGGAACCGAGACGCCCTGTTCCAGGCGGTGCTCTCGGACAGCTATGCGCCGGCCCGGTCGATCGCTAGTGAGGCACTGGACGGGTTCATCGACCTCAGCTCCAGCAGCCTGCGCTACGACCAGGCCGAGGCCAGCCGGTTGCTGGACGAGGCCGGCTGGGTCCCCGGTGAGGACGGGATCCGGGTCAAGGACGGGAAACGGCTGGTGGTCCGGGTCAATGCACTGAGCATCATCGTGGTGAACAAGCCGGCCTTCGAGCTGGTGCAGCAGGATCTGCGCAACGTCGGCATCGAGCTGGATCTGCATGTGCTGCCGGGGACCGAGTGGCGAGCCAATCGAGAGAACCCCGACCAGTGGCACGTCATCCAGTACACCCAGACCGCCGGCGACATCTCGGTCATCGACGAGGTGTTCTCACCGATCCGCACCAACATCTCGCAGGTGGCCGAGACCGACCCGGGATACCAGGAACTGGTGGACGTCCTCAGCAAGCTGGAGACCACTCCGGACGGCGCCGAACGCACCGCGATCGCGAAGCAGGCGCAGGAGTTGATCGTCGACAAGTACGCCCTGACCTCGCCGATCTTCAACCTCGCTCAGGTGGCTGCCTCCCGGCCGTCGGTGCACGACGTGCAGTTCGACGCCTATGCCCGCGGCTACTTCTTCAACACCTGGGTCGATCAGGCCGACTGACGACCGGCTCGGGGGAGGGCGGCTCGCCCTCCCCCGACAGGGAAGGATCCTCATGACGCGCTACCTGCTCGGGCGCGCCGGCCAGGCCGTCTTCGTGCTGTGGGCCGCCTACACCGCGACCTTCCTGCTGCTCTACGCATTGCCCCAGGACGCGGTGGATCTGATCTTCGACCCGGCGCGAGTCGGGGCCGCGCACGAGGCCGAGAAGGAACGGCTGCGCGAGTACTACGGTCTCGGGCAACCACTCGCCGTCCAGTACGTGACGCAGCTCGGACGGGCGCTCACCGGAGATCTGGGGCTGTCCATCCAGACCGGACGGCCGGTTTCCGAGATGCTCGCCCAGGTCCTCCCCGAGACCGTGCTGCTCTCGCTGACGGCGCTGGTCATCGCGATCGTGATCGCCGTCGGGCTCGCGATCTGGGCGGTGTCCACGAACTCGCCCTGGGTGAGCCACACGCTGCGAGCGATCCCACCTGCCTTCGTGTCGGTGCCCGCTTTCATCATCGGGCTCCTGCTGTTGCAGGTCTTCTCGTTCCAGCTACACCTGTTCCCAGCGATCGGCAGCGGAACAGCACGCCACCTCGTGCTGCCGGCCCTCACGCTGGCCATTCCGGTGTCCGGTCCGCTGGCCCAACTGCTGATCAAGAGCGCCACCATCGAACTTCGCAAGCCGTACGCCACCACCGCCGTCGCCAAGGGCTACCGGCGGCACCAGGTGGTCTGGCGCGACGTGCTGCGCAACGCCGTGCTGCCCGCCCTGACCCTGGCCGGACTCACCTTCGGCAACCTGCTGGCCGGTGCGATCATCGTCGAGACGGTCTTCTCCCGGCCCGGGATCGGCCGGCTGTCCGAGGCGGCGGTGCGCACCCAGGACGTCCCGGTGGTGCAGGGCGTCGTGCTCTTCGGGGCCGTGCTCTTCGTCACCATCAACCTGGTGGTCGACCTGCTCTTCCCGCTGGTCGATCCTCGACTGCGCACCGAACTGGAAGCCGGCCGACGCACCGGCCGGGCCGGGATTCCGCGACGTGAAGCCGAACTGGAGGGGGCGCGGTGACCGTCCAGACGCCGAGCCTGCCGGCCTCCCCCGACAGCGGCCAGCTGCGCCTGATCTCGCGAAGTGGCTCGCGCACCGGCGTCCGGCGCCTGGGCTCAGCGCTCCTGCGCTCACCCTCGCTGCTGCTCGCGGTGATCATCCTGACCACCGTCACGGTGTGGGCGATCGTGCCGGACTGGGTGGCGCCCTACGATCCACTGACCGGAGACGCCTCGCGGGGCCTGCTCCCACCCAGCTGGGCACACCCCTTCGGCACCGACCTGCTCGGCCGCGACATTCTCAGCCGGGTGATCGCGGGAGCCCGGACCACGCTGCTGGCGACCGGCTTCGCGGTGACGGTCGGCGGCTCCATCGGCGCCGCGATCGGGCTGATCAGCGGATTCGCCGGCGGCCCGGTGGACGCCGCGATCATGCGGGTCGTGGACGTGTTTCTCGCGGTGCCCGGATTGCTGCTCGCGATGACGGTGGTGACGGCACTGGGCCACGGGACGTTCAACGTGGCGATCGCGGTGGCGGTCGGCGCGGTACCGGCGTTCGCCCGGATCATGCGGGCCGAGGTCGTGCGCACCAAGCAGTACGACTTCATCGAGGCCGCCTTCGTCTTCGGCACCCGACCCGCCCGCATGATGACCCGGCACATCCTGCCGAACGCCTCCCCGCCGGTGCTCGCGCTGGCTGCCCTCGAACTCGGCTCCGCGGTGATCTCGGTGGCCTCGCTGGGATTCCTGGGCTACGGCGCCACGCCACCGACGCCCGAATGGGGTCTGTCGGTGGTGGAGGGCCGCGACCTGCTGGGCCCCTACCCATGGATCTCCCTGCTGCCCGGAGTCGTCATCACCGCGGTGGTTCTGGCGACCAATCGGCTCAGTACCTACTTCGCGGACGGAGTGTGACGATGACCGCGCCCTTACTGCTCACCGAGAACCTGACCGTCACCTACGGCCGCCGAGGCCGTCAGGTCCGGGCCGTCCGGGGAGTGTCGCTGCACGTCGATCGGGGTGAGACGGTGGCGATCGTCGGAGAGTCCGGCTCCGGCAAGAGCTCACTGGTCAACGCCCTGCTGGGGCTGACTCCGTCACGGACGGTGGAGGTCACCGGACGGGCCTGCATCGCCGACACGGAGGTCACCGGCATCGACGAACGCGCGCTGTCCCGGGTGCGCGGCAAACGGGTCGGCTATATTCCGCAGGATCCGGCCGCCGGGCTGAACCCGGCCCGCAGGGTGGCCGCGCAACTGGCCGATGCGGTCACGGTCCACGACCGCGACCAGGATCGGGCGGCTCTGCGCGTCCGGATCGGCGAGGCTCTGGCGGAAGTCGGGCTCGCCGACGTCGACCGGATAGCGCGGGCCTACCCGCACGAGCTGTCCGGCGGCCAGCGGCAGCGCGTGCTGATCGCGATGGCGCTGATCAACTCACCGGAACTGGTCGTCGCGGACGAGCCGACCTCCGCCCTCGACGTGACCACGCAGAAGGCGATCCTCGATCGCCTGGCGGAACTTCGCCGAGACCGCCATCTCGGGTTGCTGCTCGTCACCCACGATCTGGGCGTGGCTCACGAGCGAGCCGACCGGATCTTCGTGATGCGCGAGGGTCTGCTGGTCAGTCACGGCACCCCGGACGACATCACCACCTCCTCGGAGCCCTACACCCGCGCGCTGGTCGACTCCGCGCCTTCCATCACGTCGCCGAGGCTGCGGCCGGCCACCGCGGCGTCCCCCAGCGGCCCCAGCACGTCGCGAAAGCCACTCCTGGTCGTTCGCGGCCTGGCCAAGCACTACGGACGCGGCTCCGCCGCCGTGGCCGCGGTGACCGGGGCCGACCTGACGATCCACGCGGGCCGCACCCATGCCCTGGTCGGCGAGTCGGGCGCCGGTAAGTCGACGGTCGCCCGGATCATCGTCGGCCTGGTCGGCGCGAGTTCGGGCACCGCCAGCCTCGACGGGGAGGTGCTGCCGGTCACGGCGCGCTCACGCCCTCGGCATCTGCTCCGCGCGATCAGCTTCGTCCATCAGAACCCGTATCTCTCCCTCGATCCCGCGATGCGCGTGGCGGATGTGATCGCCGAGCCGCTGGTCAACCACGGGGTGTTTCGCAGCTCCCGCGAGCGACTGGATGCCGTTGCTCCGCTGCTCGACCAGGTCGGGCTTTCCCGGGAACTGCTGAGCCGTCATCCGACCGAATTGTCCGGCGGTCAGCGGCAGCGGGTGGCGATCGCCCGGGCTCTTGCGCTGCGACCCACGCTGATCGTGCTGGACGAGGCGGTGTCCGCCCTCGACGTGATCGTCCAGGCGAAGATCCTGCAGTTGCTTGTCGACCTCCAGGCGGAGCATCAGCTGTCGCTGCTGTTCATCACCCATGATCTCGGGGTGGTGGCACAGATCGCCGATGACGTGACCGTGATGAGAGACGGCACGGTCCGCGAGTCCGGGCCGGCGTGGCAGGTGCTGAGGCACCCCCGTGACCCCTATACGAAGTTCCTGCTCAACTCGGTGCCCAGTGGACCGAGCGCGGCGCCCCATCCGCTGGCCGTCGGCCAGTGAACCCGACCGAACCCAGGAGTTGACCGTGTCCCCAGCCCAGCCATTGATCGTGATCGACGGACACACCGACGTCGCGCCCACCGCCGACGGCTACGACTTCCCGGTCGAGGAAGCCCGGGCCGGCGGCGTGGGGGCCGTGGTCGTGGCCGTGCGCGGCGGCAAGGTGCCGGCCGGAAGCCCACCCGGAACCGGTCTGGCGGAGTTGGAGGCCACCTGGGCCGGCGTCGACCGAGCCCTGGCCAGGGATCCGGGTGCCGCACGTCGCGCCGGGTCCCCGGCCGAGGTCGTCGCCAATGCCGCGGCGGGAGTGCTGTCGATCGTGCCCGCGCTGCAGAACGCTCAGCCACTGGAGGATCTGCAGGCGCTGGAGTCCTGGCTCGACCGGGGGGTGGCGATCCTCGACTTCGGCTTCATCGGAGACAACCGGTGGGTGCGCTCCTCCCGGCCCTATCCGTCGGCGAGCGCCGACACCGGAGCGCCTGACATCGCTCCGCGGACCGAGGAGGCCATCGAACTGCTCAACGCCCGCGGTGTCGTGATCGACACGGCCCAGGTGTCGACAGCGGCACGCCGACGCATCGTGGAGCGCTCAGCCGGCCCGGTCATCGCCTCCCACAACGGGCTTCGCGCAACCGTGGGCGAGGCCGACCGGACGATCACCGACGACGACGTGCGGCAGTTGGCCGCGAAGGGCGGGCTCGTCCAGATCGTCGCCTTCGACGGCTATCTGACCCCCCGGGGGTCCCACCCCCAGGTGGTCGAGGACATCAGGGAGCTGCGCGAACGGTTCGGCCTGCCCGGCTACACCGGGTCGCAGGACTACTACGCCGTGCTCGATCCCGAGACCGCGGACTGGGACGAGCAGAAGTTCGACGACTATTTCCGCGAGTACCACGCCAAGGTCAGGCACGACTGGCCGCGCAGTGACGTCGAGAAGCTGGTGGACGCCGTCGACCACGTGATCGGCCTGGTCGGTATCGACCATGTCGGGATCGCCTCGGACTTCCACCACGGCGGCGGGATCGACGGGTGGCTCGGCTATCCCGAGACCCCCCGGGTGACCGAGGCATTGCGCCGCCGCCACGGCGACGACGAGGTGGCCAAGATCTGGGGCGGGAATCTGCTCCGGGTGTGGGGCGAGGCCCAGGCACTCGCCAGCCACTGATCCCCTGCACGCCACCCGCAGGGTGGGCCTGAAAGCCTCTACTGTGCGCGAGAGAGGAGTTGAACCTCCACGTCCTTTCGGACACACGGACCTGAACCGTGCGCGTCTGCCATTCCGCCACTCGCGCCCGACCCCCGAAGGAGCCAGCCGAAAGAGGTTAGCACTCCGACCGCGTGACTGAGAAACCGGAGCATGAGAGCCGGCCCTCGATCGGGCTGGGGACGAGGGGCGCGAGCCGTAGTCAGGCGGCAAGAGGAGGGAACCGACGCGGGCCTGCTCGCGATCGCTGCACGGAGGCCGGGCACCGAGCACGGCGAGGTGCCCGGCCATGCCTCCCTGCTAGGTTGGCGGCGACCCTGGAGGGAGCCCCATGCCGACCCCAGCCCACCGGATTCCGCTGAACACCTACCGGTTGCAGTTGCACGCCGGCTTCACGTTCGCCGACGCGGAAGCCCAGCTCGACTATCTCGCCGACCTGGGCATCACCGATCTCTACCTCTCCCCGATCCTGGAGGCCGTCCCGGGCTCCACCCACGGCTACGACATGGTCGATCCCACGAGGATCTCGGAGGAGCGGGGCGGCCGAGCGGGCTTCGAGGCGCTGGCCGACGGGGCTCATGCGCGGGGGATCGGCATCGTCGTCGACATCGTGCCCAACCATATGGCGATCCCGACGCCGCTGTGGCTGAATCCGGCGCTGTGGAGCGTCCTGCGAGATGGTCCGGATTCGCCGTACGCCGACTGGTTCGACATCGAGCCCGGCGCGAGCCTGGTGCTGCCGAACATCGCGATGGACGCCAGCCCTCCGGGCTCCTCCCAGGACCCCGATGATCCGATCCCGGCACTGATCGCGAGCGGACAACTGCGCTTCGCTGATCTGCGGCTCCCGGACGGCGCCACCGAGCGCATCCTCACCCTGGACGATCACCCCTACCCGCTTGCCCTGGGCACCGCGAACACGCTGGCCGAGGCGGTCGCCGCACAGCGGTACTCCCTCCAGCGCTGGCAGGGCAACCACACCCGGCTCACCCACCGACGGTTCTTCGACATCGTCACGCTGATCGGGATCCGCCAGGAGCTTCCCGAGGTGTTCGACGCCACCCATGCGCTGCTGCTGGAGTTGTTCCGCGCCGGACACATCGACGGCTTGCGGGTAGACCATCCCGACGGCCTGGCCGATCCCCAGGGCTACTTCGAGCGGCTGGACGCCGCGACCGGCGGCGCCTGGGTAGCGGCGGAGAAGATCCTGTCTGGGGACGAGCTCCTGCCGCGAACCTGGCCGGTGGCCGGAACCACCGGCTACGAGGCGAGTTGGCGTTTCGATGCCGTCCAGCTCGATCCAGCCGCGGCAGTGCCGCTCGCCGAGCTGGCGCTGACCACCGACGAGCAACCCCGGCACACCTGGCCGGAGGTGGCAAGTGAAGCCAAGCGGTTCATCGCCGACGGTTCCCTGGCCATCGACGTCGACCGGCTGGCCGGCCTGGCCGGGCCACTCGATCCCGGCCTGGACGCATCGTCGGTTCGGCGCTGCCTGCGCGAGTTCCTGGTCGCCCTGGACCGCTACCGGGCCTATGTGCGTCCCGGTCATCCCACGAGCGACACGGAGGCGGGAGTGCTCGCCGACGCCGCCCGCCGCGCCAGGGCCACGCTCTCCAACAGCGACCATCCGACGCTGGAACGACTGCACGCCCTGGCGACCAGCACCAGCACCGAACCGCCCGCGGCGGAGTTCGCCGTCCGGTTCCAGCAGGTGAGCGGGGCTCTGGTCGCCAAGGGCGTGGAGGACACCGCCTTCTACCGCTGGACGCAGTTGCTCACGCTCTGCGAGGTCGGCGGTGACCCGGGGACCTTCGGCCTCCCGCCCGGCGATGGGCTTCATTCGAGGGCCGCCTCCCCAGCACCGGGCATGGACGCCGAGCCAACCGGGCCGGCCGACCTCCATACCTGGCTGGGCCGGATCAACCAGGGCTGGCCGGCCACTATGTCGTCCGGCTCCACCCACGACTCCAAGCGAAGCGAGGACGTCCGGGCCCGGATCGCGGCGATCAGCGAGTACCCCGACGAGTGGGCCGAGTTGGTGGACGCGCTCAACCCCCTCGCCGGCGAACTGCCCGCGCCCCTGCGCACGATCCTCTGGCAGACCCTGGCCGGCACCTGGACCGCGGCCGGCTCGATCGACCCCGACCGGATCGCGACCTTCCTGGTCAAGGCCGGCCGGGAGCAGAAGCTGTGGACCTCCTGGGTCTCACCGAACCACGACGCCGAAGCCGCGGCCGCGGGCGCAGTCCCGACCCTGCTGGCCGACCTCACCGTCCGGCGCGCCTTCGACGACTGGGTGGAACTCACCCGGGAGTCGGTGCGCACCAACACGCTGGCCACCAAGCTGGTCCAGCTCACCGCGCTGGGCGTGGCCGACCTCTACCAGGGCCAGGAGACCGTCCGGCTCAGCCTGACCGACCCCGACAACCGGCGTGCGGTGGATTTCGGTGCGCTACGCGGATCGCTGGCAGCGACCGCGGCCAGCAAGGGTGCACCGAATCGGGAGCGATCCCTGGCTGAGGAGAAACTGCTGCTGACCCACCTCGCGCTCGAACTGCGCAAACGGCATCCCGGGGCCTTCCTGGGCGGGAACTACCTGCCGCTGGAATCCACCACCCGGTTCGCCTGGGGGTTCGCGCGGGGGGATGAACCCCGCGCGATCACCATCGCCACCCGGTTGCCGCGTCGCCGCGACCGCGAGGGGGGCTGGCAAACCGGCGATCGGCTCGGCCTTCCCCCGGGCGCCTGGCGCAACCTGCTGACCGGTCGCGAGCACACCGCCGGTTTCCGGCCCGGCACCGATCTGCAGGAGTGGCCGTGCGCCCTGCTCGAGCAGATCGGGTGATCCCCACGCGAACCTTCGGCCGACCCCAGTACGCTGGGGTCTTCGCGGCTGGATAGTCTGGAAGTCGTACACCATGTCTAGGGAGGTGCTCGTGGGGGTCTTCGACCGCGTGGAGCGCACATTGGAGAACGCCGTCAGCGGCGCTTTCGCGCGCGCCTTCAAAGGCGATGTCCAGCCCGTCGAGATCACGGCTCGGCTGCAGCGCGAACTCGATCGCGAAGCCAAGCTGCTCGACCGCGCCCGCAAGCTCGTCCCCAACGACTTCCAGATCGGCCTTTCCACCCACGACTACGAGCGGCTCACCCCGTACTCCAAGACGCTCAATTCCGAGATCGTGCCGCAGTTGCGCAGCTACGCCACCGAACACGGCTACCTGTTCAATGGCCCGGTCACCATCGAGTACAGCCTTGACGAGTCGCTACCCGTCGGACGCTTCACCGTCACCTCCTCCGCGGTCGCCGGCGTGGAAGCGGAGCCGGCCACTCCTTCGGAGATCCGGCAGGCAGCCCTGGTCGTCGAGGTCAACGGCGTCCGGCATCCGCTCACCCCACCGGGCCTGAGCATCGGACGCGGCACCGACGCCGACCTGCGGATCAACGATCCCGGCATCTCCCGGCTGCACGCCCGGATCGTGGTGGAAAGCGCGTACGCCCCGCAGCAACTCCGGATCGAGGACCTCGGTTCGACCAACGGCATCGTGGTGGACGGCCAGCGGGTGCGGCAGGCGCCGCTCACCGAGGGCAGCCGGATCGAAATCGGGTCGACCCGCCTGACCATCGTCTCGCCCCTGGCCGATGTCTGATCTGATCGTCCTCGCCCTCAAGCTGGCCTTCCTGGCCGCCTTGTGGTTGTTCATCCTGTTCGTGGCGAACATCATCCGTACCGACCTGTTCGGCCGCAAGCTCAGCGCCACCGAACTCGCCACCGCCGGCGCGCTGGCGACCGGCGAGCCCGTCCCGAAGCTCAGCAAACGAGCCGAGCGCAGGCTGCCCAAGACCCTCAAGATCACCCACGGTCCCCAGGCCGGGGTTACCCTGCCGCTGGGCCAGCCGATCCTGATCGGTCGCGCCACCGACTGCCAGTTGCTGCTGGACGACGACTACGTCTCCACCCGGCACGCCCGGATCACCCTGGGACTGTCCGGCTACCAGGTGGAGGATCTGGGCTCCACCAACGGCACCTTCGTCAACAACCAGCGGATCAGCGTGCCCACCCCGATCGGCCCGACCGACGGCGTCCGGATCGGGCGAACCCAGATGGTGCTGGAGAAATGAGCCTCGCGCTGCGCTACCGGGCGCATTCCGAGATCGGTTTGGTTCGCAAGAACAACCAGGATTCGGCCTACGTCTCCCCCACCATGCTGGTGGTGGCGGACGGCATGGGCGGTGCCGCCGCAGGCGACCTCGCCTCGGCGGTCGCGATCAAGGAACTGCGGGCGGTGGACGGAGCCCATACCGGCGAGGACATGCTGACCGCCCTGGACGACGCGGTCAGCAATGCCGCGGCGCAGATCGCCGCCCTGGTGAAGTCCGACCACTCCCTCGATGGCATGGGCTCGACGGTCTGCGGCCTGATGTTCGACGGCACGAGCCTCGGGCTGGCCAATATCGGCGACTCCCGGGCCTACCGCTACCGCGACGGGGCGCTGACCCGGCTGACCCGGGACCACTCCTGGGTGCAGACCCTGGTGGACGAAGGACGCATCACCGAGGCCGAGGCGCTCGAGCACCCGCACCGCTCGCTGATCCTGCGGGTGATCAACGGCCAGCCACAACACCTCCCCGATCTCGAACTCGCCGAGGCGGCCGAGGGCGACCGGCTGCTGATCTGTTCCGACGGCCTGTGCGGGATGGTCACCGACGCGATGATCGAGGCCGAGCTGACCGGCGAACTCGACGAGGTGATGCCCCGCCTGATCGAGCTGGCCCACGCCACCGGTGGCGCCGACAACATCACCATCGTGCTGGCCGACATCGTCGACGGCGAGCGCACCGGCGTCACCGAGGTGCTGGGGGCGGCCGCGCACCTCGACCTGGACGCCCCCTTCGACACCACCACCATGCAGCTGCCGACGCTCGGTGAGGAGGTGGACGAGGATCCGACCGTCCTGGCCGAACGCGTGCGGTACGCGCCGACCACGAAGGGACGGGTGGCCGCCTGGCTGAAGGTGACCATCGCGGTGGTGCTCACCCTGGCGCTGATCTCCGGCGGGCTGGGTCTGTGGTACTCCTACACCCAGCAGCAGTACTACGTGGGTCCGGAAGAGGCGAAGGTGGCGATCTTCCGCGGCGTACCGGATGCGGTGCTCAATCTCCCGCTCTCTACACTTGTGGAGTTGGATTCCACCCGGCTTGACGACCTGCCCCCGTACTACCAGGAGCAGGTGCGGGCGACCATCGCAGCCGAGTCGCTGGAATCGGCCCGAGGCATCGTCATGGGGCTGCGGATCAAGGCGCGGGAGTGCATCGCCCAGCGCGAAGCCCGGGCCCAGGCCACCCAGCCGCCCCCCTCCCCGACAGCCAGCGCGACCCCGACCGGAACGGCCTCGGAATCCCCCGCCACCGAGACGCCCACCGGCTCGCCCAGCCCGAACCCGTCCCCCATCACAAGCTCTCCCACGCCCTCGCCGACCCCGTCGCCCATGCCACCCCCGGCGCCCGAGGAGTGCTGAGATGCCGGACGTCGTCGTCTACCGCAAGCGACGGGGCGTCGAGTTGTTCATGCTGGTGCTGGCACTGGCGATCTCACTCGGCGGCTACTTCCTGATCCACCTCAACACCGAGGGCTCCCTTCCCGAGGGATGGCCATGGGCCGTCGTGATCGGCGTGGTGCTGGTTGGGGTGGCCCACGGCGTCGTCCGGTGGCGGTTGCCCTACGCCGATCCGCTAATCCTGCCGATGGTGGTGCTGCTGAACGGGCTCGGCCTGGCGATGATCCACCGGCTCGATCTGGGCAGCGACCCCCGGATGCACTCGGCCGAGCTGCAGCTGACCTGGACGGCCGTGGCGATCGTGGCCTTCTGCGCGGTGCTGTTCTGGCTGCGGGACTACCGCATCCTCAACGCCTATCCCTACCTGCTGTTCCTGGTCGGCCTGATCCTCCTGCTGCTGCCGCTCGTCCCCGGGCTCGGCAAGGAGAATCACGGCGCCCGGATCTGGATCGAGATCGGCCCCTACAGCTTCCAGCCCGCCGAACTGGCCAAGATCGTGCTCTCGGTGGCCTTCGCCGCCTACCTGGTGGAGAAGAAGGATGTCCTCGCGCTCGCCGGTGGCAAGCTCGGCCGGATCGTGCTGCCCAGGCCGCGCGACCTCGGGCCGATCCTGGTGATGTGGCTGGCCAGCATGGCCGTCCTGGTCTTCCAGAAGGATCTGGGCACCTCCCTGCTGTTCTTCGGACTGTTCGTCACCATGCTCTACATCGCCACCGAACGTCCGGGCTGGCCGATCATCGGCCTCACCCTGTTCGGCGCGGGCGCCTACGCCGCCTTCCTGACCTTCGGTCACGTGAAATCCCGGGTCACCTCCTGGCTCGACCCCTTCGCCGACCCGGCGAACAACTACCAGGTGATCCAGGCCCAGTTCGGCTTCGCCTGGGGCGGACTCTTCGGCACCGGCTGGGGACTGGGCCGGCCCAACAGCACACCGCTGCCCAAGAGCGACTTCATCTCTGCCGCGATCGGCGAGGAACTGGGGCTGGTCGGTCTCACCGCGGTGGTGATGATCTACGGCCTGATCGTGACCCGCGGGATGCGGGCCGCGCTCGGTGCCCGGGATCCGTTCGGCAAGCTGCTGGCCGCCGGGGTCTCGTTCGTCTTCGCCATCCAGGTGTTCGCGATCATCGGCGGCGTCACCCGGCTGTTGCCGCTGACCGGCCTGACCACGCCGTTCATGTCCCAGGGCGGCTCCTCACTGGTGGCGAACTGGATGCTGTTCGGGCTGCTGATGATCATCACCCATCAGGTCCGTCGTCCGGCCCTCGATCCGGCCGGCGCCAACCCCGTCGCCTCGCTGGCCGAGGAGCAGACGGTGATGGTCAGGGCGCAGCAGCCGCCCCGTCCGGAGCCACCGGCCTCCCTCGAAGAGCAGGCCCCGGATGCGGAGTCGTCCGACGAGGCCACGATCGTCACCGTGCCCGTGGGCGATCGCTCCCACGGCACCGATGCGGGCCACCAAGGTCCCTCCGACGAGGTCACCGTGGTCGCCGGGCCAGGTACCCCTTCGGCGCCCTCGCCGGACGACGCCCTCACCGAATCGATCTTCCGGCCGCAGCCACCGGCCGGCAACCACCCCCCGACCACCAGTGACCCGTCATTCCCGCCCCGACGGGAATCCTCGGGAGGCACCCCATGAACAGCCCGATCCGCCGGGTGGCGATCGCCTCGATGGTGATGTTCACCGCGCTGCTGCTGAACATCAGCGCCGGCTATCTGATCCGCACCGACTATCTCAACAACCGGCCCGAGAACCGGCGGGTCACCGATGCCCAGTTCGCCCAGGACCGCGGGCCGATCATGGTCGGCAACGCACCCGTGGCCAAGTCGGAGCCGGTCAAGAGCCGGTTCGAGTTCCAGCGCAGCTACCCCTCCGGCAAGCTCTACGCTCCAGTGACCGGCTACCTCAGCTACTACTTCGGCACCTCCGGGCTGGAGAACTCGTTCGCCGAACAGCTGATCGGGGTTGACGATTCGCAGTTCCTCGACCGGCTGGTCAACCTGCTCACCGGCGCGACCCCGCGGGGGGCCAGCGTCGAGACCACACTGAACGCGAAGGCGCAGCGCGCGGCCTGGGACGGCCTGAACGGACGCAAGGGCGCGGTCGTCGCCATCGACACCAAGACGGGCGCGATCCGGGCCCTGGTCACCAGTCCGAGCTACGACCCCAACCGGCTGGCCACCCACGACCTGAAGGCCTCCCGTGCCGCGTGGGAGGAGCTGAACGCCGACAAGTCCCGTCCGATGTCCAACCGGGCCACCCGCGAGATCTATCCACCGGGATCGACCTTCAAGTTGATCACCGCCGCCGCCGCGCTGGAATCGGGCATGTCCCCCAGCACCAAGATCGACGCCTCGCAGTACAAGCTGCCGGGCTCGAGCGTGGTGATCAAGGGCAGTTGCGGTGGCAGCGAGGTCAGCCTCACCCAGGCGCTGAACGTCTCCTGCAACCCGGGGTTCGCCCGGCTGGGCGTCGAGCTCGGTGCCGATGCCCTGCGGGAGCAGGCCGAGCGGTTCGGCTTCGGCGCCACCTTCCTCCCCGAGATCGGCTCGGTGGCCAGCAAGTTCCCGGCCGAGCCGGACGATGCCCAGACCGCGATGAGCGCGATCGGCGCCTTCGACGTGGCCGCCACCCCGCTGCAGATGGCCATGGTGGCCGCGGCGGTTCAGAACGGCGGCGTGGTGATGGAGCCGTATCTGGTGGAAAGCGTGCAAACCCACGACATGCGAGTGATCAGCCAGGCGCGGCCCCGTCAGCACGGGACGGCGGTGAGCGAGTCGGTCGCCGACTCGCTGCACGACATGATGGTGTCGGTGGTGGAGAACGGTACCGGCCGTCGTGCCCAGATCTCCGGCCTCACGATCGGTGGCAAGACCGGGACCGCGGTGCCGGACGAGAACCGCCGTCCGTATGCCTGGTTCACCGCCTTCGCCGACGAACTCGACCTGGCGGTCGCCGTCTTCATCGAGGACGCGGAGATCCCCGCCACCGACATCGCCGGGGGCACTTTGGCGGCACCGATCGCCAAGGCTGTGATCGAGGCGATGCGATGATCCGCCTTGCCACCTGCAGGCCTCCCCGACCTCGCGACAGAAACCGGGCAATCCCGGCCAGCTGCGTGCACTATCCACACAGAGTGCCTGAATCACCCGGTTTCTGCGCGGCATCACGCGACGCGTTCTTGGGCGAGGTTCAGGAACGTCGGTCACAATGGAGGGCGACTCGTGCCGGTACCCGGCGACGGGCTGAAAGGATGAGCCGATGAGTGACGAGCCGAGGCTGCTCGGGGGGCGCTACCAACTGGGCAGCCTGCTGGGTCGCGGGGGAATGGCCGAAGTGCGCCGTGCCCGCGATCTGCGCCTGGGTCGCGACGTCGCCGTGAAACAACTGCGCATCGACCTGGCCACCGACGCCACCTTCCAGGCCCGGTTCCGTCGCGAGGCGCAATCCGCCGCCGGCCTGAACCACCCCAACATCGTGGCGGTCTACGACACCGGCGACGAAGCCGATCCGGCGACCGGCGTGCAGGTGCCCTACATCGTGATGGAGTTGGTGGACGGGCACACCCTGCGCGAGATCCTGCGTACCGGGCGGCAGATCCAGCCGGAGAAGGCGCTGGAGTTCGCCCAGGGGGTGCTGGACGCGCTGAGTTACAGCCACAAGGCCGGCATCGTCCATCGCGACATCAAGCCTGCCAACGTGATGCTCACTCCGAGCGGCCAGATCAAGGTGATGGATTTCGGCATCGCCCGTGCGGTGGCTGACACCTCGGCGACGATGACCCAGACCGCAGCGGTGATCGGCACGGCGCAGTACCTGTCGCCGGAGCAGGCCAGAGGCGAGACGGTCGACTCCCGCAGCGACATCTACTCCGCCGGCTGCCTGCTGTACGAACTGCTGGTCGGTCGTCCGCCCTTCCAGGGCGATTCGCCGGTCAGCGTCGCCTACCAGCACGTCCGCGAGGCTCCGGTCCCGCCCAGCCAGCTCGATCCGATGATCTCTCCCGGGATGGACGCGATCGTCCTGAAGGCACTGGCCAAGGACCCGGCCGATCGCTACCAGACCGCCGCCGCGATGCGCGCTGACATCGGCCGGCTGTTGGCCGGCCAGGACGTGATCGCACGGGTGCCGCGTCCGACCGCGCCGTTGCCCGGCGCCGCCGACCCGACGGTGCTGGTGGCCTCTCCGACCAGCGTGCTCTCCTCCGACACCGGCACCCAGACCGGAGCAGCCACCCGCGCGCTCGAGCCCGTTCCCCGGCGCAGCCTGGCTCCGCTGTGGATCAGCCTGGGCACGATCGCGGTGATTCTCGCTGGCGTCGGGATCTTCCTGCTGATGAACCCGCTCGACCAGCCGAAGCTGGTCGAGGTCCCTTCCCTGATCAACATGACGGCGGCACGCGCGACCGAGGAACTGGAGCGGCTCGAGCTGGCTGCGAACGTGAACCGGGTGCCGGGCGACGATGACGACACCAAGGATCTGGTGATCAGGCAGGAGACACCGGCCGGCACGCCGGTCCCGATCGGGACCGTGATCACCTTCTACGTCAACGTCGGACCAGTGACCGAGATGATTCCGGTCGGCCTGATCGGACAGCCGTACGACGAGGTCGTGGAGCAGCTGAAGGATCTCGGATTCACGGCCGTGAACGCGGATGTCGACCCCAACGAGCCGATCACCGCCGAGGCCGATGCCGTCACCCAGGTGAACCCCGCCGAGGGTGCCGAGGTCGCCCTGGACACCCCGGTCAAGGTGCTCTACGCCACCGGCGAGAGCGTGGTGCCGAACTTCCGCAGCCTGGACGAAGAGAGCGCCACTCAACTGGCCAGGGACAGCGGCTTCCCCGAGGTGACCTTCACCACCGAACCGAGCGATCAGACCGAAGGAACGGTCATCTCGCAGAATCCCGGCGTGGGGCAGGTGGTGCCGCGCACCACCCGGATCCGGCTTGTGCTGGCGAGCCCGCTTCCGCCCAGTGAGGGTGTCGTCCCGGACTTCGCCGGCCTGAACGAGGAGCAAGCCACCAAGCTGGCCAATGACAATGGCTTCGCCCGGGTGGCCTTCGTCACCGAGCCGAGCGAGGCACCCGAGGGCACCGTGGTCTCACAGAGGCCCACCGCCGGCGAGACGGCGCCGCTCTCTACCCGGATCCGGCTGGTACTGGCCGGCCCGATGCCGTCGGAGACCCCGGGCGAGGAAGGGGAGGACGGCGGCTAGTCAGCCGGCGCCCATCAGCGGGCTCAAGCCGACGGCGCGACGCGGAGCGTCGGTATCGCCGCAGGCGGCCAGCCAGTTGGCGAGCATCTGGTAGCCGCCCTCGGTGAGCACCGACTCGGGGTGGAACTGGACGCTCTCCACCGGCAGCGTCCGGTGACGCAGCCCCATGATCACACCGGAATCGGTGCTGGCGGTGACCTCCAGCACCTCCGGCACCGTGCCTGGATCGAGGGCCAGCGAGTGATAGCGGGTGGCCGTTAACGGCTCCGGCAGGCCGGTGAACACCCCCCTGCCGTCGTGGTGCACCAGCGAGGTCTTGCCATGGAGCAGTTCCGGCGCACGGTTCACCGTGCCGCCGAAGGCGACCGCCATCGACTGCAGGCCCAGGCAGACCCCGAAGATGGGCAGTAGACCGGCATGGCTGCGGATCACCTGAACGCACACGCCTGCGGCCTCGGGCGTCCCCGGTCCGGGTGAGAGCAGGATGCCGTCGAAGCCCTGTTCCCAGCCTTCGGCGTCGAATCGCGGATCGTCGTTGCGCCAGGTCTCGACCTCAGCGCCCAGTTGCGCCAGGTACTGCACGAGGTTGTAGACGAAGGAGTCGTAGTTGTCGATCACCAGGATGCGCGCCATGCGTCCATTCTCCCCGATCAGCTGACCGTGCTCGCCGCCGCCCAGAGGCAGGCCGCTCAGCCGGCCCGTTGTGACCGCGGAGGCTGACGCGCAGGCCCGGAGAGATCCCTGCTGCCGCCGGACGGCGGTAGGACGGTCGATCGGGCGTCTGCTCAGGGGAGGTCCGCGCGTCCGGACTGCAGCACCCCGGCGAAGCCGGGAAGGGTCACGTCGGCCTCCCGCCACTGGTCGTAGCCCAGCCGGTAGGCGGTGGCGTAATCCCGGTAGACCTTCAGGTACTCCGAGTCGGCGAGGGCGAGTTCCAGCGATTCGGGATCGCCGATCGCGGTGATCACGTAGGGCGGCGCGTACGGGACGCCGTGCAGCAGCACCGTGTTGCCGACGCACTTGATGCCGGTGTGCACCGTGACGCGCTGGCCCTGGATCGTCATGGCCTCGGCACCGCCGCGCCACAGCGCGTTCACCACCGCCTGGATGTCCTGCTGGTGGACGATCAGCAGTTCGTCGGCCACCCCGGCCGGCTTGACGCTGAGCGGCGCATCGGAGAGCGTGACCGTGACGCCGGGTCCGTGCACGGCGGTCAGGTCGGCCTGCGCGGCGAGCTCGGCCAGCTGCGGCTCGGTCGAATGATCGCTGGACGAGGCCAGCTGGGCGAGGCGGTCGACCTCCGTCCGCAGGCCCGCGACGGTCGCGGCGAGCTCGGCATTCCGGTCGGTCTCGGCATGGATCAGATCGACCACGTCCCGGCTGCGGCCCGGCCGAAGATCGCCTCCCTCGGCGGAGATCGCACCGGTGGTGAGCATCAGGCCCGCCACTCCGCAGGTGATGAAGGTCGCGATCCGGCCGCCGAGCGATCCGGTGGCCTGACGGCGGCGGGCACGGCGGAACCGGGCGCGTGCTCTCGTCCACCGACTCACCACGGCGCCACCCTACGTCAGGGTGTGAAGGACGCAGCAACGGCCCCGAGCCCGTGGGCGTCCTCAAGGGCAGCGCCAGGCGGCGGCCGGAGTCCCCCGTCCGCTTCCGCAGAAACCGGGTGATCCACACCCCATGCCTCCGCTATGCAGGCACCTCGCCGGATTCGCCCGGTTTCTGTTACTCGATCCCGGCTCCCGACCCGAATCCAGGCTGAACACCGCGGCCATCTCGTCGGCGGAGAGCAGCCGTCCACCGAGGCGGGAGGCTCGGAGTGCCGGGAGCCGGTATTGTTGTTGCGTTCCGCAAGTGCAAGGAGTGACGGGTGCCAGAGTCTAGGGTCCGCAAGTCTGCTGCCGACAAGAAGAAGCAGGCCGCCAAGGACGAGCGCGCCACCGAACGCGCCAAGCAGAAGACCACCGCCGCGCCCGGGAGCCGGCAATGGGTGCTCCCCGCGTTCATCACCCTCGGCCTGCTGGGCGTGCTATGGCTGGTGGTGTTCTACATCACCTCCGCGGTTGGCATCCAGGTTCCCCTGATGTCCGGTCTGGATCAGATCTGGAACATCGTGATCGGCATGACCCTACTGGCGGGCTCCTTCGTCCTCGCCACCCTCTGGAAGTAGCTTCTTGACCCGCCGCCACCCCATCCCCCGCCAAGGTAGACAAGTCACTTAGCGTCGTCGGGCATCCTCGTCCGCGCTGAGGTCGTCAACCGCCACGACGGACAGTCTCGCGGTGAAGTCGAGGCCTCTTGTCCAGCTTGTCGCGGCTTCGACCGGTCGTTGATCAGTGTCTAGCCCAGTGGCTTGAGCAGCGGGAAGAGGATCGTCTCGCGGATCCCGGCACCGGTGAGCAGCATCATCAGCCGGTCGATGCCCAGACCCATGCCACCCATCGGCGGGGCGCCGAACTCCAGCGCCGCCAAGAAGTCCTCGTCCAGCTGCATCGCTTCGGGATCACCCGCGGCGGCCTTCAGCGACTGAGCGACCAGCCGCTCGCGCTGGATCACCGGATCGATCAATTCTGAGAAGCCGGTGCCGCGCTCGACGCCACCGATGATGAGATCCCAGGCCTCGATCAGGTCGGGGTTGCTGCGGTGCTGGCGGGCCAGCGGCTGGGCGATCGGCGGGTAGTCGCAGACGAAGGTGGGCTGCAACAGGGTGGGCTCGACGATCTCGCTGAAGAGCTCCATCACCAGCTTCTGTTCGCCCCAGGCCGGGTCGTGCTCGATTCCGCGCCGGTCCGCGATGGTATGCAGGTGGGACGCCTCCGTGGCCGGCGTGATCTCCTCGCCGAGGGCCTCCGACAAGGTGGGATAGACCGGCTTCCAGGCCCACTCGCCGTCCAGGTCGATCTCACCGGCCGGGGTGACCACGGTGCGGGTGCCGAGCGCGGTGTCGGCGGCGTGCTGGATCAGCCGCTGGGTGATCAGCGCGATCGAGGTCTGGTCGCCCCAGGCCTGGTAGGCCTCCAGCATGGTGAACTCCGCCGAATGGCTGGAGTCGATGCCCTCGTTGCGGAAGATCCGCCCGATCTCGTAGACCCGGTCGGCCCCGCCCACCATGGCGCGCTTGAGATACAGCTCGAGCGCGATCCGCAGCGTCATGTCGATGTCGAAGGCGTTCAGGTGGGTGCGGAACGGACGCGCGGCGGCCCCGCCGTGCACCAGCTGCAGCACCGGGGTCTCCAGTTCGATGTAGCCCTCGGCGTGCAGCACCTCGCGGATCGCGTGGGTGACCAGCGCCCGGGTGCGGACCATGTCGCGCGCCTCGGGGCGAGCCACCAGGTCGGCGTAGCGCTGCCGGACCCGGGTCTCCTCGCCGAGTTCCTTGTGTAGCGTGGGCAGCGGGCGCAGTGCCTTGGAGGCCATCGTCCAGCTGGTCGCCAGCACGGAGAGCTCCCCGCGCCGGGACGAGATCACCCGGCCGGTCACCGACACGAAGTCGCCCAGGTCGACGTCGGCCTTCCAGGCCGCCAGTGATTCCTCGCCCACCTCGGCCAGCGAGATCATCACCTGCAGGCGAGTGCCGGATTCGGTCAGCGTGAAGCCGTCCTGGATGGTGGCGAAGCAGAGCTTGCCGGTGTTGCGGATGAACACCACCCGGCCGCCGACGCTCACCACGTCCGCGGTCTCCTCGCCGGATTCCAGGTGCGCCCACTGCTGGTGCACCTGCGCGGCGCTGTGGGTGCGCGGCACGGTGATCGGGTACGGCGCGACACCCTCGACCAGCAGCCGGGCACGCTTGTCGTGCCGCACCTGCTCCTGCTCGGAGAGATCGGGGGTCATCGGCGTCGGCTCAGTCACGGCAGTAGGTTATCGGCTAGCTCCTTCGATCCCGATCCGGCCCGCGACCCTCGCCGCCCTGCCCCGCAGAATCCGGGCAATCTGGCCGCGGTGCCTGCATTATCCAGACGGGCGAACTCCCTTGCCCGGTTTCTGCCGCGAAACAACCTGTGGACAGAGCGGCGTTATCCACAGATTCCGGATTGCCTGGCACATCAGGGGTCCGCTTGCCAAGAGTGCGGGCATGACACTCCCTCATGGCGTAGCGCGATACTCCGACCTCTTGCGGATCGGTCTCCGCAGACCCCAGATCGAGCAGTTCCAGCAGGCTGGACGGATCCGCCGGATCCGGCGGGGCTGGTATGCCGATTCCACCGCCGGAGCTGACGTCCTGCGAGCGGTCCGCCTGGGCGGAACCCTGTCTTGTCTCTCCGCGTTGCGGCACCACGGGGTGTGGGTGCCACCGACCCGCCGGCTGCACATCCGCATGTCTGAGCACCACCAGGCCAAGGCGGCACTCCCCGCTGACGTCCATGTCTGTCCGCTCCCCATCCGTTCCGCCCCGACCGTCGCGGTCGATCCCCTGGCGACCGCACTCGTTGCCGCGGTCCGGTGCCTGAACGACGAAGGGATCGTCGTGGTTCTGGATTCCATCCTCCATCAGCGCATGCTCAGGCGGGACGAGCTCGCGAGCATTCTCTCCGGCTGCTCGGCCCGGGTACGGCGGCTGGTGGCGGAAGCCGATGACGGAGCAGAATCGGGAACCGAGTCGATGGTGAGATTCCGCCTTCGCCGACTTGGCATCGAGGTTCGCAGCCAGGTCTTCATCGAGGACGTGGGCCGGGTCGACCTCCTGGTGGGGACACGCCTGGTCATCGAAGTCGACAGCCGTGCGCACCACACCGGAGAGAGCGCGTACGAGAGCGACCGCCGGCGCGACCTCCTCCTTGTCGCTCGCGGCAAGCTCGTGCTGAGGCTCACCTACCATCAGATCGTCCACGAGTGGGACGCGGTGCTCAGAGAGATCCGCCTGCTCATTCGCTCGCAGGCCCACCTGAAGCCTCGAGTTCGAACCGCCTGAGTCGAGCCCCGCCTGCGCCCATCCTCGCTTCCTGCCCACCGTCTCGCAGAAACCGGGCAAATCGGGCCCGGTGCCGGCACTATCCAGCCGGACGGGCTGTCTTGCCCGGTTTCTGCGAGAGAGGGCCACAGGCTGGTCATGGCATCGAGGCCGAAACCCATGGCCGGACCCACACCGCTCCGTCCACAATGGTCGGATGCTGCTGCCGCCGAAGGTCGCTCAAGGGGTTCGCGAGGGAAAGGTCACGCTCGCCTTCCGGCGCTGGCGGCGGCCCGACATCCGTTCGGGCTCGCAATTCCGCACCTCGGCCGGTGTGGTGGGTGTGGAGGCGATCGAGGTGATCGATCCGCTGCAGATCACCGACGAGGAGGCCATCGCGGCCGGGCATCCCGATGCCGGTTCGGTGCGCCGGAGGCTCGGCGGGGAGGCCGACTGGCCGACCTACCGGGTCCGGCTGCGCTGGGTGGGTGAGGATCCGAGGCTCGCCCTGCGCACCGACGATGCGCTGACCGAGGACGACGTGGCGGCGATCGACGCCCGGCTGGAACGGCTCGACCGCGCCAGCAGCCATGGGCCGTGGACGATGGCCACCCTCGCGTTGATCGGACGCCGTCCGCACATCCGGGCGCCCGACCTGGCGGCGGAGGTCGGCCGCCCGCGGGATCCTTTCAAGATCGATGTCCGCAAACTGAAGAACCTCGGGCTGACGATCAGTCATGACGTCGGCTACGAACTGAGTCCTCGCGGGCTGGCCTACCTCACACGGACGCGACGCGGACAGGGCTGAGCCCGGCACCTCCCGGCACGAGTCGTTCGATCACCGCGTGGTCCTCAGCAGAAACCGGGCAGTAGAGCCAGTCCGTCTGGACAGTGCAGGCACCGGGGCGGATTTGCCCGGTTTCTGCGAGACAGCGAGGGGAGAGTTCTCCCGGACCTCGCAGGATGCCGCGCCGATGACTGCTCGTGGTCGAGGGCCCGGAGACCCATCGGACAGTTCGGACCTGTCGAGGAAGTCCGGATCACACCGGCAGGTAGCGCCGCCACCACTCCAGGATGGCCTCGAAGCGCTGCTTGCGGTGCCAGGGCCTGCCCGAGCGGGAGAGTTCGTGGTTCTCACCGGGAAACACCAGCAGTTCTGCCTCCACCCCGGCCAGCTTGAGCTCGGTGTAGTAGCGCAGTGCCTGGGCCAGCGGGCAGCGCAGATCCTGCTCGGAATGCAGCACCAGGGTGGGGGTGGTGACCTGTCCGGCAAGCAGGGTAGGCGACTGGGCGTCCATCCGCGCCGGATCGTCGGTGTTGTAGGCGTGAGCGAAGAACCAGCCGATGTCGGACGAGCCGACGAACGAGCGTGGATCCAGATAGCCGCGTTCCACGATCGCCGCGGCGAAGCGGTGCTCGTGGGCGATGATCCAGGCGGTCAGGTAGCCGCCGTAGGAACCGCCCATCACCCCGACGCGCGCGGCGTCCAGGCCGGGGACGGCGGCCAGCGCGTAGTCCAGGAAGGCCAGGACGTCCGCCATGTCGCGTTCGCCGAAAGCCCCCCGGATCGCCGCACCGTGAGCCTCTCCGTAGCTCGCCGAGCCGCGCGGGTTGCACATCACTACCGCGTACCCCGCGGCGGCATAGACCTGAGCCTCGTCGAAGAAGGCCGGGCCGTAGGCGGCGTAGGGCCCGCCGTGGATGTTCAGCAGCACCGGGTGCGGGCCGTCGCTCTCGGGCAGCACCACCCAGCCGTGCACCTCGGTACCATCCGGGCTGGTCGCCACCAACTCCTGGACCGGCAGCGGGGCGGTCACCTCGTGCAGCCGGGCTGCGAAGTCGGTCAGCAGCCTCGGTTCCGGGCCGATCGCGGCGATCTCGCCCGGGCTGGACGGGGTCGCGACAGCGGCGACGGCATGACCTCCGGCCCCGGCGATCTCGGCGACCGAGGCTCCGCCCGGAACCTCCAGCCGTGCCCAGCTGCCGTCCGGGGCGAACCTGACCGGCACCCCCGTCCCGCGCTCGGCGAGCACCGCCAGCACCAGGCCGTCGGTCGGATCCGCCTCCAGATGGACGAAGTCGAGATCGGCAGGCTCGGTGAGTCGGACGGCCGGACCGCCCGCGGCGGGCATCCGCCAGACCGCGGAGTTGGTGGCGACATGGTCGCGTCCGGTGGGACCCAGGTCGGCAGCCAGGAACCACAGGTCTCCCCACAGCACCACTGGCGAACTGACCGAGAGCTTGGTGCCGATCGACTCGGGATCGGTCAACAGGGTGGCCTCTCCGGTCGTCAGCTCGATCCGGTAGAGGTCGGCTCGCAGATCGGCGTCCCGTTCTTCGTGACGGGCGGACACCACGATCACCGACTCCCCCGCCACCACCGGCTCGCTGTGGTCGAAGTCGCCCTCGGTCAACTGCCGGGCTTCGGGGACGAGCGTCGCCTGGGCGTCATCCTGCTCGGCAGCCCGGCCCACCGGCTTGACCGGCGGTTCGTCGCCGGGGTCGGGCAGGTCGAGCACGAAGACGTGAGTGCGCTGGTCGGCGGTGTAGCCGCGGCCGTTCAGCTGGAAGGCCAGCGTGCTGATGTGGCGCGGATCCTCCGCTGTCGCGGAGACGCCATCCAGGGTGCCGTAGCGGCCCTGGTCCGGCACCGCGGCGGTGAAGACGATCCGGGACGAGTCCGGCGTGAAGGCGAAGCCGGTGACCCCGAGCTTGCGGTCGGTGATCACCATCGGCTCGCCGCCGGTGGCGGCCACGATGGCCAGCTGGGGCGGCCCGTCCGCGGTGGCCCGCAGGAAGCCGATCAGCCGGCCGTCCGGGGAGAGCCGCGGTGCGGTGTCCCGGAACCCGCGGGTGATCCGGCGGGGCGGCGACCCGTCCAGCGGTACCCGCCACAACTGGCCGACGTAGGCGTCGGCCGCGAAGTCGGGACGCACCGCGGAGACGACGGCCCATCCGTCGGGGTTCACTGCCGGGCGGGAGACGGAGACGAGGCGATCGAGATTCTCAGGCTTCACCCGCTGAGCGTAACCCTGCCCGCCGAGAACCACCGACTATCGCCGAGCCTGCCCATCCTGAGCTGGTCGAATGGGCCCGACGCCGTCGAGACTCCTGTTGACACCTGCTGCCGCGCCAGCTCAACCCAGCGGCATTCACCAACGTCAGGGAGCGAGGGTCTTCACCGCCGCTTCCGCGAGGGCCTTGGCGGCCTGCTTGCGGAAGGTCGCGGACTTCATCAGCTTCAGATCCTTGCTGTGCCTCATGTTGCCCATCTCCAGCATGATGCCGGGCGTCCGCTTGAGCAGGTTGAGGGTCGCGATGTCCGAGCGAGGGCTGAGCGCGGTGCCGCGTCCGATGTACGTCGAGCGGGGCATCTTGGTGAGCCTTCCCAGAGCGGTGCGGGCATGGAGGGCCAGTTGCCTGGACCGCTCCTCCAGCTTCGACCCACCGGCCATGGCCTTGGAGATGATGATGTGGAAGCCGCGCGCCTTCCCGGAGTGGCTGCCGTCGGCGTGGATCGAGATCATCAGATCCGCCTTGGCGTCATTGGCCAGCTTGGCGCGCAGGTTGACGCAGGGGCCGAGCCCGGAGTCGTTCTTCCGGGTCAGCAGCACGGTGGCGCCGAGCCGCTCCAGTTCGGTCCTCAGCAGCTTGGCCTGGGCCCAGTTGTAGGCGTGCTCGGAAAGTCCCCTGCCCGCGGTTCCGGACGAGTTGCAGGCCTTCTTCTTCCCATTCCCGGCCGGCACCTTCTTGGTGTTGAAGGACGTGGAGTACCTGCCGTTGTGCCCCGGGTCGACCACGATCGTGCGTCCGGCCAGCGGCCGGGCCGTCTCCGCCGGAAGGACGGCTGAGAGCGGGACGGACGAGTCGCTCGCCGGCTGCGATACCGGGGAAGGGGCCACCCGGCTCACCCCGGACGAGACCGCGGCGACTCCCGTGGCTCCGGAGCTGGCCGGTCCGGGCGCGCAGCCGACGACCAGCAGGGCCGCGAGAAGCCCTGCTATCCCGCGCCGACGCAGGCTTCGTCCCGCTGGACGATGAGCGGCCGCCCGGTTGGTCACCACCAGGCGACCCTACCGGATGGCCACGATGGAGGACCGCGGCGTCGCCCAGCCCGGCGATCCGAGCGAAACCGCCCGGGAACCTGCGGCGCGGTCAACCACCGCCCGACAAGGCGGGACACCAGGAACCGTCCCCGCGGCCCCACGGTACGCATCACTACTCAGTTGGTGAGTGAGTGCTCACTCACTACACTCGCCTGGTGAGCCGCGCCACTGCCATGACCCCTGACGACCGCCGCAAGGCGATCCTCGATGCCGTCGCGCCGCTGCTGCTCGAACACGGCACCTCGCTGACCACCCGGCGGCTGGCCGAGGCGGCGGGCGTGGCCGAGGGCACCCTGTTCCGGGTCTTCGAATCCAAGCAGGAACTGATCGCGGCCGCTGCCCTGGCCGCCCTCGAGGCCGAGCCCGCCATCGCCCAGCTCGCCGAGCTGCCGGACGGGCAGACCCTCACCCAGCGGGTGTCGTCCATCCTCGAGATCGTACAACTGGAGATCCGCCGCACCCGGGCACTGCTGATGGCGGCCTTCCACCGCGACGGCACCGGTCCCCCGCCGGGACACCACCGCAAACCGTTCCACCACGAACGCCAGCAACGAGTCGGGGACGCCATCACGCTCAGCCTGCAGGAGTACGCTGACCAACTCACCGTCCCGCCCCGGACGGCTGCCGGAGTGCTCCAGGCGATGGCCTTCGCCTCCACCTTCCACTTCACCGAGACACCCGCCTTGACCGAGCCCTTTGACGTCGCCCACGTCGTCCTCCATGGAATCGCCCTAGGAACCACATGACCCGCCTTCTCATCCGCTACCTGCGGCCCTATCTCTGGCTGCTGGTCGGCGTGATCACCCTGCAACTGACCCAGTCGATCGCCTCGCTGTTCCTGCCGAGCCTGAACGCGCAGATCATCGACGACGGCGTCTCCACCGGCAATACCGCGGTGATCTGGCAGCTGGGCGCCGTCATGCTGGCGGTCAGCCTGATTCAGGTCGCCGCTCAGATCGGCGCCACCTGGTTCGGCGCCCGCACCTCGATGAGCTTCGGACGGGATCTGCGCAATGCGATCTTCTCCCGCGCCCTCACCTTCTCGGCCCGCGAGGTGAACCACTTCGGCGCGCCCAGCCTGATCACCCGCAACACCAACGACGTCCAGCAGGTGCAGCAGCTGGTGCTGATGACCGCGGTGATGCTGGTCTCCGCCCCGCTGACCGCGGTCGGCGGCGTGTTCATGGCGCTGCGCGAGGATGTCGGGCTGAGCTGGATCATCCTGGTCGCGGTGATCCTGCTGGGCATCCTGATCGGCTTCCTTATCGTCAACATGACCCCGCTCTTCCGCGTTATGCAGGAACGGGTGGACGCCCTGAACCGGGTGCTGCGCGAGCAGATCGCCGGCTTGCGGGTGATCCGCGCCTTCGTCCGCGAGCCCACCGAGGCAGCCCGCTTCGACAAGGCGAATCACGACCTGGCAGCGACGGCCACGCAGGCCGGGCGGTACATGATGACGATGTTCCCGATCGTGATGCTGATCATGAACCTCTCCCAGATCTCGGTGCTGTGGTTCGGCGCCCACCGGGTGGCCGAGGGCCACCTGCAGGTAGGCCAGCTGACCGCCTATCTCGCCTACCTGATGCAGATCCTGTTCAGCGTGCTGATGGCCACCATGATGCTGATGATCGCGCCCCGGGCGCAGGTCTCGGCCGGCCGGATCAACGAGGTGCTCGACACCCGCTCGTCGGTGGTTCCGCCCGAGCAGGGCGTCACCGCCCCGGCCCGGCATGGCGAGGTGGAGTTCGACCGGGTCAGCTTCGCCTACCCCGGCGCCGAGACTCCCGTGCTCGACCGGATCAGCTTCACTGCCCGTCGCGGCCAGACCACGGCCATCATCGGCTCAACGGGCGCCGGCAAGACCACCCTGGTCAACCTGATCCCCCGCCTCTTCGACGTCACCGACGGCTCCGTCCGAGTCGACGGCGTGGACGTTCGCGAACTGGATCCCGACCTGTTGTGGAGCCGGATCGGCCTGGTGCCGCAGAAGCCGTACCTGTTCAGCGGGACGGTCGCCAGCAACCTGCGGCTCGGCAAACCCGACGCCACCGACGACGAGCTCTGGCGGGCACTGGACATCGCCCAGGCCAGGAAGTTCGTCGAGCGGATGCCGGAGGGCCTGGCTTCGCCGATCGCCCAGGGAGGCACGAACGTCTCCGGCGGCCAGCGGCAACGGCTCGCGATCGCGCGGGCGCTGGTGCGGCGTCCCGAGATCTACGTCTTCGACGACTCCTTCTCAGCCCTCGACGTCGCGACCGACGTCGCGCTCCGGACGGCGCTGGCTCCCGAGACCGCGAACGCCGCGGTGATCGTGGTGGCCCAGCGGGTCTCCACGATCCGCACCGCACACCAGATCATCGTCCTGGACGACGGCATGATCGTCGGCCTGGGCACCCACGACGAACTGCTCGCGACCTGCCCGACCTACGCCGAGATCGTCGAGAGCCAGTTCAAGTCCGAGGAGGTGGCGGCATGACCACCCCACAAAGTTCTTCTCCTCCGCCGCGCTCCCCCGAACAACGTCGCGGGGACCCCGGCATGACCACCCCACAAAGTTCTTCTCCTCCGCTGCGCTCCCCCGAACAACGTCGCGGGGACCCCGGCATGAGCGAGCGCACCACGACCCAGGCTCCTGCGTCGGAGAACGCGGCCGCGCAGCCGGCCAAGGCCAACGCCCGTCCCAAGTACGGTCCGCAGCCGGGCATGGGCAGAGGCCCCGGCCACGGCCCGATGGGCGGTGGCGGCACCGGCGAGAAGGCGATCAGCTTCCTGCCCTCGCTGCGTCGCCTGCTGGGCAACCTCGGCCCGGAGTTGCCGAAGATCTGGCTGGTGATCGCGATGATCATCATCTCGACGCTGGCCTCCTCGGTGGGCCCGATGATCTTGGGCCAGGCCACTGACATCGTCTTCACCGGACACGTCCTGGAGGGCACCGGGGTGGACTTCGCCGCGGTGGCACGGGTGCTCACCCTGGCATTGGTGCTGTATCTCGGCGCCGCGCTGCTGAGCTGGGGCTCCGGCCTGCTGATCAACGGCATCGTGCAGCGGTCGGTGTACCGGATGCGCGAGCAGGTCTCGTCCAAGATCGGACGCCTGCCGCTGAAGTACTTCGACGCCCAGCCCCGCGGCGAGTTGCTGAGCCGGGTGACCAATGACGTCGACAACGTCGCCCAATCGCTGCAGCAGACCCTGTCGCAGGTGCTGTCGAACATCTTCCTGCTGCTCGGCGTGATCTTCATGATGTTCTGGGTCTCGCCGCTGCTGGCGGTGGTGGCGCTGGTCACGATCCCGGTCGCGATGGGCATCACCATGGTGATCGGGAAGCGTTCCCAGCGGCTGTTCGCCAAGACCTGGAAGTCGACCGGCGAGCTCAACTCCCAGATCGAGGAGACCTACACCGGCCACGATCTGGTGACCGTCTTCGGACGCCAGCGCGAGACACTGGCCCAGTTCCAGGCCAAGAACGACGAACTCTTCGAGGCCTCCTTCGGAGCCCAGTTCATCTCCGGGATCATCATGCCGGTGATGTTCTTCGTCGGTAACCTCAACTACGTCGTGATCGCCGTGGTCGGGGGCCTGCAGGTGGCCGCCGGGACGCTCGGTCTGGGCGCCGTCCAGGCGTTCATCCAGTACTCCCGGATGTTCACCCAGCCGATCACCCAGCTGGCGTCGATGGCCAACCTGCTGCAGTCGGGCGTGGCCTCGGCCGAGCGGGTCTTCGAGGTGCTCGACGCCGAGGAGGAGCCCGCGGACGCCACCGGCACGCTGGTCGTGAACGGCGGACGGGTGGAGTTCGAGGATGTCGACTTCAGCTACGACCCGGAGAAGCCGCTGATCACCGGCCTGTCGCTGGTCGCCGAGCCCGGCTCGACGGTCGCCATCGTCGGCCCCACCGGCGCCGGGAAGACCACCCTGGTGAACCTGATCCTGCGGTTCTATGACCTGCAGTCGGGCCGGATCACGCTGGACGGGGTGGACATCTCGGTCGTCCCGCGGCGTGAGCTGCGCGGGCACATCGGGATGGTGCTGCAGGACACCTGGCTGTTCGGCGGCACGATCCGGGACAACATCGCCTACGGCAGGGAGGGCGCCACCGAGGCGGAGATCCTGGCCGCGGCCAAGGCCGCCTACGTCGACCGCTTCGTCCATTCGCTGCCGGACGGCTACGACACCGTGATCGATGAGGAGGCGAGCAACCTCTCGGCCGGCGAGAAACAGCTGATCACGATCGCCCGGGCCTTCCTCTCCGAACCCTCCCTGCTGATCCTGGACGAGGCCACCAGTTCGGTCGACACCCGCACCGAACTGCTGGTCCAGCGGGCGATGAAGAAGCTGCGGGCCGATCGCACCTCCTTCGTGATCGCCCACCGGCTCTCCACGATCCGCGATGCCGACATCATCCTGGTGATGCGGCACGGCGCGATCGTCGAGCAGGGCACCCACGACGAGTTGCTGGCCGCCCACGGCCACTACTACCGGCTCTACCAGGCCCAGTTCGCCGCCGCCCTCACCGAGGATCCGAACGCCGAGAACACCGTCACCGAGGAGCAAGTCGCATGACCCTGGTCGATCATCTCCGCACCGAACTGCGCGGAGCCATGAAGGCACGCGACCGCGCCGCGGTGGCGGCCCTGCGCGAGGCCATCGCGGCGATCGCCAATGCCGAGACCGGTCTGGTGAGCGACTCGGCGACCACCCAGACGCTGAGCGAACATGTCGCCGGCGCAGCGGCGGCCGGCCGCGCCGAACGGATCGTCCGGGAGCAGACCGACGACGAGATGGCGACCCTCGCCCGGGCGCTGGTGGCCGAACGGCGCGCCCAGGCCGACCACCTGCGCGAACTCGGCCGTCCCGAGGCCGCCGATGCGCTGGCCGCCGAAGCCGATGCCCTGACCATCCGCCTGGATGCCTACCCAGGCTCCTGACCCGCGCCAGGAAGCCATCGCCGCGACGCTGCCGGACCCGCACCACTGCCGCCGGCAAGACCCCCGCAGCCTCAGACCGCGGGCTGGGCCACAGAGCACCTGCGCCTACCGCAGAAACCGGGCAATCCTGGCCACCTGAGGGGAGAGCGCACGCATCTGATCGGGATTGCCCGGTTTCTGCGGGATTCGGGGCGGCCACCTCGACCGCGGACGTGCCGGCGAAGCCGTCGTCCTCACGGGTCAACGACTTCTGCCTGGCCTACCTGATCCTTCGTCTGGCCTAGGGTGGCCTCATGGTCTCGCCGCTCTCCCTGGCCGCCATGGCCGTCGTCATCGTCGTGTGCGTCGGAGCACCCTTGGGCGCTTTCGCCTGGGTCGCCACCCGGCGCGATGCCGAAGGCAGGCGCCGGTGGCCGGGGGTGTGGCGAGCGTTCTGGGCCGGCGCGCTGGCGTTCGTCGTCTCCCAGTTGCTGACCCGGATCCCGCTGATGACCCTGGTGGTTCCCACGCTGCGTGCGGACGTCTCCGGCTTCCTGTTGTCGGGCCCGGTGGCCAGCTACTCGGCCGGCCTGTTCGAGGAGACCGGCCGGCTGGTGATGATGTTGCTGTTGCTGAAGGTGTTCCACCGCTGGATCGATGGTGTCACCTTCGGCCTCGGCCACGGCGGCATCGAGGCGATCGCGCTCACCGGTCTCACCATGGTGAGCAATCTGGTGCTGGCGCTGTCGATCAATCTGGGACAATGGCAGGCCATCGCCGCGACCCTGCCGGCGGACGCCGCGGCCCAGGTGTTCGACGCGCTCACGGCGACCTCACCATCGATGTTCCTGCTGGCGGGCGTGGAGCGGCTGAGCGCGATCAGCCTGCATGTGGCCTGCTCGGTGCTCGTGCTCGCCGGGATCGTTCACGGCCGGAAAGCTCTTGCCTGGCTGGCCGCGGTGCTCCTGCACGGCACCGTCAACCTCCTGGCCGTGCTCGGCATGACGGCCGGCTGGCCAATGCTGCTGATCGAGGTCCTGCTCGCCGTGATCGCAGTCGCGCTCTGGTTCGGCGTCGCCAGGGTCCGCCCCTGGTTCACCCAGCCGGACGCCCCCACACCGGTGCCGCCTCCCTTGCCATCGGCAGCCTGAGGCGGCCCGCACTCTCCCACCTCCGGGGCTTGCGGGCTCAGTCGCGGCCCTGAGCGATCAGGTCCCTGAGTTCGGCCACCGCGGCGGCCAGGTCGTCCCGCGTGACCGGACGCTCACCGGGTTTGAGGTCGACCAGCAGGTCGCCGGCCGTCTCCAGACTGGCCGCACGCACCTGGGCGACCTTGTCGATACCCTGGCGGCTCAGCGCGAGCGCGAGTTCACGATCGCGGATCCCGACCCTGGCCAGGGCCACCCTGTCGACGGTCCCGTCCTGGACGAGTTGCACCGGGCGCCCCTCCAGCAGGTGGCCCATCCGCCGACTGCGCTGGGTCAGCAGATCCAGCAGCAGATCGAAGCCGATCAGCACCACGGCGCCAATCACGGCCCCCAGCACGGAGTTGTCGGGGCCGATGATCGCGTTCTGCACCACATTGCTCAGCAGCAGCACGACCACCAGATCCAGCGAGTTCATCTGCGCCAGCAGCCGGCGTCCAGCGACCCGCAACAGGATCGCGATCACCAGGTAGACCGCGATCGTCCGCGCCACCTTCTCGGCCAAACCGATATCCATCGTGACGAACGGCGTGAACCACTCCATGGTGTCCTCCTGCTTTTTCGCCAACCATGCCAGTTCCCGCTCCGGCCCGGAACCGTCGCAGCCTGCCGGCGTCGCCTGCTCGGTGGAGGCAGGTTGGGCCGGAGCTACCGGAATTCGATGGTCAGGAGCCCGTTGTCGACTGCCGAGCGCCACAAAGCGTCGGATTCGGTTCAGCCACGCGCCCGCCGGCTCAGTTCCGGTCGAACCGAGTCAGCACCTCGGCGCGTTCGGCCGGCGAGAGCCATCCGAGCAACTCGTGGATCTCGTCGCTCACCAACTCGACGCGGGTGCGGGAGGGACGGTACAGCCAGGCACGACCCTCGAGCTCGCGGTGCACGATCTCCTTCTTGCTGAGCCGGTCGAGCACGGTCATGACGGTGGTGTAGGCGAGATCACGCCGCACGCTCAGCCGCTCATGGACATCACGCACCGTCATCCCGGCTTCGGGATGCGCCCACAGGATCTCCATCACAGCGGTCTCAAGCTCGCCCAACACCCGGCCATGATAAGCCAGACAGGGCGTAGTACGACACCATGTAGTAGATCTGCCACTCCGTTCGCCACCCTTCACCCGTTCACACTGGGGACTCGGACGGATGCCTGCGCTCGCCGCCGCGGCCGCCCCGGAGGTAGATTTTCGCGAGGTCGGCGCGTGTACTACGACAGCCGATAGTAGGATCACGAATGTGACACCGGAAACCCTAGCCAGGTGGCAGTTCGGGATTACCACCGTCTACCACTACTTCTTCGTGCCGATCACGATCGCGCTGTCCATGCTGGTGGCGATCCTGCAGACCATCTGGAATCGCACTGACAACGTCAAATACCTTCGTCTGACGAAATTCTTCGGCAAGTTGTTCCTGATCAACTTCGCCATGGGCGTGGTCACCGGCATCGTCCAGGAGTTCCAGTTCGGGATGAACTGGAGCGAGTACTCCCGTTTCGTCGGGGACATCTTCGGCGCCCCACTGGCGCTGGAGGCGTTGCTGGCGTTCTTCCTCGAATCGGTCTTCCTCGGCCTGTGGATCTTCGGCTGGGACCGGCTGCCCAAGAAGCTGCACCTGATGACGATCTGGCTGACCGCGATCGGGTCGATGCTCTCGGCGGTCTTCATCCTGGCGGCCAACTCCTGGATGCAGAATCCGGTCGGCGCGGTGTTCAACCCCGCCACCGACCGCGCCGAGATGGCCGACTTCGGCGCCGTCCTGACCAATCCGGTCGCCCTGGTCACCCTGCCCCATGTCCTGTTCGCCGCCTACATGGTGGCCGGCGGCTTCGTGATGGGCATCAGCGGCTGGCACCTGTCGAAGCTGAATGTCGCCGAGCCGACCGCCAAGCAGACCGAGGACATCGACGCCCACCGGTTCGCCACCAAGTTCGGCGCCTGGGTGCTGCTGGTCGCCAGCGTTGGCATCCTGGTCACCGGAGACATCCAGGGCAAGATCATGACCGAGGTGCAGCCGATGAAGATGGCCGCCGCCGAGGCTCTCTGGATCTCCGAGGGCGGGAACGGCGAGTGCGCCGACTTCTCCGTCCTCACCATCGGGACCCTGGACGGCACCGAAGAGGTCTGGTCGCTCAAGGTGCCCTGCGTCCTCTCCTTCCTGGCCACCGGCACCTGGGACGGCCACGTCGAGGGCATCAACGATCTTCGCGAGGACTTCAAGGCCGGCCGGATCCAGGATCCGGACAACCCGCTGCAGGTCGATGCCCGGCCGCGGCTGGACGCCCTCGGCGTCAACGATTGGGTGCCGAACATCCCAGTCGCCTACTGGACCTTCCGGCTGATGATGGGGCTGGGCTTCCTGGGCATGGGGATCGCGGCCCTGACCCTGTTCCTGCTGCGCAAGGGACGGCTGCCCAAGCAGTCCTGGTGGTGGACGGGCCTGATGATCGCCGCCCCGCTGTCCCCGCTGTTCGCGAACTCGTTCGGCTGGATCTTCACCGAGATGGGTCGCCAGCCGTTCATCGTCAACGGCGTGCTCACCACCGCGTCCGCGGTGTCGCCGGGGGTGAGCGCCTTCGAGATGGGCACCACGATGGTGCTGTTCACCCTGCTCTACGGCACCCTGGCCGTGGTCGAGGTGCGGTTGCTGCTGAAGTACATCAAGCTCGGCCTGCCGGACGTGGCCGAACCGACCGTGGTGACCGACGACGATGCTCCGCTGAGCTTCGCCTACTGAGGAGAGCGCGATGGACTTCACCACACTTCAGATCGTCTGGTTCTGCCTGATCGCCGTGCTCTGGACGGGCTACCTCGTCCTGGAGGGCTTCGACTACGGCGTCGCCATGCTCATCCCCTTCCTCGGCAAGACCGAGAAGGAGAAGCGGGTCATCATCAACACCATCGGCCCGGTCTGGGACGGCAACGAGGTCTGGCTGCTGACCGCCGGCGGCGCCATGTTCGCCGCCTTCCCGGCCTGGTACGCCACCCTGTTCTCGGGGCTCTACCTTCCGCTGTTCCTGGTGCTGGTGGGGTTGATCGTCCGCGGGGTCGCCTTCGAATACCGCTCCAAGCACCCCGAGATGTCGGCCAAGCGGACCTTCGACGCGATGGCATCGATCGGCTCCTTCGTGGTGTCCCTGATCTTCGGGGTCGCCTTCGCCAACTTCATCATCGGGCTGCCGGTGCTGGCGCTGCCGCCGGCCACCGCGCAAGCGGAAACCACCCTGTTCAAGCTCACCCCGTCGCCCTTCCTGCTGGAGCTGTTCAGCCCGTTCGGTGTTCTGGGTGGCATCGTGCTGGTCGTGCTGTTCCTGTTCCACGGCTCGATCTACCTGACCCTGAAGACCCGCGGCATCGTGCACGACCGGGCGAAGAAGTTCGCCGGGACGATCGGCCTGGCCGCGATCGCGGGCGGAGCCGTGTTCCTGGTCTGGCAGAACGCGATCGTCCATCCCACCGGCGCAATCGGCTGGGTACTGGTGGTGCTTGCCGCGCTCGGCCTGGTCGCCGGCTGGTGGTTCGTCGGACGCGGCGCGCGTCCGGGTATCGCCTTCATCGGCACCTCGCTCGCCACCCTGTTCGTGGCGGTCGGGATCTTCCTGACCATGTTCCCGAACCTCGGCTTCGCCAACCCCGAGGGCGCGGACAAGGTGCTGAACCTTGCCACCGCGGCGTCCCAGGATTCGACCCTGACGATCATGCTGATCGCGGCGGTGATCTTCGTCCCGATCGTGCTGGCCTACACCGGCTGGACGTACTGGGTCTTCCGCCGTCCGCTCAGCGTGGACAACATCCCCGACGAGGAGCACGCCCCGGTCGGCTAGCGTGCCGGCGGCCGGGTGGGCCGCGGGGACGGTTCCTCCGGCTCGGCTCGGCCGCGGGGACGGTTCCCCTGGCCCAGCCTTGCTGGCGGGCCCTCTGGTGGTCTCTCGGTCAGGCGGAGGCACGAGCCGCGGGCCAGAGGAACCGTCCCCGTGGCTCGGACGTGGCTGGGACCGACGAGCGACATCGCTCCGGGACAGCGGCCGGACGATAGCCTGCTGCCGATGAGGAGACACACCTGATGGCAGGTCCGATCGACCCCCGCCTGTTGCGGCGGGCACGCGCCACCCGGATCTACCTGGGCGCGGGCGTCGCGGTGGGCAGTCTGACGGCGGTCGCGACGCTGGGCCAGGCCTGGCTGATCTCCCAATCGGTAGCCGACATCGTCGATACCCGCACCCTGCGAACGCTGGCCTGGGCGGTCGGCGGGCTGGCGGTCGTCTTCGGCGTGAAGGCGGTGCTCACCTGGGCCGGTGAGTGGCTGGGTCATCGGGCCGCCGCCGCCGTGAAGTCGCAGTTGCGCCGCGAGCTGATGGGCGCCCGGCTGGCCCGTCCGGTCGATGCCCCGGGCAGCACGGCCGGTCTGATCACCCTGGCCACCCAGGGCCTGGACGCCCTGGACAGCTACTTCTCCAAGTACCTGCCCCAGCTCGCGCTGGCGGTGTCCGTGCCCCTGGTGGTCGGGGTGGCGATCCTCGGCGCGGACGTCACCTCGGCGCTGATCGTGGCACTCACCCTGCCACTGATCCCGGTGTTCATGGCGCTGGTCGGCTGGACCACCGAGAAGCTCACCCAGCGGCGCTGGGCCGCACAGACCCGGCTGGCCGGGCACTTCGCCGACCTGGTCGCCGGCCTGCCCACCCTGCAGGTCTTCGGACGGGCGAAGGCCCAGGCCGAGGGGCTGCGCCGCAGCGAGGCCGCGCACCGCGGCGAGACCATGCGAACGCTGCGGATCTCGTTCCTCTCCGCGCTCGTGCTGGAGCTGCTGTCGACCCTCTCGGTGGCGGTGATCGCGGTGACGGTCGGCTTCCGCGTCCTGGCCGGCGACCTCGATCTCGCCACCGCCCTGTTCGTCCTGATCCTCGCCCCGGAGGCGTACCTTCCCGTCCGTCAGGTCGGCGTCCACTACCACGACGCCGCCGACGGCATCGCCGCCGCCGATGCGGCCTTCGACCTGATCGACGCCGCGCGTCCCGCTCGTCCAGGCGACGCCCCAGGACACCCGGCCCCCCAACGTCATCGAGCGCTTCCCTTGACGTCGAGCGCCACTGCCCAGGCGCAAGCGCTCGACGCTAAGGGGAGCGGTCGATTCGGAAGGGCCGGGCTTCGGGGCGAAGCTGGCGTTCTGGCGGTCAGCGAGCTGAGCCACACCTACCCGGGAGCCGAGTCGCCCGCGCTGCTGCCGGTCTCCTTCGAGGTTCGACCCGGCGAGGTGGTGGCGCTCACCGGGCCGAGTGGCTGCGGCAAGACCACCCTGCTCCATGCCGTGATGGGCTTCCTCAGCCCGACGGCCGGGAGCGCCGCCGTGGGTGGCCCGATCGCCTGGGTCGGCCAGCAACCCGGCCTGATCCCGGGGACGGTGGCCGACAACGTCCGGCTCGGCTTCCCCGACGCCACAGACTTGGCGATCCGCGAGGCGCTCGACCTGGCGGGCGGCTCCTCGATCTCCCTGGACCATCCGGTGGGCGACGAAGCCGAGGGCGTGTCGGCTGGCGAACGCCGCCGGATCGCGGTGGCCCGCGCTCTGCTGCGGGTCACACTGGGCCGGGCCAGGCTCCTGGTGCTGGACGAGCCCACCGCCGGGCTGGACGCCGACACCGAGGCCGAACTCTTGACCACGCTGCGTCGCCTCAGGGTGGCCGCCCTGGTGGTGAGCCACCGCCCCGCCGTCCTCACCGAGGCGGACCGGGTCATCGCCCTGCTCGCCCTCCAGCCCGCCGCCCCCACTTCGCACCCCGCCCCCTTCCCCAGCGAGGGCCGGCCTTCCGCGCTGAGGGCCGGCAGACAAGGCGGGCCCTCGGGCAGTGAGGCTGGCCCTCGGCGAGGAGACGAGGCGACCACCAGCGCAACCAGCGCCCTGCCGGCAACAGCCGGTGCCGTCCCCGCAGCCACCACCCTCCCCGCAGCCACCACTGTCCCCGCGGACGCGGGGATGCCTCCTGAGCCCAGCGAGAAGGCGTCGCTGCTCCACCGGGTGTTCGCGGAGGTCCCCGGATCCCGCAGACGGCTCAGCCTCGCCGGCGGGCTGGCCTTCCTGGCGACCGGGTCGTCGGTGGCACTCATGGCGGTCTCGGCGTGGCTGCTCTCGTACGCGGCCGAGGCGCCTCCCGTCCTGGCCCTGTTCGCGCCGGCCGCGGCGGTGCGTGCCTTCGGCGTGGGACGGGGTGCCTTCCGCTACGCGGAGCGGCTGGCCGGCCACGACGTCGCGCTGCGGCTGCAATCGGCCCTCCGGTTGGAGACCTACACCACGCTGGCGCGGACCACCCTGCTGGGCAGGCGGCGGGGCGATCTGCTGACCCGGGTGATCGCCGACGTCGAGGCGATCCAGGATCTGGTGGTCCGGGTCTGGCTGCCCTTCGCCTCTGCCGCGCTGGTGCTGCTAGTGACCTCCGCCGCGCTGGGAATCCTCTCGCCCGGCGCCGCGTTCGTCCTGCTGGCCACCTCGGCCCTGGCCGGGTTGCTGGTCCCCGGTCTGGCCCGCCGCGCCTCGGCCAGGGCGGACGCCGCGATGCTGCCGCTGCGCGGGGAGCTGGCCGAATCCGTCCATGCCATCGCCCGGACGGCCCCGGATCTGGTCGCCTACGGTGCCGTCCCCGCCTGGCTGGCTCGGTTCGAGGCGGTCGACCGCAGGCTGCGCTCGGCGGCGGAGCGCTCGGCCGTCGTGCGCGGGCTGGCGGGCGGCGTCCAGGTGCTGGCGGCGGGCACCGCC
>JASGEM010000090.1:0-94841 GCA_049841235.1 Propionicimonas sp. | reverse complement strand
GCGGCGCCGGCGGGAGTCCGCCGACGCCGCCACGACTGGAGTGTTCGTGCTGGACACGATCAGGAGATCGCCTCGGTCATGGCCTTCTGAGCGAATGCTGCCGCATCGGTAGCGCTCATGCCGTTGACGTGCATCTCCTGGATCGCCTGAGCCAGGATGTTCTGGCCCGAGATGTCGCCGATCCGGCTGATGTACTGGCCGTCCACGAATCCGAACAGCGCGCCCGTCTTCGACTGGTCGAGCATCGCATCGACGCAGCCGGCGTACTTCGCGACGATCTCGTTCGAGCGCCAGCTGGCCAGTTCGGAACCGCCCTCGGTCACCGGCAGGAACAGTCCTGGCTCGGCATTCAGGAAGTCGCCGTACTGCTCGTCGTCCATCAGCCAGGTCAGGAAGTCGGAGGCGGCCTTCTGCCGGGCATCATCCTTGGCCAGGACCATGGCGCCGTTGGAGTAGTAGATGCTGCCGGGCTGGCCACCCTCGTCCTTGACCGGGATCGCGGCGCAGCCGAGATCCTCCGCCGGCTGGCCGGACTCGGCCTCCCACGGGCTCAGGTACTGGCCCTTCTCGATCGCCATCGCGGCCGAGCCGTTGTTGAAGGCCGCCTGCGGCTCAGCCCACGCGAAGCTGGCGGAGTCCGGTGGAGAGAACTGCAGCAGGTCCTTGTACAGCTGGAAGGCTGCGACCGTCTGGGGGGTGTCGATGTTCACCTTCCCGTCCGGCGTGAAGAAATTCGCTGCGCCACCGGTGATCATCAGGCTGAAGATCACCTGATCGGAGGCGAGGTTCTTGCCGGCAGGAAGCGCGATGCCGTGCTTGCCGTCCTTGGTGAGCGCCTCCGCGGCGGCCAGCAACTGATTCCAGGTCTTCGGCGCCTCCAGGCCCGCCGCCGCGAACGTCGCGCGGTTGTACCAGAGCATCTGAACCATGCCGTAGAGCGGCACTGCGTAGACCTCGCCCTGGTCGGTGTAGGCGGCCGTCGAGGCGTCGAGCAGTCCGTGCTTGGCGTCCAGCGCGTTGACCGTCTCCGTCACCGGAACGCCCAGTCCGAGGTTGCGGACGTAGGTGGCGAAGTCGGGGATGGCGAAGAGCACGTCGGGGGCGTCATCCGATTGCGCGGCAGCCGCGATCTTGGTGTAGACCTGATCCCATTCCTGGACCTGCATGCTGACCGGGATCGCGGGGTTGGTTGCGTTGTACTTGTCGACGAGCTTGTTCCAGGCTTCGACCCGGGCCGGAACACTCTCCATGTGCCATACGACGACGGGGTCTTGCGCGCCCTCGCTGGCGGTGGGGGCGCTGCCACCACTGGAACATGCGCTGAACGTCAGCGCGACTGCTGCGGCGAGTGCCGCCGCTGCGATGAATCGAGATCGCATTGAACTCCTCTATTCTCCTATCTGGACGCAGGTAGCGTCTTGGTGAGTCTCGAAGCTCCCCTTCGAGCCTGAGAAGCAAGCAACTGCTATAGAGCAATCTTGGCAAGTGCTACATAGCGATTGGAAGCCCTCCGGGTAACAAACGTGTATCAATCGAGTCGAGGTGAAGCGTTGGCTGCTGAGGGTGGCGCTACCGCAACAGCTACGAATGCAGGTCGAGCCACGCGCGAGCCGCGGTATCGCGCGATAGTCGGGGTGCTGCGGGATCGATGCCAGTCCCTGCCGAGTGGAGCCAGGCTGGCAGGCGAGCGCGCGCTCGCCGAGGAGTTCGGCGTTTCCGCGATGACCGTCCGGCAGTCGCTTGCCCAACTCGCCAGCGAAGGCTGGGTCCGGCGGGCGGCCGGAAGCGGTACCTACGTGAGCCGCCCGACCGTCTCCATGGGGCCCTCGCTGGCCTCGTTCACCGAAGACATGGTGCGTCGCGGCCTCACGCCGCACTCCGCCCTGGTTCGTATGGAGATGATCAGGCCCGACGCCGAGATCGTGGCTCGCCTGGAGCTGCGTGCCGGCGAGAGCGCACTTCTGGTCGAGCGGCTGAGGTTCGCCGACGCGGAACCGATGTGCCATGAGATCAGCGTCTTTCCGCCTCGGCTCGCGGAGATCATCATGGACGCGGACATGGCGGGCTCGCTGCACAAGGCGCTCGCCGGCCATTCGGTCGTACCCGAGTCGACCGAGCGCATGGTGCGGGCGATCATTGCCTCCGACCAGGAGTGCTCGCTGCTCGGACTGCCGCGCCGATCCCCTGCGCTGGAAATGGTCGACACCTTCTACGACGCTCTCCATCGCCCGATTCAGCACGTGAGATCCCGATACCGGTTCGATCGCTACGAGGTGCTGACCGTGATTCATCGCGCCGCCAATCCCGACTAGTTCAGGCCTTGCTGGCATGGCCGGTGAGGATGAGGACGACCGGGCCGGCATCCGCCCGGGAGAGCAGTTCGCCCAGTTCCGGTTGAGCCAGCGCGGCGCCTGCTGTCGCCGAGGACGGTTCGACCGGGAACCCCAGGCGGGTCAGGGCAGAATGCGCGCGGAGGATGGCCGGCTCAGTCACCGCCACCGCGGCACCGCGGCTCCGGATCACGGCGGCCACGGTGATCCGGCCGTGGGCCTCATAGCCTCGTAGCGGATCGGCGATGGCGGTGGCCACCGTCCGGAGGTCACCCGGCCCTTCCCCGGGCGAGCCCGGGTCGGCCGCGACACCGGTGGTCCGGCGCCATTCGTCCACCACCGGACTGATCGCTGCGGCTTGCACAGCCACCATGCGAGGGGTCTCGGCCAGCAGCCCCCGTTCGCGCGCGTCGCCGAACCCTCGCTCGATGCCTCGTAGCAGCGGGCCAGCGCCGACCGGCACCACGACTGCGGCGGGGGCTTCGCCGAGCTGCTCGATCAGTTCGAAGGCGATCGGACGGTAGGCCTCGGCCAGCAGGGGATTGCGATAGGTGGTGGAGACGTTCATCCATCCCCTCCCTTCCGCAGCCTTGGCCTGGTCGTAGGCGGTGCTGTAGTCGCCATCGATCTCCTCGACCTCGGCGCCGTAGGCGCGTGCCGCCGCCAGCTTCGTGGCGGCACGGGAGGAAGTGCCGACGATGACCCGGCAGCGAAGCCCCGCCGCGCCGGCGTACGCGGCGGCCGAGACCGCGGCGTTGCCGGTGGACGCAACCACCAGACCGGGAATGCCGCGATCCCGGGCAACCGAGGCAGCCAGTGCCATGGCGCGGTCCTTGAACGAGAGTGTGGGATTGAGGCTCTCGAGCTTGACCGCGAGGGGCTGCTCACCGGGCCACCCCAGCTCTCGCGACGCGGCTTCCGCAAGGTTCACCAGGGGGGTATCGGCCTCCCCCAGGGTTACTCGTGTGCTCGTCGCGGGCAGGAGCCGGGCGTATCGCCAGAGTCCTCGTGCGCCGCTCGGGCCGAGGAGGTCGGCGGTGGTCAACGGCTCGGCTTCGATCAGGACCGGAGCGGCGCAGCGGGGGCACTCGTAGCCGAACACGTCACTCCGCCAGCTGCATGCGGCGCACGCGTAGTGATGGGCGCGGCCGTGCGGCCCTCGGCGGCCCGTCATCGTGACCATCCAATCCTCCAGAACGATTTCGGAATGGCCTTCCAAAAGCTACACTCAGGTTCCATCGATGGCAACCGCCGTTCACGAACTCCTGGCTGGAGGCTTGATGGACATCCTTGAACTCACTCGTCTGCTGGTCGGTGTCGATTCGCAGAACCCCGGAGCCTTCGAGCCCGAGATCACGCATCTGATCGCGAGGTGGGCGGGGGAGGCCGGCTACGAGGTCACCTGGCTCGAACCCGTCCCGGGCCGCCCCAACCTGGTGATCACCCTCGATCGCGGCGCGGGACCTCATGTGGCGCTCTCCGGCCATACCGACACGAAGCCGATCGGCGACGCCCTGCACCTCTGGCAGACCCCTCCTCTGGAGCTGACCGTGCGGGGGGATCGTGCCTACGGCCTCGGTGCCACGGACATGAAGGGTGCCGTGGCGGCGATGATGCTGGCGCTGGACCGGCTGGCTGAGGATCCGAACACCCCATCCGGCCGAACCAGCCTGATCCTGACCGCCGATGAGGAACAGGGCTCGGACGCGGGTGCAAAGGCGCTGGTGCAGCACGGCCTGCTGCCCGAGGTGGACGCCATCGTGATCGGCGAACCGAGCGGAGTCGATGAGCCCTGGGAGGCAGTGCACCTGGTCTCGCGAGGCATCTGCTGCTTCGAGATCGACATTCACACCGCGCAGGGCCACAGCGGTCTCTCTCAGCGGTTCGGACGCAACGCCTCGCTGGTGGCGGCCGACCTGCTGCACGCCTTCGAGGATTTCCGGCCGACGGTTGCCACGCCCGGGGATGTGCCCTGCCAGCCCACGGTGAATCCGGGGATCTTACTGCAATCCGGCGTGAGCTACGGCACCTGGCCCGGATACTGCAAGGTCGGGATGGAGATCCGCCTGGTTCCGGGCATGACCAGGCCGGAGTTGGACGCCGAGGTCCGCGCCCTGGTGGAGAAGGCCATCGGCTCCTCGGCGACCTGGGAGTTGCGCTACCTCACCAATGCCCAGGGCTGGATGGCCCCGGTCGCCATCTCGGCGAAGGCGCCGATCGCCGTCGCCTGCCAGCGCGCTGCAGAACGGGTGTTGGGGCGGGCAGTGCCCTTCGCCGCCTTCGCCGGCGGGACGGACGCGACCTCGTTCCTCGGGGCCGCCGGCATTCCCACCGTCACCAGCCTGGGGCCGGGGTGGATCAGCGTCGCCCACGGGGCCAACGAGTCCGTCGGGGTGGATCAACTGGGTCAGGCCGTCGACATCTATGCGGCCCTGGTCGGCGAGTACGCCGAACTGGTCAAGGAAGAACGAGAGGGAACGCGATGAAGAAGGACGCCATCACCAGTGACTCCCTCCCGAATCCGGCCGGACCGTACAGTCACGTCGTCGACTGCGGATCGTTCGCGGTGACAGCTGGCTTCGGTCCACAGGATCCTACGACCGGAGTCGTCCCGGACGGCATCGCCGCGCAGACCGAACAGGTCATCTCCAACGTCGAGAGTGCGCTCGGTCTGATCGGGCTGCGCCTTGACGACGTGGTCCGCTCGACCGTCCATCTGGCCGATCTGGACCGTGATTTCGCGGGCTACAACGAGGTCTACGCGCGCCGGTTCCCGCAGCCCTATCCGGTGCGCACCACGGTCGGCAGCACCCTGGCGGGCATTCTGGTCGAGATCGACGTGATGGCGGTCCGCCGCGGGGAGGGCGGTCAGTCGTGACCGCCGTCCCGCTGACCGGGACGGTCTGGCTGGTCGGCTCGGGCGACCCGGCCAGCCCAGCCTTCACCAGTGGCTACGACGCGAATCTCTATCTGATCCGACGCGGTGGGGCGGCCTATCTCGTCGACGTCGGAAGCGGGCTGGGAACCCAGGCATGGCTTGCCAATATCCGGTCCGTCCTCCCGCTCGAAGAGATCGAGGCTGCCGTGATCACCCACTACCACGGCGATCACGCCGCCGGAGCGGCGGCGGCCGGGTCGGCAGGGCTGCGACTGCTCGCCACCGAGGCGACGGCGGCCGCGCTTCGGCAGGGGGACGAGATCGCCACATCGCTGGCGGTGGCGCGTGAGGCCGGGGTCTACCCGGCGGATCTCCGCCTCGAACCCACCGAGGTCGGTGTGCTGGACAGCGCGGTGAGGTCCCTTCCCGGGGGCGAGTTGACGGTCATCGGGGCCCCCGGTCACTGCGACGGCCACGTCGTCGTGGTGCTGGACGAGCAGGACTCCGAGGGAGATACCCGCTCGCTGTTCTCCGGCGACGTGATCTTCGCCGGAGGCAGGGTGAGTATGCAGGCACTCGCCGATTGCCGGCTCGACCGATACGCCAGCACCGTGATCGCTCTGGATCGACTGCGTGCGGACCGGCTCTTCCCCGGCCACGGCGAAGCGGTCATGGACCGCGCCTGGTCCGACATCGGACGGGCCGCTGACGCGTTCCGCTCGCTGGTGCCACCGCCCAACCTGCTCGTCGCGGAATCGTTCCGCGACGAGGCTCGCCGTCCTGGGACGCACACCGAACGGCCGGAATCACCGCCCAGCTGAGCCCGTCCCGATCGGCTCGAACCGCCCGGTCTCCAGCGAAGCGCAGGCCGCTTCGGCGGTCTCGACGGTCCACACCGCCTCGGCATGGGGAATCGCCGGTTCGACATCGCCGCGAAAGGCCGCGGTCGCTGCCTGGATCTCGGTGCGCAACGCGCCGCCGACCCGGGTGCCGTCCAGTGGCCACAGCGAAAGGTCGGGGGCGTTCACCCCCGCGTCCGTCCATTCCACCAGCGCATCGGAGACCAGCCGCTGCTTCGCCACGCCTGCCGAGCCGTGAACCTCGCATTCGGCGGCGATCGTGCCGTCGAGTTCCAGGGCGCCGACCAGGGATTGCGGACCTCGCGGCGGGATGGACCAGGCGGACTCGATCGTCGCGGTCGAGCCGTCCGCGAAGTCGACCAGGATCTGGAACACACTGGCCGCTGCATCACCGGCGGCGGTGGACTGCAGGGCGCAGGCACGCACCGGACGTACCCCAGCGAAGAAGATGGCGAGGTCGATGTCGTGGATGCCCGACTCCCAGACCGGATGCACTCGATCGCCGAAGTCGTCGAACCACGCCCGGCTGAAGTCCCGCCGGAGGCGAACCGTCCAGAGCCTGCCGAGCCGGCCCGCGCGCAGCGACTCGGCGATCCGCTGATAGGGCTGCGCGAACCGCGAGACGTGACCGGCGAACGCGATCAGACCGCGCTCCTCGGCCAGGGCGACCGTCGCCGTGGCGTCAGCAGAGCTGAGAGCGAAGGGCTTCTCGATGAAGACGTGGCAGTTCGCCCGCAAGGCCGTCTGGGCGAGCGCCGTGTGCGTGGCCTCGTCACTGGTGATCACCACCACGTCGGGTTGCGCCACAGCGATCACCCCGGCCAGATCGGTGCCGTGGTGAGCGGCCCCGATCCGGCCGGCGAGTACCGCCGCCCGGTCAGCGGCGATGTCGACCACCCCGACGACAACAGAACCGTTCTCCTTCCAGACCCTGGCGTGAAGCGTGCCGAAGCGTCCGGCGCCCGCGATCAGGATCCGTAGCGGATCGGCGCCATGTCTATGCCTCATTCTCCTGCCCTCTCCTCCATAGCCGATCGCCTGGGAGATCCGGAGCGCCGCGGCCGCGACCAGGCGCCCGAGTTCGGGGACCCGCGACTGCGGGAACCGCACCCGTGGGACGGAGATGCTGATCGCCGCGATTACGTCGCCGGACTCATCGAGGATCGGCGCGCCCACGCAGCCGACGTCGTCCTGGTGATCGCCGTAGTCGATGCTGTAGCCGCGCTGTCGGGTGGCGGCGAGCATGACGTTCAGTTCGCCTCGATCGACCGCGGAACCCAGCTGGGCAAGCGTCGACTCGGCCACCGCGTCCACCACAGGGGCGGCGGACCAAGCCAGCAGTGCTCGTCCCAGGGCCGTGCTCACTGCCGGGGCCGTCGCCCCGATCCGGGACGCCACCCGCACGGGATGAATGCTGTCCAGCTTGTCGACGTAGACGATGTACGGCGGGGCGAGTGTGCCGAGATGACAGGTCTCGCCAGTCAGTTCCCGCAATTCGGAGAGGACGGGCAGGGCCTCGACGCGAAAGTCGAGCCCGCCCAGGAATCCCCGGGCGAGGACCAGGGTGCCTGGTCCCAGCGCCTGCAATCCGTCCGGTGTCTCACGTGTCAGCCGTTGCGAACGGAGCGAGCTCACCATGCGGTGCGCCGTGGTGAGAGTGAGACCCGAGTGCCGGGCGAGGTCGGCCAGGGTCAACCCTTCGGGGTGCTCGGCGAGGGTGAACAGAATGCTCATCGAGCGCTCGGCCGCCCGCAGCCCCTCGGGACCCTGCCGCCGCGACGGAGCGCCCTGCTCGTCCGGTGCCTGTGCCGTCGCTACCATTCGTCGAAACCTTTCCATCGTGGCTACCTGAGCTTCTGGAAGAGTCTTCCATATTCTGTCACGAGTGTGTCTTCCAGGGCACCCTGATCGACCGGACACGCAGCACGACGCGCAGCCGGGTCCGTGAGCGCGGTTACGATTTGCTCATGACCCACCGAATCGGCGTGATCGGCGTCGGCATCATAGGCGAACCCGTCGTACGCGGACTGGTCCGCGCCCATGGCGGCGGCGTCGAGGTGCATCTCTCGCCTCGTAATGCCGTGCGTGCGGCTGGTCTGGCGGCGGAGTTCCCCAATGTCCAGGTCGAGATCTCGAACCAGGCCGTCCTCGACAGCTCCGACTGGGTTGTCATCGCCTTGCTCGGCCCAGCGACGGAGGGCATCGTCCGCGCGTTGACGTTCCGTCACGACCACAAGGTCGTCAGCTTGGTGGGGGCAGCCGATCTCGCCTCCCTCCGGGAGTGGACGGGGCTGGAGGCGATTACCCGGATGATCCCGCTGCCCTATGTTGCCCATGGGACGGGGCCGGTTGCCACCTACCCCCTGACGCCGGAGCTCGAAGAGACATTCGGTGGGCTGGGCACCCTGATCGCCGCCTCCGACGAGGTGGACCTCGACACGATGGCGACGATAACTTCGACGCAGAGTGCCTTCTTTGCGGTGTTGGGCGAGGTCATCCGCTGGGGAGCCCGCCACGGGCTGCCGGCTGAGACCGCTCAGGGCTTCGCGATCCCCTTCTTCAAGGCTCTGCTCGCCAAGGCTGAGATGCTCGATCCGCCCGAGTTGGTGGAACACTGGCGCGAGATGACCCCGGACGGCTTCAATCACACCGTGATGATCCGCCTGACCGAGGCCGGCGCCGTCGGAGCCTGGTCGAGTGCGATGGATGCGGTGCAGGCTCGCCCGCGTTCCACCTGAGGAGGCGCCGAACAAGCTCGGCGCGACCGGGCAACTGCTCCGGCCATCTGAGCCGCCGGGCGGTGCTCAGTCTTCGGCGGGCTCTGCGGCGGAGGGAGCCGAGCCCGGCGATGTCCCGGTGAGCGGGGTGGCGGCCGTCCGTCGTTCCTTCTCGGCGTCGGCGGCGGCCTGGCGCAGGGCGACGGCGCGGGCGAAGTCTGCCTGGGTGGGCATGCCGTAGGCGCGGGCGATGGTGTCGTGCATCTCGACCACGTAGCGGTAGAGCCGGTCGGAGAACTGCCGGGCGATCTCCCCGGGGGCGGCCCGCAGCGGCCGTCCGAAGACGACGTGGACGTGGGGACGTCCCGGCACCGGCACGTTGGCTCCGTAGGGCATCGCCGCGTAGGCGCCGACCAGGGCGATCGGCAACACCGGGGTGTCCCGGGAGATCGCCAGCGCGGCGGCTCCCGGGGTGAAGCCCGACATCGCGCCGGTACGGGAGCGGGTGCCCTCGGGGAAGAGCAGCAGCGGAACCCCGTCGCTCAGCAGCTCGCCGGCCAGCCCGCGACGTCCGGTCCGGTTGGAATGGCCCTGCCGCAGCACCGGGAACGAGTTGAAGAACAGCGTGGTCGGGATCGACTTGTACCAGGTGTTGAAGAAGTAGTCGGCGGCGGCGCCGCTGGAGAGGTTGCGGGAGAGCCGGCGGGGCAGGGAGCCGTAGATCAGCGGAGCGTCCAGGTGGCTGGAGTGGTTGGCCACCGCGACGAACGGCGCCTTGAGCGAGCTGAGGTTGCGCATCCCGTGGGTGTGGACGTTCACCGCCGACCAGATGTAGGGCTTCATCAGCAGTTGCTGAGCCACGAACCGGGCGACCGCCGGCCCGGCGCTGGTGTACCTGCTCAGATCGGCGTCCGCCACGCCCCTGCCTTTCTGGATGCTGCTCTGTCGTACTGTAGTGGGCGCGCCCAGCCCATGTGGAAGACGCTCAGCGGGCAGAGAGCTCGGACCGAGCTACCGCCAGATCCGGCTTCTGGGGCCGAGATCGGTGAGGAACCCCGAACCGGAGGGGATGCGTTCACCGCGAGTGATCAGTCCCTGCTGCGGGTGAGCATGCGAGAGACCTTGCGGATCAGGAAGCCCGGCCCCTTTGCGGCCAGGAAGACCGCGAACTTCCAGCGCTTGGTGGGGATCGAGAGCATCTTGCCCTTGTCAGCGTCCTGAAGGGCCTCGGCGACCAGCCGGTCGACGTCGATCCAGACGATCGAGGGCAGCGACGAGGTGCGGATCCCGGCCCTCTCGTGGAACTCGGTGCGCACCCAGCCCGGACACAGCGCGGTGACGGTGGCCCCGCTGCCATGCAGTTCGTTCGACAGGCTCTCGGAGTACACCCGCACCCAGGCCTTGATCGCCGAGTAGTTGCCCTGGGCGATCCACCCGGAGGCGGACGAGACGTTGATGATCCGGCCCTGGCCGCGGGCCTTCATCGCCCGCCCGGCCGCCCCGCCGAGCACCAGCACCGCCTTGATCATCACGTCGATCGCGTGCTCGTGGATCTCGACCTTCGGGTCGAGCAATTTGGTGTGCAACCCGAAACCGGCATTGTTCACCAGCAGGTCGATCGGACGCTCCCGATCCTCCAACCGGCCGGCCACCCGGATCACCTCGTCGTGCAGCGCCAGATCTGCCGAAATCACCTCGACCGCGATCCCGAACTGCTCGCGCAACTCTGCTGCCTGCTCGTCAAGCCGCTCCGGATTGCGCGCCACCAGCACGAGGTCGTCCCCCCGCGCCGCCAGTGCCCGAGCGAACGCGGCGCCGATGCCCGACGTCCCCCCGGTGACGAGTGCAGTTGCCATGGGGAGAACCTATCGCAGCCCTCTGCTGCGGCCTGCAATACCGCGAGGAGATTCCCGCTCGCGCCAGATGCCGGGGTGGGCCGTCACCGGTTCACAACGGCGAGGGCCAGCCTCGAGTGCCGAAGGCCAGCACATAGCGCTGGTCCCCGGTCGGTAAGGCTGGCCCTCGACGGGAGAAAGAGTGGCGGGTCAGCTCAGCGCGGCGATCGTCTCCCGCGCCATGGCCAGTTCCTCATTGGTGGGGACGACCAGGACGGCCACCGGGGAGCCGGGACGGGAGACGACCAGCGGCTCGCGGGCGCGCACCGCGTTCGCCTCCTCGTCCAGCCAGAAGCCGAGTTCCTCCAGCCGGCGGACGACGGTGGCCCGCACCAGCGGGTCGTTCTCGCCCACGCCGGCGGTGAACGTCAGTGCGTCCACCCGTCCCAGCACCGCCTGGAAGGCGCCGATATAGCTCAGCAGCCGGTGGCAGTAGACGTCCAGCGCCAGTTGGGCCTGTTCGTCGCCCTCGCCGATCAGCTCGTTGAGATCGCGGAAGTCGGTGACGCCGGCCAGCCCGAGCATCCCGGACTTCTTGTTCAGCAGGGTGTCGACCTGATCCAGGCTCATACCCAGCTCCCGGCCCAGGAAAGCGTGCAGGCCCGGGTCGACATCGCCCGAACGGGTGCCCATCACCAGGCCAGCCAGCGGGGTGAGGCCCATGGACGCCTCGACCGCCACCCCGCCACGCACCGCGGAGACCGACGCACCGTTGCCGAGATGGCAGACGATCTGGTTCAACTCCTCGTAGGGACGGCCCAGCACCTCCGCCACCTTGCGCGAGACATAGCTGTGCGAGGTGCCGTGGAAGCCGTACTTGCGGATGCCGTGCTCGGCGGCGAGCTCGGCCGGAATCGCGTAGGTGTAGGCCTCGGCCGGCAGGGTGGAGAAGAAGGCGGTGTCGAAGATCGCGACGTGAGGGATGTCCGGCAGCGCCCTGCGGGCGGCCTCGATGCCGGCGATGCCGGGCGGATTGTGCAGCGGGGCGAGCGGGCTGAGTTCCTGCAGGGTCTCGATCATGGCGTCGTCGATCACCGTGGTGTGGGCGAATTTCGAGCCGCCGTGGACGGTGCGGTGCCCCACCGCCTCGATCAGGGCGAGATCGGGTCCGTGCGCTTCGAAGACCCGCACCAGGTAGCTCAGTGCCCGGTCGTGGTTGGGGAAGCCACGGTCGACATGGACGGTCTCACCCGGCAGCTTGTGATCCAGCGAGCCCGACTCCTCACCGATCCGCTGGATGATGCCGGAAGCCATCACCTCCTCGCTGTCGGCGTCGATCACCTGGTACTTGATCGAACTCGAGCCGCAGTTCAGCAGCAGGATCGGCGTGGCCATGGGTCTCCCTCACTTGTCGGCGGCGACCCTTCGACGGTGTTCGGGGATCGTCCGGTTGGGCTCGATGCTCGCGGTCTCGGCAGGCTCGACCGTCGGGCTGGTCAGTCGGATTGGGCCTGGATGGCGGTGATGGCGACCGTGTTGACGATGTCGTCCACCAGGGCGCCGCGGGAAAGATCGTTGACGGCCCTGTTCAGGCCCTGCAGCACCGGGCCGATCGCCACCGCGTTGGCCGAGCGCTGCACCGCCTTGTAGGTGTTGTTGCCGGTGTTGAGGTCGGGGAAGATGAACACGGTCGCCCTGCCGGCCACCGGGGAGTCCGGCAGCTTCGTCCGGGCGACATCCGCATCGACCGCGGCGTCGAACTGGATCGGGCCTTCCAGCGCGAGTTCGGGGGCACGCTCCCGGACGATCTCGGTGGCAGCCCGCACCTTGTCGACGTCCGCGCCGAAACCGGAGGTGCCGGTGGAGTACGACAGCATGGCCACCCGCGGCTCGATGCCGAACTTGGTGGCGGTGGCCGCGGACGAGATCGCGATGTCGGCGAGTTGCTCGGCGGTCGGATTCGGGTTCACCGCGCAGTCGGCGTAGACGACCACCCGATCGGGCAGGCACATCAGGAACGACCCGGAGACCACCGACACCCCGGGCTGGGTCTTGATGAACTCCAGCGAGGGACGAATCGTGTTGGCCGTGGTGTTGATGGCGCCCGACACCATGCCGTCGGCCATGCCCAGGTGCACCATCATCGTCCCGAAGTAGGAGAGGTCGGCCATCTTCTCCCGGGCCTGCTCCAGGCTGACCCCCTTGTGAGCGCGCAGTCGGGCGTACTCGGCGGCGAAGCGTTCCAGCAGTTCGGGGTCGCTCGGGTCGACGGTCTGCACGCCCGAGAGCCCCAGGCCGAGGTGGGTGGCACGGGTCTTGATCGCGTTCGGGTCGCCCAGCAGGATCAGGTTGGCCACGCCGCGCCGGGTCAGGATCGCCGCGGATTCGAGAATCCGGTCGTCGGTGGCCTCGGGAAGGACGATGGTCTGCCGGTTCGAGCGGGCGAGTTCCATCAGCTGGTGCTCGAACATCAGCGGAGTCACTACGCTGGAGCGATGCACCTGCAGGGTGCCCAGCAGCCGCTCGCTGTCGACATTCTCGGAGAAGATGCGCCGCGCGATCTCCACCTTGCGGGGGCTGGAGGTCATTGCGCCCTCCAGCCCGAAGAGCCGCTCGGCGGTGGTGTAGGTGCCCAGGTGGGTCATGCCGATCGGCAGTTCGTTGCGGACCGTGGAGATCAGCCGGATGATCGATTCCGGGATCGGGTAACCGCCCACCAGGATCACCCCCGACAGATGCGGGAACGAGCCGGACGCGTTGGCCAGCAGCAGTGCGGGCAGCAGCTCGGCGCGGTCGCCGGGCATGATGACGGTCGAGTCGGTCTTCAGCCGTTCCAGCACATTGGGCAGGGTCATCGCCGCGACCAGCGGGGTGATCGACTCCCGGGCCATCAGTTCCGGGTTGCCCAGCACCAGGTTGGCCTCGACCGCCTCGAACTGGTCGTGCAGGGTGGGTGCGGCCAGCAGTCGGTCGGACGGCAGCGCCTCCACGACCACACCCGAGATCTCGCCGAGGGTGGCCCGGGCGGCGTCCAGGTGTTCGGGCTCGACCCGGTTGGCGATGATCGCGATCACCTTCGCGTGGTGCGCGGTGAACTCCGCCAGCCCGGCCTCGGCGGCCGCGCGGATCTCCTCGGGGCCGCGATTCTTGCCGCTCACCACCAACAGCACCGGGGTGTTCAGGTTGGCCGCCACCCGGGCGTTGAAGGTCAGCTCGGTGGGGGTGGTCACGTCGGTGTAGTCAGAGCCCACGATCACCACGGCGTCGTAGCGGTCCCGCAGCCTGGCGAACCGGTCCACCAGCAGGTGGAGCGCGGCGTTGGGATCTTCCCGGACCTCGTCGTAGGTCACCCCGACGCCGTCGTCGTACTCCTGCTCGATGTTCGGCTGCGAGACCAGCACCTCCAGCACCTCGTCCCGCCCGCCGGCATTGACGATCGGACGGAACACCCCGACCGAGGTCACTTCGCGCTGCAAGGCATCCATGATGCCCACCGCGACCATGGACTTGCCGGTGAGCCCTTCGGGAGCGGCCAGATAGATGCTGTTCTTCACACGGTCAGGCTAATGCCATCGCACCGCGCAGATAGGCCAGATCAGCCAGATGGGCCTCCAGCGGCCCCGGGGTCTCGATGATCACCGGGCAGCCCGCGGTGCGCACCACGTCCGCGAACCCTTCCGGATCGACCTGGCCCTGCCCGAGGTTGGCGTGCCGGTCGGCCCCGGAGTCGAAGGCATCGCGGGAATCATTGGCGTGGACGAGGTCGAGCCTCCCGGTGATCGCCTTCAGCCGGTCCACCAGGCCGAGCAGTTCCTCGCCACCGGCGTGGGCATGGCAGGTGTCCAGGCAGAACCCGACCCGATCGGCGTTCGGGGAGCCCTCAATGGCACTCCATAGCCGATCGATCTTCTCCAGCCCGCGCGCCATCGAGTTGGTGCCGCCGGCGGTGTTCTCGATCAGCAGGGGAACAGCGATCGAGAGCCCGTCAATCGCCTTGCGCCAGTTCGCCCAGCCGGTTTCCGGATCATCCGCCGCCAGGACGTGCCCGCCGTGGACGATCACGCCGGCGGCGCCGATCTCGGCGGCGGCGGTGAGCTGCTTCTGCAGTTGCTGGCGGCTGGGAATCCGGATCCGGTTGTTGGTCGTTGCCACGTTCAGGACATAGGGGGAATGGACGAAGAGCGTGACGCCGGCGGCCTCGGCGTCCGCTTTCAGCGCTTCGGCGCCGGCCGGATAGGCGACCTTCGGCCCCTTCCAGCCCTGCGGATCCCCGAGGAAGAACTGGCTGGCGTTCGCCCCCCGTGCGATGGCTTCGGCGATCGGATCGGTGGCGTCGACGTGGGCTCCGAGAATCATGACCTCGACCCTACCGCGACGGGTTGGGCATCCGTTCGTGCCCAGTGGTGGCCACCTGGCCGGGCGTCATGCCAGGATGGCCGATCCGAGGGATTGGCCAGGTGTGTTGCCGGGTCTGGGAGGCGAACCGATACTGACTGCGCCACAGATCCCCTGGTGAGTTGCCTCGAACCGCCTCCCGCAGGGTGCGATGTGGGAGAGAATCTAGCATGCCCCCCACCGGATCCAGGGCGGAGTTCGCGGTCGCCCTCGATGAAGTCCGCCGCGCTCAGCACCTGTCGATTCGTCAATTGGCCCGGATAGCCGACGTGCCGGCGGCGACCGCGCAGGGCTGGCTGAGTGGGAAGCACTTCCCGACCCCCGCGCTGCGTCCGCAGTATCTCCGGCTGGTGGCCGTGCTGGGGCTGAGCGAGCAGGTTCCGGAGGATCTGTTCGACGATCCGTGGACGGCGATGCAGCCCCACCTGCGCAGCGGGAGGCCGCCCTACCTGGGGTTGCGCCCGTTCGGGGTGGGAGATGCGCCCTACTTCTTCGGCCGGGCGGCCGAGACCCACCGGTTGGCGCAGCGCCTCGCCGACTTGCGCACCCGGAGTGGCCACGGGGTGCTCGCGCTGGTCGGGCCCTCCGGCAGCGGGAAGTCGTCCCTGCTCGCGGCCGGGCTGGTCGCCGCCTGCCGCGACGGCGAACTGGCCGGGTGGCGCGTCCGCGAGGTTCCGGTGGCCGAGTTGCCCGACCTCGACGCGGCGGAACTCGATCTGGTGGTGGTCGATCAGTTCGAGGATGCCCTGCGGCTGCCCTCCCGCGCGGAGTGCCTGGCGGCAGTGGAGCGGCTCGGGGAACAGGTGCCGGTGGTGATCGGGCTGCGTTCGGATGCCTTCGCCGAGGCGAGCCAACTGCCCGCGCTGGTCGAGCCCCTCTCCGCGCCGGTACTGCTGGCACCGATCACCCGTGCCGAGCTACGCGAGGTGGTCGTCGGTCCGGCGGAACTGGCCGGTGTCGCAGTGGACGAGGAACTGGTGCGGGTGCTGCTGGACGACCTCGCCCGCGGGCGCGGCGGTGAGATGACGCCGGCCGCGCTGCCGCTGCTCTCCAATGCGTTGCTGGCCACCTGGGCGGCCGGGAGCGGCGACCGGATGACCGTTGCCGACTACTACGCTTCGGGAGGGGTCTCCGAGGCAGTGGAGTCGCTGGCGGAGCAGGTCCACGGCTCGCTCGATTCGGCGCAGCAGGCGGCCGCCGAGCGGCTCTTCCTGCGGCTGGTGGGGGTGAGCGCGGACGCCGTGGTCCGCGAGCCGCTCGCGCTGGAGGCGGTCGACGAGCTCGCCCGACCGGTGATGGACGCCTTCGTGACCGCCCGGATGCTGACCGTGGCTGGCGATGCCGTCCAGATCTCCCACGATGCCCTGCTGGAGCACTGGCAACGGCTGCAGAACTGGGTGGAGGCCCGTCGAGCCGACCTGACCGTGCTGGCGCGGGTGCGTCGTGCGGCCGCGGTGTGGGAGGACGCCGGCCGGGATCCCTCTGCGCTCGTTCCGGTCGACCGGCTGGAGGCGGTGGTGCCATGGCTGGACGACCCGCAGCGCTCCACCCTGCTCACCCCTGCCGAGCGGGAGTTCCTCGACGCCGGTGAGGCCCACTTCGCCTCCGTGCTGAAGATCGAGCGGCTGGCCAACGTGCGGCTCCGGCGGCAGCGACGGCTCGCCCTGACGCTGACCACCGTGACGATGGCGCTGGCGCTGGTCGCCGGATTCGCGTTCTGGCGGGCGCGGGGCTTCCAACTGGACGCCGAGCAGGCGGAGGCCGACGCGCAATCCCGCCAGGTTGCGATCACGGCACGGTCGCTACGCGATCGCGATCCCAACCTGGTCGCCCAGCTGGCCCGGGTGTCGAGGGATCTCGCGCCGACCCTGGAATCGGCCTCGGTGGCGCTGGACGCCACGGCGATCGACACCCCGGTGCGCTGGCTCGGCGAGGGCTCAGCGGTGCTGGCGGTGAGCCCCGACCAACAGGTGGTGGCGCGGGCGGACGGCGGCGGGCAGATCACCCTGTGGCGGGGCGCCGAGCTGGATACCTCGCCGGGCACCCGGTTCGTCGTCGATCCCGCAGGCAGTGACCTGTACGCGGCCGAGTTCGCCGAGGTTGCCGGGCGGCTGCTGCTCGCGGTCGGCGGGATCGGCTCCCGTTCGCTGTGGGATGTCACCGGCGAGCCGACCCTGGTCGCCGACTGGGGCGAGCCGGGCCACACCACCTACACCGCAGCGTTCAGCCCGGGAGGCTCGCTGCTCGCTTTCGGCAATGAACTGGGCCAGGTGGAGCTGTTGCGCTGGGAGGGCGGTGCCCTGCAGCCGGCCGGGACGGTACAGCTGGACGCGCTGGGCGACGGGTCCTTCCCGGCGGTGAAGGCGGTCGCCCTCAGCGGCGACACCCTCTACGCCGGTGGCGGGCCGGGTGTGCTGACCCGCTGGCGACTGGAATCCCTCGACCGGCTGGCGGACATCAGCTACATCTTCAACGAGTTGCCGGCCCGGACGCAGGCCCTCGCGCTCAGCCCGGACGGCAGCCGGCTGATCGCCGGACTGGCCGGGCGCGGTGTCCTGCGCTGGCTGATCGAGGGGGACCGGCTGACCGCGGAGGAACCGGTCTCCGGCTTCGACAGTTACGTCAACGACGTCTCCTTCGCCACGGACGGTGCGACCTTCATCGCCGGCAGCTCCGATCAGTCCGCGCGGGTCTACGACTCCGCCACGGGGACCCTGCTGCGGCATGTGCCCGGCCCGGCGCTGGTCACCGGGGTGGGCCTGGTGGGGTCGCGCCCGGTGACGACCGGCACGGACGGCACGCTGCGGGCGTGGCCGGCGACCAGCCCGGTGTTGCGGGCGGGCGGCGACACGGTCTACAACTTCGCCTCGGACAACGCCGGAATCTGGCTGGGCGGCGGGACTCCGTACTCGGGCATCCAGCTCTGGCGGCTGGACGGAGAGCCGCGTGAGTTGCCGACGCCGGTCGTCACGCTGCCGGACCGCGACCGGCAGGTCGGCGCGGTCGGGCTGGCGGGGCACGCGAGTTATGTGGTTGGCGGTTCGGCCAACGGCCGTGTGATCAGCTGGCCGCTGACCGAGGACGGTGCCGGCGAGGCATCTGTGGTGAAGGTCAGCGACGCCTACATCGCCTTCACTCCCGTCTCGCCCGACGGCTCCCTGGTCGCCGCGATGGAGTACCAGGGCGAGTACACCCATCTGCTGCGGGCCGGCCCGCAGGGACTCCTGACCAAGGTGGCCACGCTGGACACCCCGTTCCCCCAGCTGATGGCCTTCAGCCCCGACAGCAGCCTGCTCGCGGTCGCCCTGGCCGGCGACCGGGTGGATGTCTGGTCGGTCGCCGATCCGGCCGAGCCCTGGCTGGTCTCCAGTCTCGAGATGCCGACCGTCCCGGGATCCGTCGGTTTCGGCGGATCGCCACCGTTGCTCGCCGTCGGTCTCGACTCGGGCGTCGTCCAGGTCTGGGATCTGACCGATCCGGAGGCGCCGGTGAAGCAGCGCGAGTTCGGCGACGCCCGGTCGGGGGTCGACGCGGTCTCCTTCCGTCCCGATGCCTCGATGTTGCTCGCCGCCAGCGGTGACGATCGAATCTGGGGCTGGGATCTGACCAGTGACGCCTCCACCGCCGCCCTGTCGGTCGACGGCGCCCTCGGCAGCCCCTGGGATGTCCGGGTGGTCTCCGGGGGCGCCGGTTTCGTGGCCTCCGGCAGCACCGGCATGGTGCGGCTGTGGCGCCTGGACCTGGCGGAGGCGGACGACTGGCTGTGCGGCGTCCGCGGCGACCCGCTGACCCCGGAGGAGTGGTACCGGCACCTGCCGGGTGTCGAGCCGAAGGACCCCTGCCGCGTGGAGCGTTGATCCGGCGCTGATCAGGCGGGGAGTGCGCTCCGAAGTGTATGAAGTCGTATGAACCCGGGCTGTTCCCGCGACGGAGCAGGCTGATTGGCCCCAATGTTGCACCAACGACCGGCATTGCCCCAGCCGGTGCGATAGGGGGACGCAGATGGACACTAGGCGTGAGGACTTCCTTCGTGTGCTGAACGAGGCGCGAGCGCTGCGGCATCTGTCGGTGCGTGGTGCGGCCAAGCTGGCGGACGTACCGCCGGCGACCATGCAGGGCTGGCTGAACGGAAGGCACTTCCCGACACCCGCGCTGCGGCCGAAGTTCAATGCTTTCGTCGCTCACCTGGAGCTTCCGGGAGAGTTGATGGCGCAGTGGTGGCAGACCGCACCGGATCGTAGCGACCGCTGAACCGAAGCCGGTGTGCGCGGGTGAGGCCCGCAGGACGTCCGGTGGAGAGCCGGCCTACGGCCGCGCTGGGAACCCTTGTCGAATCCAGCCGGCCTGCCTGCAGCCCGGGAAGAAGCCGTCCGTACAGTGGTCGCGCGTACGACTTCGTACGAAGATCATTTGTGGCGGTCCGGAGGGGGAGGCTGCCTGGATATCGTCGGTCACGTGGTCGCGGGGGCGGCCGAACAGGGGGGCCTGATGAAACTTCACCGTTCCGTTCGCTTGGTGGCACTCGCGGGTTTGCTGTCCTTGATGGTCGGGCTGCTCGCACCGGTGGCACCGGCCGCCGCGGCGGCACCGGTCAAATCCGCGACACCGAAGATACAGGGGACCGCGAAGGTCGGGCGCACGCTCACTGCGAGGCCTGGTACCTGGAAGCCCAAAGGGGTGAAGCTCGCCTTCCAGTGGTATCGCTCGGGCAAGGCCATCGCCGGTGCGAAGTCGCGGACCTACACGCTTGTCGCCGAGGATCTGGGCAAGAAGGTCACCGTCCGAGTCACCGGGAGCAAGAAGGGCTACCGCTCCACTGCCAAGACATCGAAGAAGACCAAGAAGGTGGCCTCCGGTTCACTGACCACCGCCGGCCCAGTGGTGACCGGGAAGCCCACGGTCGGCTCGAAGCTCACCGCTGAACCCGGGCTGTGGAAGCCGGCTGGTGTGCAGTTGGCCTACCAGTGGTATCGCTCCGGCAAAGCCATCCCCGGCGCAACGGCGGCCGCGTACACCCTGACCAGCGCGGATGCCGGCAACGTGCTGACCGTCAAGGTCCTCGGCAGCCTGGAGGGGTACGTCGCGAAGGCGCGCACGTCAAAGCCGACCGGGAAGGTCAGTCAGCCGGCGCCGACACCGAAGCCCACGCCGACGCCGAAGCCCACGCCGACGCCGACACCGAAGCCGGCGCCCACACCGACGCTGACCTCCGCCACGCCGACGATCGATGGCGAGTTGGCAGTCGGGTCAACGCTGGTGGCGGACAGCGGAGTCTGGACGGCGGGGACGGCCTTTACCTACCAGTGGTTGCGAGACGGGACCGCAATCGCCGGGGCTACTGCCCGGCCCTACCGGCTCGCCGCCGCCGACGCCGGGGCAGCAATCAGCGTGCGGGTGTCGGGGACCAAACCGGGCTACCTCCCGGCCACCCGGACCTCCACCGCCTCGCTGCGGGTCCTCACCGCGGCCGTGCCGACCTATGGCGGTGACCCGGCTGTCGGGCGGACGTTGACCGCAACTCCGGGAGCATGGACGGCAGGCACCAGCTTCAGCTACCAGTGGCTGCGGGACGGCTCGCCGATCAGCGGTGCGACATCCTCCACGTACACCCTCACCACGGCGGACGCCGATCGCAAGGTCGGACTGAAGGTGACCGGCACCAAGGAGGGATCCGCCCGCGTGACCCGGACCTCCAACACGCAATTCAGGGTGCTGATCGTAGGCACGCCCTCCATCGTGGGATTCCCGAAGGCTGGGACCACCCTCACCGCGCTCCCAGGTACCTGGTCTGCCGGCACATCCTTCCTCTACAAGTGGTTGCGCGACGGTGTGAAGATCGTCGAGTCCTCCTCGCCGACCTACCAGATCGTTGCCGCCGATGTCGGCGCGCGGCTCTCGGTCCAGGTGATCGGGTGGAACACGGGCTCGGCGACGGTGGGTGCGACGAGCAAGACGACGGGCGTGATCGAACCGGCGACGCCGAAGCCGACCCCGACCCCGACTCCTACACCCACCCCACCGCCCCCACCGCCTGCTCTTCCGGCCAACGGCGACGGGACGACAGGTGCCCGCACTCAGCGCATGTCGGATGCCTGGCTGACATCGACTCAGAATGGCTGGTACGAGGCGAATCAGCGTCTCGGACTGAACTGCTACAAGCGCGGTCAATCGGTGCAAGGGGTTTACAGCTGGTCGATCCCCGGAGGCTGGAGCGACCTCTGGTACAAGGTCACCGACGGCTACTTCGTCGCGGATGCGGACCTGAACACCGGTAGCAGCAACCCCGTGACGCCGGCCTGCGACGGTGGGTCTTCATCATCCGCGCTCGGTGCGAAGGTCGATGCTTTCGTCACGAAGTATCGTGGCGCCTTCGTGAACGTGGACGGTGCCTATGGCGCGCAGTGCACCGATCTGTTCAACCGCTACCACATGGATATCAAGGGTGGCAGCTACGTCAGAATGGGAGGCAACGGCGGAGCGAAGAACCTCTGGGATACCACGAACGCTCAGATGCTTGGTTGGTATACGAAGATCGGGTCCGGTGGTACGGCTGCGAAGGGTGACATCGCTGTCTTCGGAAACGGGACCTGGGGACACGTCGCGATCGTGCTGGCCGATCAGGGATCAACTCTGAGGGTGTTCCACCAGAACGACTGTGGCACCAACGATCAGGGTGTGAATAACTGCCCAGCAAGGGAAGGCACGCTCTCGAAGAGTGGAATGAGGCTGCTTGGCTACTTCCGCCCGAACCCGTGAGGGACAGGCTCTGGAGCGGATTCGGGGATGGAGGCTGCTTCGGTCCAGGCGTGGCCGTCCCAGACCGACAGAGGATCCCCTCACCGGCACTCGATCTGGTCTCCAGGGTCTCGTTCGAGTTGAGTCAAGGCTGGATCGAACTGCCTGCTGAACTGTGAGTTGGGCTCCGGATCTGGACGTGCAAGTCCTTCAGCGGCGGAGTTCCTCGGCTCGAGCAGCCGCGCTGAGGGCGTCGTCGGCGCGGCCGGTTTGCTGGTAGAGAATCGCGAGGTTCTCCCACGGCTCGGGTGCGGCGGGACGCAGCGCGGCGGCCCGCAGCAGGTCGGCTTCGGCGGCCTCGGCATCGCCTGCCTCGGCGTGGGCGATGCTGCGTTTCAACAGGGTGTCGACATTGGTGGGATCCAGGGAGAGTGCGACGGTGAGGGTCTGGACGGACGATTCCGGATCACCCGCGAGTGCCTGCAGATCGCCGAGGGTATGCAGGCACTCGGTGGAGGAGACCAGGGCGCGGCAGGCGTCCGAGACCGCGGGGATGGCGGGGGCCGGGTCGACGATTCCCTGCTCGGCGAGCCGGGCCACCGCATGGCCGAGGCGGCGGGTGAGATCCGGATCCCAGGGACGGACGGAGGCCACTCTCAGCACGTCGTTCGTGGTCGGCGGCGGGCCGCTCACAACGGATGAGAACCGGGCTTCGGCGAGCAGCGTGCTGGCGGCCAGGATCATCGACACCGCGGCCCAGGCGCCGACGAGGATCCTGGTCGGGAACCGGTCCTTCCCGGTCCCGCGGTCGGCGAGCGCGCCGCCGAGACATACCAGCGCGATCGTCGTGGTCAGCGGGTCGGTGAAGGAGAAGAGGTAGGCGATTCCGGAGGCGAGTGTGGCGAGGCCGGCGGCGGCCGTCCAGGCGTCCCAGGGTCGCCGGCGCCAGAGTGCCGCGACGACCACGACCAGGAAGCCGGTGACCGCCACGAGCCCGGCGGCACCGGTTGCAGCGAGCACCTGGAGCGCCAGGTTGTGCGGCGAATCCGGCGGCGCGTACGGCCCGACGGAGGCGGCCCACGAGACGGTGTGGAAGGCCCCGATCGTGTCGACGAAGCGTGACGGGCCGACACCAAGCAGAGGATTGGCGGTCACCAACTGCCAGGAGTCGGACCACAGCACCGTCCGGCCGCTGACGGTGGCCTCGGCGAAGGGGGTCGATCCGGTCAGCCGTCCACGCACCGATGGCAGCAGCCACGCGGCGGCGCCGAAAGCACCCGCCAGACCCAGCGGCAGCCACGCCGCCGGCCGCGGCTTCGCCCAGCGACCGAGCAGCGCCGCTGCCAGGCAGGCCACCGCGATCGCCAGCATCGCCCCGCGAGAGGCCGAGAGCAGCACGGTCAGCAGTGCGGCGGCGAAGCCGGCCATCCACAGCGCCCGCCGTGTGCGGAGAAGGTTCCAGCCGAGCAGGCAGGCGATGACGGCTGCCCAGGTGCCCAGCACCGAGGAGTTGCCAAGCAGCGCGGTGACCCGCTCGTCCGGAAGGAGCACCGCCTGGACGAGCGCCAGGCCGGCCGTGATCATGGCCGCCAGCGAACTCGCCGAACAGAACAGGTCGCGCGACCGGGGCCGGTCCGGGCCCAGCAGCCGGACGCCGGCGACGAGCGCCCCCGCGTACCCCAGCACGGTGACCAGGCCTTCGTACCGGGGGTAGCGTCCGAGCAGCGAGAGGACTGGGGTCGCTCCCGCCAGCGCGGCGGCGATGAAGACAGCAAGGCCTGCGGCCAGTGCCCACAGCACCGGCCGCGGAAGCCGGTTTCGTGAGGGGATCAGCGCGGCCAGGCCGATACCGATCGCTGCCACGAGGAGGCGGCTGGCGAAGGTGGAATCGGTCGCGAGCGGCGAGGCGGCCAGGGGAAGCACCAAGGCGAAAGCGACCACGCTCACCGTCGCGACGCGGTCCGTCCGGGTGGCTGCCACGCTGTCGGAGCCTACTGCCCGGGTGGCCGTGCGTCCGGCTTTTGCCGGTGCCGGTGTATGAAGTTGACCGACTTCTCCGATTTGGCCACCGGCAGGCTGCGGCGGGCCATATCTTTGCCGCGTTCCGACGTCCGTTCTTGCTGGGAGAAAGCCATGCGTCCTCGGTCCTTCCGTGTCCTCTTGACCTGCCTGCTGTCGTTGCTGCTGGTGCTGGGAGCGGCGCCTTCCGTCGCCCGCGCCGCGGACGGTGACCTGCGAACGCCGCTTCCGAAGGTTCCGGCGCTGCTGGACGTCTGGGTGGTCTCGGGTTCCCACGTCCTCGCGGAGGTGGACGGCAAGCTTCAGGTCTCCCACGATCAAGGAAGGACCTGGACGGCAGCCAAGCTGCCGGATTGGGCCGCCGGCAAACCCCATGTGATCGACAATCTTGGCCTCGACAAGGGGTTGGCGCTATTGGCGAACGACGACCGGACGCGCCTTGCGATCTTTTCGTTGGCTGATAACAAGATCGTGAGGGATTCGGTGTTCCCGGACGAGGAGGTGCGCTACGGCGCCACCTCGACCCAGGCTGTCGTGAGAGCCGGTGGAAAGTACCGCTTGATGACCTTCGACGGATCGGTGGCTGATCGCGAACTGCCCTCCGGTTATGACTGGGGTCGTGTGCTGGACGGCGGCTACGTTCTCGGACACACCTGGGATGGCGACAAGGACGTGATCGCGCTGGCTGACAACTCCAACAACGTGTCCGAGATCACCCGTGGCGAGGAAGCATGGGCGAACGGCGTCGGCAACGTCATCGTCTATGGGTCGGGGGAGAACTCGACGAAGATCTGTGCTCGTACGACTACCTCCGCCACCGCGAGTTGCCAGACCCTGACCACCGCCAAGCCGACGAACAACAGATGGGTCGAAGCCCTGATCTTCGAGCGAGGTGTCCTGGCACAGGTAACCGAGGAGGAGTCCTTCGAGCGCCCGATCTTCTGGGTGCCGCTGAGCGGCGGGGCTCTTCAGGCGCCCAAGACGGTGAAGCTTGGCGGCGACGTCGCGGACTTCACCCTCATCCGTGTCGCCGATGTTCCGGTGCTGGCCACCGTCACCACGTCCGAGAGCTATCTGGAGCGGGTCACCGATTCCGGAACCACCAGCCGGGCCGCCACCGGCTACCGGGAGCCGGGCTGGCAGGCGGTTTCTGGTCTGACGCCGACCGATGTCCTGCTGCAGGGATACAACCCCCCTCCGAAGTCGACGACGTGGCGCCGCAGCGTCGGGAGTTCCATCGGCGCAGCGAGCGAGTTGTCCACGCTCGACGGCAAGCGTTCCAGTGCGCTCGCCTCTGCCGGCCGATGGCTGGTACCGACCGGAACGTCGGAGGTCACGCTGTACGACCGAGGAAAGCCCGTCGAGCCGATCACGGGACTCTACGCGGGTGGCTCGTACTCGGGATACAACGCCGCTGGCGGGCTCTCCGGGCCGAATCTGCTGCTTGAGCGCGAGGACGAGTTGCAGTTCCGCGACGCCGCCGGGAAGTGGACGCAGGTGCCGCGGGCCCGGGCGATCTTCGGCGGGCTGGTGCTGGAGGACCTCTCCGACTACGACGCCGACAAGTTCGTGGGCAGGTTCCGCGTCCGCGACCTTTCCGGGGACGGTGGCCCGACGATCGATTTCTCGCCGCCGAGGTTCGATGGCGGCGAGGTGTTCTGGTGGGGGGACACCATCGCCTACGAGGATGACGCCGCCTGCTATGACGACAAGAACGACGAGGAGCAGGATGCGGTCGTCGTGTACAACTTCCGGACGAGCAAGGAGGTCTTCAGCGCCTGCGGCGATCTGACGAACCTGGGAGACGGCTTCGTCGTCCTGTGGGACGGGAGCGGCACGGCGGCGGTGAGCTTCACCAAGCAGCGGACCAGCCTGGATGGTTCAGGATGGGGCGGCGTTGTCGACGGCGCCCGGGTGGCCTACACCACCAGCACCGAGCTGGTCATCCAGACGATCCCGGGCGTGGCGAAGTCGGCGCCGCGGTCGCTGGGAGTGAAGGCGCCCGCCTCCTACGACGGCGAGGGGCTGTGGACGCCCGAGATCGACCTCACCAAGCCGGTGCGCCAGGGCGAACTGGTGGTCAAGAACGCCTCCGGAACCATCGTCCGGTCGCTGGCCGCGCCGGCCAGCGCGGACGGCTCGATCCGCGGCGTCGGCTGGGACGGCAAGGATTCGATGGGCAAGGTCGTCGCGAAGGGCACCTACACCATCGAGCTGACCACCCCGGCGGTCGACGGCACCGGCTCTGTGGTGCGCACCGACGGCAGCGCCGGTGCCCTGGCCAAGGTCGCCGTCGACATCACCGTGATGGTTCCCGGCACTCCGACGATCACCGGGACGGCCGGCATGGACCAGACCCTCACGGCAAAGCCGGGGACGTGGAGCCCGGACGGCGTGACCCACGCCTATCAGTGGCTGCGCGACGGCTCGGCGATCGCGGGGGCGACGTCCTCCACCTACCGGGTGCAGGCCGCAGACGTGGGCGGGAAGCTCTCGGTGAAGGTCACCGGCTCGAAGGCGGGTTACGCCTCGGTGTCGAGCACCTCGGCGCCGACCGCCGCGGTTGCCGCCGGCACGTTGACGGCCGCGGTGCCGACGGTGTCGGGGGTGGCGAAGGTGAACGGGGTGCTGACCGCCAGCCCCGGCACATGGGGACCGGCGCCGGTTGCGCTGGACTACCAGTGGTTGCGTGGGGGTAGCCCCATCACCGGCGCCACGGCGGCCAAGTACACGGTTCGGGCGGCGGATGTGGGCAAGGCGCTGTCGGTGAAGGTCACCGGCTCGAAGGCGGGGTACAGCTCCGTCTCGAAGACCTCGGCTGGCACGTCGGCGGTGCCGAAGGCGCTGAAGCTGAAGGCGTCCCCGACACCGAAGATCAAGGGGAAGGCGAAGGTCGGGTCGAAGCTCACCGTGTCGACCGGTGCGTGGAAGCCGAAGCCGGTTCCGTTGACGGTGCAGTGGTACCGGGCGGGTAGGTCCGCTCCGGTGGCGACCGGCTCGTCGTACACGCTGACGTCGGATGACGCCGGCAAGAAGATCACGGTGAAGGTGACCGGCGCGAAGGTGGGCTATGCGTCGGTGACGAAGTCGAAGTCGACGAAGAAGGTGGCGGCCGGGACGTTGACCGCGGCCACTCCGAAGATCAAGGGATCGGCCAAGGTGGGCGCCACGTTGACCGCATCGGCGGGCACCTGGAAGCCGGCGCCGGTGACCTTGAAGTACCAGTGGTTGCGCAATGGCAAGACGATCAAGGGTGCGACCGGGGCGAGCTATCTGCTGACCGCGTCGGACAAGGGCAAGAAGATCACGGTGAAGGTGACCGGGTCGAAGCCGGGCTTCAAGGCGGCGAGCAAGACCTCGAAGAAGACCGGGAAGGTCAAGGCCTGAGGTTCTCCGGTGTGGCGATCCGGTGGATCGCCACACCTTCGGCAGGCCGTGGTGAATAGCCGAGGGAGCGCTGGCGACCGACGACAGGCGAGTTCAGCCCTCGGCGCCGCGCGGTGAGCAGGCCCCGGGATTCCGCTGACCGTCAGGGCGTCTGCGTCTGCGTCGGTGTGGTGCTCGGGGTCGGGGTCGGATCGGCCGTGTTGGTCGGCTGCGGCTCCGCGGTGGGCGCCGGGGTAGGCGTTGCCGTCGGGGTCGGCTCGGGAGCAGGCTCCTGGATCGCGACCGGTTCGGACCACGCGTACCTGGCCGAGTAGCCCGAGCGGTTCGCCCGCACCCGCACCTTGACTTGCTTGCCGATTTCATTCGAGGTGAGTTCAAGGGAGGCTGTGGTCGCACCGGGGATCGCCACGTTGTCGGCATACCACTGGTAGGAGAGCGAGGTGGGCGCCGGCTTCCAGGTTCCCGGGGTCGCGGTGAGCTTCCCACCGACCACGGGATTGCCGCTGATCAGCGGAAGCACGGTGATCGGCAGCAGTGGACTGGCAACCTTCACCGCGGCCGACGTGACCGACTTGGTCACGTAGCCCGGTGCGCGGGCGGTCACGGTCACGGTCAGCTTCTTGCCCCGGTCGGCCTTGGTGGGGCGGTAGACGGCCTTGGTCGCCTTCTTGATCTTCTTGCCGTTGCGCTTCCACTGATAGCTGAAGGACGCCGGCGGGACAGCCCAGTCGCCGACCTTCACCGCGACCGGCTCACCCACTGCGACCGGCGCGATCAGCCGGGGCTTCGGGACGCGGGTGAACACGCCGGAGTAGACCGCCGCCAGTTCGGCGTTCTTCTTCGCCTGGCCGTTGACGCTCACCTCCAGCGTGATCACCTTGCCCACCTGGGCCGGGGTCGGGACGAAGGTCTCGCCGGTGGCGCCCGCGATGGGCTTCTTGCCGACCAGCCAGCGGTAGCGGACCTCTGCCCCCGCCGGCACCCAGGTGCCCGGGACGGCGGTCAGCGTGAGCCCCACCCGCGGGCTGCCTCCGAGATTGGGCGTCTTCCAGGGAGTGGGCAGGAAGGTCGCCGGCGCCTTGACCCTCTTCCAGCTCCGGCCCGACGCCCTGGGGGCGGTCGGCAGGCAGGCCGTGGGCCCGCTCCCGGAGCATTTCGAGTTGAGCGGCACGGTGACCGGGACTCCCGTCCACCACGACGTCCGCTTCATCGCCCCGTCCCAGGACAACGAGATGTGGACGTGATCCTTGTGGTTGGCCGTCGAGGAGCCGCGGTTCTCCATCTTCCGCCAGCCCAGTTCGGGGTAGTAGGTGGACCAGATCTTCTGGTTCCAGATGATGTACATGATGCCCAGCCGGTAGGCGACCTCGCCGTTGTTGGCGGTCATCCACGTCAGCGCCTGATCGACCCGCTTGCGCTGACTCTTCGATTTCACGCTCATGTGCCAGTCGAGCGCCCGTCCCTCCTTGTGCTCCGACCGGCCGATCACGGCGCAGCTGCGGGAAATGCCGGACGACGACCCGCCCCAGGTGGAGATCAGCAGCTTCAACAGGGCGGTGGTTCCGGGCTTGGCCTTCGGCGAGCAGGTGGTCTGGGGCTGGTAGCCGAGATGGGCATCCAGGGCGACGCGGCTGGTGGTGAGTTCCTTGGGTGGTTTCGGGTTCTTCGCGTCCGCGACGGAGGTCGGTCCCGCCCACAGCAGCGCGACCCCCAGGATCGCGGCGACCAGGCTTCGAAGCACTCTGCGCACGCGTTCTCCGATCGTTCGGCGCTGTCGGCCCTATGTACGGTACCGGTTCAGCCCTTCTCGGCACCTTCCGTGGTGCTCATGATGCGTCGCTGGAAGAAGAAGAACAACAGTGCCACCGGAATTGTCATCAGGACGGCCGCGGCCAGCTTCAGAGGAAACTGGCTGCCGGAGCCCAGCTGGCCGGACACCAGCGCGCCCACACCCGTGGTGAGGGTGTGCAGTTCGGGCGACTGACGCGAGATGACGAAGTGCGCGAACTCGTTCCATGAGCCCTGGAAGGACAGGATCGTGAGGGTGATCAGCGCGGGGGCCGCCATCGGCAGGGTCACCGACCAGAACCGGCGGAACACCCCCGCTCCGTCGATCCGGGCGGCTTCCTCGATGGAGGCGGGGATGGAGTCGAAGAACTGCTTCATGATGAAGATGCCCGCCGCGTCCACCAGCAGCGGCAGGATCATGCCGAAGTAGGTGTCGAAGATGCCGAGCTGCTTGATCACCAGGAAGCGCGGCACCATCAGCACCACCGACGGCACGGCCATGACCGCCAGGAACAGGCCGAAGACGAAGCCACGGCCATGGAACCTCAGCCGGGAGAGGGCATAGCCGGCCATCGAGTTGAAGAACACCCGGCATCCGGTCACGATCAGCGTGACGATGAGGGAGTTCGTGGCCCACAGTGGCAGGTCCGTACCGAAGAACAGCCGTTCGTAGGCGGCCGCGGTGAACGGGGACGGAATCAACGACAGCGGGTTGTTGGTGGCCTCGGCATCGGTCTTGAACGACCCCATCACAGCGATCAGGAACGGATACAGATAGATCGCGGCGAGCGCGACCAGCACCACGTAACTGGCGATCAGGCCAGCGGTGACCCGCTCTCTCACGGGACGACCACCTTTCTGGTCCTCCGTCCGCGACCGAAGCCGGACGGATCGCGGTCGGCCAGCGCGAGGCGCTGGATCAGAGTCATCGCGATGATGATCAGGAACAGCACGAACGCGATGGCGGCGGCGATGCCGGGCTTGTTGCCCTCGAATGCCTGGTTGTACGCCAGATAGGCGGGCGAGGTGAGCGTCTGTGCGGCCGGGGTGCCGCGGGTCAGGTACACCTGATCGAACACCTGCCAGGTACCGACCAGGCCCAGCGTCAGCACGGTGAACAGAGTGGGACGCAGCATCGGCAACGTCACGTGGAAGAAGGTCTGCCAGGGCGTCGCGCCGTCCATCACCGCGGCCTCGCCGACCTCGGCTCCGATGTTCTGCAGCCCGGCCAGGAACAACAGCATGAACGTCCCCGAGGTGGTGAACACCGCCATCAGGATCAACACCGTCTGGGCCACGGACGGGCCACCGACCCAGTCCCAGGCGGAGACGCCCAGGAAGCCGGGCTGCTCCCACCCGGACGGGGCGGAGCTCAGGCCGAACAGGCCGAAGAACGTGTGAAGCACACCGGCCGGATCGGCGAACCAATTCGGTCCGGTGATGGAGAACCATGCCAGCACGGCATTGACCGCCCCCGATGCCTGGAACAGGAACAGGAAGACGCCCGTGATGGCGATCGACGAGGTGACCGACGGGAAGTAGAAGGCGGTGCGGAAGAAGCCCTTGGCCCGCAGCAGCCGGCGGTTGACCTGGATGGCCAGGAACAGCGCCAGGGCGGTCTGCAGCGGCACCACGAACAGCACGTAGTACACGTTGTTGCGGATGGAACGGCCGAACAGCTCCCGGGTCAGGCCCGGGTCGGTGAGGATCGCCGCGTAGTTCTCGCCGCCGATGAAGCTCACCCGGGGGTTGCCGATGGGTGAGGAGCGCCCGTTCCAGTCGGTGAACGATACCCACAGCGCGAGCAGGATCGGCGCGATCAGGAAGATGCCGATGATCCCCAGCGCGGGAGCGACGAACAGCCAGCCTGCCTTCTGGTCGTCCCTGAGAGTGCTCCCGCCACGCTTGCGCGTGGCGGGAGCGGCCGCAGTGGCGGTCATCGGATCAGCCGACGAGCGACTCGAGCTGGCCCTGGGTCTTGTCCAGGATGGCGCGCGCGTCGCCCGACCCCAGCTGGGTGATCGCGTTGTTCAACTCGCCGACGACGTCGGAGGCGCCCTTGATCGAGAGCGGGGTGGTGGCGTACTCGACGCCGGCGACGAAGGCGTGATTCTCCGGGAACCGCTCCGCGTAGGTGGCGGCGGCGCTCTGCGTCGACGGGATGACGGCGAAGGCATCGGCGAACTTCAGTTGCTGCTCGTCCGAGGTGAGGAAGGTCACCAGTTCGGTGGCCTGGGCCGCGGTCGCCTGCCCTTCCGGGATTCCCCAGCAGTTGGAGAACGTGAAGGTGCCCTTGCCGACCGGGCCGGCGGGCAGCTCGACGACCTGATAGTCGACGTCGGGGAAGTCGTTCTTCAGCGCGCCGGCGATCCAGGGCCCTTCGATCACCATTGCGGCGGTCTGCTTGCCGAAGGCCTCGCCGGCCCAGCCGGCACCCAGGTCGGAGGGCCACTTCAGACTGCCGTCGGACAGCAGGCCCTGCAGGTACTCCAGAGCCTGGACGTTCTGGTCGGAGTTGGCGGTGACGGCGCCGTCGGTCATCAGCCCGCCCCCGTTCTGGGCCATGAACACGCCCACGCGGGCATACTCGGCGCCCATCGCCAGGCCGACCGTGTCACCGGAGGTGAGCTTCGCCGCGACGGACTTCAGTTCCTCCCAGGTGGTGGGGATGTCGGCATCGGGGAGCCCGGCCTCCTGCCACAGCCCGGTGTTGATCACCAGCCCGAGGGTGGAGAAGTCCTTGGGCGCGCATACGAAGGTGCCCTCGAAGCTGAACATGTCGCGCAGCGCCGGGTAGAAGGCGTCCACATTGGGCAGGCCCTGGGCATAGGGCTCGAGGTACTGGTCGCTGGCATAGGTCTGGAATTGATCCCAGCTCATGTAGAACAGGTCAGGCGCGGCATCGCCGGCGAAGCCCTGGGCGAGCTCCTGGTTGAGATCGGCGGCCGCGATCACCTTCACCGCGACACCGGAGGTCTCGCCCCAGGCATCCACCGCTGCCTGGACGGCGTTGGTCTCGGCGTCACCGGAGGAACCGATGAGCATCGTCATCTCCTGGACCTCGGTGCCTGGCTGCTCGCTCTCGCCGACTGGCTGCTGGGTGCCGCCGCAGGCTGCGACGGTGAGGAGCATGGCGCCGGCCACCGGAAGGGTGGCCAGTTTCCTGGAGAACTTCATGGGAGTGTTCCTTTCCGGAAGTGGTTCAGACCCGGGCGGCGGTGGGCATGCCCCACCGAGGGTCTCCTCTGGTGACGAGTCGGGGTGTCACGAGCAGTGACCCGGGTTCGTCCTTGTGCTCCAGCGCGGCCAGGATCTCCCTGGCCACCGAGCCGAGCTGTTGGTCGATGCTGCTGAAGCCGAAGCTGGCGGCCAGCGCCGTGTTGTCGAAACCGACGACGGGGACGGTGGCGCCGGCCTGGCCGACCGCCGTGACCATGCCCACCGCGAGCGAGTCGGAGGCGCATACAACGGCGTCCACCCCAAGGTCGAGCAGACGCGGTGCGGCTGCGATGGCGGCGGTGAGATGGTCTTCGGTGCGGACGGTGAACCGCTCCACGTCCGCCTCCGTCCAGCCAGCCTCCCGCATCACCGACGCCCAGCCGGACCGCCGGTCCTCGCCGGTGGGTGAACTCTGCGGCCAGCCCAGGAAGCCGATCCGGGTGCGGCCGGCGGCGACCAGATCCCGGGTGGCGTCGGCGGTGCCGGTACGGCCGTCGACGTCCACCCAGGGGTGCGGCGGTTCGTCAGCCGGGGCCTCCCAGGGGCGTCCGAAGGCGACGAACCGGATCCCTTGGGCGACGAGTTCGGCCGTCCGGTCGTCATCGGGATGGGTGTCGGTGAGGATGAATTCGCCGGCGAGGCTCTGGGCGCACATCCGGCGGATGGTGGCGACCTCGTCCCGCTCGCCGTCGGCGGTGAACAGCATGATGTGCTTGTCGTAGGCGGTGGCCTGCGCGCTGAGTTCGTGGAGCAGGCGGTCGAACAGGATGCCCGCGCGGTCGTCGTCGAAGGGGCGTACCCGGATGCCGATCGTGCCGGTCCGCTGCTGGCGCAGCATCCGGGCCCGCATGTTGATGGTGTATCCGAGTTCCCGGATGGATTGCTGCACCCGGGCGAGCGTCTCGGTCCGGACCAGGTCCGGCTGGTTGATGGCGTTGCTGACGGTCTGAGCCGACACCCCGGCGTGGGCGGCGACCTGGGCCAACGTGACTGCCATCGTGGGCTCCCTCTCAGCGTCGTTGCTTTTCCCGGTCCTGGCGGGACCTCATCTTTGGATCGATCAAAATGATCCGAGTGAAAATCACCGCAACTCTTGGATCGATCTAAGAGGCACGCTAGCGTACCTGCAGCAGCACTGGGAAGCCCTTCCGGGCGATATTTGCAGAATCGAGACCAATGGACCGCCGACGCTTCCAGCCCTTCCTCAACGAGGAGGAAGTCGTCATCGTCGCGCCGACCCAGGTCTGGTCGGATGCCAGCGGCGCCTACGGCGACAAGCCGATCCACGGTCTTTACCACGGGGATTGGCGGTTGTTGCGCGCGGGTCGGCTACGCATCGACGCGCGAGTGCCCGAGCCGGCCGGTGCCTCCCGGTGGCGCGGCGGACGAACCTGCTTCGGCCTGGCCCGAGGGCTCGACGACGAACTGCCTGATCCCCGGGTGCTGACCGAATGGACGCGGCGGGTGGCGCCGGGCAGGGTCACCGAGACCGTCGCCCTGTGCAATGGACGTGACGTCGCGGTGAGCGCCACCGTCGAGCTGAGCTTTGAGGTGGAGTTCACCCAACTGCAGCACATCAAGGCCGACGATCCCCGTCCCGCCCGGTGCCGGTACGAGGAGGTCGCTGGCGGTGTGCTGGCCACCGATGGGGAGCGCAGCCTCCGCCTCACCGCCGACCGGGGCCGGATTCTCCGGGAGGGCGATAGCGTCACGGTGGCCGTGGAATTGACAGTCCCGGCCCACGGGCGGCAGGAGTTCGAGATTCAGTGCGAGGTCGCTGACCCGACCGCCGCTGTCCGGGCCGGCGCCGCCGGCATCGCCGACCTGCCCGATAGCGGCGACGCGGCATTGGATCGCTGGTCCCGGCAGGCGCTGGACGACTGCCGCGCCTTGCTGCTGGACGTCGGCGACGGGCCCTTTCTGGCCGCCGGCACCCCCTGGTTCCTTACCCTGTTCGGCCGCGATTCGCTGATCGGCGCCCGGTTCCTGCTCCCGGTGGCGCCCGGGCTCGCGCTCGGGACCCTGCGTACGCTGGCCGCCCGGCAGGGCACCAAGACCGATCCGGCCAGCGCCGAGCAGCCCGGCAAGATTCTGCACGAGCTCCGCGCCGACGAGTTGAGCATGCCGGGTGAGGGCATCGTCCTGCCGCCGGTCTACTACGGCACCGTCGACGCCACCGGGCTGTGGATCATCCTGCTGCACCAGACCTGGCGAGCGGGCGTCGGAGACGAGCAGATCGCCCCGCTGATCGGCAATCTCGAACGGGCGCTCGGCTGGCTGCGCGATGACGCCTGCCCCGATGGCAGCGGCTTTCTGCGCTACTTCGACGCCACGGGGCGAGGCCTGGCGAATCAGGGGTGGAAGGATTCCGGCGACGCGGTGCGCTTCAGCGACGGCCGGATCGCCGAGGGTTCGATCGCCCTGGCCGAGGTGCAGGCCCAAGCCTGCCAGGCGGCGCATTGCGGTGCCGAGCTACTGGAGGCCTTCGGCCGCGACGGCGGCCCCTGGCGGGCTTGGGCCACCGCCATGCGGGAACGCTTCCGCGCAGCCTTCTGGGTGGAGCGGGACGGGGAGCGTTTCCCGGCCGTCGCGCTGGACGGCGCCGGCCGCCCGGTCGATTCCCGGACCTCGAACATCGGCCAGCTGATCGGCACCACCCTGCTCAGCCCGGAAGAGGAGGCCGAGCTTGCCCGGCTGTTGCTGGAGCCCCGCCTGGCCTCCGGGTTCGGGCTGCGTACTCTCGCGAGCGACGAACAGGCCTACTGGCCGCTGTCGTACCACTGCGGCAGCGTGTGGGTGCATGACACGGCCATCGCCATCGAGGGGATGCTGCATGCGGGGCTCACCGAGCCGGCGCGGGCGCTGGCCCGCCAACTGGTGCGGGCGGCGGACGCCTTCGGCTCCCGGGCGCCGGAACTTTTCGCCGGCTTCAGCCAGGCCGAGAGCAGCCTCCCGGTGAGCTACCCGGCCTCCTGTCGTCCGCAGGGCTGGGCGGCCGCCGCGGTGGTTCCCGTCCACCGTGCCCTGACTTCCTGGCCGCCCGACCTCCCGGAGTCCGCCCGCTCGTCATCGCCGCCCCGGCTCCGGCCTCCTCCGCCCAAGCTGTGGACACAACGGTGAGGGATCCGCTCAGCTCACAGCTTGCGCGCAGCGATCTCGCTGATTAGGCCGGGCAAGGGAGATCCGGGTAAAGTTCGTCCCTGGCTACTGACCGGTGGCCGATACGCCCTCCTGCTACGGGAAGCGCCCGTAGCCGCTCTAGACCAGAGGAGGTGGAGTTCGCGTATGCGCAAGTATGAAGTCATGGTCATCATCGATCCTGACGTCGACGATCGCCAAGTGAACGGCCTGCTGGAGAAGCCCCTTGCCGGGCTGACCAAGGCCGGTGGCACCGTCGACAACCTGGATATCTGGGGACGACGCAAGCTCGCCTACGACATTCGCAAGAAGTCCGAAGGCATCTACGCCGTCATCAACCTGACCGCCGAGCCTGATGTCGTCAAGGAACTGGATCGCCAGTTCACCTTGAACGAGCAGATCATGCGGACGAAGGTCATTCGCCCCGATACCCGGTGACTCGGCTCTCGCCATTGTCAGCGCCAACTGACAGGCTTGATTCCTCACACGTCCGACTCTGAAAGAGCTCACACCATGGCTGGCGAAACCATCATCACCGTCGTCGGGAACCTGACTGCGGATCCCGAGTTGCGGTTCACCCCCTCCGGGGCGCCCGTGGCGAACTTCACCGTCGCCTCGACGCCGCGCACCTTCGATCGCCAAACCGGCGAATGGAAGGACGGCGATGCCATGTTCCTCAACTGTGCCGTCTGGCGGCAGCCGGCCGAGAACGTGGCCGAATCCCTCACCAAGGGGATGCGGGTCATCGTTCAGGGACGGCTCCGCTCCCGCTCCTACGAAACCCGTGAGGGCGAGAAGCGGACGGTCTTCGAGATCGAGGTCGAGGAGATCGGTCCCTCGCTCCGCTACGCCACGGCCAAGGTCACCCGCACATCGGGTGGCGGCGGCAACTACGGTGGCGGCGGCCAGTCCTCTTCCGGCGGCTCCAACTGGGGCGGCGGCGGCGGCGGCCAGAGCAACCAGAGCGAACGATCCGGCGGGAACGACCCCTGGGCCCAGGCGGGCCAGGCGGACGAACCCCCGTTCTGATCGGTACCCAACGCATCCTGTCGGGCCCAGTGGCCTGACCAGGCACATTCCGGCTTCGGCCGGGCTTTCGAAACCAAGGAGAGCACCACAATGGCCTCATCACGGCGTATGCCTGTGAAGAACAAGAAGATCGCGCCCGCGAAGTCCATCCGGGTCGGTCACATCGATTACAAGGACACCGCCACGCTGCGGAAGTTCATCTCCGAGCGGGGCAAGATCCGCGCTCGTCGGGTTACCGGCCTGTCGGTGCAGGAGCAGCGCAAGGTCGCCATCGCGGTGAAGAACGCTCGCGAGGTCGCCCTGCTGCCCTACGCCTCGACCGCTCGCTGAGAAGGGGAGACATCATGAAGTTGATCCTGACCGCCTCGGTCGACCACCTGGGCATCCCGGGCGACATCGTCGAGGTGAAGGACGGTTACGGCCGCAACTACCTGCTGCCCCGCGGCCACGCGATTCGCTGGACGAAGGGCGCCGAGAAGCAGATCGAGGGCATCAAGCGGGCGCGTGACGCCCGTGAGATCCGCTCCGCCGATCATGCCAAGGAGGTGCGCACCCAGCTGGAGGCGCTCTCCGTCACCCTGCCGGCCCACGCCGGCAGCGCAGGCAAGCTGTTCGGCGCGGTCACCCCGGCCGACATCACCCTGGCGGTGAAGAAGGCAGGCGGCCCGGCGCTCGACAAGCGTGCCATCGAGATCGGCAAGCCGATCAAGAATGTCGGCGACCACACCGTGGGCATCAAGCTCACCGCCGGCGTGGTGGCTCACATCAACGTGAGCGTCACCTCGGCCTGAGCCCGTAGCGACAAGCGCCGGTCGTCCCCTGGGACGGCCGGCGCTTCCGTTCGCCGGTGGGGGCCAAGGCCGCTGGGTTCCCACCCCCGCTTCCAGCAGAAACCGGGCAAATCCGGCTGCCTGCGGGGATAGTGCAGGCAATTGCCCTGAACTGCCCGGTTTCTGTGGAGCCAATCCCGCCAGGCCACGGCCAGGTGGGCGAGGGAATCCTCAGACGAGAGCGGCGGCGAGGTTCGCGTAGGCGTTGCGGATGTGCGACTCCATCGCGGCGGCGGCCTCCTCGGCGTCCCCGGCGGCGATCGCCTCCAGCACCAGTTCGTGCTCGACGATCAGAGCGAGCCGGAAGGTCGCCCAGTCGTCCATCTGCTCGGAGGCGACCAGGATCGGTTCCCGGACCGCCTCGCGGATGGCGACGGTCAGCTCGGCGATCAGGTCGTTGCGCACGGCCCGGGCCAGCTGGACGTGGAAGGCGGTGTCGAGGCGGTTGAACTCCTCGATCGAGTTCTCCTTCCGCATCGCCGTCGCTGTTGCGGTGAGTTCCCGGAGCTTGGCCAGGCTGATCTGGCGGGCGGCGACCGCCGCGGAGGAGCGTTCCAGTGCCACCCTGGTCTCGGTCAGGTCGCTGATGCCGGCCCCGGCGATCGCCAGGTGCAGCCGGAAGATCCGGGCCAGCGCGTCGCCCTGCGTGGGCACGAGGCGGGTACCTCCACCCCGCCCGGTGCTGGCGGTGATCAGTCCCTGGGTGTCCAGCACCCGGATCGCCTCGCGCACCGCCGATCGTCCTACGTTCAGTTGAGCGGCCAGATCCCGCTCCGGGGGCAGCAGGTCGCCCTTGCGGTAGGTCCCGTCCAGAATGCCGGCTTCAACATGTGCCAGCACCACCTGATAGGCACGCAGATCGACCGGTTCGGAATCCATGCTGACATTGTGCCCCTGCTGTTCGGCGGACGGTGGGAGGCCGGGAGTATTGCGACAGTGTTTGCGCATAAATCGAAGTCGCTTGACGCCGCGCGGGGCGCCACTTAGCGTCATCGTATGGTCTGACCAATAGGTTGGACGCCTGCCTCACCGAGGAGGCAGAACCGACTCCGGAAGGGGGTGCGCGGTGAGCGACTCGCCACGGGTTGCCCTGTTCGCTACCTGCATCAACGACATGATGTTCCCCGATACGCCCAAGGCCGTCGTCACGGTCTTGGAGCGGATGGGGTGCACGGTCGATTTCCCGATGGCCCAGACCTGCTGCGGCCAGATGTTCACCAACACCGGCTATTACGATGCCGCCGTCCCGGCGGTGCGGTCGTATGTCCAGGCCTTCGAGGGCTACGACTACATCGTGGCGCCCTCGGGCTCCTGCGCGGGTTCGGTGCGGCATCAGCACCCGATGCTGGCCCGGCACGCCAAGGACGACGGGCTGGTCGCCGCGGTGGACGAGGTGGTCACCCGCACTTACGACTTCAGCGAGTTCCTGATCGATGTGCTCGGCGTGACCGATGTCGGCAGCTACTTCCCGCACAAGGTCACCTACCACCCGACCTGCCATTCGGTGCGGGTTGCCAAGGTCGGTGATCGCCCGATGCGGCTGCTCAAGGCTGTCCGCGGCATCGAGGTGCTGGATCTGCCCGACGCCGACCAGTGCTGCGGCTTCGGCGGCACCTTCTCGGTGAAGAACCCGGACGTCTCCGTTGCGATGGGCACCGACAAGGCCCGCCACGTGCTGGAGACCGGTGCGGAATACCTCGTCACCGGTGATAACGCCTGTCTGATGCACATCGGAGGGTTGCTCCACCGCCAGAAGGCGCCGGTGAAGCCGATCCACCTGGCCCAGATCCTCGCTGCCACGGAAGGAGCCCTGGTATGACCACCACTGCCCCGCAGCGCCGCACTCCGGCGCCGCCCCCGGGCACCTTCATCGGGATGCCCGCCTTCCCGATCAACGCCAAGGAGCAACTGGCCAACGACCAGCTGCGCCGCAACCTCGGCAACGCCACCCGGACCATCCGCAACAAGCGGATCGCGCGGGTCGCCGAGATGCCCGACTGGGAGGATCTCCGGCTCGCCGGCGAGGCCATCAAGAACCGGATGGGCCGCCACATGGACCGCTACCTGATCCAGTTCGAGGAGAACGCCACCAAGGCCGGCGCGACCGTCCACTGGGCCAGGGATGCCGAGGAGGCCAACCGGATCATCGTTGAACTGGTGCAGGCCACCGGGGTCGACGAGGTGGTCAAGGTCAAGTCGATGGCCACCCAGGAGATCGACATGAACGAGGCCCTGGAGGAGGCCGGGATCGCCGCCTGGGAGACCGACCTGGCCGAGCTCATCGTCCAGCTGGGCCACGACCGTCCGTCGCACATCCTCGTCCCGGCGATCCACCGCAACCGCACCGAGGTGCGCGAGATCTTCCTGCGCGAGATGCACCAGTACGGCAAGCCCGCTCCGGAGGATCTGACCGACGATCCGCCGGTGCTGGCCGGCGCCGCCCGCAGCCACCTGCGGGAGAAATTCCTGCGCGCCAAGGTGGGCATCTCGGGGGCGAACTTCGCCATCGCCGAGACCGGGACGCTGGTGGTGGTCGAATCCGAGGGCAACGGCCGGATGTGCCTCACCCTGCCGGAGACGCTGATCAGCGTGGTCGGCATCGAGAAGGTGCTGCCCACCTTCGCCGACCTCGAGGTCTTCATGAAGCTGCTGCCGCGGTCGTCCACCGCCGAGCGGATGAACCCGTACACCTCGATGTGGACCGGCGTCACCCCCGGCGATGGACCGCAGGACGTCCACATCGTGCTGATCGACAACGGCCGCACCAAGGTGCTGACCGATCCGATCGGACGCTCGGCGCTGCGCTGCATCCGCTGCTCGGCCTGCATGAACATCTGCCCGGTCTACGAGCGGGTCGGCGGCCACGCCTACGGCTCGGTGTACCCCGGCCCGATCGGCGCAGTGCTCACCCCGATGCTGCGCGGGCTCGATTCCGACGTCGACAAGTCGCTGCCCTACGCATCCACCCTGTGCGGAGCGTGTGAGGACGTCTGCCCGGTGCGGATCCCACTGCCCGACCTGTTGGTGCACATGCGCCACAAGGTGGCCGAGAAGAAGCGGCACGATCGCCGGCCGCACCTGGAGACCACCGCGATGGCGGGAGCCAAGTGGGCCTTCGGCAAGGCCAGTCACCTGCAGACCGTCGAGGCGCTCTCACAACTGGCGGCCAAGGTGCTCGGGAAGACGAGCCACCTGGGCTCGCTGCCCTGGCCCGCGTCCCCCTGGACGAATGCCCGTGACCTGAAGATGCCGGCCAAACAGACCTTCCGGGCCTGGTGGAAGCAGAACCGTGGGGAGGGAGCGAAGTGAGCGCGCGAGAAGAGGTACTGTCCCGGGTGCGCAACGCCCTGGTCGATGTGATCCAGCCCGATCCGGTGCTCGATGTGCCGATCGCCTGGGAGTACGGCCGTCCGACCGCGATGCCGGACGTCCTGGACCGCTTCGTCGAGTACGTGCTCGACTACAAGGCGGTGGTGCGGCGGGTTCCGGAGGCCGAGGTTCCCGAGGCCATCGGCGCACTGCTGGTCGAACGCGGCGTGACCTCGATGGTGCTGCCCGCCGGGGTGGACGCCACCTGGCGCAAGGCCGTCGTGGACGCCGGCGTGACCGTCCACGCCGACGATCCGCCGCTGTCGCGGGTCGAGCTGAACGAGATCGACGGGGTGCTGACCGCCTCCCGGGTAGGCATCGCCGACACCGGGACGATCGTGCTCGACCACCGCGACGACCAGGGACGCCGGGCGCTCAGCCTGGTGCCCGACCTGCACATCTGCGTGGTGCGGGCCGATCAGGTGGTCTCCGACGTCCCCGAGGCCGTGGTGCGGCTGCAGGCGTCGATCGAGGACGGCCGCCCGTTGACCTGGATCAGCGGTGGCTCGGCGACCTCCGACATCGAGCTGAACCGCGTCGAGGGCGTCCACGGTCCGCGGACCCTCCTGGTGATCCTCGCCGAATAGTCCCCCCAACCCCCGAGCTGTGGCCGAACCTCCGATACCGGAGCGTTCGGCCACAGCTTGTGGTGCGTGGAGCAGGCGACTTCCGGTGCGAGTGGTAGGTCGCGTAACACTTCGCCGCACTCCGGCGTGTACTGGGCGTGACGATCGAGGGGACGCTGATGGCCGACGTCGGATCGACCGCGCTGACGTTCAGTGAGTTCGTGGCCCGTCGGTCGGTCGCGCTGCAGCGCTTCGCCTACCTGATCACCGGCAATGTCGAGGACGCCCGGGACGCGGTGCAGGACGCGCTGGCGGGCGCCTACCCGCGATGGGACCGGGTGGCTCGCCGGGGTGATCCGGAGGCCTACGTCCGACGCTCGATCGTCAACGCGCACATCTCGCGCTGGCGATGCTCGGGCAGGGAGTCGGCCTGGGATCCCTCCTGGCTGGAGGCGCCCGCGCCTGACCTGGCCGGACGGTTGCTGGATGCCCGACTGGCCGTCCAACTGTGCGCCGGACTGCCGCCGCGGCAGCGCGCGGCCGTCGTGCTGCGGTTCTACGAGGACCGCAGCTACCCCGAGATCGGATCGATCTGCGGCTGCTCGGCCGGTGCGGCGCGGGTGCTCGTCCACCGCGCGCTGGCCGCGCTACGCGAACGGCTCCCGGAGGAGGACCACCATGCCTGACGCCGACTTCGCCGAGACGGGACGGGCCGCCACCGCGCTGCGGAGCGGGCTGCGCCAGCGTGCCGAGCTACCGGCCTTCCGTCCGCTCGATGTCACCGAACTGGTCACCGGACCAGCTCGCCCGTCCAGACCGAGCCGCTGGATCAACCTGGGTGTGGCGGTCGCCGCGATCGGGGCGGCCATCGCACTGCTTCTGCCGCAGGGGCTGGGTGGAGGATCGCTGCCGGCGACGCCGATGCAGAGCCCCACGCCGGCGACGACCCCGCCCCGCGCTCCGGTGGTGCGGGGCACCTGGCAGGCCACGGCACCGTCCCCACTCTCGCCGCGCCGGGATGCGGTCGCGGCCTGGGTTGACGGCTCCTACCTCATCAGCGGCGGTATCGCGGAGCCATCCTGCCCCAACGACGAGGGTCAGCCGGATTGTCCCGACCCCCGCCAGCTCAGCGATGGCGCCCGCTACGACCCCACCACCGACAGCTGGAGCGGGATCGCACCGGCGCCGCAGCCGATCTTCGCCTATCTGACGAATCCCTACCCCAAGGTGGCCGTGCTCGGCCGGACGATGTACGTGCTGCAGTCGGATGCACTGCTGGCCTATGACATGGACGCCGACCGCTGGGACTCCCTGCCGGCGCCGGAGGAGGCCGTCACCCTCATGGCAGCCGATGCCGTGCTGGTGGGCTACCCATGGGGTGAGTCCGGCCGCGACGATGTGCGCTACGAGACCTTCGATCCCGCCACCGGAACCTGGACCTCCCACGCTCCCGATGCCGAGACCCCGAGCGCGGTCACCGGCGCCAGCGTGGTGGCGAACAGGTTGGTGATCTCGTCGCTGCCAGACGGCCGTGGCGACACGCTCTCGGTGCTGGTGATCGACCTGGCCACCGGGCAGGTGCGCGAGCTGAACACCCCGGTCCCTGGTCAACGGCCGTCCTCGGTGGTGGTCGGAGGGCTGGTCGCCTGGCCCCGGGGCGACCAGGATGAGGGATCGGACCCGGGGGACCGGCGGGCCTGGTTCCTCGACCCGGTCACGGAAGCCTGGACGAGCGTCGCGCTGCCGGAGGAGTCCAGCGGGTTGAGCGGGCGGAACCAGCGGTACGAACGCGACTGGTACATCACCACCGATGCCATGGTCGCGCTGCGCGGACAGTTCTACGACCCGGTGGCCCAGGGGTGGTCCGAAGTCCCCGCCCTGCCCGTCCCGGCCGATGACCCTATCGTGGTGGGTGGAGCGGATTCGGTGCTGGTCTGCTACGGCGAGGACGCCTTGACGTTCGTTGACGCGTGCTACCTGCTTCGTCCGGCATTCCCGGTGGGGATCGGGGGCCCGGCAGCCACCCCCTCCGCGGTGCCTCCGAGTAACCCGCCGCCGAGTGAGGATTCCGGTCCGGGCGCCGATCTGCCGAACGTGGCGCCCGAGGCGTCCGTGCCTCCGGAACCCCCGAGCTCTCGGCCGCCAGGACGTTAGGAGCTGACCACCGCGCGTCTGGTCGGGGTTTCCTCTGCAACCGTCACGGGACCGGAGCGCTGCTGCCATCGGACCTGATTCGGGATCTCCGGATGCCGCCATTCGCGGCTCCGAGGCACGCCTGTGGACGGGCACAGTGTCGTGAGCCGGGCATCCGGTGGGCTGCGGCTATCGTGAACGGGTGACTTCCCCCGCGCCGTCCTCCCGTCCCCGCTGGTTGAGCGGACGACTGGTGTTCGGCCTTGTGCTCGGTGTGGCTCTGCTGATCGGGCTGGGGGTCTGGGCGAACGCCTTGACCGAGCCGGTGATCCGGGCCGGGGTGCCGACCGGCAGCGTGACGCCTCCGCCGCCCAAGCCGACCCCGACGCCGACCAGCAGTGGGGAACCGTCCGGGTCCCCGACACCCGGGGAATCGGGGAAGCCGTCCGAATCGGGCAAGCCTTCGGAGAGCGCGAAGCCCTCCGAGACTGCCAAGCCGAAGCCTTCCGAGTCGGCCAAGCCGGAGAACAAGCCGAAGTTCGACACCTCGGACGTCAAGCAGGCCCCGGCCGGCTCCACGGGCACCAAGCACAACTTCATCGTGAAGGTGCAGCGTGACAAGGGACTGAAGGCGAACGACGTCGCGAAGGAAGTCGCCAAGGTGCTCAACGACCCGCGCAGCTGGACGGGCGACGCCACGGTCCGCTTCGCTTTGGTGGCGGATGCCAAGCAGGCCGACTTCACCGTTTTCGTGGCCGACCCGAGCGGGGTCGACGAGAAGTGCGGCGCCAAGGACTGGGTCTGCGTGCGGGCCGACAAGCTCGCCCTGGGCCTCACCGGCTGGAACGACGGCGCCGCCACCTACGGCGGCGACCTGACCGGCTTCCGCCGGTACCTGGTCAATCACGCCGTCGGGCTGCACCTGGGCGAGAAGAAGGCCACCTGCAAGACCAAGGGCAAGCCCGCGCCCGTGATGTCTCCCCAGGCCGACGACCTGAAGGGCTGCAAGGCCAACCCCTGGCCCCACCCCTGATCAAGGCCTCCGCGGCCGACTCGTGCGGAGGGCCGCCACGTGCGCCTTTGCGCCGCCTATGGCCGCCTGGTCGAAGGTGCTGAAGCCGGACCGCGCACCAGCCCGGAAAGGAGGCTGCGGCGGCCCGGTTTCCCCGGCGTTGGTGCGCGGTCGTCGTCATGAATCGGCCGGAGGGCAATCCGTCATCCCCACAGGCGGGTTCAGGCACGTCGGGAACCGCGAGACGAGGATCCCACGTCGCGCAGTTCAGGTGAGGGTCGAGACCAGGATGGCCTTGATGGAGTGCATCCGGTTCTCGGCCTGGTCGAAGACGATCGACGCCTCCGACTCGAAGACCTCGTCGGTGACCTCGAGTTCGGGCAGCCCGAAGCGCTGGAAGACCTGCTCGCCGACGGTGGTGTCGCGGTTGTGATAGGCCGGCAGGCAGTGCATGAACTTCACCTCCGGCACCCCGGCCCGCTCCAGTAGGGCGGTGTTCACCTGGTAGTCCGACAGCAGCAGGATGCGCTCGGTCCAGACACTCTCCGGCTCGCCCATCGACACCCAGATGTCGGTGTGGATGAACTGGCAGCCCTTCACCCCGTCCAGCTCCTCGGTGAGGGTGATCCGCGCCCCGGTCTGCTCGGCCAGCACCCGGGCCCGTTCCACCACCCAGTCGGGCGGCAGCAGCTTGCGAGGTGCGACCATCCGGACGTCCATCCCGAGCAGGGCGCCGCCGATCAGCAGCGAGCAGCCGACGTTGAACCGGGCGTCGCCGACGTAGGCGAACGCGATCTCGGAGTCGTCCAGCCCGCTCGCCTCGCGCATGGTGAACATGTCGCACAGGCTCTGGGTGGGGTGCCATTGGTCGGTCAGCCCATTCCACACCGGGACGGAGGAGTGCGCCGCGATCTGCTCGACCGTGGTCTGGTGGGCGCCGCGGTACTCGATGCCCTCGTACAGTCGCGAGAGCACCCTGGCGGTGTCGGCCGGCGATTCCTTGTGTCCCAGCTGCGAGGAGTTGCCGTCCATCTGGGTGACGTGGGCGCCCTGGTGGTGGGCGGCCACCTCGAAGGCCGAGCGGGTCCGGGTGGAGGTCTTCTCGAAGATCAGCGCGAGGTTCATTCCGCTCAGGTACTGCACCTCGCGACCGTCGCGCCGGGACTGCTTCAGTTCAGCGGTGAGTTCGAGCAGGTGCCGCCACTCGGCAGGAGTGAAGTCGAGCTCCTTGAGGAAATGCCGACCCTTCAAGCTGATGGTCACCGGTGTGCCTTCCCAATCTCATCCGATAGGAGAACACAGTCAACCATGACACCATGGGGGAATGCTGATTCGCTTCCTTGCCAGTGCGCTCGCGTTGGCCGTGGCGACCTGGCTGCTCCCGGGGATCACCGTGGTCAACGCCGAGATGGAGACCCAGGTCTTCACTCTGATGGCCGTTGCGGCCATCTTCGGCGTGGTGAACAGCATCGTCAAACCCCTGTTCAAGGTGGTCACCGCCCCGATCATCTTCATCACCCTCGGACTGGCGCTGCTGGTGATCAATGCGGTGCTGCTGATGCTGGTCTCCTGGCTGGCCGGGGAATTGGGGCTCGACTGGCACGTCGCGGATTGGGGCAGCGCCTTCCTGGGCGCCCTGATCGTGTCGGTGGTGAGCTTCATCCTGAACGCTTTCTTCGGCAAGCGGGGGACGGATCACCGGTGACCTCGGTCGTCTTCGTCTGCTGGGGCAACATCTGCCGTTCGCCCATGGCCGAGCAGGTCGCCCGGGAGTGGGCGGCCCGCGAAGGTATCGAGGCGACCTTCACCAGCGCAGGGGTGAGCGCGGAGGAACAGGGCAACCCGATCGATCACCGGGCGGCCGCCGTGATGCGGCAGGCCGGCTATCCGGTGAGCTCCCACCGGGCACACCGGATCACCGCCGACGAGATCCGGCAGGCCAGCCTGGTGGTCGGGATGGAACAGCTGCACCTGGACCGGATGCGCCGCCTCGTCCCGGACGCGGACAACCTCGCGCTGCTCACCGACTTCGATCCGTCCGCCGTGCCCGGTTCGCCGGTGGACGATCCCTGGTACGGCCCACCGTCCGGCTTCCGGGACACCCTGGCGAGCGTCGAAGCGGCGATGCCCGGTCTGATGCGCCGGATCGCCGAGCTCGCCCAGGCGCCGGCCTGACAGCAGCCCCCACTCATCAAGCGCCCGCGCAACATCGCCGACCGCTTGCCTTACCGTCGAGCGCCACGCCCCAGGCACAAGCGCTCGACGGTAAGGGTGGCGCTCGATGATCAAAGGGGCGGATCCGGGGCGGGGTGGGAGCGTCAGGTCCACGCTCAGGCCGTCGGCGTGGCAGGCTTGGACCATGCACATCCTCGTTGTGGACGACGATCAGGCGGTGCGCGACTCGTTGGCGCGCTCCCTGCACTACTCGGGCTACGAGGTGACGACCGCCAACGACGGTGTCGAGGCGCTCGCCAAGCTCTCCGCCTTCCGCCCCGACGCGGTGATCATGGACGTGATGATGCCGCGGCTGGACGGGCTGGAGACCACCCGCTCGCTTCGCTCCGGCGGCAACGACGTCCCGATCCTGGTGCTCACCGCCCGGGACGCGGTCGGCGACCGGGTGGACGGCCTGGACGCCGGTGCGGACGACTACATGGCCAAGCCCTTCTCCTTCGAGGAGTTGCTGGCCCGGCTCCGGGCGCTGACCCGGCGCTCGGCGCGTCCGGCGACCTCGGACGATCCCGGCTCGGAGCTGCTCTCCTTCGCCGATCTCTCGCTCGACCTGCAGACCCGCGAGGTGCAGCGGGCCGGACGGCGGATCAGTCTGACCCGCACCGAGTTCGCGCTGTTGCAGACCTTCCTGGAGAACCCCCGCCGGGTGCTGGAACGCAGCTGGCTGCTCAACGAGGTGTGGGGCTTCGACTTCCCGACCACCGCGAACTCGCTGGAGGTCTACATCGGCTACCTGCGCCGCAAGACCGAGGGTGAGGGCGAGACCCGCCTGATCCACACCGTGCGAGGCATCGGTTACGTGCTGCGCGAGACCCCACCGTGATCCGCTGGTTTCGTTCCCTTCTCTCCGTCACGAACCGGCCGCTGCACGACCGGCTCGCCTTCCTGGTGTCGGCCGCGGTGGCCGGCGCCGTGGCGATCACCGGCGCCGCGGCCTACGTCATCACCAACCTGGCGATCTACGATCAGCTCGATCGTGAACTGATCGAGATCGCGGCGGTCACCAGTGAGTGGATCGCTCCCGACATCCAGGGCATGGGCGGCCTCAACCAGGACGCCCTGGACATCGCCCACGTCACGATCCTGACCGTGAAGGCCAACCATCAGGTGTCGCGCCCGCCGGGTTCGGGCGGAGACTCGCTGGTCATCACAGCCAGCGAGGTGGCGGTAGCGCGCACCCAGACCGGTTCCTCGGCCCGCACCGGGGTGGACACCGCCGACAATCCCTACCGGATCGTGGCCGTGCCGCTTTCCGATGTCACCGGCACCGAGAACTATGCGCTGGTGCTCGGACGTCCGCTCGGCCCGACCAACCAGATCCTGCGGATCCTCGCCTTCTCGCTGCTCACCTTCGGTCTGGGCGCCGTGGTGCTCGCGACCGCCACCGGTTGGGTGATCGCCCGCTCGGGTCTGGAGCCGATCCGCCGGCTCACCAATGCCGTGACCAAGGTGACCGAGACCAACGAGCTCGCCCCGATCGAGCTCGGCGGCATGGACGAGCTCACCGACCTGACCCGCTCGTTCAACCAGATGATGCGCAACCTCGCCAACTCCCGCGAGCGGCAACGGCGACTGATCGCCGACGCCGGCCACGAGCTGCGCACTCCGCTGACCTCGTTGCGGACGAACGTCGAGTTGCTGGTCGCCGACGACCGCCAGGGCATGCTCCCCCCGGGGGCTCGCGGCGAGATCCTCCGGGACATCGCCGGCCAGCTGGGCGAGTTCACCACCCTGATCGGTGACCTGGTGCACCTGTCTCGGGAGGACACGGTCCAGCCCGACCCCGAGCCGATCGACCTGCGTGACGTGGTCTCCAACGCTCTCTCGCGGGCAAAGCGGCGTGGCCTTGGGCTGAACTTCGACGTCGTCCTCGACCCGCTCTACCTGGTGGGCGAACCCGACAGCCTGGAGCGGGCGGTGACCAACCTGCTGGACAACGCGGTGAAGTTCTCCCCGCCGGGCGGCACCGTCACGGTGCGGCTCGAGGGCGACCGGCTGCGGATCGCGGACGAAGGCCCGGGCATCGCCGACGCCGATCTGCCGCACGTCTTCGACCGGTTCTACCGCTCCGAGCACGCCCGGACCACTCCCGGTTCGGGGCTTGGGCTGTCCATCGTGGCCCAGACCATCAAGGCCCACGGCGGTTGGGTGAAGGCCGGACGCTCGAAGGCCGGCGGCGCGGAATTCACCGTCCGGCTGCCAGGTAGCAGCGAGCCGCTGGAGTCTCCTTCGGACACTACCGGCAACCTGACCGCGATCAGGGACTGACCCGAACGGCCGGCGACCCGGCACCGGTCCTCCGCGCGCAAGTCACGCGAACCATGTTAGTTCGCATTGACATTAGGATGAACCCGCCTACGTTAGGCACGGCCGCGGCCCAGCACGTCATCGACCTCGGCCATCGGCAGGTGGCCCTGATCACCACGGGATTCGGCAGCGAGCCATGAATCGTCGCCGACCCGGCCGCGGAGCGGTTACCAGCCTCAGGGTGCCCAACCAGCGGATGGCAGGCTGGCTGGACGCCCTGACGGAGGCCGGCATCACGCCGATGGTCGTGAATCAGCCCCATCCCTACGGAGACGCGACCCAGGCCGCTGCGCTCGTGCTGACCGCCCCGCAACGGCCCCGGGCCGTCCTCTGCCTCACCGATGTGCTCGCCCACCGTCGTCGCGGTGGCCTCGGATCTGGGCCTGCGGATTCCCGAGGACCTGGCCGTGGTCGGCTTCGACGACCACCCGCTGGCCACCCGGATCAGGCCCACGCTCACGACCGTTCGCCAGGATGTCCATGCCAAGGGCCGGGCGGCGGCCCGGGCCCTGCTGGGGCTGATCGCGCATCGCTCCGGCGATGACGCGCCGCGACCACGCAGTCGCAGGTTGCCGGTGGAGTTGGTCGTCCGTGAGAGCACCATCGGCAACGAGCCTTGATCGGACGACCAGGTGGTGCCTCGAAGGAACCGCTACTTGACCACCAGGGTCATGTCGAAGGCATACCGGTCGGGACGATAGGCATGGCGGCTGAATCCCGCAGATCCTCGTAGAGATTGATCAGGCCGGGCTACTGCGAGATGCCGAGGACCACCTGGGTGCCGACACCGCGGCGGCGGACGAGCAGACCCTTGTTCGCCAGCTCGGAGATCGCACGGCGCACGGTGGGCCGGGAAAGGCCCAAGCGTTGTCCTATGGCGATTTCGCTTTCGAGATATGAGCCGGGCGGGATGTCTCCAGAGCGGATGGCCGCCTCCAGCCGGCTCGACACCTGGAAGTGAAGCGGAATGGGACCGGATCTATCGAGGTCGAGGAACGCGGACTCGGGCCATATCGGCTTGTTAGCAGCCACCACCGTGATCCTCGCCAAACACCCGTAGGTGAAATGTCCTTACTTAAAGGTGAGCCTATTGTGCTCACGTCGGTGCTCGGCCCGACGAACTGCCGGTACCGGGTGCGCACGGCGATCGCGAGCGGCTACCTTTCCCTTATGACACTGCCTGCTTCGCTGCCTCTGCCGCGCACTCCCGACCCCGCCGCCGCCCCGCCGCTGAACTGGGGAATCCTGGCGCCCGGTGGCATCGCCGCCACTTTTCTGAGCTCCGTCCAGGAGGCCACCCGGCAGCGCTTCGTGGCGGTCGGCTCCCGATCGGCTGCGCGGGCCCAGGAGTTCGCCGCCCGTCACGGCGTCCCGAGGGCCTACGGCAGTTATGCCGAACTGGTGGCCGATCCCGAGGTGCAGGCGGTCTACGTCGCCTCGCCGCACCACGCCCACCATGAGCAGGCGCTGCTGGCGATCGAGGCGGGCAAGCATGTCCTGGTCGAGAAGGCGTTCACGCGGGATGCCGGTCAGGCGCGTGACCTGGCGGCCGCCGCGCGGACCGCGGGGGTGACCCTGATGGAAGCGATGTGGACGCGCTTCCTGCCGCGCACCGACGTGGTGCGGCAGTTGCTGGAGGACGGGGTGCTTGGCGAACTGGAGACGCTGCACGCCGACCATGGCCAGGCGCTCACCCACGTCCAGCGGCTGGTCGATCCGGAACTGGCCGGTGGCGCATTGCTCGATCTCGGGGTCTATCCGATCTCATGGGCGGTCTTCGCGCTCGGCCTGCCGAGCCGGGTGCGGGCGGTCGGCGAGCTCACCGAACGCGGCGTCGACCGGCAGGAGACCATCGTCCTGGAGGGCTTCGCCGCCCATCCGCACGCCCAGGCGGTGCTGCACACCACCCTGGCCGCCAAGACCCCGACCCGGGCGTCGATCAGTGGGACGGCCGCCCGGGTGGAGCTCGGCGGCAGCGACTTCTACTGCCCCGGGCCGGTCCGGCTGGTCGCCGGCAAGGAGGAGGCCGACTGGGCAGGCAATGCGCCGGCCGGCCACAAGGGGATGTGCCACGAGGCCGCTCACTTCGCCCAGCTGGTCGCCGACGGGCAGCTGGAATCTCCACTGCTGCCGCTGGCCGAGACCGTGGCGATCATGGAGATCATGGACGAGGTCCGCGCCCAGCTCGGCGTCCGCTATCCCGGCGAGTAGTCGGCGATCCCGGGCCACCTCACGACGATCCCCGAGCTTGTCGGCGGCTTCGACGGGCTCAGCCCGCGCCGGCTCGGCCGCAGACGGTGCGCAACCAGGCCAGGGAGTCGGCGTCGTCCGTCCACTGGTGGGCCAGCCAGCCGGCCTGCACCGCTCCGGCGACGTTGTGCGGGCGGTCGTCGATGAACGCGATGCGCGCCGGCGCGACCCCGAGTTCGGCCTGGATGGTGGCGTAGATCTCCGGTTCCGGCTTCACCATGCCCAGTTCGCCGGAGATGAACAGCCGCTCGACCAGCGGGTACCAGTCGCTCACCTCGGCGGCCCGACGCAGCGTGGCCGGGGCGTTGCTCAGGATGACCAGCCGCTGCGGCCACTGCGCCACGGTCTCCAGCAGCTCCCGCGCACTGGGACGGAACCGGCTCCACAGCGCCATGTCGTAGTGGGCCAGGTGGTCGATCAGTTCCTCAGTGGGCTTCACGCCCACCGCCGTCAGCAGTGGGCCCCAGTACTGGGTAAAGGGCTCGCCGCGGTCGAGCGCGACTCGTCCCGTCCAGTACGCCGCTTCGTAGGCTGCGGGATCGACTCCCAGCAGGGCCGCGGGGGCAGTGTAGAGATCCGGCGGCCACGACAGCACGCCGCCCAGGTCCAGAGCGATGACATCGATCACGTGAGGCAGGCTATCTACACTGGCCACCATGACTGAAACGACCGAACCCACCGTTCTGGACCTGTGGTTCGACCCGATGTGCCCCTGGGCGTGGATGACCTCGCGCTGGGCGCTGGAGGTCGAACGGGTGCGTCCGGTGACCGCGCAGTTCCATGTGATGAGCCTGTCGGTGCTGAACGAGGGGCGTGAGCTGTCGCCGCGGTACCGCGAGATCATGGACGCCGGCTGGGGCGGCCCGCGGGTGTGCCTGGCGGTCGAGCGGGAGCACGGCCAGCAGGCGCTGCGCGACTTCTACACCGCGGTCGGCACCCGGATCCACCCCGGCGGTCAGCCCAATGACGTGACCACCTACGAAGCCGCGCTGGCCGATGTCGGCCTGCCGGTGGATCTCGCCCAGGCGGCGCTGACCGACGCGAGTGACGATGCGGTGCGCGCATCCCACCACGAGGGCATGGATCCGGTCGGTTCCGATGTCGGCACCCCGGTGATCAGAGTGAACGGCATGAGCCTGTTCGGTCCGGTGATCTCGCCCGCCCCGAAGGGAGAGGCGGCCGGCGAGCTGTGGGACGGCTTCGTGAAGGTACTGGCCTACCCGGGCTTCTTCGAACTGAAGCGCACCCGCACGGTCGACCCGATCTTCGACTGACCTTCCCGAGCCTGTCGAGGGTCGAAACCCCGTTGCTCCGGTGTCAGCGCCTTCGATAGCCGGGTTGAGCCACTAGCATCGTCGCATGATTCGGATGATGATCAACCTGGCGATCAACCTCGCCACCGCGGCGATCGGGCTACTGCTCGCCGCCTGGCTGGTGCCGGGGGTGACCGTGCAGGCCAACGGCTTCATCTTGGCGGTCGTGATCTACACCGTGGCGGCGGCGCTCTTCGGTCCGTTCGTGTTCAGCATGGCGCGCAAGTACGCCTCGGCGCTGCTGGGCGGGATCGGTCTGGTCGCCACGCTGCTCGCGCTGTGGGTGGCGACCCTGGTGCCCGGTGGTCTCAGCATCTCCGGTTTCACCGCCTGGGCTGCCACGGTTCTGCTGGTCTGGCTGGTCACTTCGCTGGGGGGCTGGTTCCTGGTCTGGTGGGTGTTCAAGCGGAAGGCCGCGGCCCGCTCGTCCGCGAACTGATCCGGCCGGTTCTGCCGCGTCCGGCAACCAGCCAGGTGCCGGCGACCAGCGCGACGACGAACAGCGGGTCGCCCAGCAGGCTGTCGGCCGTGCTCGTCCAGATCGTGGTGTCGACGGTGGTGCCGGTGCCGCGAGTGAGCGCCAGGAACGCGATCGAGGTCACCGCGAACAGCGAGTTGGCAAGGAACAACAGGACGCGGGTCGGCTGCGGGAAGTGGCGTGAGCCGGTGCGGGTGAAACCGGCATCGGTGAGGATCCGCCAGGTCAGCCCGAACAGGATCACCAGGGGTGCGCTGAACACCAGCACCGCGCCGGCCGGATCCGAGAGCAGGTCGCGGTGCGGGTAGAGCACCGCCAGCAGCAGGACGGTGAGAACGCCCGCGGCGCGCTCGCGGGTGAGCTGCCGCCGAGCCGCCGTCCAGACACCGAAGCCCAGCGCCCCGACCCCGGCGACCAGCGCGTAACCGGCCGGGGTGCGATCGAGCAGGAAGTCGCCGCCCGGCAGCAGGCCTGCCGCGTCCAGTAGCACCGCGACCGCGAAGGAGATCAGGAAGCCGGCTTCGCCCAGCCGGTTCGTCCTGCTGCGCTGCCAGGCGAAGCCCAGCGCCACCACGCCGAGCAGGGCGCGCCACAGGACGCCGGGATTGCTGGACATCCATCCGGACATGGCCAGGTCGACCAGCTGGCCCACCGGCGTCTGCGCCAGCCCGAGCAGCGGCACCAGGCTGTGGAGCATGGCGAGCGGGACGACCACGACGATCATCGCCACCATCGCCGTGGCGAGCGGGTACAGCCAGGAGCCCCAGGTCTCCGGGTACACCGCTGGCGGCTCGGGCTGGGTTCGACCGGCCCGGCGGAGCGCGATCGCCAGGCCGGCGGCCACCAGGGCGAGGGTGATCGCTGAACTCAGCAGGTCGCTGGGTGCCAGGCCATCGGCTGCCCAGTACAGGCTCAGCCCGAACCACCCCAGCACGACCGCCGCTCCCACCCAGAACGCCCGGCGTCCGACCTCGCGGGTGCTCGCCGCGACCGCGCCGGTCACCACGATCTGTGCCGGTGCGGTCGCCGCCACGATCATGACCGGCAGGGCGAGCGTCTGCAGGTTGATCAGGGCACCCTCGAGTCCGGTGGGACGCGGGTCGATGAAGTTGGTGGCGAGGCCGGCGCCCGCCCACGGCAGCAGGGTCGCGGTGGCCACCAGAGCGGTCACCACCACGAACTCCCACCAGGCATGGTGGCGCCGGGCGCGAAGGATGGTGAACGCCAGCAATCCCAGGTAGGCCAGCACCGAGCCGAGGATCAGCAGCGGACGGTCGAAGGCGGTGGAGGTGAAGAAGAAGGTGGCGGCCGCGCCGAACAGGAATAGCGGCAGCCGGAGCCACCAACTGGTGTGCAGGGCGGCGGTGTGGGCCAGCGACAATGACAGCAGCAGACCGGTCACCAGCAGCGGCAACGAGATCGTCGGCAGGGTGAACTCCGAGGTCGACGAGATCGTGAGATCGCCCGTTTGCCGTAGCGGCACCGCGAAGGTGGCGGCGATCGCCAACAGGACGTACACCGTCATCGCGGCGGCGCCGATCGCGGCAAGCCCAGGCGGCCACTGCGAGGGCTGCGGACGTCCTTCCCGCACCGGTTCGACGAAGGTGATCCGCAGGATGTCCCGCAGAGCGGTGACGAGCGCGGGTCCGGTCGCCTCGATCTCGGCTGTCCCCCGAGCCGCTGACGTGTCGGTCGTCAGGACTCCTTCACCAACCCCGGCTCCCGCGGCTGCTGCCTGGTCGTCCGGCCCGATCGGCGGTGGGCCGGGCCCGATCAGGGGCACGCCGGGCGGTTGGCTCATGGCAGCCTCCCCACCGCGAAGCCGGTCGGTCCGGAGGCGATCACGGCATCGCCGGAGGTGGCCAGGTAGCTGTCGGCGCGTTCGATGTCGCCGAGCCGATGCGGCCATTCGCGTACCTGCCGGCCGTCGCGGTCGAGCAGCAGCAGCGAGGTCGGGGTGAGCAGCAGGACGTGGCCGGCGCCGCCGGCCGCCCGCTCGCTGCGGATCGCCGTCGTCCACCGTTGTGCCCCGCTGGCGGCGTCGATCCCGACCAGCCGGTCGTCGTCCCGTAGCACGAACCGGTCACCGAGCGACACCAGATCCCTGGCGTCCTCCAGGATCCGCCGGCGCCAGATCTCGCTGCCGTCGGTGAGCGAGTAGGCCCGGATCACCAGCGAATCCGATCGTCCCACCGCGACCAACGGCTCCGGCCCTGCGCTCACCGCCAGCGTGCTCACCCGTCCGGCATCGATCGTCCAGAGTTCCTGCCCGGCCAGATCGAAGCAGCTCAAGGCACCGCCGGCGTCGGCCACCAGGATGCGTTCGCCGGTCACCAGTGGTGCGCGCCGGATCTCGGTGCCCATGCCGGTCCGCCAACGTTCGCCTCCGGTGGCCAGGTCGTAGCCGGTGACCGCGCCGTCCAGCGTCACCACCACCACGGTGTCGCCCCCGGCCAGCGCCGGTGCCACCCGGGTGAGGTCGCTGAGCCGAGCCTCCCACAGCCATTGCCCGTCCGGGCCGTAGGCCAGCAGGGCACGCCGGCTGGTGGTGACCACGGTCACGCCGGCGAAGCTCGCCACCGAGGCCAGGCTGCCGCCCGGGTGCGCAGCCCAGCGCACCGGCGGCGGGTCGGTGACCGAGTCGAGCGCGATCAGGTCGGGCATGATCCGGTTGGCGACGACGAGAGCGCCGTTCGGCAGCACGGCGGGAGTGGCGATCGGGGAGAGCGTGGTGTAGCCGGCGCCCTGGAGGCTGTGGCCGAGGTCGGTGAACTCAAGTTCGCCGGCCCGTGACCAGTCGAAGACCGGCTGCTCGGCCGGTGGCAGCTGCGGCAGGGAGGCTGTCAGGCTCCAGCTGGACTCGCTGTCCTGGCTAGCGACGACGCCTTCGGCTGGGCACCAGGTGCGCTGGTTGGGCAGCTCCTGCTGATTGATGGTCAAGGTCATCGACACCACGATGCAGCCTCGGGCGCGCTCGGAATCGTCGGACGGAGGCTCCGCCTGGTAGGCGGCGTGGTAGGTGGTCGCTCCCCAGTCGGCACCGGGCTGGCGGAAGGCCACCTCGCCGTCGGAACTCCACGTCGAGCCGGCACTCAGCTCGGCCGGCAGGTCGAGCCGGCCGGGCTCCCAGATCGTGTCGAGGGTACCGCTGAGGGATTCGGCGATCGTCCGGGCGCCGGTGTCGTCCACCAGCCACAGATCCTCGCCGGTGGCCTCCACGGTCGCCTGATCGTCGAGGCGCTGGCTGGTGACCCGCAGGTAGCTCGCCTGCGTCCAGTCGGCCTCGGCGATACCGGCCCAGGTCATGAAGGTGGGGGAGTTGAACTGCATCAGGCTATGCGGGGTGGGGCGCGACCACTCGACGGCATGGGTGGCGTCGTCGGAGGTGAAAGCCAGGCGGGTGCCGTCTGCCGGCAGCCAGCGAGCCGCTCCGGTGGTCGGTGGTGCGGCAGGCGCGCCCAGCGTCGAGGCGGCGGTGAGCAGGCAGACCAGGGTCACGCCGACGCCGATCCAGGGAACCGCGGGAGAGCGGCGGCGAGGGGGCGGCGGAATCGCCGGCGGAAGGTTCGCGCCGATCCATGGGCCTGCCGGCGGTCCGGGAGGCTGGGGGGTGGGATCGAAGGACACCTCGGCACCATACTTGCCGGCCAGCCCGCCGGCACGACTTCTCGTGGGCGGGCAATTACCCCCCGGCGGCGACTACTCCCAGCGGGTGTGGATGCCGGGCTTGATGCTCCGCAGCAGCTTGGCCGCCATCCCCGGATCGCTGGCGGGGATATGCCGGGCCATCAGCCTGCGGTAGTTGTTCAGCGCTTCCTCGCGCCGGCGGACGATCTCGGCCACTTCGACGCCTTCGACCTCGGCGAGTTCGCTCTCGGAGAGTTCGTCCCAGTAGGCGCGTTGCAGCAGATCGCGGTCGCGGCGCCGCAGCCGGGATACCGCGTCGCGCAGCTTCGCCTCCTCGGGAGAGTCCTTCGGCGCGTTCGGGATGGCTTCGACCTGTCCGCGCAGCCGATCCAGGATGCTACGGCCGTCGGAGTGGCGGATGTAGGAATCGAACACCACCTCGTTCAGCACCTGATAGGCGGTATGGAGATCGGGGGTGCCCTTCTCTTCCAGGACGCTGAAGACCGTGGCCGCCAGCGGCTCGGGTTCGGCGTGCATCGCGCGCCACTCGCAGGCTGCCACCATCAGCGCCTCGTATCGGTCGCGGAACTCCGCCAATCCGTCAGCGCTCATGGGCCCAGCCTAGGGGAACCGATCGATGCGCCGCACCACCGGCTGAGCTCGCCCGACCCTGGGTCTTGACCCTTCGGAAAGCTCAGACGGGCCGGCTCGGCGCCGGTGCCCGGAGACGTCCGATCACGGCAGCGCGATGATCGCGCGCACCAAGTGATGATCGGAGGGGATGACGTCGGCGAACCTGCCCTTGGCGTCGAGCCTGCCGATCACCGTCTTCCACTCCAGCACCCGGATCCGGCTGCTGGAGACCAGGATGTAGTCCAGATACGAACCGAGCTTGTAGGCGCCCCCGACCTTCTGGGGCTTCTCCTTGAACTCGTTGAGGCTGTTCCACACGCCGTTGACCACCTTCTCGGCGTGGACGCCGCCGGCCGACTTCTGCTTGGGCTTGTTGCCCAGTGAGTCGACATACCCGGCCTTCACCAAGGCGCCGTGCGCCGCGTTGGGATTGCTGAACTTGGTGGCGGCGAGATCGCCTACCAGGACCACCGGTCGATCGGCGGTGTTCTGCGTCCGGATCTCCTTCAGGATGACCGCCGCCTGCTCGGCGTGGATCTTCCCGATCGCCTTGGCGGACATCCCCTTGGACTTCGGCTCGAGGTGGGTGTTGACGAAGAAGAAAACCTTGCCGGTGTTCCGATCCCTGAACTCCGCCCAGGTGACGAACCGGGCGTCGCCGGTGGCATAGGAGCCTTTGCGGTCCAGCTTGCGAGAGCCCTGCCGAAGCAGTTCAAGCCGATCCGTGCGGTAGACGATGCGGTCGTTCTGCCCTGCTCCGTTGGGGCAGGGCGCGAAGTCCTCCTCGGAATCGCAGTAGCGGATGTCATTGGTCAGCGCCCACGGATCGCCCAGAGCGTCGAGCAGATCGCGGAACTGCGGCTGTCCGCTTGCGGTCGAGCTGGTGCCCGCGGAGGCCTCCTGGACTCCCAGCACATGCAGCTTCTCGTCCTTGATCTGCTTGACGACCTCGGGAAGCCGATCTTCCCAGGGGCGTGCCAGCGGGTCCTTGGTGCTGGCGACGGTGATGTTGAAACTGCCGACGCGCAGCCGGTGGGCCTCGGGGACGGCGGCGCGCTTCACCTTGGCGGTCTTCTTCGAGGTTCTCGACTTCGCTGCGTAGCCGGCCTGGCGGCCGGTGACCTTGACGCTCAGCCGCTTACCCTTGTCGGCAGTGACCGGGACGTAGGTCGCCCGGGTGGCCCTGCTGATCTTCTTGCCGTTGCGGTACCACTGGTAGGTGAAGCCGGTGCCCTCGCTCCACCCGCTCACCTCGGCCGTGAGCTGCCCGCCGATCTCGGCCGCACCACTGATCCGCGGTGCCCGGGTGATGAGCGTGCCGCGCTTGATCGTGGCGGTGCGGGCCGAGGCTCTGCTCTTCGTGGGGGCGTAGCCGGTCAGCCAGGCGGTCGCGGTGACCGTGATCCGCTTGCCACGATCGTCCCCGGTCAGGCGGTACTGCTTCGCCGTGGCCGCGGTGATCGGCCTGCCGTTGCGGTACCACTGGTAAGTCCACGCGCTTGCCGCAGGCTTCGACTTCGCCGCAGCGGTGAGCACACGGCCGACTTTCCTGGTGCCCGAGATGCCTGGCTTCGCCACGGAGCTGAACTGCTGGGTGCCCGGCGTGACGCCTGCCGGCGGCACCGTCGGATCGGCGTGCGCTCCGGCCGGTGGAAGCAGCGTGAGGCAGAGGACCAGGCCGGCGATCAGGGCGAGGACACGCTTCATCGGGAGTCTCTTTCATAGGAAGCGCCGCAGTGGACGCCCCCGCATTCTTACCCGCTTGGGCCGGTGCCCGCTAGTGGCCAGACTGGGTTCGTACGCTCGCGCTGCCGAGATCCAAGGTTGACACCTATGGTTACGTAACCGTAAGTTAGACCAGATCGCACCGTTCTGACCTGAGGAGATACATGGTTGCCGGCGACGATTTCGTCCAGTTGCTCGACCCCGCGGGAAACCGTGTCGACCACCCCGATTTCAGCTACTCCGGCACCGACGCCGACATCGCGGCAAGCCTGCGGGACATGGTGCTGACCCGACGTTTCGATGCCGAGGCGACCGCGCTGCAGCGCAAGGGCGAGCTCGGCCTGTGGCCGCCGTCCCTGGGCCAGGAGGCCGCGCAGGTCGGCTCGGCCAAGGCGATCGCCGAACGCGACCAGATCGTGCCCTCCTATCGCGAACACGGTGTGGCGTGGGTACGCGGCGTCGACATGGTGGCGCTACTGAATGTCTTCCGCGGCTCGGGCATGATCGACTACGACTCCCGTGCTTCCCGCTTCCATCTCTACTCCTGGGTGATCGGGGCGCATCTGCTGACTGCCACCGGCATGGGCATGGCACTGCAGCGCGACGGCCTGGTGGGCAACGACGACGCGCAAAACGCGGCGGTGATCACCTACTTCGGCGACGGTGCCACCAGCCAGGGCGACGTCAACGAGGCCTTCGTCTTTGCCTCCTCCTTCGGTGCCCCGGTGGTCTTCTTCTGCCAGAACAATCAGTGGGCGATCTCCGAGCCGATCGCCCTGCAGTCGAAGATCCCGCTCTACAAGCGGGCAGCGGGTTTCGGGTTTCCCGGCGTGCGGGTGGACGGCAACGACGTCCTGGCCTGCGAGGCGGTCTCCCGCTGGGCGCTGGAGCGTGCCCGGCGCGGTGAGGGTCCGACCTTCATCGAGGCGTACACCTACCGGATGGGCGCCCACACCACCTCGGACGACCCGACCAAGTACCGCCGGGCCGAGGAGACCGAGCGCTGGAAGGCCAAGGATCCGATCCAGCGGGTGAAGGACTACCTGCTGGCCCAGGGCGCGATAGACCAGTCCTGGCTCGACGACCTGGCTACCGAGGCGGACGCCTACGCCGAGAAGCTGCGCGCCGACTGCGTGGCCCTGCCGGAGCCCGACCTGGCCGACTGGTGGGACCGGGTCTATGCCGAGACGCCGTCCGGTCTGCTGGCGCAACGCGACGAGTACCTCGCCTACCGGGAGTCCTTCGACGTCTCCGCAGGCTCGACCCACCGGGAGGCCTGAGATGACGACCATGACGATGGTGAAGGCCCTGAACGCGGGGCTGGCCCGGGCACTGGGCGCCGACCCCAAGGTGCTGCTGGCCGGGGAGGACATCGGCAACCTCGGTGGCGTCTTCCGGGTGACCGAGGGGCTGAAGGCCGAGTTCGGCGGCGACCGGGTGATCGACACCCCGCTGGCCGAATCCGGGATCGTCGGCACCTGCCTGGGGATGGCGCTGGGCGGCTACCGTCCGGTGGTCGAGATCCAGTTCGACGGCTTCGTCTTCCCGGCGACCAACCAGATCCTCACCCAGGTCGCACGGCTCTACCACCGCTCCCACGGACGGCTGAACGTGCCGATGGTGATCCGGCTGCCCTATGGCGGCGGGATCGGCGCGATCGAGCATCACAGTGAATCCCCCGAGGCCTACTTCGCGCACAGCCCCGGCCTGAAGGTGGTGGCCTGCGCGACGCCGTCCGACGCCTATTGGATGATCCAGCAGGCCATCGCTTCACCCGATCCGGTGATCTTCATGGAGCCCAAGCGGCGCTACCACGAGCGCGGCGAGGTGGACGTCGATGCGACCCCGATGCCGCTGCACCAGGCCCGCGTGGTCAAGCAGGGCAAGGATCTGACCGTGCTCTGCTGGGGTGGCATGGTGCGTCCCTGCGTAGAGGCCGCGATCGTGGCCGCCGACGAGGGCAAGGACCTGGAGGTGATCGACCTGCGGACGATCGCGCCGCTGGACGACGACACGATCCTCACCTCGGTGGCCAAGACCGGACGGGCGGTGGTCGTCCACGAGGCGATCGGCACGGCCGGGATGGGTGCCGAGATCGCCGCCCGCATCCAGGAACGCTGCTTCTACGCCTTGGCGGCGCCGGTGCTGCGAGTGACCGGGTACGACATGCCCTACCCGCCCAACCGGGCCGAAGCCGACTACCTGCCCGACCTCGACCGCGTCCTGGACGCCGTCGACCGCTCGCTGGCCTACTGAGGAGAACGACGTGTACGAGTTCAAGCTGCCCGATCCGGGCGAGGGCCTGCTCGAGGCCGAGATCGTCTCCTGGAAGGTCGCGGTCGGCGACCAGGTCGCGGTGAACGACATCCTGCTGGAGATCGAGACCGCCAAGAGCCTGGTCGAACTGCCCAGCCCGTTCGCCGGCACCGTGCTGGCGGTGCTGGTCGGCGAGGGCGACCTGGTGGACGTCGGGACGCCGATCATCCGCATCGGCGACCCGAGCGAGATCGCCGACGGAAACACCGACGGACCGGCCGGGACGCCGACCGAGCCGGTTGAAGCCCAGTCCGGGACGGTGACCGATCCCTCGCCAACGATCCACCGGCCCCTCGACAAGCCCGGGGGGGACCGCGCTCAGGGGTCGTCGGGTACCAGGGCGTCCTCCGCGGCGCAGGGATCGTCCTCCGCCGTCACCGGCAGCGTCCAGGATTCCAATGGCGACCCGCTGGAAGCCGAGAAGGCTCCGGCGATGCTGGTGGGCTACGGCGCCAAGCCGGGTGCGGTCAGCCGCCGCGCCCGCAAGCGCGGGACGGTGATGGCCACCCCCGAGACCGATCAGGTGCACGAGTCCTACGACACCGACCGGCCGGTCTCGCGTCCGGTGGACGAGATCGCGCCGCTGCATCCGGTGGACGCCGTCCCGTCCGGGGAGACGCTGCCCCCGCCCGGTGAGCCGACCGGTGCGGGTGAGACACCGCGTCCGCCGCTCGCCAAGCCGCCGGTGCGCCGGGTGGCCCGCGACCTCGGTGTCGATCTGACCACCATCGTGGGCACCGGGCCGGGCGGCCTGATCACCCACGAGGACGTCATCGCTGCCGCCACCGGCGCCAGGCTGGACGACCGTCCGGGCGTCGACCAGCGGGTCGCCCTGCGCGGCGTGCGGCGGGAGATGTTCCGCACCATGACGGCGTCGCTGAACGTGCCGCAGGCCACTGCCTGGGTCGAGGTGGATGTCACCGGCACCGTCGACCTGCTGGCCACCCTGCGCGACCGCCGGGAGTTCCACGGACTGCGCGTCTCACCGCTGCTGATCGTCGCCAAAGCCGCCTGCCTGGCGATCGCCCGCAATCCCGAGATCAACTCCAGCTTCGACGAGAAGCGGGAGGAGATCGTCATCCGTGGCGACGTGAACCTCGGCATCGCCGCAGCCACCCCGCGCGGACTGATCGTGCCCAACATCAAGCGGGCCAACCGGCTCGGGCTGCGGGAACTCGCCGAGGCGCTGAACCAGATGGTCGATCTGGCCAAGCAGGGCAAGGCGCAGCCGGCCGACTTCGCCAACGGCAGCTTCACCATCACCAACGTCGGCGTCTTCGGGATCGACGGCGGCACCCCGATCATGAACCCGGGCGAGGCCGCCATCCTGTGCGTCGGCACCGTCGCCCGGCGTCCCTGGGTGGTCATCCGCAACGGCGAGGAACAGGTCGAGCCCCGCTCGGTCTGCACCCTCGCGCTGACCTTCGACCACCGCCTGGTGGACGGCGAGACCGGCTCGAAGTTCCTGGCCGACGTCGCCGCCATCCTGGAGGATCCCGGGCTGGCGCTGCTGTTCTGAGCGGGGCCTGTGGCCCGTCCTGCCGTTCCCCGGGAAAGGGAGGCCCGTGACCCGAACCCTGCCCGCACTGGCCCAACCCTGCGCGTGGCCATGGGCGCCCCTGGTCAGCCGCAGGCATCCCTCCTGCCGTCGTCCCGCGAGGGCGGGGTTCTCGGGACGCGTGAGGCCGCCCCGGCGGAGAGTGTCGAGTTGCCGCCGGAATGACGCCGAGCGTTGTCGGGTGCGGGGATAGGGTTCTGAACATGGAGCAGGTGGGTGGACCGCGAACGCGGGTGTTGATCACGGTGGACGAGTTGCACGGGCGGCTCGAGACCTCGGACGCGCCACAGCTGCTGGACGTCCGGTGGCGGCTGGGTGAGCCTGCCGGTGCCGGCCTGGATCGCTATCGCGGGGGCCATCTGCCGGGCGCCCGTTTCCTCGACCTCGAAGAAGTGCTCACCGGCCCGCTCACCGATCCCCGCCAGGGACGCCACCCTCTGCCCTCGCCTGATCAGGTCGCGTCCGGGCTCGCCGAACTCGGTATCGACCCGGGCCGGGAGATCGTGGTCTACGACGAGCCCGGTTCCTACGCGGCCGGCCGGGCGTGGTGGGTGCTGCGCTGGCTGGGCCTGGAGGCCCGGGTGCTGGACGGCGGACTGACCGGCTGGCTGGCCTCGGACGGCCCGCTGGAGACCGGCGACCCAGCGCCGGTGGCCCCGACGAAGGTAGGTCCGCTCACCCCGGGCCATCTCCCCACCCTGACGGCCGATGAGGCAGCCAGCTTCGACGGGATGCTGATCGACGTCCGCTCCCCGGAGCGCTACCGCGGCGCGGTCGAGCCGCTGGATCCCAGGGCCGGGCACATCCCTGGCGCGGTGAACCGTCCGGTCGGCCCGTTCTGGGAGGCGGACGGCACCCTGCCCGCGCCCCAGAAGCTGAAGGAGTTGCTCGACCTTCCCGAGGGACGGCCGGTCGCCGCCTACTGCGGTTCAGGGGTCTCGGCGGCCCAGGTCCTGCTGGCGCTGGCCAGTCTGGGCATCGAGGCGCCGCTCTACCCGCCGTCCTGGTCGGGCTGGTCGTCCGATCCCGGCCGTCCCGTGGCGGTGGGGGAGTGACCCTCCCAGGGCTGGCCTCCTCGACGGTCACGATCCGGCTCGACCACATCGCCGCCAATCTGGCCGCGATCCGGGCCCGCGTCGGTGACCGGCAGATCCTGGTCGCGGTGAAGGCGGACGGATACGGTCACGGTGCGGCCGAGGTGAGCCGTCACCTGCAGGACGCGGCCCTCGCCGACGCCTTCGGCGTGGCCACGGTCGGCGAGGGCGTCGGGCTGCGTGAAGCGGGAATCACGCTGCCGGTCCTGAAGCTCTCGGTGGCTCGCGGCGACGAGACCGTGGTGGCGGCCGACTACGACCTGGCGCTGGTGGCGGTCGACGAGCAGTCGATCGTCGAGGCCGGTGCGGCTGGGGCGGCCGTGGGCCGCGAACTCGCGCTGCACCTCAAGATCGACACAGGCATGCGCCGGATCGGCTGCGAACCCGAGGACGCACCTCGGCTCGCCGCGCTGGTCCGCGACACCCCGGGTGTCCGTCTGGTGGGAGTGATGTCCCACCTTCCGGTGTCGGACGTCCCGGCGGGCGACGAGTTCACCGCGTCCGAGATCGTCCACTTCGGTCATGTCTGTACCGCGCTGGAGGCCGTTCACGGACCGCTGCTGAAGCACCTGGCCAACTCCGGTGGCATCCTCGCCCACCCGGAGAGCTGGCTGGATCTGGTACGTCCCGGGGTGATGGTCTACGGCAATCACCCCGACCCGCGCACCCCGCACACCGTGCCGCTGCTGCCCGGGCTGGAATGGCGCAGCCGGGTGACCTTCGTCAAGCGGGTGCGGGCCGGCGAGACGGTCGGTTACGGCCGCACCTGGGCGGCGCCCGCCGACACCTGGCTGGCCACCGTCGCGATCGGCTACGGGGACGGCTACTCCCGCGCGCTCTCCAGCCGCGGCCGGATGCTGGTGAACGGCCGCTCCTATCCGATCGCCGGCCGGGTGAGCATGGACCAGACCGTGATCGACCTCGGCCCCGAACCTGCTGCGGCGGTCGGGGACGAGGTCGTCCTGATCGGCCGCAGCGGGGACGAGGAGATCACGGTCGCCGAGTTGGCCGAACTCCAGGACACCATCACCTATGAGGTGACCTGCGCGATCGGTCGCCGGGTGACCCGGGAGTATCGCTGGTGATCGACGACGTGAATCGAGTGCGGCCCGTCCGCACTCGGGGGTACTGGATCGCGCTGCTCGCGGTGATCCTGATCTCGGCGAATCTGCGTCCGGGTGCCACCTCGGTCGGGCCGCTGCTCGCCGAGATCCTGGAAGGGCTGGATCAAAGCCCGACCTGGGGCGGTTTGCTGGCCGCCATGCCGGGCATCTGCTTCGCCCTCTTCGGTGCCTTCGCCGTCGTCTTCGCGATCCGGGTGGGGCTGACCTATGCGCTGTGGTGGGGGATGGTCGCCGCCGCGCTCGGGTTGGTACTGCGTCCGTGGACCTCGGACTCGTCGGTCTTCCTGGCTCTGACCGGGCTTGCCTTCGCCGGCATGGCGATCGGGAACGTGCTGTTGCCCGCCTACATCAAGCGCCGGTTCCCCGATCAGGTGCCGCTGCTGATGGCGGCCTACGGCTCCCTGCTGGCGGTCGGCGCCACCCTGGGCGGTCTGCTGGCGTTGCCGCTGGCGGAGGTCGCCCCCGGCGGCTGGCGTGGCTCGCTGGCCATCTGGGGCATCACCGCCGCCGTGGCCGGGGTGCCGATGCTGCTGATCGCGCTGCGGGAGGGCTCCCGCAGGCTGGGCTCGCGGGCTCACACCCGCGGCCCCAGCCTGCTGCGCTCGCGGCATGCGGTGGCGCTGGGGATCTTCTTCGGCGTGCAGTCGATGCACGCCTACACCCAGTTCGGCTGGACCGCGCAGATGTTCCGCGACGGTGGCGTGGACCGCGCCCAGGCCGGGTTGCTGGTCGCGTTCCTGACGAGCCTGGGCATCGTCACCGGGCTGGTGATGCCGATGGTGGTGGCCCGGGTGCGCGACCTGCGCTGGGTGGTGATGACCCTGGGATTGCTGCTGGTGGTGGGCTACCTGGGCATCCTCTACATCCCGGCGACCGCCAGTTGGCTGTGGGCGGTCAGCCTGGGGCTCTCCGGCGCGGCGTTCCCGATGGCGCTCTCGCTGATCACCGCCCGCACCCGTGACCCGCACGTCACCGCGCGGCTCTCGGGGTTCGCCCAGACTATCGGCTACACCCTGGCCGCCACCGGGCCGCTGGTGGTAGGCATCATGCTCACCGCCACCGGTGGCTGGACGATTCCGCTGTGGGTGCTGATCGCGACCACCGCGGTGATGGTGGCCGCCGGCCTGATCGCGTCCGCCCCGGGCTACGTGGACGACGAACTGGCAGCCGCCCGCTGAGCTCGCCGACTCGGGCGAGCCACAGGAACCGTCCCCGTGGTTCTGGATCCCGCTTGGCGTAGTGGGGGCCATGGTGGACCACGGGGACGGTTCCTATGGCTCGGCCTGCCAGCGCTGGTATGCGCGTTTGCTCGTTACCGCTCACCGAACTGCGGCAGCTGCTGGCGGGCGACGAACTCGCGCTTGGCGTAGGCCGCCAGGCTGAAGGTGAGGAAGCCGTCCACCGCGGCGCCGACACCCCCGCCGACCAGCGGGATGCGACGCAGCACAATGACCGCCAGGTGCTTGCCGCCCAGGCGGCCCGAGAGCCAGCCGGCCACCCGCTCGCTGATCGTCCGCTCGAGGTCGGGGTCGAAGACGGGAGCGGTCGCGATCGCCAGCGGGGTGGTCGGCAGTTTCCCCTCGGCCATGAGCTTGCGGATCTCCTCCTCGCCGAGCATGGCCAGCGCGATCGCGGCCCGCACCCGGCGGTCGGTGACGTCGTAGCCCCGCAGGTGGGCGACACCGGCCACCATCCGGACGCTGAGGACCGCCATGCCTGCCAGGTTCGCGGGCAGGCCGATCGGCAAGGTCAGCAACCCGCCGACGCTGGTGGCGAAGCCCTGCGCCGAGGCCAGTCCGATGTGGGAGGTCACCAGGGCGTCGATCGCCTGCTCCCGGTGGCCGCGATCCTGCAGTTTCCTGGCGGCCGCGGCGCGGGCGCCAGGAAAGGTGTCGTTGCCGTCGATCCCGAAGTCGATGAGTTGCCGCAGCAGTCCGCCCGCCACCTCGGGCGTGCGCGCCACCAGTTGCTTGCCGATCTCTCCCGCAGTGGCCATGACCATCCTTCCGCCGCTGCCCAGCCTACGCAGGCCCACATCGGACCGGCACCTGGCCCGACCCCGGTTCACCCCTGGGAGTCCCGGCATTCCGACGCCGACCGCCACCTCTCCTGCCGAGAGCCAGCCTTGGCTACCGACGGCCAGCACTCACGGCTGGCTCTCGCTGTCGAAGCCCGGCCTCGACGACCTGGAGCCGGCGGTGAGTTCCGGGAGGTCTCCGAGGAGAGTGCTGTCCGAGCGGGGTGAGAGAATCCTGATATGCGGCGCTCGGCGGTTTTCGGACTTCCCGAGCAGTGGCCCGCCCAGGATCTGATCGGCTTCTCCGACGATTTCGACGCCGCGCTGGTGCTCGAGGGGTACCGGGCAGGGGTGTTTCCGATGCCGCTGCACGACTCCGGATTCGGCGAGATGGGGTGGTGGTCTCCGCTGCGGCGCGGAGTGCTCACGCTGGAGGGCCTGCGGGTCACCCGATCGCTGCGGCAGTCGGCCCGGCGCTACACCACGTCCATCGACCAGGCCTTCGACCGGGTGCTGGCCGGCTGCGCCGATCCGGCTCGTCCGAACGGCTGGATCGACGCGGAGATCGCCGAAACCTACACCGAGTTGTACGCGGCGGGTCACGTCCATTCGGTGGAGACCTGGGACGCCGACGGACGTCTGGTGGGCGGGCTCTACGGGGTGAGCGTCGGCGGGCTGTTCGCCGGCGAGTCGATGTTCCACGATCCGGTGCACGGCCGGGACGCGTCAAAGGTGGCGCTGCTCTCGCTGGCCGAATTGCTGGCCGACGACTACGCGGAGGGCCGGGTGGTCGACGTCCAGTGGCAGACCCCGCACCTGGCCACCCTGGGCGTCATCGAGATCGACCGGGACGAATACCTCGCCCTGCTGGAGGAGGCGCTCGGGCTACCCGAGCCGGCCTGGCCGACGTAGGGTAGCGCCATGCCGGAACTGCCCGAGGTCGAGGCGCTGCGAGGTTTTCTGGACGAGCGACTGGTCGGCAAGGTGGTCGCCGACACCCAGTTGGTCGCCTTCGCCTGCCTGAAGACCTTCGACCCGCCGCTGAGCGCGCTGGCCGGCCTGGAAGTCGAGCGCACCGCCAGGCGGGGCAAGTTCGTGGGGCTGGAGATCGGTGGCCTCTGGCTGGCCTTCCACCTGGCTCGCGCCGGCTGGCTGGTCTGGCGGGACGAGATGCCGTCCGCCCCCGCCCGTCCCGGACGGGGTCCGCTCGCCTTCCGGTTGCGGTTGGAGGACGACAGCGGCTTCGACCTGACCGAGGCAGGCACCCAGAAGCGGCTGGCGCTCTACCTGGTCCCGCAACTGGAGGACGTCCCGGGCATCGCCACCCTCGGCCCCGAACCGCTGGACGAGGCGTTCACCCCCGAGGTGTTCGGCGCCATCCTCGATGCTGCCGGGCGATCCCAGCTCAAGGGCGTCCTGCGCGACCAGCGACGGATCGCGGGCATCGGCAACGCCTACTCCGACGAGATCCTTCACGCCGCCAGGCTCAGCCCGTTCAAGCCCACCAACGGTCTGGACTCCGACGAGCGTGCCCGGCTGTACGTCGCGCTGCGCGAGGAACTGGCCACCGCGGTCGAACGAGCCTCCGGGATGGCGGCCAAGGATCTGAAGGACGGCAAGCGGAGTTCGATGCGCGTCCACGGCCGCACCGGCCTGCCCTGTCCGGTCTGCGGCGACACGATCGCCGAGGTTTCCTTCGCCGACTCCTCGCTGCAGTACTGCCCGGCCTGCCAGACCGGCGGCAAGTCGCTGGCCGACCGACGCCTCTCCCGCCTGCTGAAGTAGCTCTACCCTCCCCTGAGTTCGGTCTGCCCCGGGCCGGGAAGGGTTGAGACCGTCGATGGTCGGCCGGCCATCGACGCGGTGATCGGGCCCTCGCAGGTAACGGTTCGGCATAGCTCGTGGCCGGCGTCTGGTGCCTGATCGGCAGGCGGCTAGCCTAGGGAGAGCGACCACCCCGCGCCCCAGCATCAGGAGATCCATGCCCACGGCCCAGCAGTCGGCGTTCTCACGTCTGCTCGCTGCGGCATGGACGCGCAACCCCCGGCTGGGCGTCGCGCTGATCGCGGCCAGCGCGGCCACCACGATCGCGGTCGGCTTCGCCGGCCCCAGCGCGGTGGCGCTCAAGCTGGGCGACCGCACCTCCTGGCTGCCGCCCTGGTACCTGCCCGCCAGCGCCGGGACGGCCAACGAGTGGGTGGCGGTGATCCTGCTCTGGCTGGGTCTGGTGGCCGGGACGATCGGACTTCTGATCGCCTGGCGGGCGGTCGCCGAGGGCTGGCGTCCGGACAACCGCAGGCTCTTCGGACTTGGCGCCGGGCTGAGCGTGCTCACCGCGCTGGTCCTGCCGCTGACCTCGGCGGACGTGCTGATGTACGCCGCCTACGGGCGCCTCCAGGTGCTCGGCCTCGACCCCTACGACATCACGCCGGCGGAGATCTTCAGAGCCGAGTTCGACCCGGTCCTGATCCTTACCGAACGACCCTGGCAGGACACCCCGTCGGTCTATGGGCCGGTGGCCTCGTTCAGTCAGTGGCTGGCGGCCAGCCTGGGTGGCGAGAGCATGCACGACATCGTGTTCTGGCTGCAGGTGCTGTCCGTCCTGCCGTTCATCGCGATCGGCGCGATCGTGTACCGGATGGCCCGTGGCGATCACGCCGCCCAGACCAGGGCGGTGCTGTTCACCGTCCTCAACCCGCTGATGATCTGGTCGGTGGTGGCGGGGGCGCACAACGAGGCGTTCACCCTGGTATTCGCCATCGTCGGGCTCTGGTTCCTGCGGCGCAATCCTTTGCTCGCCGGCATCGGCATCGGACTGGCCGGCACCATCAAGGTCTCACTGGTGTTCTATGGCCTGGCGATGATGTGGGGGTACCGCCGGGAGCCACGCAAGCTGCTGCTGCTGATCGTGGGGGCGGTGATTCCGCTGGCCGTCGCCTACGGATTGGTGGTGCCCAAGGCGCTGCTGGCGGCCTCGCGCAATACCGGCTACATCTCGGCCGGCTCCTGGGCGCCTCCGGTGCACGGACTGCTCTCCCTGGTGATGCCGGAGGGGCTCGCTCGTTCGATGGTGGGCTGGCTCGGCTGGCTGGGCATGATCGCGGTCGCCTGGATGCTCTCGCGGGTGCTGCCCTGGCAGGCGGTTCCGGGGCTGGCCGCCACGGCCAGTCCATACCGGGATCCGCTGACCATCGCCACCCGGGCGGCCGCCGTCCTCACCGCGGCCTGGCTGGTCACCTCGCCGTACACCCTGAGCTGGTACGACCTGATCGCGTGGGTGCCATTGGGCCTGCTCGCGGCCTCCCGGCTGGAACCGCTGCTGATGTGGCGCGGGATGTGGCTCTCGCTGGCCTACGTGACTGGCCGCTCTGTGGAATTCGGTCCAGACCTGCAGGTGGTCGCCGCCGTGGTGCGCGACGGGCTGTGCGCGGCCGCGCAGATTCTGGTCCTGGTGCTGATCGTCCGGTGGTGGTGGCGCGAGGGTCACGAACTGCCCTCGCTGCACCGGCTGCGGGCCAGCCTCTCGCTGGCCGGTGACCGCCGCCTGGTGCCCTACGAGTGAGCGGCGAGCCACGCCGGTAGGGTGTTTCCGTGCTCGGATACTTCGGACCGGCGGGAACGTTCACCCACCAGGCCCTGCAGACGTTCAGCGACGAGGACGCGATCCCGTACCAGACCGTCGGCCAGGCGCTGGACGCGGTGCGCACAGGGGTGGTCGAGGGAGCGCTGGTGCCGATCGAGAACTCCGTCGAGGGCGGTGTCACCGTCACCCTGGACAACCTCGCCAACGGGCACCGTCGACTGATGATCGTCCGCGAGGTGATCCTGCCGGTGCAGTTCACCCTGTTCGCCCGTCCGGGGACGACCTTGGGGGAGGTCCGGCGCGTCCTGACCCACCCGCACGCCGCCGCGCAGGTGCGGGAGTGGCTGGCGGCCAACCTCCCGCTGGCGACGGTGACCGAGGGCGGCTCGACCGCCGCCGCCGCCGAGGAGGTCTCCGACCCGACCTCGAAGTACGACGCCGCGGTCTCGGCCGAGGTGGCCGGGAAGATGTACGGGCTGACCGCGCTGGCCACCGGCATCGCCGACAACCCCAACGCGGTGACCCGATTCGTCCTGGTGTCGAGGCCCGCGCCGCCGCCCACCCCGACCGGAGCCGACAAGACCACCCTGGTCGCCTACATGCACGCCGACCGCGCCGGCGCGCTACTGGAGATCCTGGAGCAGTTCGCCAGCCGCGGGGTGAGCCTGAGCCGGATCGAGTCGCGTCCGACCAAGACCGGCCTGGGCAACTACTGCTTCTCGATCGACGCCGAGGGACATATGCGCGATCCCCGCCTGGCAGAGGCATTGCTCGGTCTGCACCGGATCTGCTCCGACGTCGTCTTCCTCGGCTCCTACCCCCGCGCGGACGGTGTACGTCCCAAGGTCGGCTGGGGTTTCGCAGACCCCGACTTCGCCGAGGCGCGGGAGTGGTACGCCTCCCTGGTCAACCCCGAGGACGAGTAGGCCGGCTGGCGATGGGAAGGTATCTGGCGATCCTCACCGGTGCAGCAACCGAGGCGGACAAGGCTCGGCTGACCGATGAGCAGCAAGCGGAGTTCATGGCCGCGTGGGCGGCTTGGGCACAGGCCCATCAGTCGGCACTGGTGGATCCTGGCGCCCCGCTGTTCCGCAAGCGACGACTCACCGGGCACGGCGTGGAGACATTCGAGGATGGCAAGGTCGCCTACTCCATCGTCGAAGCCGACTCACACGATGCGGCGGTGGAGTTGTTCCGGGGCCACCCCCACCTCGCCCTTCTGCCTGGCAACTCCATCGAGGTTCTGGAGTGCCCGCCCCTTCCGGGGGCGTAGCCGGCAGTTCTCGCCCGGCGGGGCATGGCTGGCCCTGGCCGACGGTGGTTGACGAGCTTGGGTACGGTAGCTCCATGGGTGACGTCGTACCACTGCGGCCGGAACGCGCACCGGCTCCGGTTGAGCCGCTGTGGCGTGAAGCCCTGGGTGAGCAGCTCCGTCAGGAGCGGCTGGACCGCGCCGACCGGCTGGTCGATGTCGCCGGGCGCGCCGGGGTGTCGCCCCAGTACCTCTCCGAACTCGAACGCGGGCTGAAGGAGCCCTCCTCGGAGTTCCTCGCCGCGATCGCCGGTGCCCTGGAGCTGTCGGTCGCCGATCTCACCCAGCGCACCAGCCGGAGGGTCCGCGCCGGTTCACTCCGCGGCCCGGTCTGCCTGGCCGCCTGAGTCCTGGACTCCGGGCTCGCCGATGTCGAGCACCCGATCGACAACCCCGTAGCGGACGGCCTCCGCCGGGGTGAGGATCAGATCGCGCTCCAGATCGGCCCGGATCTGCTCGGGGGTGCGGTGGGTGTGCTTGGCCAGCAACTCCTCCTGCAGTGCCCGCACCCGGGCCACCTCGTCCGCTTCGAGGATGAGGTCGGGAATCGTGCCCCGCCCCTCGGCGGCCGGAGCATGGATCACCACTCGTCCGTGCGGCAGGATCTGCCGGCCGCCCGGCGCGCCGCCGGCCAGCAGCAGGGCGGCCGTGGCGGCGGCCTGCCCCACGCAGGTGGTCTCGACCCGGGGCCGGACGAAGTGCATGGCGTCGTAGATCGCCAGGGTCGCCGGGATCGATCCGCCGGGCGAGTTCAGGTAGAGCGAGATCGGCGTCTCGGAGTTCTCGCTGGCCAGATGCAGCAATTGGGCGATCACGGTGTTGGCCACCCCGTCGTCGATCGGCGTGCCCAGGTAGACGATCCGGTCGGCCAGCAGCCGGCTGTAGATGTCCACCGTCCGCTCGCCGCGGTCGGTGCGGGTGGTCACATAGGGAATCGGGTAGCTGGTCATCATGCCCCCAGCCCGATCCGGCGCTGTGGCGACGGGAACAGCTCCGGACCCTCGACGATCGCGTCCACGAAGCCGTACACGAGGGCTTCGGTCGCGCTGAACCAGCGGTCGCGGCGAGAGTCGGCCTCGATCCGCGCCAGGGGCTGACCGGTGTCCTCCGCGACGCAGGCCAGCACCGTGTCGCGGGTATTCCGAAGATCGTCGGCCTGGATCGCGATGTCCATCGCGGTGCCGCCGATCCCGGCTGACCCCTGGTGCAGCAGCACCCGTCCGTGCGGCATCGTGTACCGCTTGCCCTTGGCGCCGGAGGAGAGCAGGAACTGGCCTGCGCTGTAGGCCATGCCGAGGTTGATCGTGCTGACGTCGTTGGGGATCGCCCGCATGCAGTCGCGGATCGCCAGCATGCCGGGGACGGAACCGCCCGGGGAGTTGATCAGCAGGCGGATGTCGGCGTTCTGGTCGTCGGTGGCGAGGACGATCAGCGCACTGCACAGCCGCAGGGTGTTCTCGTCCACCAGCGGCCCGCTCAGCACGATGGTCCGCTGTTCGAACAGTCGGTCGTGCAGGTGGTGGTCGAGTTTGAGCAGCGGTTCGGTCTCGGTCATGGGACGAGCCTGCCCGGGCGGCCGCGCGGGCCGAAGCCCACGCTGCTGCCAGCAGATCTGCCCACAGCAGCCCACCGCGCCCCCTTGCTCCCCCTGGCTACTCGCCCATCTCACCGACCGCTTCCCTTAGCGTCGAGCGCCTGTGCCTGGGGTGTGGCGCTCGACGGTAGCGGTGGCGCTCGACGAGAGGTGGGACGGAGGCGAGGGCCGGACAGTGTTCCGGTGGGGGGCCGGTAGGCTTGGGGACCGTGATTGATCCCAAGCTGCTGCGCACCGATCCCGACCGCATCCGCCGTTCGCAGGCGGCGCGCGGGGAGTCCGTCGAGTTGGTGGACGAGCTGATCGCGGCGGACGAACGGCGCCGGCAGCGGATCGCCGCCTCCGAGGCGATGCGTGCCGAGCAGAAGGAGCTCTCCCGGCAGGTGCCCAAGGCGTCCGCGGAGGAGCGGCCGGCCCTGCTCGCCCGCACGAAGGAACTCGCCCAGCAGGTGAAGGACGCCATCGCCGACGCCGAGGCGGCGAAGATCGTCTTCGACGACCTGATGCTGCGGCTGCCCAACCTGGTGATCGAGGGCGTCCCCACCGGTGGTGAGGACGATCTCTACGTGCTGGAGACCATCGGCACCCCGCGCGACTTCGCCGCCGAGGGTTTCGAGCCGAAGGACCACATCGAGATCGCCGAAGGGTTGCGCGCCATCGACATGGATCGCGGCGCGAAGGTCTCGGGCTCGCGGTTCTACTTCCTGACCGGCATCGGAGCGCAGCTGGAACTCGCGCTGCTCAACCTCGCCATGGCCAAGGCGTCCGAATGGGGCTTCACCCCGATGATTCCGCCGGCCCTGGTGCGTCCGTCCGCGATGGAGGGCACCGGCTTCCTCGGCCAGGCTGCCGAGGACGTCTACTACCTGGAACGCGACGACCTGTACCTGGTCGGGACGTCGGAGGTCGCGCTGGCCGCGTACCACTCCGAGGAGATCCTGGACGCCGGTTCTCTGCCGCGCCAGTACGTGGCCTTCTCGCCCTGCTACCGGCGCGAGGCCGGTTCCTACGGCAAGGACACCAAGGGCATCTTCCGGGTGCACTGGTTCGACAAGGTCGAGATGTTCATCTACTGCGACCCTGCCGACGCCGCCGCCTGGCACGACAAGCTGCTCAACTTCGAGAAGGAGTTCATCAAGCTGCTGGAGATCCCCTTCCAGGTGCTCGACGTGGCTTCCGGTGACCTCGGCCTGTCGGCCGCCCGCAAGTACGACTGCTACGGCTACGTGCCCAGCCAGGGCCGATACCGCGAGATCACCTCGACCTCCAACTGCACCGAGTTCCAGGCCCGCCGGCTCAACATCCGCCTGCGGGATGCCGACGGCGTCCGCTCGGTGGCGACCCTGAACGGCACGCTGTGCTCGATGGCCCGTCCGATCATCATGCTGCTGGAGAACCATCAGCAGGCCGACGGCTCGGTCTACGTCCCCGCGGCGCTGCGTCCCTACCTCGGCGGCCGGGAGTTCCTCACCCCCACCCCCTAGCAGAGTGGACGGTTTCGCGGCGTAGTGCGGGCCTGCGTCCACCGTGCGGTGAGACCTCCACGAGGTGGACGGTTTCGCTCGGGCTCGTCGAGGAAATTGTCCACTTTTGCGGGTTGGTTCATCGGGCAGACGGGTGACGGCAACCGTGCCGTCACCAGGAGCGGGTATCCTGGTTGAAGAATGAATAACACAAAGAGGGCGGTCAGGGGACCGCAGGCGGCCTGGAGGCCGCAGTTGGTAGCACTCGATATCGACGGCACGCTCGTCGATCACGAGGGACGGCTACCGGAGAACGTGCGCCGCAGCGTGCGGCGCGTGGTGGACGCGGGAGTGCCCGTCGTCCTGACGACCGGGCGTAGCTGGCATGCCACGCAGCCGGTCTTTGAGGAGCTTGAACTGCCCGCCGGGCCGGCGGTGTCGTCCAACGGCGCGGTGTGCGTGCAGTTCCCTCCGTTCGAGTTGACCCAGGTGGTGACCTTCAACCCCGCCCTGGTGATCGACAAGGTACTGAAGGAGCACCCGACGGCGGCGATCGCCGCCGAGGTGATCGGCCAGGGGTATCGGGTCACGAAACTGTTCCCGGAAGGTGATCTGACCGGCGACATCGAGGTGGTCTCGGTGGACGACCTGGCCGGCAGCGACGTCACCCGCATCGTGGTGCGCGACCCGGAGGCTTCCGATCACGAGTTCATCGCGCTGGCGAACCGGCTCGGCCTGCACGGCGTGAGCTACTCGGTCGGCTGGAGCGCCTGGCTCGACATCGCCCCGGCGGGGGTGAACAAGGCCTCGGCGCTGGCCGGGCTGGCCACTTCGCTCGGCATCTGCGCGGATGGCGTCCTCGCCCTGGGCGACGGACGCAATGACGTCGAGATGCTGGCCTGGGCCGGACGCGGCGTCGCCCTCGGGGACGCCGTTCCCGAGGTGCAGGCGGCCGCCGACCACGTCACCGCCCGGTTCGACCAGGGCGGAACGGCGATCGAGCTGGACCGTTGGTTCGGCCGGCTCGCCCGCGCGGCCTGAGGTCAGGGCGTGGCCGTTCCGGCCGCGGCCAGCATCCGCTGACCGAGTGCCTGGACGGCCTGACGCAATTCCGTTCCACCGACCACGTGGAACGGCACCGGTAGCCCGGCCAGCATCTCGGCGTACCAGTCCGGGGTGCTGGTCGTCCCGGTGAGCCGGCATCGCTGATCGTCGACCACCTCGAGCCTGCCGATCGAGCGGGGCAGCCAGGACGACACCCGTCCGATCGGCGCCTCGATCACGACCTCGGTGGGGTACTCCCAGCCGGCCGCGAGGTTCTCCTCCAGAGCGGTCACCGGGTCGAGTTCGGTCGGCGGCTCGAAGCGATCGTCCAGCAGTTCGATGCTCTGTACCCGGTCGAGCCGGTAGGTGCGGATGCCCTGGCTCTTCACCAGCCGGCAGAGCAGGTACCAGCGGCCGTGGCGAGCCACCACCGCCCAGGGCTCCACCTGGGTCACCCATTCCGAGCCGGCCTCCGAGCGATAGCCCAGCCGCACCAGCCGGTGGCTGGAACATGCCTCTACCAGTTGGGCGGCGGTGACCGGGTCGGGCCGTGCCGCATACCGATCGGGGACGGCGTGCGCCGTCCGCCGCACCGCCTCGGCCTGCCGGGCGATCGGCTCCGGCAGCGCTCGCAGGAGCTTGCCCAGGGCACTGCCCACCGGATCGGTGGGATCGGCGGCATCGTAGTGGGCGTCGAGGGCGGCCATCACCAGCCCGAGGGCCTCGGTGGCGCTGAAGATCAGGGGAGGTAGCCGCACCCCACGTCCGACGGTGTAGCCGCCGTAGGGTCCGCGGGTCGACAGGATCGGGATCTCGGCCTCGCGCAGGATGCCCACATAGCGCCGTGCGGCACGCTCGGTGACACCCAGCGAGTCAGCCAGCCGCTCGGCGGTCACGCCGGGATTCGCCTGGATCAACTCGAGCGCGAGCAGCGCGCGCGAGGTCGGGCTGGTCTCAGTGCTCACCAGGAGTTCCAAAAGATTCCATGGGATTGCCCCTTGCTACCGGAAGTATAACGTCCGGAATCGACTCTACCGTGGTCAGCATGACAACCAGAGCCCTTCCGATCAGCTCCGCCGGTCTCGTGCTCGTGCATCAGCCGGCTTCCCGCTATCCGATTGCCCCAGCCGTCGTTCCGCAGCCGACGCCGGCCAGGCTGCTCGGCCGCTTCATCGCGTGGTGGCGCCAGGCCGGTCGCGTCGATCTCGCCTGGCAGGAGCAGCGCAGACTGCGAGACATCCGCCTGCTCGATGACGGCTATCGCCGGATCGCCCGCTAGGAGTGCGAAGATGACCCTCCTCAACACCCACATCGACGAGGTGCTCTCCGGCACGGAGGCCGAGACCCTGCTGTTCTCCCTGGAGCGTTCCCGTGCCCAGTTCGCCTGGAAGATCGGCGGCCTCGACACCGAGGCGTTGCATCGTCCGCATCCGCCGTCGGCCATGACGCTGGCCGGCCTGATCAAGCATCTGGCCCTGGTCGAGGAGAACTTCGTCTGGCGGGATCTCACCGGCGAGCCGCCCGGTGCGCCGTGGGATCCCGACCTGTTCGCGATCGATCCCGAATGGGACTGGCACTCCGCCGCGGGTGACTCCCCGGAGGAGTTGTACGGGCTGTGGCAGCGGGCGGTCGAGAAGTCGCGCCGGGCGTGGGCGACGGTGCTCGCCGAGGGCGGCCTCGACCAGCCCTCCCGGATGGTGCTCGGGGACGGCAGTTCGCCGAACCTTCGCCGGATCCTGGTGGACACCTGTGACGAGTACGCCCGCCATGTCGGGCACGCCGACCTCTTCCGCGAGGCCATCGACGGACTGGTCGGCGAGGATCCGCCGCAGGACTGAGGGGATACTTGCCGAATGGAACTGGAGTTCGCCGGCGAGGTGATCGAGTGGCGTGGCCCGGCGCCGTTCTACTACGTGGTCATCCCGCAGCCGGAGAGCGATGAGATCAGGGCCGTCGCCCACGCCTTCACCTACGGCTGGGGGGTCATCCCGGTGCACGCCACGGTCGCCGGAATCGGCTTCACCACTTCGCTGTTCCCCCGTGACGGCGGCTACCTGCTGCCACTGAAGAACGCGGTCCGCCTGCCCGCCGGGGTCGGTACTGGGGACGTGGTCGCGGTCGAGTTGTCCCTCGTCCCGAGCTGAGCAGCCGGCTCACGCGACGCGAGCGCGGGAGCGATCACCCATGACGGCCAGCCGGGCGTTCAGCACCGCGCTGCTGGTCGGACGCGAGGGCACCGCCGTGACCACCGAGGTCCCTTCAAGACGGGCCTGACGCAGGTGACGCTTCACGGTCGACAGCGAGCAGCCGAGCCGCTCGGCGATGGTCTCCAGGGTGGCGTCCGGGTAGGTCCGGCGAGCCCGGGCGACATCGGCGTGGGTGAGGCGGCCGCCCTCGCGGGTGGTGCCGGCGAAATCGGACAGGTCCTCGCGGTCGATCCGGAGTCCCAGCAGTCGCCGGATCCGCGACCGCTGCAGCCCGGTGGTGGCTCCGGCGACCCCGGCCACGTCGTGCTCGACGACCGCCGTGTAGAGGCACTGCTCCATCAACGGGCAGGATTCGCACAGCTCGACCGCCCGGCTGGCCAGCCGCTGGGCGAGTTCGTGACGCCCGGTGGGCGGCTCTTCGACGAGAGGGTGCTGGAAGATCTCGCTGGCCTGGACGCAGGGCATGGGATGTGAGCTCATCGGACGCCTTTCTTCGTAGTGCTTGGGCTTGGACGCAGCAGAGGGCATTCCGGTTGCATGGTGGACGAATCCACGTCCGGAGCTGCTCTCGGCGCACGGCCGGGGCGGCCGGGGGTGATCTGGAGGTAGATGTGCCCGCTGCGCGGCGGGGGCGGTTCGCCGAGATTCCGAGGCGGGTTCGGTAGGCTCTGCGCCGAGGGCCGCTGTCGCGCCCTCGTCAAGACTCCGGCGGCTTCACTCACTGACGCGCCGTGAAGCCTTGTCGTCTGGGATCGTCTGGGGAGTGCGCTGCTGCCGTGGCGCTGACGCGAGGGAGGGCCATGCTGCAGCCGTACATGCGGGAGCCGGATTGGCTGACCCAGATGGCGGATGGCACCGTCAAACAATTGAATCCATTCACCGGAACCGAGGTCTGGACGGTCGCCGGACGTGGCAACCGTCCGTTGGGGGTCCACCTGCCGGACCCGGTGCCGCTCGATCCGGCCCAGCACGGAAGGCACTGCGCCTTCTGCGAGTTGCGGTACTTCGAGACCCCGCCGGAGAAGTCACGCATCGTGCGGCACCCCGATGGCGCCTGGGAGGCCCGTTACCGCACCTCGGCCGACGAACTGGAGCACACGATCGCCGAATTCCGGCGGATCCCCAACCTGTTCGAGATCCTCTCCTACGACTACTGGCACGCCAACTACGGCTACGTGCTGCCCACCCTGGTACGCGAGCGGAAGGAGGCCTACCTGGCCTCCGCGGCGGGACGGACGCACGTCCTTTCGGTGATCCGGGCGAAGCTCCGCGCCGGTGGGCGCACCGACGAGCAGATCGATGCCCTCGGCGAGGACGGGCAGATCGAGGCGGCGTCCGGCTTCTTCGGGGGCGGGCACGACGTGATCGTGGCGCGGCGCCACTTCGTCGACGGGGCCACCGACAACACCCAGCTTGCCTCGTCCGGAACGCTGACCCCGGACGAGCACGAGCAGTTCATCAGCTACACCGCCGAGTCGGCGCGCCGGCTGTTCGAGCTGAATCGGTACGCGCGGTATGTCGCCATCTTCCAGAACTGGCTGCGTCCGGCGGGGGCCTCCTTCGACCATCTGCACAAGCAGCTCGTCGCGATCGATGAGCGCGGGACGCAGCACGAGCAAGCCGTGGCCCGGTTGCGGGCGAACCCGAACGTGTTCAATGAGTACGCGGCGAACTACGCGGCCTACAAGAACCTGGTGATCGCCGAGAACGCCCACGCCATCGCCTTCGCGGGCTTCGGCCACCGGTACCCGACGATCGAGATCTACTCCAAGTCGGAGCACTGCGACCCCTGGGAGCACGAGCCGGACGAACTGCGCGGGATGTCGGACATGATCCACGCCATGCACGCCGCCACCGGCGTGGCGGTGCCCTGCAACGAGGAGTGGCACTACCGTCCGATCGACACCGACCTGCCGATGCCGTGGCGGGTGATGCTGAAGTGGCGGATCTCGACCGTGGCCGGCTTCGAGGGCGCGACCAAGATCTATCTCAACACCATCGATCCGTACGCGATCCGCGACCGGCTGGTGCCCAGCCTGTACCGGCTCCGGGACGAGCGAAAGATCGCCAACCTGCAGATCGCCACCGAGGCGGCCTGCCGTCCGAATCCGCTGCGCTACGCACACCACCGCTGAGAGCCGGCGATGGGACGACTGGAGTACACCCTCACCAACGACGACTACATCGCGTTCAATCAATACGCGGCAAGGCACACCCCGGCGATCGTGGCGCAATCCCGCCGGATCCGGACGACGGGCACGCTCGCCGCGGGAGTGATGGCAGCGGTGGTCTTCTGGCTGGTCTCCAAGGAGCTGCTCACCACCGTTGCGATGACGGCCGCGGCCGCCGGGATGATGTGGTTCATCTGGCCCTCGACCCAGCGACGTGCGGTCAACGCTCAGCTGAACCGGCTGGCCAAGGACGGTGACCTCGGCCGGCTGGGTGAGACGGTGCTGACCTGGGACGACCATGCGCTCACCGAGGCCGCCACCGCGAGCCAGGCGGTCGTCGGCTGGGAACGCGTCCGCCGGATCGAGGAGACGGCTCAGCACCTCTTCATCTTCACCGGTGACCTCGAGGCGCTGATCGTGCCCAAGCGAGCGGGTAACACCGCGGCCGAACTTGCCCGTGTCGTCCGGGCCGTGCTGGCAGCAGGCTGAGCACGTGGCACATGCCCGACCGGAACTCCGCCGCCGTCGCCGCGCCTACCCGGCGCTCGGTGCAGGGACCGGATGTGACGCGAGAATCCTCCCGCGCAACACCACGGTGCGAGCCGGTTGGCGGTCGCCCTCGATCCGGTCGAGCAGCATGGTCGCCGCCGTCGTGCCCAGGTGACGGGCGGGGATCCGCACCTGGGTGACCGCCGTCGGGGAGAAGGTCGAGAACGGGAGCTCGCCGCAGACCGCCACACCGAACGCGGGTGGAGCGAACCCCGCTTCGAAGAGTGCCTGCAGGGCACCGACCCCCATCAGGTTGTTGGTCGCGACCACGGCATCCGGGGGCGAGTCGAGAGCGAGCAGGGCGGACATCGCGCTGCGCCCGCCGTCCACCCGGTAGTTCGCGTGCACCAGATACCGTTCGGCGGTATCCCCGCCGCGGATGCGGACGGTCTGCGCCCACGCCTCGGCGCGCTCCTCGGGCGTCTCGGCTTCCAGCGGACCAGCGATGCAGGCGACCCGCCGGAACCCCTGGTCGAACAGAGCGGCCGTCGCCGCCGCCCCGATGGCTCGGTTGTCCACCATCACCGCATCGATGTCGAAGCCGGTGGCGCGGTCGACCGCCACGACCGGTTTTCCCCGTTCGAGCAGACCGGCCAGGTCGGTGTGCTCCGGAGCCGGCGCGAGGATCACACCGGCCATGTTCGCGGAGCCCGCGATCTCGAGGTAGCGGCGTTCCTTGGCCGGATCGTCGTCGGTGTTGCAGAGCACCACGGAGTAACCCGACTCCTGCGCGCGGTCCTCGACTCCTCTGGCCAAGGCGGTGAAGAACGGGTTCTCGATATCGGGCACGAGCAACGCGATCACCTCGCTGTGCTGGCGGCGCAGATCTCGAGCGGTTCTGTTGATGGTGAAGTTGAGCGTGTCAGCTGCTTCGCGAACCCGCCGCGTCGTCTCCGGCGACACCGATCCGCCGTTCAGGGCGCGGGACACCGTGGCGGTCGAGACTCCCGCCAATGCCGCCACCTCGTAGATCGTTGCCATGAGATCAGGCTAACAATCGATTACATATGGCGTCCGAGGCATGGTCCGCGGATCGGCGTCCTGCCCGCGTGCCCACCGCAGGGGGGCACCGGCCGTCACGTGCGCCGCAACCTCCCAGGTGTGACCGTCGAGGCGTAGCTCTCGAAGCTCCAGACTGCCGGCTCGCAGATCGAGTTCCAGATGGTCCGGTGCGACCCGGAGCGATCCCCAGGCGTCCCCGATCACGATCGGCAGCACAAGGGCGCCGTCGATCGCGGTCAGCAGGGAGCCCACCGGGGAGACGGTGAGCGTGCCGGTGAAGGCGTCGTAGTCGACGCCGGTGAGCGCCCGCAGCACCGACCAGCCGGCCAGCGCGCGTGCGTAGTGATCGCCGCATTCGATCTCGTTGAACGGGTTCCGCCGCCGTCCGTCGTGCCTGCTCCACAGGGCGTCCAGAATGCTGGTCGCCTCGTCCACCAGGCCCTCGCGCAGGCAGTGTGCCGCGACCTGGTACTCGATCCCGCTCCACACCTCGTCGGCGTAGCGGGTGGGCACGGCCGGGCGTTCGCCGTGTGGCCAGGTGCACATCAGCAGCCCGGAGTCGTCCTGATCGGCGTAGATCCGGTAGGGGTGCTCGAAGCCCGCGAAGTCGTGCCTGAGGTTGTAGCCGACGACGCTTCGCAGGGCTTGGCGGACGTGGTCGGCCGGCAGGATGTGACCCAGCCCGAGTTCATGGGCCCACCACTGACCGATCAACTGATCCGACAGGCACCCCCCGAGCCACTGGTAGTCGGACGACTCGCCCGGCTCCAGGATCTGCTGGTAGTACTCCCCGTTCCACAGCGTGGTGTCGTAGGCCAGCGAAGCCTGTTCGAAGCGGGTCCGGGTTGCAGCGGCGTAGGACGTCTCGCCGACCAGCCGGGCCAGTTCCTCCACGGCCCGCAGGGCGGCCAGCCAGAGCGTGCCCATGAAGCTGTTGATCCCACACAGGTCGATGTCGTGGGTGGAGGGCTGCACGCCGTGCAGCATCCCGTCGCCGGCGGTGTCCCAATGCCGTGCGATGTGGTCGACCAGCCGCCGCACGCCCGGCCAGTACTGTGCCAGGAACTCGGCGCCCGCACCGCCCCGGACCTCGCGGTAGGTCTTCAGGATGGCGCCCAGCATGCCGTCCAGGGCAGGTTCGGTGGGACCGTCGATGTCCTCCCGCCACAGCTGCGGCAGATAGGCTGGCGCGATGACCCGGTGGGGGATTGCGCCGTCGGGGGCATGCATCACGTCGAACTCGGTGCGGCGCATGGAGCGCTCCAGTCCGGGGAACAGATAGGCCAGGGCGTGCTCGTAGTTCCAGACATGGGTGCAGTTCAGCGGGCATGACCCGCCCACCCGGCCCGCCCACATCGCGGTCGACTCGCCCAGCACTCCCTCGAAGCCGTAGAACTCCCCGGCCCCGTCCACGAAGCAGGTTGGGGAGCGGATGCCGATCGGCTGGGCGGCGAGCCGGTTGGCGGCGCGCGGAGGCAGGCTCGATTCGGTGAGGATGTCGCACCACGCCTGGGTCGTGGCGACGGACTCGTCCCAATCAGCCACGACGTGGTCGACGACCGCCTCGGCATCGGCATGGAGGGCGGCGTAGTGATTGCCCAGCCAGAACCGGGAGGCGCCCCATTGCGGCCGCGCCGGCCCGAACTGGTCGAAGTTGAGATAGCGATTCGGGAAGTGCCAGGCCAGCACGAACCGGAGCCGGCGGGACTCACCGGGCTGCAGCACCCACGGCACGGTCAGGGCACCACACCAGGTCGATCCGGCTGGGCTGGGCCGGCTGGCGGAATCCACCTGGACGCCGCTGGCGGCCGGGTCCGCCCGTCGTTGAGCGGCGGTGAGCGGCTGGGTGACCCGCTGGGCGCGGCTGTCGAGAAAGGCGAAGTACTGTTCCGGGTCGGTCCACTGCAGGTAGGCCTGCGCCGAGCCCGAGTCCGAGGCGAGCACCATCTGGCCGGCCCGCGGATCCTCCAGCGGCAGGGTCAGGTTCTCGGCGATCAACTTCGTCCAGCCGGCGCGGCGCAGTCGGTTGGTGTTGCCCCCGTAGCCCGGATGCCTGACGCCGACCGGATTGGTGACCCCGTCCGCGCCCACCAGATTCTGCAGGGTGCCGCCCAGCCAGCCGTGGAGTTCCTCGGTGGCGAGGCTGGTCAGCGTGAACTCGAACATCACCGCAGGGAGGCAGTTGGCGTCCACGTCGAGCGGGACGAACGGGGTCAGCACCCGCTGCTCGACCAGCAGTGGCAGGTCGTCGTCACGATAGGTCAGGTGGGCGCTGGGGTAGATCGCCTCCATCTCGACCCGGTCGAAACCCGGACGCAACCGCAACAGTTGTTGTTGCCAGGAGGGGATGACGTTGTCGGTGACCAGAGGGGTGCGTGGGCGCTCGGCCAGCGCCGCCTTCGACTGCAGGACGCGGGTCTGGTCCAGCGGCGGCTCGACCTGGCTGACCCGGAGCGCGAAGAAACTCCACGGGGCTTCGCCGAGGTGATTGCCGATGTTGTGCAACTGCCACTGCCGCAGGCCGCCGTCGGCGCCGATGGCCAGGTTCCCGGTGCCGATGCCGCCGAGCGGCATGGCGGCGTGGGGCTGTGCTTCGGGCGTGAACCGATGAGCTGAGGTGCGGGTGATCATTTCTGAGTCTCTCTGTGTGTCATTCGTGCCAGGCCGCCGCGGTCAGCCCGCGTCGGGCGCAGGCCTGCCGGGTAGCCAGTGCGCTGAGGATGGCGATCGGTCCAGGCGCCAGGAGCGCCAGGGAAAACAGGACGTCGGTGGCGCAGAGCATCGCCAGGCCGCTGGCCGCAGCTACCCCGAGCGCGCCGCTGGGATGGGTGGCGACCAGGCCGATGGCGAGCATCCAGAGCTGCTTGCCGCGCAATGCGGTGACCGCGGCCAGGGTGACGGCGAACGGCAGCGCGATCGCGAGGACCACCGTCACCGAACCCGCCGCCGCGGCCGGCACCAGGAACCAGGGGTTCTCGGTGGCGGTGAACCCGTACCAGGCCGTCACGAAGCAGGTGGCGGCGAAGGCGGGTGGCCAGGCCGTCCGCAGCCCGAGCGGTGCGAACCGGGCGATCGATCGCAGCAGCACCAGCACGGTGGCGTCTCCGTCCCGCAGCGCCAGCTCCGCCGTCCGGACGCAGCCCGCCCATGTGCTCAGGCCGAGCAGCACGGCGAGAGCGACGCCGACGGGGGTGAACCACACCATGACGGCGATGCCCGGTGCGACGGCGGCCAGCAGGACGACCGGCATCACCAGCAGCGCCGGGGCGTTCCATTTCATCGCCTGCCAGGCCTCGCGCAGGCCGATGACCTGGTCGTCGGGCGCTGTGGAAGTGGTCATCCGGCTCACCCCTTCAGCCCTGAGGTGGCGATGGAGTTGATGAAGGTGCGCTGGAAGATGATGAAGACGATCAACAGCGGCAGCACGATAGTGGTGATCGCGGCGAAGACCACCACGATCGGACCACCGCCGCGCGAGCTCAGCAGTGACATCAGGCCGACCGGAAGCGTCATGTTCTCCGGTGAGTTGAGGAAGATCAACGGCCAGAAGAACCCATTCCACGATGCCTCGAGCACCAGGATCGCCAGCGCCGACAGGGCCGGCTTGGCGAGCGGGACGATCATCCGGAAGAGGATCCAGAAGTGACCGGCGCCGTCGACGCGGGCTGCCTCGTCCAGTTCCATCGGGATCGACTTGAAGTACTGCCGGAGGAAGAAGATGCCGAACACGTTGATCAGCAGGGGCAGCCAGACCGCCGCGATGTTGTCGACCAGCCCGAGCCGCCGCATGATGATGAACAGCGGGATGACCGTCAGCTGGCTGGGCACCATCATCGAGCCGAGCAGGATGCCGAACACCCGGTCCCGCCCGGTGAACCTCAGACGGGAGAAGGCGTAGGCGGCCAGCGTCGAGGTGGTGAGGGCGCCGAGGGTGGCGATCGCGGAGATGGTCAGGGAGTTCAGCAGCATCCGTCCGAAGGGGATGAGTTCGGGGATCTGGGCGAAGTTGTCGAAGGTGATCGGCCACGGCGTCCAGTTCGGCGGGACGGCGAAGGCCTCCAGTTTGGGAGTCACGCTGGTGACGATCAGCCAGACCAACGGCACCACCATCACGATGCCAAGGACGACCAGCAGCAGATCCAGGAGGTGGCCGGCCAGCCGGCGGCGGCAGTACCGGACGAAGCCTGCCCAGGGGGTCCGGCGAGCCGTGGTCATTCCGACACCCACTTCCTGCTGAGCCTGAACTGGATCAGGGTCACCACGACGATGACCACGAAGACGATGATGGCGACCACGGCGCCGTAGCCGACATCGAAGGCCTTGAACGCCTGCTCATAGAGGTACTGCACGATGGAGCGGGTGGCATCGCCTGGACCGCCGTTGGTCATGATGTACATCGGATCGAAGATCTGGAAGGCTCCGATGAACGTGATGATCATGGTGAAGAACAGGGTGGGCGACATCGCCGGGATCGTGACCGACCAGAACCGCCGCACCGCACCGGCGCCGTCGACCATGGCCGCTTCGTGCAGTTCGCGCGGCACGGTCTGCAGACCGGCCAGCAGGATGACGAAGGTGTAGCCGATGGTGTGCCACCAGTCCACGCCGATCAGCGCGGGCAGGGCCCAGTTCGGATCGACCAGCCACTCCGGCGGGTTGAGGCCCAACTGCTGCAGGTAGTGGTTGATGAAGCCGAAGTTGGGATCCAGGGCGTACTTCCAGATCAGCGAGACCGCGGCCCAGGAGATCAGGAAGGGGAAGAACAGGGCGGTGCGAATCCAGTACTGGACGATCCGGTTGATCTGCCGGTTGACGGCCACCGCCAGCAGCAGGCCGATCCCCACGTGGCTGACCACCGAGGCGAAGGCGAAGATGAAGGTGTTCGCCAGCGCCCTTCCGATCACCGGATCGGTGGCCAGCCGGGCGTAGTTGTCGAAGCCGGCGAAGCTGGGTTCGGTGAGCAGATCCCACTTCACGAAGCTGAAGGCGATGGTCGCCAGCAGGGGGCCGGCGATGAAGGTGACGAACAGGACGACCACCGGCGAGATGAACAGGTAGCCCGCGATCGCCTCCCGGCGGGCCTGTCGCGACCTCGGGGCGCGGGGCTCCGAAGTCGCGACAGGCGTGCGCTTGATCATGGTCGGCCAGGCGTTACTTGGTGACCAGGGGAAGGAGCTTCTCCTGGGTCTGCTTGGCTCCGTCCGCCGGGCTGACGTTGCCTGCCAGCACCTGCAGTGCGCCGTCCTCGATGGCCAGCTGCACCTGTGCGCCCTGATCGGGGGACGGGATCACAGTGGCGAAGGACACTGCGTCGTAGAGCACCTCGGTGCCCTTGGGCGAGTTGGCCAGGAAGGCGTCCGAGGTGGCCACCGAGCGACGGGCCGGCACGATCGTCCCGCCCAGTTCGGCGAAGAAGGCCGAACCCTCCTTCGAGATCAGGAACTTGACGAACTCCCAGGCAGCTTCCTTGTTCTTGGACTCCTTGAGGATCGGGTAGCCGTTCGTCCCGATCGGGGAGCCCTTGCCGGCCTTCGTCGGGAAGGAGACCATCTGGATGCTGTCCACCATGTCCATGTCGCGCATCTGGATGATCGGCCAGCGACCGCCGCCGAAGCAGGCCAGCTTGCCCTGTGCGAACTGGGTGTAGGCGTCGAAGGATCCACCCGGCTTCGGTGAGTAGCCGTTCTCGACCAGCCCGCGTAGGTAGGTCAGGGCGTCGACGACGGGCGGGGAGTCGAAGGTCGGCTGCGACCAGTCCTCGTTCAGGGTGGAACCGCCGGCCGTGGTGATCCACGGCATGAGGCCGGTGAAGTATCCCTCGGAGGCGGCGTACATGAAGGCGCCGGTGGAGTCCTTGACCGCCTTCGCGCCGGCGGTGAAGTCGTCCCAGGTCCAGGCGCCGTCGGCGGGCAGGGTGACCCCCGCCTTGCCGAGCACGTCGGTGTTGCACCACAGGGCCATCGTGTTGAACTCGCCCGGCAGGTAGTAGGTCTTGCCATCGGTCGAGCCGTACTTCTTGGCCCAGGTCACCAGGTTGGGGTCGACATCGGCGTAGTACTCGTCGATGACGGCCTGATCCTTGGCGATGAAGTCGTCCAGCGGTGCCAGCAGTCCCTTGGAGGCGAACATCAGCTGGCCCTCGGTCGCGACCTGCACGATGTCGGGCACCTCGCCGCCGGCGATCTGGGTCGATACCTTGTTGAAGAACTCGCCCCAGTTGTCGACCCCGATCCCGGAGGCCTCCAGCTTGATGTTCGGGTTCTGCTTCTCGAACTCGGTGAAGAGCTTGTTCCAGCTCTCCTGCTGTTCGGGTGTGCCCATGTAGACGAAACTCAGGGTGGTCTGCCCGTCGCCATCGCCGGGGGCGCTCGCCGACGGGGTGGACCCGCAGGCGGTCAGGGGGAGGGCGAGTCCGACGCAAGCGAGAGTCGCGACCATGGACTTCAGGTTCCGCGTGTTCCTCACTGTGTTGCTCCTTTGCACTTTGTGAATTGTCGGTGGCCGCTTGGCCTCCGGTGACCGGTCGGGTCGCGACCTCCGACCGGATGGCACCAACCTAACAGGTAATCGATTACACCTACAAGAGTGAATTGGGTCACAATCTGGCGACCTTCGCCTTCATTGGCAAGCGACTCAAGTGGATGTAATCGATTCCCATATGTGAGTTGTCCCTGCCGGGCTGTTGGCGACCTCGCGGCCAGGCGATGGTGCGCCGCCCGTGACCGACCCGGTCGGTGACGACGGTTCGTCATGCCGGCTCCGCAGCACGATCCCGAAGCGCGGTGAACGATCCGGCGGATCCTGCCGTCGCGAGCCGGGCGGGTGCCGGTACCCCCATGGACGGGCCTCTACCCCGGAACGAAGCGATCAGACAGCGACGTCGACCACGCGGCTGTCGCCCTCGACCGGGAGGAGGGCGCCGGCGGAGAAGGCGGCGATGTCGTCGGCGAGGGTGGACAGCGCCTTCGGCGGTACCAGCAGCTGGAAGCGGGCGACCGCCGTCCAGGCCGGTTCCTCCCAGACGGAGTCGTGGGTGGCGGCCCATTCGCGCAACCAGTTGTCGAGACGGCCGGCGTCGGCGTGCGGGACGTCAACCGTGACCTCGGTCAGCAGTTCGCGCCGGACGAAACGGGCCTCATCCAGCGCTTCCGCGACCGCGCCGGAGTAGGCCCGGACCAGCCCACCGGCGCCCAGCAGGATGCCGCCGAAGTAGCGGGTGACCACCGCCACCAGGTCGGTCAGGCCGCGATGCCGCAGCACCTCGAGCATCGGCACTCCCGCGGTTCCGGAAGGCTCGCCGTCGTCGCTGGAGCGCTGCTGGTCGGCGCGCGTCCCGACCACCAGGGCGGTGCAATTGTGGCGGGCGTCCCAGTACTGCTTGCGGAGGGCGGCGATCTCGGCATCCGCCTCGGCGACGCTGCGCACCGGAACCAGGGTGGCGATGAACCGCGACTTCCTGATCACCACCTCGTGCTCGACCCGCGACGCGATGGTCGACGGCAGCGGAGACGAGGCGGGGCTCACCCCTGCGAGCCTAGGCGCAACACCGAGCGACGCGCATCTCGTCGGGCGAGCCCATCGACCACGAGTCGTGGCGGCGCCGGTGGTCTTCGACCAGCTCGACCGTCGGTGGTAGGGGAGGAGGCTGTCGGTGGGGTCAAGCTCCGCCGGTGGCGGGGGTTCGACCCGGGGGGATCGGGTCGGTGGGATCTTCGGTGGGTGGGGATCCGTGGTCCGGAGCGGATGCGTCCCGGCCAGGGGTTGGCGGTGTCACGAAGTTGTCAGGTCGCATGAGTAGGGTGTCCCGCGTGCCTGTGATCGAAGCTCGGGACCTGACCAAGGTCTACGGCGAACTGCGTGCGGTCGACGCGATCTCCTTCGAGGTCGCGCCGGGGGAGTCCTTCGGCCTGCTCGGCCCCAATGGAGCCGGCAAGTCCACCACGATGCGGATGATCGGCGGTACCAGTCTGCGCACCTCCGGCAGCCTGCTGGTCAACGGGCTCGACCCCGAGGTGAACGGGCCGGAGGTGCGGGCGAACCTGGGCGTCGTCCCGCAGACCGACAACCTTGACGGCGAACTGCGGGCGCGGGACAACCTGGTGATGTACGGCCGCTATTTCGGGCTGCCGTACTCCTATCTCGGCCCGAAGGCGGACGAACTGCTGGCCTTCGCCCAGCTCACCGAGAAGGCGAACGAGAAGGTCGACAACCTCTCCGGCGGTATGAAGCGACGGCTGACCATCGCCCGCTCGCTGGTGAACGAGCCGCGCGTCCTACTGCTGGACGAGCCCACCACCGGTCTCGATCCGCAGGCCCGCCACATCCTGTGGGACCGGCTGTTCCGGCTCAAGGAGCAGGGCGTCACGCTGATCGTCACCACCCACTTCATGGACGAGGCCGAGCAGCTCTGCGACCGGCTGATCGTGATCGATCACGGCCGGATCGTCGCCGAGGGCTCGCCCGCTGCGCTGATCCGGCAGTACGCGACCCGCGAGGTGCTGGAACTGAGGTTCGGCTCCGAGCGCAACGGCGCACTGGTCGACGAACTGCGCGAGTTCGGACGGCTGGAAGTGCTGCCCGACCGGGTGCTGGTCTACACCGACGACGGCGAGGCCGCGCTGGCGGCTGTCCATCACCGCGGGCTGGTGCCGCTGACTTCACTGGTGCGGCGTTCCTCCCTGGAGGATGTCTTCCTGCGACTGACCGGGCGGTCCCTGATTGACTGACCTGACCGACACCAACGCCCTGGCCTACTCCGGCCGGGCGCTGGAGGCTGCCCAGCAGGCGCACCGGGCCCGCCGTTGGGGCTGGTGGTACCAGGCCGAGTGGCGGCTGATCTCGATGAAGGCCTACTGGACCTCCGCGGTGGGCAGTTCGTTGCTCACCCCCGTCCTCTACCTGATCGCGATGGGCGTGGGCCTGGGCACCCTGGTTGACGCCGGCTCCGGTGGGGTGGCGGGGGTGCCCTACCTCACCTTCGTCGCGCCCGCGCTGCTGGTCAGCACGGTGGTGATGTCGGCCGGCAGCGAGATGACCTTCCCGGTGATGGATGGGTTCAAGTGGAGCAAGCTGTACTTCGCGCGATCCGCCACCGCCGCGTCGCCTGTGCAGGTCGCGGTGGGTGAGGTGGTGGCCGTGGGCATCCGCTTCCTGATAGAGGCGCTGGTGTTCTGGCTGATCCTGGTGATCGCCGGCGTGGTCGGGGTCGGCTCGTGGCCGATCATCGTCGTGGCGGCGCTGGCCGGCATGGCATTGGGGACGCCGTTGATGGCCTATGCCGCCACCCTGGAGAACGAGGGCTTCCAGTTCTCCATGGTGCAGCGGTTCGTCATCGCCCCGATGTTCCTGTTCGCCGGCACCTTCTTCCCGCTGGAGTCGATGCCGATCTACCTGCAGCCGATCGGCTGGATCTCGCCGATGTGGCATGGGACGCAGGTCGCCCGGCTGCTCGCCTTCGGGCTGGAAGTGCCCGGCTGGATGGTGGCGATCCACCTTGCCGTGCTGGTGGCGTTCACGCTCGGCGGCACTGTGCTGGCAGCCCGCTTCTTCAACCGGAGGCTGGCCAGGTGAGCATCGATCAGCAGCGGACGATCGCGCGGCGGGGCGCCGTCGCGGCCTGGATCGCATCCAACTCCTCCGGCAATGGCCGGGCGGTGATCGAACGCGGCTTCAAGGTGATCCGAAACCAGAACTGGATCGTGATCGTCTCCGGCTTCTTCGAGCCGGTCTTCTACCTGCTGGCGATGGGCTTCGGGCTGGGCCAGCTGATCGGCGAGGTGACCGGACCGGGCGGACGCCCGATCCCCTACGCGGCGTTCATCGCACCGGCGCTGCTGGCCACCTCGGCGATGAACGGGGCGATCTACGACTCGACCTGGAACGTCTTCTTCAAGCTCAAGTTCGCGAAGATCTACCAGGCCATGCTCGCCACCTCGCTGGGCCCGCTGGACGTGGCCTTCGGCGAGATCTTCATGGCGCTGTTCCGTGGCTTCCTCTATGCCCTCGGTTTCACCGCGGTGATCGCCATGCTGGGGCTGGCGACCTCGTGGTGGGCACTGGCGATGATCCCGGTCGCGCTGCTGATCGCGCTCGGCTTCGCCGCGCTGGGCATGGCGGTGACCAGCTACTTCACCACCTTCCAGCAGATGGACTGGATCAATATCGCGCTGCTGCCGATGTTCATGTTCTCGGCGACCCTGTTCCCGATCACCGTCTTCCCCGAGCCGGTGCAGTGGTTCGTGATGGCGTTACCGCTGTGGCACGGCGTCGAACTGATGCGCCAGCTCTCGGTCGGCCACTTCGAGGCGTCCACCGCTGTCCACCTGGGCTACTTCGTGATCATGTCGGCGGCCGGGATCGCCTTCACCACGCGCCGGCTGAGTGCCCTCTTCCTGCGCTGAGCGGGGCAGACCAGATACCGTCGGGGGCGTGGTTATCGCCGAGCATCGTGGGAGTCACCGCCTGGCCGATGCGTCGCGCGCCCGGATGACCGTCCTGAGCCAGTTGATCCTCTGTCCGCTGGTCATGCTGGGAGCGCTGCTGGCTCTGCTCATCGGCGAGGGCCGGCACCCGACCGTGGTCTATCTCGGTGTCGTGCTGGCGTTCGTGGCCCTGGTCACGGCGGTCACGATCCCCACCGAGCGGCTGGCCCGCTACGTCACCGTGCTGCTGGCGATCCTCGATCTCACGATGATCGGATTGCTGCGGGTCGGAGCTCCGGTCTCGGGTTTCGGCCTGCTGTGGGTGATTCCGGTGATCGGGATGACCTGGTCCTTCGGGTTGGCCGGTGCGATCCCGACCGCGGTCATCGCCGGCGTCGCCTACATCGCGATCAACCTGCTCGATCCGCTGCAGCCGCCGAACCTGTCGTTGGTGCTGTTCCCGCTCTTCCTGATCGGCATGACCGGCATCGCACACCTGATGGCCCAGCGGGCGGACGCCCAACGCGACCTGCTGGAGCGCCAGTCCCACGCCCTGCAGCGCACCGCGGAGCGTGCGCGTCGCCAGCAGGAGGTCGTCACCGACGCCCTCGATGCCGTGGACTTCGGGGTCGTCCGGCTCAGCCCCGAGGGTGAGATCGAGCTCATCAACGAGGCGTACTCCCGGCTGTTGCGGGTGCATGAGCGCACCGGCGGGGTCACCTACGCGGCGGACGGGCTCACCCTCGTCCCGGATTCCGACCGTCCGCTGGCCCGAGCCCGGCGCGGTGAGAACTACGGAGCTGTGCTGATGTGGCTGGGCCTCCCCGGAGAGGACCGGCGGGCTATCAGGTGTTCCGCCCGGCGGATCCGGGACGCTCGCGGCGAGGAGGCCGGCTCGATCGTGGTGGTCGAGGATGTGACCGCGGAGCAGCTTGCCCTGCGAGCCCGGGAGGATCTGATCGCCTCGGTCTCCCACGAACTGCGCACACCGTTGACCGCGATCCTGGGCTATCTCGATCTGGCCCTTGACGACCAGGAGCTGACCCCCGAGACCCGGCGCCGTCTGGAGGCCTCCGAGCGGGGGGCAGAGCGCCTGCTCAGCCTGGTCGCAGACATCCTGAACACGGCCGCGGCATCGCGCAGTGGCGCCGTACCCACCATCGATCCGGTATCGGTGGATCTCAGCACGGTGGTGCGGGTGGCCGTCGAAGAGGCGCTGCCGCGCGCCCAGGAACGACGGATGACGATCGACACCAGCGCGGTCGAGCCCGCCGAGGCCTGGGCCGATGCCCACCGGATCCGTCAGGTCCTCGACAACCTGATCGGCAACGCCATCAAGTACGCCGACGAGGGCGGACTGATCGAGGTGGGGTGCACGCGTGACGGCCAGCAGAGCTGGATCGTGGTCCGCGATGACGGTCCGGGAATCCCGGCCGAGGAACAGCCGCGGCTGTTCGACCCCTACTTCCGCAGCGACACGGTGCGCCAGACCGCGATCCACGGCAACGGGCTCGGGCTGGCGATCACCCGTGACATCGTGCACGCCCACGGCGGTGAGATCACCGTCCGCAGCACCCTCGGCGAAGGAGCGGCCTTCCTGGTCCGGCTGCCCGCCACCAATCCGAAAGGCGACGACTGATGACCCTCGACCTGGCCACGATGAGCCTGGCGACCGCGGTGGTGATCGTCACCGCCGGGGTGCTCTTCCTGATCGAGACACTGAACCGTCGGCCCAGCGCGTCCGCGCGGCTCTGGACGGCCGCCTTCCTGGCCGGAACCATGACGACCGTCAGCTACCTGGTGTGGTCCTTCCAGCCGGACGGGATGTGGGTGGCGGTCGCGGTCGGCAACGGCTGTTTCATCCTGGGGATGGGCTTCCTGTGGCTCGGCTGCCGACGGTTCAACGACCATTCCGTCCGGATGCCCGGCATGATCGTCGGCGCGACCGCTCTCGCCGGAGTGGTCGCTGTCCTGCTGGCCGGTCCCGAGGGCGGTGACTGGGCCGGGGCGCCGATCATGTTCGCCGGAATCGCGGCCTTCACCGGGCTCGGCGCGTTCGAGTCCCGGCGGGGGGTGCTCGGCAGGCAGTCCGTGGTGGCCGCCGTCTCTCTGGTCCTGGGCGCCACCGCGGTGTACTACGTCGCCCGCCTGGTGGTCTTCGGCCTGCTCGGCAGCGAATCAGAGATGTTCCAGCAGTGGTTCGGGACCACCAACACCTCCATCTTGTCGATCGTGTTCACGATGGCGGCCGTGATCGCGATCTCGGTACTCCGCGCGACCGAGACCACGCTGCGGGGACGAGGCCAGGCGAACACCCTGGAGCTGACCACCGACGGACTGCTCGACCCGCGCTCCTTCGAGGCGATGCTGGCCGTGGTCGCCGCTCGCGGCGAACGTTCCGGAGGCCGGCTCGCGGTGATCTCGCTGCGGATGGAGGAACTGTCCCGGATCGCCACCGCCTTCGGAGTCGCGGAGGCCGCCGCGCTGACGCACACCTGGCGAGTCAGCCTGCGCGCCGCCGCCCCGCTGCTGGCGCTGGTGGGGGAGGACGGACCCAATGGCCTGCTGGTGGCCCTCGCGG
>JASGEM010000089.1:0-26373 GCA_049841235.1 Propionicimonas sp. | reverse complement strand
GCCGCCGCCCCGCTGCTGGCGCTGGTGGGGGAGGACGGACCCAATGGCCTGCTGGTGGCCCTCGCGGTCGCCTCCCCCTCGGACGCGCGCACGATGGCGGCCCGGCTGCATCAACGGGTGCTGGACGACCTGGCATCGGCCGGCCACCCGGTCACCCCGGTGATCGGGGTAGGGGTCGCATTGACCGACACCGTCGGCTATCGGGCCCCGGGCCTGATCGATGCCGCGAACGACGCGGCGCGCGGTTCGGTGGAGCGGCCCGACTCGGCCGTGGTGGTGACGCCCTGAACAGCCCGGATCAGGTCGCGGTCAGCCGGTAGCCGACGCCGCGGACCGTCTCGATCCACCGGGGAGCGCTGGCCGATTCGCCGAGCTTGCGTCGCAGGTTCGCCAGATGCACCTCGACCGTGCGCAGGTCGTGTTCGGAGACGTAGCCGCCGACGCCGCGTTCGTCACGCAGGGTGAGCACCAGATCCGCCTTGCTGACCACCCGGCGCCGGGCGCCGAGCAACTCGGCCAGGATGTCGAACTCACTGGGCGTCAGGTCGAGTTCGCGTTCGTCAAGCTTGGCCAGGTGCATCTCGGGGTGCGCCCGGAGGCCCTTGTGCTCCAGCCAGCCGCCGAACTCCTCGCTGGCGGCGGCCGTGGGAGCGGGGGGTTCCGGGATCAGCCGGGGCCGACGCATCATCGCTTCCACCCGTGCGCGCAGTTCGCGGGGCCGGAAGGGCTTGGTGAGGTAGTCGTCCGCACCCGCCTGCAGCCCCTGCAGGGTGTCGATCTCGTCCGTCCTTGCGGTGAGCATCACGATGTAGGTCGGGCTGATCGCACGGATCCGTTTGGCGGTCTCGAACCCGTCCATTCCCGGCATGGAGACATCCAGGGTGGTGACCACCGGATCGTGGGTGCGCACCAGATCGATGCCCGGCAGTCCCGCCGCGGCAGTGTGCACCTCGAAGCCCGCCTGCTCCAGCACGTCGGCGACCAGAGACCGGATGTCGGCGTCATCCTCGATGACGACGGCAACGCGGGCACTGTCCACGGTGCTCTCTCCTGGCGCTCCCGCCGCTCGGACGGGCGGGGTGGTCTCCCCGATGATATCCCAGAACGCCCGCCGGAAGGGGCTTTCGGTCGCCGGCGCCGCCAGGGACGTCATTCGCTCGCTCCGGTCGGCTCGGGAACCTCTGTCGGTTCGGTGGACGGAGCGCTCGCTGGCTCGGCCGGTACCGCCTCCCCGACGGGTGCGGACTGTGCCGGCGCGGACTCGGCCGGAGTGGGCTCGGCGGCTGCGGACGTAGCGGACGCGGACTGGGTCGGTGCGGTCTCCGCGGGGGTGGACTCAGCCGGAGTGGGCCCAGCGACGGAGGGCGCCTCCGGCGGGGTCTCCGATTGGACGACCATGCGGGCAGCCCCGCCGCAGGGGAGCTTGTACTGGCCTCCTGTCGGGCCGTAGCCGAGCAGCGGGCTGATGCTCACCGGTCGGCTTGCCGAGACGAAGCGCGTGTTCGAGCCGGCTGCCCCGCGCAGGGTGTACCGGGTGGCGTCCAGCTTGGTCACCTGGACTCCGGAGTGCCACTGCAGGGATGCGCCCTGCAAGCCGGCAGGGCAGACGTAGTCGGCCAGATCGATGGTGACCTCCCATGGCAGGTTCCAGTGGCTGGGGCTGGTGACCGAGAGGCTCAACTGCACCCAGTACGCATGGCTCGAGGCCGAGACGGTGACGGCCGTGCCAAAGCCGGCCGGGTCGACCGGCGGGGTCGGGACGTTCTGCACGCAGTAGCCCATGCTGCCCACCGTGGCGCCAGGCTGTGCGACCCGCGTTCCGCCGACGCCCCGGATCGTCCAGCGATGGGTGGCCGCGTCGTAGGAGACGGTCTCCCAGTTCCACGCTGAGCTGAAGGCATTCGGCGCGGTGGGATCGAAGCCCCACAGGGGAACCAGGGAGGTGTCGAAGGTCAGCGTCCAGTCCACCGGCTCGGTGGAGGTGTTGGTGACCGAGAAGCTGTGGCAGAAGCCCAGGCTGCCGCCGTCGAAGTTGACCGGCTCGGTGTACTGGTAGCCGAGGCGTGTGTCGAGGCCGATCGGCTCCAGGGCGGTCGAGACCGGTGAGCCGGGCGACTCGCCGTCGTCCGAGCCATCTCCGATGGAGCCTGCAGTCGTGGAGATCGCGTGGTCGCCGGCCGATCCCTGACGCTCGGCGCCCAGGTGCTGCGGAGTGGAGAGGACGACGCTGAAGCGGTTGACCTCGGCCAGCCGGATCGGGTCGACGGTCACCGTGATGACGGCGGAGCCATCGGCGGCGGAGTCCACATGGATCGGGGCGGAGCCGTTCAGCGAGATGGTGCCGGAGCTCTCGAATACCGCCTGGGTGTCGGTGTGGTGGAAGCGGGCGATCAGACGGCCGCCGGCCAGATCGGCGGCGGAGAGTCCCGGCGCGGATACGTTCACGGTGATGTCGTCGAGGTAGGAGACCCCGTTGACCCGGCCAGTGCCGATCTTTGCGCTGAGCGTCCGGTCGGGATCGACCACGGTGCCGCCGAAGGCAGCGAGCGTGCCGTGGACATCGCCCAGGCTGCCGGTGAAGCTGGCGGCCAGGCCATGGCCGGTGATCGACACCGCGATCGAGTCGATATCGCTGAAGGCGACCCTCCCGCAGGCGTCGGCCAAGGCGGAGCGGCCGATGCCGACGACGGCGCCGGATGTCGCGGTGGCGGTCGGTTCGCAGGTCGGGCTGTCGCGGCGATCGATGGTCAGCCGGATCCGGTCGCCCGCCTGGAAGCTCTCGCCCGGGTCGGTGGTCAAGGTGACGGCATCAGCGGTCCACTCCGAACCCGAGGCGATCGGCGTCCAGTCGATGCCGATGCCAGTGATCCGCTGGGTGGTGGCCCGCGCAGCGCCGAGGGCGCCGGATGCCACGCCTCCCAGGGTGGCCGCGGACGAACTGAAGACGCCGGCCAGCGCCACCGCGACGATCATCCCGGCCAGCATGGCGCGACGATGCCTACGCGACATCGTCTTCTCCCTCCGCCGGTTCGGCCTCGGGCTTGCTCGGCCACAGCAGAATCGTGACCCCCAGCCCGACGACCGCAGCGATGATCAGCGGAAACACCTGCGGTCCCCACAGCAACCCGAGGCCGGGAATGCGGAGGACCGCCCTCCCGGTGATGTCGGTGGCGGTGAAGACCCACGGGTCGACGTCGGCGTTGTTGTCGCCGAGGGTATGGATCACGCCGTCCTCGATGGAGACGATCCGATGGATCACCCGTCCACCGGACCCGGGCTGACCCGCGGGCACCCGGTAGGAGACGACGTCGCCAACCGCGTAGCCCGGCTGCCGGGCCGTTACGACCAGGTCGCCGGTGTGGTAGGTCGGTTCCATCGAATGTCCGGAGACGATCGTCAGTCCGGTGAACCCGCCCCAGGGGGCGGGCCACAGGACGACGACCGCCGCGGCCAGCAGGAGCCAACCGAGCACGGCGCGAACCGCCCGGCGGGGCGACCGCGTACCCGTCACGTTTCCCTCAGGCGTGACGGGCACGGTGACGTCGGCGTCCGGTTCGAACGCGGTCGCTGGCGTCGCGGTCATGGCTCCCCCCAGAGCGGTCAGGCGGCGTGGATCAGGCCTGGACCTGGGTCCCGTTGATCACCACCGAGACGCCCTCCACGTCTTCGGCCAGAACGGTGTTACGGGGTGTGGTCCAGGTCCTGCCGCCGTCGGTGCTGGCGTACTCGCCCAACGAGGCCCCATCCTCACCGGACACCGTCAGCTTCACCTGGGCGTCGCCCGGGATGGACTCGGCGCGGTCGTGCGTGGCCAGCTTGACGCTGCTCACGACGTAGCCCTCGGCGTCGTTGTCGTACGCGGTCTCCCAGGTGACCTCCACACCCTTGGTCACCGGCGAGGCGACTGCCGCGTTGTCCGCGCCGAGCTGTGCCCAGTAGGCGCCCCCCAAGGTAGCCGCCGACGCGCTCAGCGCGCCCGCCACCACGACGCCCGCCAGAACGGCGATGATGCTCTTCTTCCGAGCCTGCATGATAAACCCCCGAATATCATTGGATGAGTACGAGCCGGGATCGGCTCATCGGCAAAGCTAGAGGTCTCGCCTCAGCCCACCCTCAAGCCAGCCCTAAGGCAACCTCAGCCTTCGCTGAGGATCGCGGCCCGGATCGTGCCGGCCCATCGACGCGCGCTCAGTACCATGTCGGGCATGGTGATGAATCCGGTAGCTGCCCGGGGGCGTCCGGGTGACCGGGTGCCCTCCCTCGTCGATGTGGCGCAGGACTACCTCCGCGAGCGCATCACCAGTGGCGAGTTCGCTCCCGGTGATCGGCTGAAGGAGCGGGATCTGGTCGAGGAGATCGGGATCTCACGGGTGCCGATCCGCGAGGCGCTGCGCGGACTGGCGTCCGAGGGCTTCGTCACCCTGAATCCCCGGCGCGGCGCGGTGGTCACCCGGCTGGAGCCCGAGGATCTGGACGAGATCTACGAGGTGCGTGAGGCGCTCGAGGCGCTGGAGGCCGTGCTGGCCGCGCGCAAGGCGAGTCCGGACGAGATCACGCTGATGATGTCCCATGTCGAGGCGTCCGAGCGGGCTGTGGTGGAAGGCGACCGCCGTGCCGCCGATCAGGCCAACGTGGCCTTCCACGCGTTGTTGGTGCAGATGACGCACAACGATGTGCTGGCCAGAACCCTCGAACCGCTCCAGAACAGACTGAACTGGCTGCTGCGTCAGAACCTCGACCCACGCCAGCTCTGCGTCGAACATCGTGGCCTGGCCGAGGCGATCGCTGCCGGGGATGCCGACACCGCGCGGCGGCTGGCGATCAGTCACGTCGCGACCTCCAAGCAGGTCGCCCTGCAGCAGCTCTTCGGCGCTCGCGGCCAATCCTGACCCGGTCGCCCGTCGGGAGGCGCCGGTCAGGGGACGACGATGGTGCCGGTGGTGCCCCCCAGCGCGTCGGTGATCCGCTCCAGCGAGGTGATCACGGCCTTCGCACCGGTCGCCTCGACGAAGCGGCAGGCCGATTCCACCTTCGGGCCCATCGAGCCGGGCGGGAACTGGCCGTCCGCCTGATGGCTGCGCATCTCGGCAACCGGAACCTCGCGTAGCGGACGCGCCGTCTCCTTGCCCCAGTCGAGCCAGACGCTGTCGACGTTGGTGGCGATCACCAGCGCATCGGCGTCGATCTGGCCGGCCAGCAGGATGGACGAGAGATCCTTGTCGACCACCGCCTCGACGCCGTGCAGGGTGCCGTCGGCGTTCCGCACCACCGGGATGCCGCCGCCACCGCCGGCTACCACCAGGAAGCCGGCCTCCAGCAGCGCCCTGACCGCGGGCGCCTCGACGATCTCGAGTGGCAGCGGGCTGGCGACCACGCGTCGCAGTCCCCGGTCGTCCACTCGGACGTAGCGTTGCCCGAACTGGGTGAGGCGCTCAGCGGTCTCCTCGTCGACGAAGCGTCCGATCGGCTTGGTGGGGTTGCCGAAGGCCGGGTCGTCGGCGGCCACCAGCGTCCGCGACACCAGGACGGCGGTGCGCACCGCCGAGCCCTCGGCAGCCAGGGCGGCGTCCAGGGCGTTGAGCAGCACGTGACCGATCGAGCCCTGGGAGTTGGCCACGCACCAGTCCAGTGGGACGGGGGTGAGCGCGAAGGAGGCCAGATCGTTCTTGGCCAGGATGTTGCCGACCTGAGGGCCGTTGCCGTGGCTGAGCAGCACCTGGTGCCCGGCCTCGACCAGCCGGGCGATCTGAGCGGCGGCGGCCGCGGCGGCGGCCATCTGATGGTCGGGGCGAACAGATTCGTTGGGCCCAACGAGGGCATTTCCACCAAGGGCCAGCAGGATACGCATGGCATATGGTATACCAGACTCAACAGGCGCTCGGGAGCGAGTTGCCGAGAACGCGAACGAAGAGGTTGAGCCCCATGAGGACCCCCAAGCAGGCTGCCACCGAGTGGCCGACACTGGCTGCCACCGCATCGCCGGAAGCAATTGCGGTCGCGCTGGCCGACGGTGCCGAGATCGACGCCACCGACACCCAGGGGCGCACCGCGATCCTGATCGCGGCCAAGGCGAACCGGCTCGATGTCGTGCGTCAGCTGATCGATGCCGGCGCCGACATCGACGCCCAGGACCAGATCAACCTGAACCCCTTCCTGTGGGGCTGCATCTCCGGCAACCTCGAGCTCGTCAAGCTGATGGTCGAGGCGGGCACCGACCTCGACCGGCACACCCGATTCGATGGCGTCGGCATCCACCCGCCGGCCGAGAAGGGCCACGTCGAGGTGGTGCGCTACCTCGCCGAGCAGACCGACATCAACGTGAACTACACCAACCTGTGCGGCTGGACTCCGCTGCTGGAGGCGATCATCCTGCGCGACGGCGGCCCCGCCCAGCAGGAGATCGTCCGGCTGCTGCTTGCCGCCGGTGCCGACCCGACCATGGTCGATCAGTGGGGGGTCTCGCCGCTCGCGCATGCCGAGGAGAAGGGGTTCACCGAACTCGCCGGGATCCTGCGCGCCGCGCTCCCCTGACAACCCCACGACTGGACGAGGAGGCACGATGACGGTGACGGCGCTCGGGGTGGACGCCGTCCTGCTGTCCGAGTTCGGCGAGGCCGACGGCTTCGCCGGCGTCGTGCACTCCGTCTTCGGTTCGGTCGTGAACATCGCCCCGCCGGGCGACCAGCTGTGGAGCCTGGCGGCGCACTGGGTGCCGCCGGCGCCCCGCACGGTCCGGCTCGACCGGGAGAGCCTTGACGGACTCGGCCTGAAGCAGGGGACGCAGGTGACCATCCAGGAATCCCGGCTGTTCGCGGGCAGGGCTGTCATCGACCTCTCCCAGGCGGCTCGATGGCAGCCGGCGACGATCGCCGGACCGATCGTGCCTGAGCGATTGCCCGCTCTGGGCGCCGCGCTGGCCGGCCTCGGCCTGACCGGTGGCGCCTACGCGTCCGCGGACCCGTTCTCCGCCGCCGTGGCCGCCCGGATCGCCGACTGTCTCGACCTGATCGCCGACGCTGTCGCCCACCATGACGCCGTTGCCCTACGGGCAGCGGCGTCCGGCATGATCGGGCTCGGCACCGGGCTCACGCCGGCCGGTGACGACGTGCTCACCGGGCTGGCGTTCGCGGCCGCGCAGCTGGACGGGCCGCTGGCGATGATCCCCGAAGCGGTGGTCGCCGTCGCGGTTCCCGGCACCACCCACGCGGTCTCGCTGACCGCCCTGCGTCAGGCCTGCGCCGGGCGCGCCGCACAGCCGCTGATCGATGTCCTCGCCGCGGTGTGCGGTCAGGGCGACGAGCAGCGGATCACGGAGACCGTCGCCGCCCTGGTGGCCCTCGGTCATACCTCCGGCACCGATCTGGGGCACGGCCTGTTCACGGCCGCCCGCCTGCACCAGTCTCTGCAGACCACCACGAAGTAAGCCACGAAGTAGCGAGGAATGTGATGCCCACCAGGACACTCATCAAGAACAACACCTATGTCGATTCGGTGTCGCTGATGTCGATCTCGACCAAGGCGGCGGCCCTGGACGGCGTCGTCAATGCGGTGGCCGCGATGGCCACTCCGATGAACAAGGAGATCCTGACCAACCAGAACCTGATCACCCCCCAGATCGAGGCGGCCACGCCGGGTGATCTGGTGCTGATCGTGGTCACCGACGGCGACGAGGCCGGTGCCGACGCGGCCCTCGCCGGCTTGATCGGGCTGCTCGACCGCAAGCCGAGCGGCTCCGAGGCCGAGATCACCTACCGTACGGTCAAGGCGGCGGCCGCCGGACGGTCGGACGCCAACATCGCGGTGATCAGCGTCAACGGCGCCTTCGCCGCAGGCGAGGCCCACCACGCGCTGGACGCCGGGCTGAACGTCATGTTGTTCTCCGACAACGTGCCGCTGGCCGACGAGATCGCCCTGAAGCGGAAGGCCCACGACGCCGGGCTGCTGATGATGGGCCCGGATTGCGGCACCGCGATCATCAACGGGGTCTCGCTCTGCTTCGCCAACGCGGTGCGCCGCGGCCGGATCGGCATCGTGGCGGCCTCCGGCACCGGCGCGCAGGAGATGAGCGTCCGGATCCACGACTTCACCGGCGGCATCAGCCAGCTGATCGGCACCGGCGGACGCGACCTGTCGGCCGAGGTGGGGGCGATCATGATGCTGGACGGGATCGACGCCCTGGACGCCGATCCGGGGACCGACGTCCTCGTGGTGATCTCCAAGCCCCCGGCCAGCGAGGTAGCCGAGAAGGTGCTCGACCGGCTCGCCGCCTCGGCCAAGCCGTCGGTGGTCTGCTTCCTCGGCGCCGGGCCGGAGGTCGCGCAGGCCGCCGAGGCCCGCGGCATCGCCTTCTTCGATCGGACCAAGCCGGCCGCGCTGGCGGCGGTGGTGGCCAGCGGCGTGGACGAGTCGACCCTCGACCTGCACGCACTCAACTGGCCGCTGATCGAAGAGGTGCGGGCCAAGCTCACCGGTGAGCAGAAGTACATCCGGGCGCTGTTCTGCGGCGGCACGCTCTGCGACGAGTCGATGTTCCTCGCGCTGGAGAAGTATGACGACGTCTACTCCAATATCCAGAAGGACCCGGCCAAGCAACTGCGTGGCACCGATCCCTCCCGCGGGCACACCTTCCTCGACTTCGGCGAGGACGAGTTCACCAACGGCAAGCCGCACCCGATGATCGACCCGTCCAACCGGATCGAGCGCTTCAGGACCGAGGCGGCCGACCCCGAGGTAGGCGTCATCGTGATGGACGTCGTGCTCGGCTACGGTGCCAATCCCGACCCGGTCGGGGTGATGCTTCCGGCGATCGAGGAGGCCAAGGCCAACGCGGCGGCCGCCGGCCGGCACCTGGAGATCCTCGCCTACGTGCTGGGCACCGAGTCGGATTTCCAGAACTTCGACGAGCAGGTCGCCAAGCTCACCGAGGCCGGCGTGACCTGGGCCTCGTCCTCCACCAACACCGGGCTGCTGGCCCGCGAGTTCGTCTACAAGGGAGAGAACGCATGAGCAGCATCGCCGAGATCTTCGGACGCCCGCTGTCGGCGATCAACGTCGGCGCGGCGATGTTCGCCGAGGACATCGAAGCCCAGGGGGCTGCGGTGGCCCACCTGGACTGGACACCGCCCGGCGGCGGCCGTCCGGACGTGGTCGCCGCGCTGGCCACCCTGGCCCGCCCCGACCTGGCCGAGCGGATCGAGGCCGCCAACGCCCGGGCCGTGGAACGGATCGTCACCTCGCAGCCAGTGCTGGTCGGCTTCGGCCAGGCCATCGACGTGGTGCCGGGCATGACCAGGAAGACCATCCTGCACGCCGGCCCACCCATCGAGTTCGCGCGGATGGCCGGGGCGATGAAGGGTGCCGTCACCGGCGCGCTGGTCTTCGAGGGACTGGCCAAGGACATCGACGAGGCCTACGAGCTGGCGGCGTCCGGCGAGATCGACTTCTCGCCCTGTCACGAGCACAACACGGTCGGTTCGATGGCCGGGGTCACCTCGGCGTCCATGTTCATGCACATGGTCGAGAACCGTCCCTACGGCAACTACGCCTACACCAATCTGTCGGAGCAGCTGGCGAAGATCCTGCGGATGGGCGCCAACGACTCCACCGTGATCGACCGGCTCAACTGGATGCGGGACGTCTTCGGCCCGATCCTGCGCGACGCCATGATCTCGGCCAAGGAGATCGACCTGCGGATGATGCTCGCCCAGGCGCTGCACATGGGCGACGAGGCACACAACCGGAACAACGCGGGTACCACGCTGCTGATCCAGGCGCTCGCCCCACACATCCTCGACTCCGGCTTCTCCACCAAGGACAAGCAGGACGTGTTCACGTTCGTGGCCAGCTCGGACTACTTCTCCGGGCCCACCTGGATGGCCTGCTCCAAGGCCGCGATGGATTCCGCCCACGACATCGAGTACTCCACCGTGGTCACCACCATGTGCCGCAACGGGGTTGAGTTCGGCATCCGGGTCTCCGGCCTGGGCCAGGGCACCTGGCTGACCGGCCCGGCCCAGGTGGTCGAGGGGCCGCTCTTCCCCGGCTTCACAGTGGACGACCGCGGGCTCGACATCGGCGACTCGGCGATCACCGAGACCTACGGCATCGGCGGCTTCGCCATGGCCTGCGCGCCGGCGATCGTCCCGCTGGTCGGGGGCACGGTCGCGGAGGCGATCGAGTACTCCCGCACCATGACGGAGATCACCACCACCACGAACCCGGCTCTGACCATTCCGATCCTCGACTTCCGGGGCACCGCCACCGGCATCGACGTGAGGAAGGTGGAGGAGACCGGCATCCTGCCGGTGATCAACACCGCCATCGCTCACAAGGAGGCCGGGATCGGCATGATCGGCGCGGGTCTCACCCACCCGCCGATCGAGGCCTTCCACGCCGCAACCCTCGCACTGGCCGAGAAGTACCAGTGACCTCAGCTCCGCTTCGCTGACGCGACTCCACCGTTCCCGTAGGCCAACGCAGATCGTCTCCGGGGCGGTGGAGCCGGCAGCGGTCGGTGATCCCCCCGTCCATCCAAAGAAAGAATCACAGAAGGCATCCGTCCATGACACAGACTACCGTCGCCCCCCAGAAGGCCCAGTTCTGGGCCAAGGGTGACTGGGCCGCGTATTTCGGCCTGCTCGTCAACAACCTGACCAACCTGCTTACCATGGTGTCGCTGCTCATCCTCGTGGTCGGGCTGCCCGCCGACATGGTGCTCGGGCGTATCGCGCCCGCGTTCGGCCTGGCCATCTTCGTGGCCAGCGGCTGGTACACCTACCTCGGCTACAGGATGCACAAGGAGACCGGACGCTCGGACATCACCGTCCTGCCCTCCGGCCCGAGTGCGCCGTCCATCTTCACCGTGACCTTCCTGGTGCTGCTGCCGGTCTACCAGACCACCAAGAACGCCGAGCTCGCGCTGGCGATCGGCCTGGTGTGGTGCCTGGTGGAGGCGTCCATCCTGATCATCGGCTCGTTCGTCGGCGACTGGCTGCGCCGGGTGATCCCCCGGTCGGTGCTGCTCTCCTGCCTGGCCGGCCTGGGCCTGCTGCTGCTCGCGATGAACCCGATGCTGCAGGCCTTCCACACCCCGGTGGTGGCCTTCGTGGTGCTGGTGCTGATCTTCATCAACTGGTTCGGTCGCAAGCCGATCTTCGGCAAGATCCCGACCGGTCTGCTGATCCTGCTGGTCGGCACCGGGCTGGCCTGGGCCTCCGGCATGATGTCGCCGGACGCGATCGTCGCCGCGCTGGCCGATGCCGGCTTCCGGCCTCCGACAGCCCACGTCGGCTCGATCATGGAGGGCATCCCGCAGTCGCTGCCGTACCTGGCGTCGGCCATCCCGCTCGGCTTGGCCAACTACGTCTTCGACCTGGAGAACATCGAGTCGGCGCACGCCGCCGGCGATCCCTACCCGACCCGTTCGGTGATGCTCGGCAACGGCATCACCTCCGCGATCGGCGCGTTCTTCGGCAACCCGTTCCCGGTGACCGTCTACATCGGGCACGTGGGCTGGAAGTCGCTGGGCGCCCGGATGGGCTACTCGCTGGCCTCGGGCACGACCATGCTGGTCTTCGGTCTCTTCTCGCTCGGCTCGGTGCTGCTGGCCATCATTCCGATGGCGGCGGTGGCGCCGATCCTGGTCTATATCGGCATCGTCTCGGCCAACCAGGTGGTGCGGGAGACCCCGCGCAACGAGGTTCCGGTGATCTTCGTGGCCCTGTTCCCGTGGATCGCCAACTGGGCACTCACCCTGATCGGCAATGTGCTGAAGGCGGCCGGTACCAACCCCGGTGAGGTGGGTGCCGACAAGCTGCAGGCGGCGGGCGTGGACTGGCTGGGGCTCACCCATCTGGGCAACGGCGCGCCGCTGGCGTCCATCCTGTGGGGCTGCATCGCGATCTTCGCGATCCGCAACCAGAGCATCCGCGGTGCCGTCATCGCGGTGATCTCGGCCGGGCTGTCGGCCTTCGGGATCATCCATTCCGCGACCGTGGGCTGGCTCACCGGGGACACCGCCCTGGTGGCGATCGGCTACCTGCTGGTGGCGGCTGTGTTCGTCATCAAGTACCTGACGGACGGGGAGAACCGCGGCGCGGTGGACCTGCCGGAGAGCGAATTGCACTCCTGAGGCCACCGCCGGGATCCGGCCGGAGTTCCACCGGCTGAAAGACTGGCACCGACGAGTTCCCGGAGGCCTGGGGCCTCCGGGAACCGGGCCGGGCCGCTGCCCGGACGAGAGGAGTATCGCCATGTCGGCAACTCATCCCACCTTCTTCAGGTCCGCGACGATCGGTGGGCGACAGGTCGACCTGCAGGTCGCCGACGGACGCATCGCTGCCGTCGGCCCCGATCTGGACCCGCCCGCTGACGCCGTGGTGGAGGATCTCGGTGGAGCGGTGGTCGTGCCCGGGCTGGTGGATGCGCACGCCCACCTGGACAAGACCCTGTGGGGTGGTCCGTGGGTGCCGCACTCCGCGCCGCCGGGGCTGAGCGGGAAGATCCACAACGGCCGGGTCCGCCGTCCGGAACTGGGGATTCCGAACGTGGCGTACGTCACCGCCCTGCTGGCCGAGATGGTGACCTTGGGCACCACCCACGTCCGATCGCACGTGGACGTCGACCCCGATGTCGGGCTCGGGTCCGTCGAGGCCGTCCGCCAGGCCGTGGCCAACCTTGACGGACGGATCACCGCCGAACTGGTCGCCTTCCCCCAGACCGGCATGCTGATCAGCCCTGGCACCGCCGAGCTGATGGAGTCGGCTCTGGCGATCGGGGTCGAGCACGTCGGAGGCATCGATCCGGCCGGGCTCGACCGGGATCCCGTCCGCCATCTCGATGCGATCTTCGGGATGGCCGGGCGCCACGGCGCGGGTGTCGACATCCACCTCCACGATGGCGGCAGCCTCGGCATCTTCCAGTACGAGTTGATCATCGCGCGGGCCAGGGCGCTGGGGATGGCGGGCAAGGTGACGATCAGCCACGGCTTCGCCCTTTCCGACGCCGATGCCGTCACCCGCGCCCGGCTGATCGATGGCCTTGCTGACGCGGGGGTCTCGCTGACCACCGTTGCTCCGACGAAGGTGCTGCCGCTGAAGGACCTTGTCCTCGCTGGCGTACCGGTGGGGCTCGGCAACGATGGCATCCGCGATCTGTGGAGCCCCTGGGGGACGGGCGACATGGTCGAACGGGCGATGTTCCAGGCTCAGAACTCCGGCTTCTCCCACGACGAGGACATCGCGCTCGCGGTCGATGCGGCGACCTACGGTGGCGCCAGAGTGTGCGGTCTTGACCGTTACGGTCTCGCCGTTGGTGACGTCGCCGACTTCGTCGCCATCCCGGGGCGCAACGCCGCCGAAGTCGTGGCCCTTCGCCCCGCCCGGTCGGTGGTGGTCAAGGCAGGCCGCGTGGTGGCCCGGAACGGACAGCTGGTCTAGGACCTGTTGCGAGCCTTGGATCGGGTCAGGCGGTGCTGGGGCCCTGCCAGAGGTTGATGCCGGCGTCGGTGGCATGGCGATCGATCTCGGCCAGCTCGGCCGGGCTGAAGGAGAGCGCGCGCAGGGCGCCCAGGCTGTTCTCCAGCTGGGTGACCGATGAGGCGCCGATCAGGGCCGAGGTGACCCGGGGGTCGCGCAGCACCCAGGCGATCGCCAGTTGAGCCAGTGACTGGCCCCGTCCGGCGGCGATGTCGTTGAGCGCGCGGACGTGTGTCAGGGTCTCCTCGGTGAGCAGGTCGGTGGAAAGCGACTTGCCCTGGCTGGCGCGGGAGCCGGCCGGAACGCCGTCGAGGTACTTGCCGGTGAGCATTCCCTGAGCCAGCGGCGAGAAGGCGATGCAGCCCAGACCGCTGTCGCCCAGCGCGTCCAGCAGGCTTTCGCCGGAACTGGCGTCCTCGATCCACCGGTTCAGCATCGAGTAGGACGGCTGGTGGATCACCAGGGGCAGCTTGAGTTCGCGGGCGATCGCAACCGCCTCGCGGGTCCGGACGGCCGAGTAGGACGAGATGCCGACGTACAGCGCCCGTCCGCTGCGGACCGCGGTGTCGAGTGCACCCATCGTCTCTTCCAACGGCGTGCCGGGATCGTAGTGGTGGTGGTAGAAGATGTCGACGTAGTCGAGCCCGAGCCGGGCCAGCGACTGGTCGAGTGAGGCGAGCAGGTACTTGCGCGAGCCCAGGTCTCCGTAGGGGCCGGGCCACATGTCCCAGCCGGCCTTGGAGGAGACGATCAACTCGTCGCGGTGGTGGGCGAAGCTCTCCTTCAGATGACGGCCGAAGTTGGTCTCGGCGCTGCCGTAGGGAGGGCCGTAGTTGTTGGCCAGGTCGAAGTGGGTGACGCCCAGATCGAAGGCGCGGCGCAGGATGTCGCGCTGGGTGGCGAAGGGCACGTCGTCCCCGAAGTTGTGCCACAGCCCCAGCGAGACCGCTGGGAGCTTCAGCCCGCTGGTGCCCACGGCTCGGTAGGGCATCCGCCCGTCATAGCGTTCGGGGTCGGGCTGGAACTGTTCGAGAAGCGGCATCGGTCTCCCTTTCGTCTGACTCTGAGCCTATCGGGATCGCCCGCCTGGGGCAGATGATCGCAGCACGCGGAACCGCGCGGCGGCGGGTGTGTGCAGCTTTCCTCAGGTAGGCCCATTGGGCGGCAGAGACCTCGCCGAGGCGTCCATCCGGCAGAAGTTGCCTCTCGTGACCGGGCGGGTCAAACCCCGGGTGGGAAGTCGAGCTGCAGTGGGTCGCTGTGACCGCGCCGCAGTGAGAACGCCAGCTCCTGCCGGCCTGAGGCCGAGACGCGGTAGTCGCCGGCGAAGCCCTGGATCGCGAGCCGTCCCTCGGCATCGGTGCGGAGGGTGGTCGGCGCGACCCACCAGTCGCCCTTGACGAGTTGTCGCAGCGCGTCGAAGGCGGGCTTGCGGCTGCCATCGGCGCGGAGCAGGCCGATCGGTGCTCCCAGCCAGGAACCACGGTCGGTGATCCCCCAGTAGGTGAGGGCGTCCACCGCCGGATGGCCGACCAGGCTGCGGTAGTGACGGCCGATCTCCTCTGCCTGGCGTGCCTCCCCCTGAGGGGTGCTGGGCCAGGAGTCGACCCGGTGATCGTTGAGGTCGACGATATGGCCGGGCATCAGGTCGCCGGAGACCAGCGAGGTCTCGGTGAAGTGCAGCGGCAGGCCGAAGCGGGCGAACCGGTCGGCGACGCCGAGGATCTCCTCCTCGCCTCGATAGCCCTGGTGCATGTGGGTCTGCAGGCCGATCGCATCCGGCACGATGCCGGCTTCCAGCATCCCCTCGATCAGGCACTCGTAGGCGGTGGAGAGATCGAAGTCGTTGACTAGCAGGAAGACGCTGGGGTTTGCCTGGCGGGCCTCCTCAAAGGCCAGGCGGAGCACGGCGAACCGCCCTCTGGCGCGGGCCAGCCGGGTGATGGCGTTGTCCTCGGCGGCGAAGACCGGCATGATCACCACCTCGTTGATCGCGTCCCAGCTGTCGATCAGGCCGGCGAACGCGCCCACCTCGCGGCGGATCCGCTCCCGCTGCAACTGTTCGACCTGGTCGAGGTCGAAATCCAGCAGCCAGCCGGGCTGGACGGTGTGCCACATCAGCGGATGACCCTTGACCGCGACGCCGCGGTCGGCGAGCCAGCGGGCCGTGGTGAGCAGTTCCGCCGTCCGGGTCTGGCCCAGGACGGGTTCGAAGGTGCCCCAGTAGAACGGCAGGGTGGCGGTGTTGAAGAGCTCAAGGTAGGCCGTCGCGATCTCCTCGTCGCCGGCCGCCGGGTTGCCGTTGGCGAGGTCGGTCAGGTCGAAGCCGATGTTGCCGAAGCCGAAGGCGTGCCGGGTCTGCTCGACGGTCACCTCGGCATCCGCCAGTGGCGTGCCGCCGGGCTGGGTGAGAGTGACTACCACCTCGCCCAAGCGATGCGGGATCGACGTATCCGGGACGGTGACGCGCTGCATGACTTCACCTTAGGGACTCGCCGATGACGAACGCGATCGTACGGCGGCATCGAGGACCGGCCCGCGGCGGTGTGCGACTTCTGCCAGATCGGGCACCTGGCCGACGGATGGGTCGGCCACACCGTGGCGAGAAAGTCGCACACCCGTCTCGGACTCAGCACTCGATGACGTTGACGGCCAGGCCGCCGCGGGCGGTCTCCTTGTACTTCACGCTCATGTCCCGGCCGGTCTGGCGCATGGTCTTGAGCACGTTGTCGAAGGAGACGATGTGGGTGCCGTCGCCGCGCAGTGCCGTCCGGGCGGCGGTGATCGCCTTCACCGCGGCGATCGCGTTCCGTTCGATGCACGGGATCTGGACCAGGCCGCCGACCGGATCGCAGGTAAGACCGAGGTTGTGCTCCATGCCGATCTCGGCGGCATTCTCCACCTGGGCCGGGGTGCCTCCCAGGACGGCGGCCATCCCTGCCGCAGCCATCGAGCAGGCAGCGCCGATCTCGCCCTGGCAGCCGACCTCGGCGCCGGAGATGGACGCGCGCTCCTTGATGATCGCGCCGATCCCGCCGGCGGTGAGCAGGAAGCGGATCACTCCCCGGTCGCCGGCGCCCGGCACGAACTGGGTGTAGTACTTCAGCACGGCGGGGATGACTCCGGCGGCCCCGTTGGTGGGAGCGGTCACCACGCGTCCGCCGGCGGCGTTCTCCTCGTTGACCGCGAGGGCGTAGAGGGTGATCCAGTCCATCCCGCGCAAGGGGTCGCCGTCGTCCCCCTCGGATTCCAGCCGGTTGAGCAGTTCAGGGGCACGCCGGCGCACCTTCAGGCCGCCGGGGAGCAGGCCTTCGGTGGCCAGGCCGTTGCCGATGCACTCCTCCATCACCGCCCACAGGTGCAGCAGGCCGGCGTCGATCCCGGCGTCGGAGCGCCAGGCGCGCTCGTTCTCGCGCACCAGGCGCCCTACCGAGAAGCCGGTGACCTTGCACTGCTCCAGCAGTTCTGCGCCGGAGGTGAACGGGTAGGGCACCGGAGTCGGATCCGGGACGATCCGTTCGGGTCCGGCGAGGCTTCCGTCCGCGATGAACCCACCGCCCACTGAGTAGTAGGTGCGCTGGGTCAGTTCGGTTCCGTCGGCGGCCCAGGCGGTGAAGATCATGCCGTTGGAGTGGGCCGGCAATGCCTTACGTCTGTAGAGGACGATGTCCTCGTCCGGATCGAACACGAGGGGCTCACCGCCGGGAAGCTGCAGCAGCCTGCTCTCCCGAACCCCCGCCAGGGTCGGCTGGCACAACCGCGGATCCACCGTCTCGGGCTGGTGGCCGAGCAGTCCGAGCACCACTGCCGACACCGAGCCATGGCCATGGCCGGTGGCCCCCAGGGATCCGAACAACTCGACCTTCACCCGGGCGACCCGGCAGAGCACCGCGGTGTCGGCGAGCGCGGCGACAAAGGTCGCGGCAGCCCGCATCGGCCCCACGGTATGGGACGACGAAGGCCCGATTCCCACCCGGAACAACTCGAAGACGCTCAGCGCCACAACCTGAGCCTACTGCGCGTGCGGCTGGGACTAGCCTGCTGCCAGGCACAACCCTGGAGAGACAGCATGACCGAGACCGTGGCGACCCAGCCTGTCGATGCGCCGCTGACCGACGCGGCGGTCTTCCTGGTGCTCACCCTCGCCGACGGAGACGCGGCCACCAGCGGGGCGCGCGAGGTGTTCTCCGGCCTGGACGATCTGGTGAAGACGGTCGGCTTCCGCGATCCGCGGTCGCGGTTCTCCTGCACCGCCGGGATCGGGGCCCGGGTCTGGACGCGGCTCACCGGCCGGAAGCTGCCCGCGGAACTGCGTCCCTTCCGCGAGATCGCCGGCGCGAAACACACCGCGATCGCCACCCCCGGCGACCTGTTGTTCCACATCCGGGCGGATCGTCAGGATCTGTGCTTCGAGTTCGAGCGGCTGCTGCTCGACGCGCTCGGCGCCATCACCTCGGTGGCCGACGAGGTGTTCGGCTTCCGCTACTTCGACGCCCGCGACCTGCTGGGCTTCGTGGATGGGACGGCAAATCCGGTCGGTCCCGATCTGCCGGAGGCCACCCTGGTCGGCGACGAGGACCCCGACTTCGCCGGTGGCAGCTATGTGGTCGTCCAGAAGTACCTGCACGCGCTGGACGCCTGGGCATCGCTGAGCACCGAGCAGCAGGAGGCAGTGATCGGGCGCCGGAAGATCGACAACCTCGAGCTGCCCGACGCCACCAGCGGCCAGAAGTCGCACAAGACCCTCAACACGATCGAGGACGATGCGGGCGAGCACGACATCCTGCGCGACAACATGCCCTTCGGGCGACCGGGCAGCGCCCAGTTCGGCACCTACTTCATCGGCTACACCCGGCATCTCTGGGTGCTCGAGAGGATGCTGGAGCGGATGTACATCGGCGACCCGCCCGGGCTGCACGACCGCATCCTCGACTTCTCCACCCCGCACACCGGAACCACCTTCTTCGCCCCCTCCGCCACCCTGCTGGCCGCGTTGTAGCGTCCGCTCGGCGGGCCCTCTCGTGGGCGCCGCCGTGGTCGTCCGCGTCCGCCGGCCTGGACGCCAGTAGGGTGGGGGCGCGATGACCGAGACCACCCCCGCCGGCGACGCCCTGGCCTTTCCGGACGCGTTACGACGCCTCCCGCCCCGGACCGAGCCGGAGTTGAACGCACTGATCCGCGACCTGCTCAGCCACAGCGGCTTCGCACCTGGCGATCTGGACGGGATCGGGGTGGAGGCCGAACTCCGCTGGCCCGACATCCCCCGGCTGACGCTCACCGCTTCCGGGATCCCGCTGCCCAGCCAGGAGCCGCCCGCGGCGGAACTGCCCCAGGGCGCAGTCGAGGAGGTCGCGGCGCGGCTCGGCGAGGCGCGCGTGGTGGGCCGGGAGCTGCGCTGGGAGAAGGCGGGCTTCGACGCGACCCTCGACTCCCACGATCTGGAGCTCCGCTGGCTGTTGCAGGCCGGTGAGGTGGTCGGCATCCGGTTCGCCGAGGTGGCGCGCGGCTCGGTCCGGGTCGAGACCGATCTCGATGCCCTGGTGGAGTCGATCCGGATCACCGCGGAACGGTCGATGCGCGGCGACGGCGTGGACGTCCGGTTCCGGAAGCTGCAGGTGCGTGCCACGGAACTCGGCGAGGGCGGCTACCGGGTGCGGGTCGACGCCGCGGCGCGCTGGAAGCTGCTGCCGCTGTCGGTCCGGCTGGACTTGGTCGCGACCCTGCACGACGACCTCACCCTCCGGTTCACCGAGGTGCGCGCCTCCAGCGCGAACCCGCTGTGTGCCATCGCCCTGATCTTCGGTCGTAAGCACCTCCACGAGGGGATGGCCGAGCCCGTCCCGGTCCGCGAGTTGCTCGGTCCGGAGGTCACCAGCCTGTCGCTGCGCCTCCAGCCGCGCCTGACCCTGGCCGCCACCTTCGGCGCTCCCTAACCGCCGGCGGGTTTTGCGTCCGGAGCCAGAATGGGGGGCACCGGCCAGAGGCGCTGGCCAGCCATCCCGGAGTGAGTGAGATGACCGAACAAGGCAACACCGAAGAGTTCGAGGTCACGTTCAGCAACGTGGTCGGCAAGATCATGGAGTTGATCCGCGAGGGCAATGTCCGCCGGATCACCCTGAAGCGCGAGGGCAGAACGCTCGCCGAGATCCCGCTCAACGCGGGCCTGACCGTCGGTGCCGTCACCGCTCTGGTGGCCCCCTTGCTGATCGGCGTCGGTGCGATCGCCGCGGTCGTCACCAAGGTCACCATCGTCGTGGAGCGCCCAGCGGATCCCACCTGACCGACTCCCAACACGCATCCGGGCCGCTGATGGCGCCACCACCGAGGCCGTCCTCTCGCTACCGCGCATCCACACCGGATACCAGCGGACTTCCAGCTCGCATGGGCGGTGTGGATGCGCGGAACGGACCCGGAGATGAAGGACCGCCCGCCATAAGCGGTCAGGCTGCGCGGTCTGTGCCGGACGTGGCCCGAATCGTCCGATGGGAGGAGTGGTTCCGCCGGTGGGGAGGATGTCGGGTTCACAGTTCGTCCCTAGGTTGGACGAGTGACCGTGACTGCTCCCGCCCTGCCCGAGACCATCGCCCAGGCGGTGGACCTGACCAAGATCTACGGCTCCGGAGAGGCCGAGGTCCGCGCCCTGGACGGGGTGAGCATCGGGTTCACGCCGGGCTCGTTCAGCGCCATCATGGGGCCGTCCGGATCGGGGAAGTCCACCCTGATGCACTGCCTGGCGGGGCTGGACCGCCCCACCTCGGGTGAGGTCTACCTGGGTGGCACCGAGATCACCGGGCTGCGCGACCGTGAGCTCACCGCCGTGCGCCGCGACCGGGTGGGGTTCGTCTTCCAGGCGTTCAACCTGCTGCCCACGCTCACGGCGAAGGAGAACATTCTGCTGCCGCTCGATCTGGCCGGGCGCCGGGCCGATCCCGCCGTCCTCACCCAGATCGTCGACTCGCTGCGGCTGGGCGACCGGCTGCGGCACCTGCCCTCCCAGCTCTCCGGCGGGCAGCAGCAACGGGTGGCGATCGCCCGGGCGCTGATCACCCGGCCGCAGGTGCTGTTCGCCGACGAGCCCACCGGCGCGCTGGACTCCCGCTCCGGGACGGACCTGCTCAACCAGCTACGCACCGCCACCCTGGCCCTGGGCCAGACCATCGTGATGGTCACCCACGACCCGAACGCCGCGGCCTACGCCGACCGCGCGGTCATCCTCAGCGACGGACGCGTGGTCGACGACTTCCTCGCGCCGGACGCCGACCGGGTACTCGCCGCGATGAAGGCGCTGGGGGTCTGATGCTGCGGCAAGCCCTGCGGGAACTGCGCTACCACCCCTCCCGTTTCGTCGCGACCCTGGTGGCGATCGCGATCAGCGTCGCCTTCATGGCCGGCTCGTCGGTGATCGTCGCCACCGAGCAGAACGGCCTGGAACGCCAGCAGGCGCTGCCGATCGCCGGTGCCGATGTGGTCGCGCAGGTCGACTATGACGTCAACTCGGCGGCCCTCGGTGAGGCGCTGGCCGGGCTGCCCGAGGTGATGGCGGCCGAGGCCAGCCTGGTCACCAGCGACGGACTCAAGCACGGTGGCGTCTTCGCCTATGTGAACCTGATCGGCCTGCCCTCCGAGCCCTTCCGCTGGTCGCGGCTGGTGGACGGACGCTGGCCCGCGAGCGCCGGTGAGATCGCGCTCACCCGAGGCGCGGCGGAGGCTCTGAAGGCGGCGGTGGGCGACACCCTGGAATCCAGCTGGGCGGACGCCAGCTACACCGTCGTCGGCCTGACCGGGGAGCCGAACGCGCTCTTCCTGCAGACCGGCTACCTGGCGCGGGAGGCCTTCGCGCGCCAGGAGATCGACCCTGCCGCGGGCACCGGAAGCTGGTTGGTGCGCGGTCGTCCGGAGGCCGAACTCGGACGGGTGATCGAGGCGGTGACGGCCGCGCTGCCCGCCGGCGCCGAGGTCGACTCCGCGGCTGCTCTCCGGGCCAGGGCGATCGAGGATCTCACCGACGGCTTCCAGGCCTTCCGCAACCTGCTGTGGGCCTTCGCGGCGATCGCCGCGGTGGTCGGCATGATCACCATCGCCAACACCTTCGCCATCCTGCTCGCCCAGCGGCGTCGTCAGATCGGGCTGCTCCGCGCGGTCGGTGCCGCCGGCTCCCAGGTGCGCAACCGCTTCCTGGCCGAGGCGATCGCGCTGGGGGTGCTCGGCGCCGGATTGGGCGTACTGCTCGGGATCGGCCTGGCCGCCGTCGGTGCGGCGATCACCGGATCGCTGTACTGGGGGCTGGCGCTGCCTGCCACCGACCTGGCCATCGCGTTTGCCGCGGGGCTGCTGATCACCGTGGCCGCGGCCTATCTGCCGGTGTTGCGCGGCACCCGCGTCCGTCCGCTGGAGGCGCTGCAGCCGGAACTCTCCAGCGACGAGCGTCGCCGGGCCGGCTGGGTGCGGGGGGCGATCTGTGGGCTGCTCGTCGCCGGGGGGCTGACGGTGGCACTCACCTCGCTGAGCCGGACGGATCCGCTGCTGCAGGCGATCGGCGGCAGCGCCCTGGTCGCGCTGGGCGTGCTGTTCGGTGCTCCGCTGTTCGTCCCCTGGCTGCTGCGCGGGATGGGTGCGCTGGTCGCCCCGCTCGGTGTCACCAGCCGGCTGGCCGCGCAGAACTCGGTCCGGAACCCGCGGCGGGCGGCGGCCACCGCGACCGCGCTGATGCTGGCGGTCGGCCTGATCGTGACCCTGCAGGTGGGGACGGCCAGCGTCCGCACCAGCATGCTGAGTGAGATCGACCAGCGTCGTCCGGTGGACGCCGCGGTGTCCACCTGGGGTTACGAGGCGGCGGTCCCGGCAGATCTCCGCGAGCAACTCGCCGAAGTCTCCGGGGTGGACGCCACGATCTCGCTCCCGGTCGGGATGGTCGACTTCACCCGTGGTTCCGAGCAGTACGACACCCTGACCGCGATCGGCTTCGATCCGGCGATGGCTGGCGTCGTCACCGGCGCGCCGGCCACGCTCGGCGACGACCAGATCCTGGTTTCCAGCCGATCCGAAGCCGCCAAGGACGGCCAGCGGGTCACCCTGAGCGGTCCGGACGGCAGCGTGGAGCTCACTCTCGGTCGCTCCCGGTTGCTGGCGCTCGGCGAGGTGATGGTCTCCCGCGCCACACTGGAGAAGCTCGGTCCGATGGTGCCGGACGCGCTGGTGTGGCTCTCCATCCCGGATCGCAGCCAGGCGATCTCGGCCGTCGGCCAGATCGCCGACATCACCGGCGACGGCCAGTACTCGGTCACCGGTGGCGTGATCGAGGCCGCCCAGATCGAGGAGATCCTCAACCTGCTGCTGCTCATTACCACCGCCCTGCTCGCGGTGGCGGTGCTGATCGCCCTGGTGGGGGTCAGCAACACCCTCGGCCTGTCGGTGATCGAGCGCACCCGGGAATCGGCCCTGCTGCGGGCGCTCGGCCTGCAGACCCGCTCCCTTCGGCTGATGCTGCTGATCGAGGCCCTGCTGCTGGCCGGCGCCGGCGTGCTGGTGGGAATCGGAGCGGGGGTGTTCTTCGGCTGGCTGGGCTCCGCCTCGCTGATCGCGATGTCGGACGGAGCCGAGCACCGGCTGGCGGTCGACCTGCCGCAGACCCTCGGCATGGTGGTCGTGGCGGTGGTGGCCGCGGCGCTGGCGTCCGTCCTGCCCGGGCGCCGGGCCGCCCAGGCGTCCCCGGTCGAGGCCCTGGCTGACATCTGATCGCCGCCGGCCGGCAGCAGCCACCAGGGGGAGAGCCGTGCGGCAAGGCGCACCCTGTCCCGCGGGTGCCCACCGACCGGCCCGGTTCAGGCAGTGGCGGCGATCTCCGTCTGGCTGGTGGCGCGGGCGTGTGCTCGCAGCTGCCGGACCTCGGGCGAGAGCAGGGCGAACGCTGTGGTGAGCAGGCTGATGATTCCGGCACCGATCAGTGCGGTGTGGACGCCGAGCATCACGGTCGCGGGGCCGGCCAGCATCAGGCCGACCGGACCGAGCATGAGCGATCCCAGCGCGTCGTAGGAGGCCACCCGCGACAGCGATTCCGGCGGCACCTCGTTCTGCATGGTGGTCATCCACCAGACCCCGAAGAGCTGGAAGCCCACGCCCATCACGAAGGCGGCGGCGATCACCGGCAGCAGCGGTGCGCTGACCCCCAGCAGGATCGCCGGCACGCCCGCGGAGAAGGTCATCAGGACCGCGGCGAAGATCGGACGGCCCGGCTTCCACACGAACGCCAGCCCGACCCCGACCACAGCGCCGACCGCCTCGGCGGCCAGGAAGGTGGTCCAGGTGGCCGGGCCACCGAGCTCGGTCTCGGCGACGACCGGGCCGAAGACGCCGTGGGCGGCCTGGAGCATCATCACCATCACTGAGAACTGCAGTACCGCCACCCACAGCCACTGCCGGGAGCGGAACTCGCCCCACCCTTCGACGAGCTGCCGGATCGGGCTCTCCGAGGCGCTGGCCAGGGTGGCCGAGATCCGCGGCAGACCCAGTACCAGGACGCCGGCCAGCAGATAGAGCGTGCCCGCGGTGACCATCGCCCAGCCGCCGCCCAGCCAGATCACCACCGCGCCGCCGGCCACCAGGCCGACCAGTCGCGCACCGGAGGCGCCGCCGCTCAGCCAGGCGTTGGCCTGCTGCCGCTGCGGCACGGCCACCAGGTCGGGAATGATCCCGGTGAGAGCCGGGTAGATGGCCGCGCCGGCGATTCCGGCGAGCGCGGCGGCCAGGCAGAGCGCCCAGACCGGCGCGTTGCCCGACAGCATCATGAGCCCGATCGCGCCGAACCCGATGCCGGCCATGAACTCGCCCCACCGCAGCACGACGGCACGCGGGTAGCGATCGGCGATCACGCCGCCGACCAGCATGAACAGCACATTCGGCGCCGTCTGTGCGAGCAGGACGAGCGAGAGGGTGCCAGCGTCCGCTCCGGGAAGCCGCAGCACGCCGAAGGCGAGCGCGACCGGTGCGAACGCCATGCCGAGCATCGAGATCGTCCGGGCAACCAGCAGCGTCACGAACGGCTGGTTCGCGAGCAGGACACGCGTGGACGCGGGAAGGTTCATGGGTGGTCTCCGTGCAGAGCTGGCCACGGGCCAGCCCTCCAGACTGTCACCGCGCTCGGCGGTGTGCAAGTTGGAACCGGGTGGGGATGCGCGAAGCCCGGCGATGGCAGAGACTGGAGCATGATCACCGTCCATGTCCTCGTCCACGTCAAGGCCGACCAGATCGAGCAGTTCGCCGCTGCCTCGGCGGTGAACGCCGGGAACTCGATCCTCGAGCCGGGGATCGCCCGGTTCGATGTGCTGCGGTCGAACGACGACCCCACGCAGTTCGTCCTGGTGGAGGTCTATCGCAGCCCGGAGGCGATGCTCGCGCACAAGGAGACCGCTCACTACACGGTCTGGCGTGACACGGTCGCCGACATGATGGCCGAGCCGCGCCGTTCCCAGAAGTACACCCAGGTATTCCCCGAAGCGACCTTCCTGGTCTGAGCCGCGCACCTCATCCACCGAGCGCTTCCCTTCACGTCGAGCGCTTGTGCCTGGGGCCTGGCGCTCGATGACAAGGATGGCGGTCGGCGGACGCCAGGCGGGTCAGACCAGGGCGGGACGCTCGAGGTCGAGCAGGACGCGCTTGCGCTCGATGCCGCCGGCGTAGCCGGTGAGGGTTCCGTCCGCACCGATCACCCGGTGGCAGGGAACGATGATCGGGATCGGGTTGCGTCCGTTGGCCGTGCCAACCGCCCGTGAGGCGGCATTCGTGAGGCCGAGGCGATGCGCGATGTCGCCGTAGCTGGCGGTCTCGCCGTAGCCGATCATCCGCAGTTCGGCCCAGACCCGGTGCTGGAACTCGGTGCCCCTGGGGGCCAGTGGCAGATCGAACTCGGTGCGCTCTCCGGCGAAGTACTGTGCCAGTTGGGCGGCGGCCCGCAGCAGGACCGATTCATCGTCGGATTGGCCTTGCCCGTCGGCAGCCGCGCCGCGGGCCGGGACGGCGGGGTCGGCGGCGGCCTTCTCCCGGTGGTCGAGCCTGGCCTGTTCGGGGCTTGCCGAAGGGTCGAGGCCGCCGGAACTGCGGAAGGGCGAGAACTCGATGGCGGTCAGCGCGCCGCCGGCGGCGACCAGCCGCAGCGGGCCGATCGGAGAGTCAATCACGAGCCACATGGGGGAATCCTTCCGGGTCGAGCAGTACGTTCCAGAGCAGGGTCTGGGCATAGGAGCGCCAGGGTCGCCAGCTTTCGGCGAGGTCGGCGGCGCGGTGCGGGTCCGCGCCGAGGCGGGTCAGGGCATGGCGGGTGCCGAGGTCGGTCGGCATGAAGGCGTCCGGGTCGCCGAGGGCACGGATCGCGAGGTAGCTGGCCGTCCAGTCACCGACGCCGGGCAGGGCGAGCAGCTTCGTGCGGGTGAGGTGGCGATCCGGTCCGCGATCCAGGGCCACCCGCCCGTCGGCCAGGGCCTGACAGAGCCCGATCAGCGCCTGTCCGCGCGCTCGGGGCATCGGGAGGTCTCCGGGTTCGAGCCCGGCCAGGGCCGCAGGTGCGGGGAAGAGATGGGTGAGGCCGATCGGGGCAGGGGCTTCCGGAGCCGGCGGACGCGCAGAAACCGGGCGATTTCGGCCACCTGCGTGCCTAGTGACGGCACCGGGGCCGGATTGCCCGGATTCTGTACCTGACAGCGCCGGCTGGATGCTCGTGAGGTCGACTCCGTTCGCTTGCCCGGCCGGGGCCTTGCCGCCGACGGGCAGTGGATCGCCGTACTGCTGGACGAGCCGGCCCAGCACGGTGCGCGCGCCGGCCACGGAGATCTGCTGGCCCACGATCGCGCGGACGGCCACCTCGGCGCCGTCGACGTGGCCCGGCAGGCGCAGCCCGGGCCAGCGG
>JASGEM010000088.1:0-6719 GCA_049841235.1 Propionicimonas sp. | reverse complement strand
CTGGGCGGCGGCCGGCATCCGGCCGCGAGCGGCCTGGTCGACCACCTCGTCCACCCAGCCCTCGACCAGGGCCAGCAGGGTCTCCAGCCTGCCCAGCACCTCGCGTTGCTCGGGGGTGACCTGCGGTGCGAACAGCGAGCCGGCCACAGCCTGGCCGGCCTGCTCGATCTCCTGCGGGGTCATCGCCCCGCTCAGCTGGGTCTCGATGGCCTGCTCCAGGGCGGAAGGATCGATCGAGATCCCGCGGGCGTAGTGCTCGACAAGCGCCAGCAGCTGGGGTCCGAGCCAGCCGACCGCGCCGAAGAGCCGCTGCCGGGCGGTCTCGCGCAACGCCAGGAAGAGCAAGACGTCGGATTCGGCCACGTTCAGGCCCTCGCCGAAGCCGGCGATGTTGGTCGGCAGCAGCGCGACCGCCGGCCGGGGGGTGAGGGGTAGCCCGATGTCGCCGCAGCTGACCACCTCGATCGACAGCCGTCCCAGCGCCTGGCCCACCTGGGCGGCGAACATGCCCGCCGCGGCGGTGCGCACCATGGGCTGCAGCATTCCCGCGGCCGGATCGTCGGACGCCTGGCCGGCCAGCAGCTCGCCCAGCGTGGCCGTCAGCGCCGAGACCACCGGACGGATCAGCTGCTGCCAGGTCCCGAAGGTGTTCTCCACCCATTCCGCGCGACTCCAGGCCGCCGGCGGGGGAGTCAGCGGCGGGAAGGCGATCTGCTCGTCCAGCCAGAGATCGGCCAGCTCGGAAGCGGCGCGGACCGCTGCCTGGTCGTGACTGGAGGGGCTGGGGTCCGGGCCGGTCGCGGCGGTGACCTTGCGCGCCACGTCCTTGGTGAAGCTCCAGTTGATACCCGAATCGGGATCGGTGGCGCCGAATCCGGCCAGCTGGCTGGTGAACGCGGTCATCATCGACTGCGCCCTGGCCATCAGCTCCTCCAGGTCGAGGCGGCCGTCGGGGCCGGGGCTGATGCCGAACTGGGAGAGGAATCGCAGCAACGCCTCTTCTTCCGGGCCGGGCTCATCGCCGCGGTCGTCGTTGGTGTCTTCGCTCATGGCGCTTCCTCATTCGGTATCGGTGCCGTCTGCATCCCAAGGTTATTCGCTGTCTCGCTGGCGCTCGACGAATCTGCGTCCTCAGCCGGATCAAGAGCGAGCTCTTGTCCGTCTTCGTCCTTGATTCTCAAACTCCAGCGGTATCGTGCTCACCGGTGCGTTCAATCGAACGCGCGGATGGATGGAGTTCCCGAGTGACCAAGCAGACCTGGACGGCGGCCGTCGCGGCGCTGCTGTTCGTGACGCTGGCCGCCGTGATCGCGATGGTGCCGGTGCCCTTCGTGAGCTGGAGTCCGGGTTCCACCTACAACCTGCTCGGCACCGTGCAGGCCGAGGGCGACACCGCCGAGCTGGAGGCGATCCGCATCGAGGGGGCAGCCACCCACCCGACCGACGGTGAGGTGCGGATGGCGACGGTCGCGGTGACCCGTGCCGACAGCGCGCTGACCCTGCCCGAGGCCCTGCTGTCGTACTGGACGCCCTCCCGCGAGGTGCTGCCCCGGGACGCGGTCTACCGTCCCGGCGTCAACGCTGGTGAGCTGCAGGACGACAGCCTCCGGCTGATGGACGACTCCCAGACCACCGCGGTGGTCGCGGCCCTGCGGGTGGCGGGTATCAAGGTGGAAGAGCTGCCGATGGTCACCCGGGTGTCCCTCTCCGGGCCTGCGCACGACCAGCTGATGCCGGGAGACCTGATCGTCGCGGTCGACAACCAGCCGGTGGAGAGCATCGCCGACGTGCAAGAGTTGATCGCCGCGCACAGCATCGGCGAGGCGGTCAAGTTCAACCTGATCCGCGATCGCCGCGAGCTCAGCAAGACCGTCACCACCAGGGCCTCCTCCACCTCGCCACCCACGCCGTCGATCGGCGTCGGCCTGGACAAGGGCTTCCGGTTCGAACCCAGGGTGGTCTTCAACCTCGACCCGGCGATCGGCGGGCCCAGCGCGGGCCTGCCGTTCGCGATAGCCATCTATTCGATGCTCACCTCTGACCAGTTGCTGGAGGGAAGGATCGTGGCCGGAACGGGCACCCTGGACGCCAGCGGGCGGGTCGGCCAGATCGGCGCGGTTCAGGAGAAGATCGCCGCCGCCGTCCGCGACGGGGCCACGGTGTTCCTGCTGCCCACGGCCAATTGCGGCGACGCGGAGGTGGAGCACGAGGGGCTGCAGCTGGTGCCGGTCGACAACCTGGGCGATGCGCTGGCCGCCCTGGAGACGCTGAAGGATCCGGCGAAGGCCGGTACTGTGCCGAGGTGTCCATGAGCGATGCCCTGACCGCCGCGCTGATCGAGGTCGAGCGCCACGTCGGCCGATCCGGCTGGGATCAGCCCGCCCGGCTGTTCGCGCTGGTCCGGACCACCGAACTGATCGCCGCCGAGCCCACCCTGGCCGATCAGCTGAGCCAGGCGCCCGGCGATGGTTTCACCTCGATCGAGCAGGAGGAATTCGTCGCCGGCGAGGATCTGGCCGAGACGCTGGCCCGGATCGCCTGGCCGCCGGCCGTCGCCGGGTGCGTGCTGGCGCTGGAGCGCGCCTTCCTGCCGTCCGAGGCCGAGCAGGAGTTGCCGGACGATCCCGCCGCCGCGGCGAGGCTGGTGGCCGAGCATCCCCAGCGACTCGATCTCCGGGTGGTGGTGGGGGCGACCCGGGACGGTGAGCGGCACGGGGTGGCCCGGATCCGCAGTGCCGCGCAGGAACTCATCGGGGGCGCCGAGCTGGTTCCGGCCCTCGCCCTGGCGTTGTCACGTACATTGGACTGAACCAGCTTTTTCATCAGGTTGAGCAAGGAGAGCTTGTGCCGACGTCTGTTGCCCGACGCAGCCCACTGGTGCCCACCATCATCGTGGCCGGCGTGCTGCTGGTCGGTTTCCTGATCTTCGCCGAGTTGTGGTCGGAGAAGCTCTGGTTCGACTCGGTCGCCTACACCCAGGTGTTCACCACTCAGCTGATCACCCAGGTGGTGCTCTTCTCGGTCTTCTTCGTGGCGATGGCGGCGATCGTCGGGCTCAACATGTTGCTGGCGTGGCGGCTGCGTTCCCGGGGCAGCCGGCCGGCGAGCAGCCCGGTGCTGGAGCGCTACCGGGATCTGCTCGGATCGAATCTGCTGCTGGCGATCCTGGCGCCCTCGGTCTTCTTCGGCCTGCTGGGCGGAATGACCGCATCTGCCTCCACCCTGGAGGTCCTCGCCTTCCTGAACCGGACTCCGTTCGGCCAGGCGGATGCCTACTTCGGCATCGACGTCGAGTTCTACGTCTTCGTCCTGCCGATCCTGCGCGACCTGCTCGGCTTCGCGATGAGTGCGCTGTTCTTCGCGCTGCTCGGCTCGGCGGCGATCCACTTCACCACCGGCGGGATCTCGCTCAGCCGCCAATCGCTGCGCGGCAAGCGTCCCAGCCCCGCCACCGCCCACCTGTCGGTGCTGGCCGGCCTGGTGCTGATCGTCTACGGGCTGCAGAGCCTGGTTGACCGCTACGGCTACCTGGTCGAGATGGGGACTCTGTTCACCGGTCTGCAGTACACCGACGACCACGCCCGGCTGGGAGCCAAGCTGGTGATGGCGGTGATCGCCTTCATCTGCGCGGGGCTGTTCTTCCTCAATGCCTTCTGGACGCGGTGGATCCTGCCGGTCACCGGCGTGGTGCTGATGCTGGTGTCGGGGCTGATCCTGCAGCTGCTGTACCCGGCGATCGTCCAGTCCTTCCAGGTGCGGCCCAACGAGCCGGACAAGGAACGGCCGTACATGGAGAAGCACATCAAGGCGACCCGCCAGGCCTTCGGGATCGACGACGTCGAGATCACCGAGTACGCGGCGGTCACCCAAGTGCGCCCAGGACAGCTGAAGGAGGACGCTGCCGCGCTGCCCGGCATCCGGCTGATCGACCCGGCCCGGGTCGGTCCCACCTTCGAGCAGCTGCAGCAGGTGCGCGGCTACTACTCCTTCGCCGATGTGCTGGACGTCGACCGCTACCAGATAGAGGGCACCGAGACCGACGCAGTGGTGGCGGCCCGGGAACTCAACCTGGCCGGCGTGCCGGATCCGAACTGGAACAACATCCACACCGTGTACACCCACGGCTACGGCCTGGTGGCCGCCTATGGCAACCGCCGGCAGCCCGGCGGCCAGCCGGAATGGATCGAACGCGACCTGCCGCCGACCGGCGCGCTGGGCGAGTACGAGGGCCGGATCTACTTCGGTGAGAAGAGCACCGAGTTCGCGATCGTCGGACGCGAGCCCGGCCAGGCCCCGATCGAACTCGACACCCCCGGCGGCGGCGAAGGCGGGCGTGAGCTCTACAACGTCTACGACGGCACCGGCGGCGTCCCGATCGGGAACCTCGGCGCCCGGATGCTCTTCGCCACCTACTTCAAGGATCTCAACATCCTGCTCTCCGACCGGGTGAACTCGGTCTCCAAGGTGCTGTACAAGCGCACGCCGAAGGAGCGGGTCGAGGAGGTCGCGCCCTGGCTGACCCTTGACCAGAACGCCTACCCGGCGATCGTGGACGGTCGGCTGGTGTGGATCCTTGACGGCTACACCACCAGCGACAGCTACCCCAACAGCCAGCTGTTCAGCCTGTTGCGGCTCACCTCGGACGCCCAGAGCCAGAACGACCGGTTGATGCCGGATCAGGCGGTGAACTACATCCGCAACTCGGTCAAGGCGATCGTGGACGCCACCGATGGGACGGTCGACCTGTACGCCTGGGACGAAGCCGATCCGCTGATGCAGACCTACGCCAAGGTCTTCCCCGGGACGATCAAGCCCAAGAGCGAGATCAGCGACGAACTGCTGGCACACCTGCGTTACCCGGAGGATCTGTTCAAGGTGCAGCGCTACGTGCTGGGCCGCTACCACATGACCAACCCGGACAGCTGGTACCAGCAGTCCGACCTGTGGCAGGTGCCGGTCGATCCGGTGAGTGCCCCCACCGAGGCGCTTGAACCGCCCTACTACCTGTCGATCAGGTGGCCGGGTGACGACAAGCCGATCTTCAGCCAGACCTCGGTGTTCGTGCCGCGTGGACGCTCCAACCTGGCTTCCTATCTCGCGGTGGTGGCCGAGGCGAGCAGCCCGCATTATGGCAAGCTGCGGGTGCTACGGATGTCGGACACCCACCAGATCGACGGGCCCGGCCAGACCTTCAACGCGATGACCACCGATCAGCGGGTGGCCGAGGTGCTGCGTCCGTATCTCAACCAGGGCTCGGCGGCGGCGACCTACGGCAACCTGCTCACCCTGCCGATGGGCAGCGGCCTGCTCTACGTGATGCCGGTCTACACCCAGCGTCAGGGCAGCACGGGCTCGTACCCGGCGCTCACCTATGTGATCGTCCGGTTCGGCCAGAGCGTGGGGATCGGCCAGACCCTGCAGGAGGCCCTGGACAAGACCTTCGGCGGCGATGCCGGGGCGGAGACCGGTGAACAGCCGATCCAGCCGATCGACCCGGGTCAGCCGACCGAGCCCGGTCAGCCGACGGAGCCGGGCCAGCCGACCGAGCCCACCCAGCCGACGGAGCCCACCGAACCGGCCACGCCGGAGGAGGCGGCCCGGCAGTTGCTGCGGCAGGCCGAGGATGCCTTCGTGGCGGCGGACACCGCGCTGCGCAACGGCGACCTGGCCGAGTACCAGCGTCAGATGGAGCGGGCCGAGCAGTCGATGAAGGACGCCCTGGACAAGCTGGGTCGCTGAGACCGGAGGACCCGGGGAGCGGCTCAGCCCGGGGCGGTCAGCCAGAGGCCGAGTGCCGCGGCGAGCAGGCCGGCGACCAGCATGCCGCCGGCGTGCAGCAGGGTGCTCCAGCCACGTCCGGCGCGGAGCAGCCGCGCCCCCTCGACGCTGGCGGTGCTGAAGGTGGTGTACCCGCCGAGGAAGCCGGTGCCGGCGATGGCGCCGATCGGCCCGAGCACGCCGGTCAGCAGCCAGCCGGCGACCATGCCCAGCAGGAACGATCCGGTGACGTTGATCACGATCGTGCCGAGCGGGAAGCCGGTGCGGTTGTGCCGAGCGACAGCGGTGTCGACGAGGAATCTGGTGAGCGCGCCGAGCCCGCCGGCAAGGGCGATCCAGAGCGGCGTCATCGCCGCCTCCCGTGATGGAGACGGCGGACTCCCCACCCGCCTGCGTAGGCCAGCGCGAGCCCGAGCAGCACGCTGCCGGCGCCGTAGAGGAGCATCAGACTGAGCGAGCCGGCCCGGGCAAGTTCCACCGCCTCGACAGCGAAGGTCGAATAGGTCGTGTAGCCGCCCATCACCCCGGTGCCGACACCGAGCCGGACGTAGCGGCGCCAGCCCACGTCCTCGCCGGTCACGGCCAGGGCATCCAGCAGGACGGCAAGCAGGAACGAACCGCTGAGGTTGATCCAGAAGGTCGCCCAGGGCCAGGCACCCGGCGGCGAGCCGAAGCTGGCCTCCAGCCACCAGCGGACGAAGGTGCCCACGCTGCCGCCGGCGAGAACCAGGGCAGGAGTGATCAGCCGGATGGGGCTCACTGCCACGGGGCCTGCGCCTTCCAGTCGACGACGCTCAGCGGCACCACCAGGACGGGCCGGTGCTGGTGGCGGGCCAGGCGCAGCCCGACCGATTCGGCGAAGAGGTCGTGGACGCGCTCGCCGCGGGCCTGCCGCGCGCCGACCACGATCGCCGAGGCCGACACCGCGCGCGCCAGGTGGG